>NZ_CAJTSC010000004.1:56345-93723 GCF_910578895.1 uncultured Bacteroides sp.
TGGCAGCGGTCCTGTCATCTTCGGAGGCGGAGGCTTCGGAAGCGGAGGTGGCGGCTTTAGCGGCGGCAGTTTCGGTGGCGGCATGGGCGGCGGCGGTGGAGCCGGGTCAAGATTTTAAAAAGAAACAACATTCAAATAATCAATAAATAAAAAGAGTATGAAAAAATCAACCATTATCATCATTGTTGTTGTAGCCCTTCTTGGCATTTGTGTAGCCTCTCTTGGCATTTGGGGCGTTACCGGTTATAACGGACTTGTCACTATGGACGAAAACGTCAGCGGACAGTGGTCTAACGTTGAAACACAATACCAACGCCGTGCCGACCTGATACCGAATCTTGTAAATACAGTCAAAGGCTATGCCTCTCACGAACAAGAGACACTGCAAGGTGTGATAGAAGCGCGCAGCAAGGCCACACAGATGACCGTAAACGCCAATGACCTGACACCGGAGAAGCTGGCGGAATACCAAAAGGCACAAGGTGCGGTTACTTCCGCCCTCGGCAAACTGCTTGCCATTACCGAAAACTATCCCGACCTGAAGGCAAACCAGAACTTCCTCGAACTGCAAGCACAACTGGAAGGTACGGAAAACCGTATCAACGTGGCGCGCACCAACTTCAACAATGCCGCCAAGGAGTATAATCAAACCATCCGCCGTTTCCCGAAAAACATTCTCGCAGGCCTGTTCGGTTTCGAAAAGCGTGCCTATTTCGAAGCAGCCGAAGGTGCCGAACAGGCTCCGAAGGTTGAGTTCTAATCCCCAAAGGAAGAAATAGGGATTGAAAAGGGAGAAAAACCCATACACAATCTTTTAGACACTGATGACACTGATAACGCGGATTTTTTTGATTTATCCACATCATCAGTGTCACGGTTCTTTCATTTACAGCAGCCAGAGACGCTAAAGAAGTAAAAGCCGATACTCTTCGTATGTATTTACGGAAGTATCGGCTTTTACTCCTTGTCCCCGAAGGGTGATAACCCTCTCCGGCTCCCGCAAATCCTTCCCTCGTGACTGACAGTTTCTTTTTCTTCCGATGTTCCCACTTAATTGGGAACGTGTTCCCTGCTTGTTGGGAACGTATTCCCAATGAGGTGGGAACGCGTTCCCGGCAAGCTGGGAATAAAGTTCCACCATGCAGAAAACGAGTGGCACTCATATCTCTCTGACAATAAACACCTTGCGAGGATGTTTCGCCCACCTGTTTTTATCCGTTTGTTCATCACCGCTCCGTTTCTGTTTCTCCGCTTCCGCCTGTCCGTTTGTGCGGTCTCTCCGGTCGTGTTCCCCGGTACATTTCTCCCCATCCGGTTTCCGTCCGTTTTTATATTCCATGCCGCCCGGCATATTCCTCAATTACAGGCATGGCAGAATAAAATACTTTTTTCGGAAAAATTAAGCAGGTTCCAAGAGTTTATTTCAAAAGTTATCTTAGTTTTGTATCCTATTATCAATCACAAAACTACTCTGACTCATGAAACATCCGCATGGCTATCCGTACCTTCTGTTTCTGCTACTGTTACCCATCCTACATGCCTGCAACGGAGACGTGTTTGTGGATGAAGTCAAACTTCCCCTCACCGAAGCCACGCTCAGCGGTGACGGCGACACGCTGGTTCTCCGCTTCAATACCCCGGAGTGGCTGTTGGTCAACGCCTACGAAGGTAACGACGTTTACGGGCTTTCCGGACATTTATACACTTTAGACGGCACAGACATGGGTATCATCCCCTCCTGCTACTTGAAAGACAAAGGTAAAATCGTAGTAACAGGTCTCTCCCGGGAGCTAATCTTCACCCGCTCCAACGACCGGGAACTGCAAGTGTGCATCGGAGAGAATATCACCGGACGTCCTTTCCACTTTTCCATACTGATAGGCAACAAGGAACACTACGGCAGGGAACAAGAGATATTCCTCACCCAAGACTCCGGCAGCGGTTACGTGATAGACCGGATAGAATACAGCCTCATTCCGGAGTCTGTGAATACCGAAACAGCAGAAGAACTCTATCTGTCACATTACAAGTACACCGACAAGCCGGAGGTGCGCACCTACAACCTGAACGAGCATATGTACCGCCATGTGCTACTCTCCTGCCCCACTGAGATTAACTTTGCACAAACGGACGACAATCCCCCCACCATCGAACTCCCCTCTGCCGATATCTCTCAGGGAGTGAAACCCAGCAACGACCGCATAAAGTACTTCCAGTACGGAAACGACCTGGTTGAAATGAGCGTGCAACCGCCCTTTATGTATACCGTGACCTTGCAACAGGGCATTACAAATATCAAGCGCACAGTCGAACGTCAGGTTTATTCTGCCAACTATACCCTTTTTCTGCGCAACGCCGGGACGGGAAAACCCTACACCGTGCAAGGCATCCTATGTAGCAAGACACCGACAGGAACGATTGGCTCCAAGTTGGAACACCAAAAGAACGACAAGTGACAAGGAACAAGATTACGAGTAAAAAAACACAAGCCTATACAACCATGAGAACGATTCATAAACTATTGGTAACCCTGCTCCTTGCGGGGCAGACCGTCAACGTACTGGGGGCGCAAGGCGCTGCGATGTCCGAACAGACAGACACTCTGCCCCATCCCCTGCACCGCCCCCTCCACAAATTGTCAGTGGACGTGCGCCCTGCTTACCTGGCTCCCACCAACAGTTTCTTCAAAGGGAGCAACGCCGACGGACGGCACATGAACACGTTCTTGTCCGGTCATTTGAAATATGGCGTCCAGTTCAATCCCGACTCCAAGCCGGGCAAACTCTATCCGCACACCACGCAAGGCATCGGGCTTTCCCTCAACACATTGTTCAACAACACGGAAACAGGCACGCCCGCAGCACTCTACGTTTTCCAAAGTTCACGCATCGCCACCCTCGCGCCACGGTTGTCACTGGACTATGAATGGAACTTCGGCGCATCTTTCGGCTGGAAAAAATATAACGAGAACCTCAATCGCTACAACCTGGTGACAGGCTCCAAAATCAATGCCTACATCAACCTGGGCTTCTTCCTGAACTGGCAGGTGTCTCCCCGTTGGAACCTCACCGCCGGCTTGGAAGGCAGCCACTTCTCCAACGGCAATTCCCACTACCCCAATTCGGGCGTCAATACCTTAGGAGCACGGATAGGCATCACGCGCAACTTCGGCGACGAACAGTTCCTTTCCAAAGCACAAGCCGCCCTGCCGCCACGTGAACGGACATTCCTGCCGCACGTCAGTTACGACCTCACGCTCTACGGCGCCACCAAGATACGCGGCTGGGCGGACAACCACAACAGCACATTGGTACCCGGCTCGTTCGGAGTGGCGGGCATCAACTTCAACCCGATGTATAACTTCCACCGCATGTTGCGGGCAGGACTTTCGCTCGATGCGCAGTATGACGAAAGCGCCAACATCCGGCAGCATCTGGCAGGCACGGACGAACACGGAAAACCGAAATTCTACCGTCCTCCCTTCAAGGAGCAGTTCAATGCCGGACTCTCGGCGCGTTGCGAATTTGTCATGCCCGTTTTCTCCATCAACATCGGTGTAGGCTATCACTTCCTGCACAAGGGCGAAGACACAAAAGGATGGTATCAGGTGCTTGCCCTCAAGACGTCCATCACCCGCAACCTCTACCTGCACACCGGCTACCAGCTACAGAACTTCCACGATCCCAACCACCTGATGCTGGGACTGGGATGGCGGTTCAACAACCGGAGATAGCCCGATGGCAGGGTGTTCCCTATAGAGGGTACTCCACATTTCTCACACAAAATCAAGGTTGTAATCGAAATAATCACTACTTTTGCACATCCAATAGAACAAACTTATTATCTCATGAGTAATCAACGATATATGATGAGAGGTGTCAGCGCATCCAAAGAAGATGTGCACAACGCCATTAAAAACATTGACAAAGGTATTTTCCCGCAGGCTTTCTGCAAAATCATCCCCGACATCCTGGGTGGTGACCCTGAGTATTGCAACATCATGCACGCCGACGGCGCAGGCACAAAATCCAGTCTGGCATACATGTACTGGAAAGAGACCGGTGACCTCTCCGTATGGAAAGGCATCGCACAGGACGCGCTGATTATGAACATCGACGACCTGCTTTGCGTAGGTGCGGTAGACAACATCCTGGTGTCAAGCACCATCGGACGCAACAAACTGCTCATTCCCGGAGAAGTGATTTCCGCCATCATCAACGGCACGGACGAGCTTCTTGCCGAACTGCGCGAAATGGGTGTAGGCGTATATGCCACCGGCGGCGAGACTGCCGATGTGGGCGACCTGGTACGCACCATTATCGTAGACTCTACGGTGACTTGCCGCATGAAACGTTCGGACGTTATCGACAATGCCAATATCCGTCCGGGCGATGTGATTGTAGGCCTCTCCTCTTGCGGGCAAGCCACCTACGAGAAAGAGTACAACGGCGGCATGGGCAGCAACGGCCTTACCAGTGCCCGCCACGATGTGTTCGCCAAATATCTGGCAGAAAAATATCCGGAAAGCTACGACAAAGCCGTGCCCGACGAACTGGTATACAGCGGCGGGCTGAAACTGACGGACAGTGTGGAAGGCAGTCCGCTGGATGCCGGAAAGCTCGTCCTCTCCCCCACACGCACCTACGCTCCGGTAGTGAAGAAGTTGCTTGATGCACTTCGTCCCGAAATCCACGGCATGGTGCACTGCTCCGGCGGCGCACAGACCAAGGTGCTGCACTTCGTAGGCGACAACTGCCGCGTCATCAAAGACAACCTCTTCCCCGTACCGCCCCTGTTCAAGACCATCAAGGAACAAAGCGATACGGACTGGAGCGAAATGTACAAGGTGTTCAATATGGGCCATCGCCTGGAAGTGTATCTCTCGCCCGAACATGCCGAAGAGGTGATTGCCATCAGCAAGAGCTTCGGTATCGATGCGCAGATTGTGGGACGCATCGAAGAGAGCGACAAGAAGGAGCTTATAATAAAGAGTGAATTCGGAGAGTTCAAATACTAACCGCCTTGTATGAAAGGGAGCATGAAATTGGCTGAATAGAAGATATGGCAGACAACAACACTATATTAGAAAAGCTGGACGGACTTGTGGCACGCTTCGAGGAAGTCTCCACGCTGATTACAGACCCGGCGGTGATTGCCGACCAAAAGCGTTACGTCAAACTCACCAAAGAGTACAAAGAACTGGGCGACCTGATGGATGCCCGCAAGGAGTACATGCAAGTATTGAGCGGCATCGAAGAGGCGAAAGAAATCATCGCCAACGAAACAGACCCCGAAATGCGTGAAATGGCACGTGAAGAGTTGGATGCCTGCCAGACGCGCCAGCCGGAACTGGAAGAAGAGATTAAACTGCTGCTTGTGCCTGCCGACCCGCAGGACAGCCGCAATGCCATTCTTGAAATCCGTGGCGGCGCAGGCGGAGACGAAGCCGCCATCTTTGCAGGCGACCTCTTCCGCATGTACACCAAATATTGCGAGGCGAAAGGCTGGCGGCTCGACATATCCAGTGCCAACGAAGGTGCCGCCGGCGGTTTCAAGGAAATCATCTGTTCCGTAACGGGCGACAACGTATACGGCACGCTGAAATACGAATCGGGCGTGCACCGCGTGCAGCGTGTGCCCGCCACCGAAACGCAAGGACGCGTGCATACCTCTGCCGCATCCGTAGCCGTGCTTCCCGAAGCCGAAGAGTTTGACGTGGTCATCAACGAAGGCGAAATCAAATGGGATACTTTCCGAAGCGGCGGTGCAGGCGGCCAGAATGTAAACAAAGTGGAATCGGGTGTGCGCCTGCGCTACAACTGGAAGAACCCGAACACGGGAGTGGTGGAGGAAATCCTCATCGAATGTACCGAAACGCGCGATCAGCCGAAGAACAAAGAGCGTGCCCTCTCGCGCCTGCGTACCTTTATTTATGACAAAGAGCATCAGAAATACATCGACGATATCGCCTCCAAACGCAAGACAATGGTCAGCACCGGCGACCGCTCTGCCAAGATACGTACCTACAACTATCCGCAGGGACGCATCACTGACCACCGCATCAACTATACCATCTACAACCTTGCCGCCTTTATGGACGGCGACATCCAGGACTGCATCGACCACCTGATTGTTGCAGAAAATGCGGAAAGGCTGAAAGAAAGCGAACTGTAGAATATTCCTGATTTCTGATTTTAGATTTCTTATTGCCGTACGGGCTGAAAGTTCCGACTAATCCGGAATTGCCTTACGGCACTAACGCACCACCAGCCTGAAAGCCTGGTTCCTGAAATCTAAAATCTGAAATCTTAAACTCTTAAAGTCATGAACGGATTATCAGTAGGAAAGGCATTCCACACAGCCATCACGGCATTCCGGAACTGCCTGAAGCGCTTCCCGGTTGCGGTGGCTTTCATTTTCGTATTCACCGCTTACCTCATCCGCCTGACAGCAACCAACTGGAAAGGGGAAGACCGGCTACTGTTCGTCATCGGCTACTACCTGTCGGTAGGCATCGTGCTCTCACTTACGCTCCACCTATGGAGCGAAGAGGTGAAACGCCGCCTGTGGAAGATTGGCGTGCAACTTGCCGCGCACACCCTGCTCATAGCCGATGCTTTCATTCTCTATCATCAGTGCAGCCCCGGACATTCGTGGATTGAAATCGGCATCGCCCACGCGGCGGTCATCCTTGCCGTAGGGCTGTCCGTATTCTTCCTTTCGTTTCTGCGCGAGAAAAACGACATTGCCAGCTGGAACTTTGCGCTGAGCACCGTTTCCTCGTACATCGTCACACAGCTGATAGGGTTTATCCTATGCGCAGGCACCTGCTTGCTGCTCTTCTCGCTGCACCAGTTGTTCGGCATCCACATCAGCAAAGAGTGCTATATATACATCTATTTCCTGTGTACCATAGCACTTGCCCTGACGCTATTTCTCGGACTGTTGCCGCAAGGAGTCAAAAAGTATGACCGCGAACCGCACTCCTCGGAATTTCTGAACGGCATCCTGCACTACCTGTTCCTGCCGCTCACAGCCGGATACCTGGCAGTACTCTACGTCTATGCCACCCGCATCCTCATCCGTTGGGAGTTGCCCACAGGTTGGGTGTCGTGGCTGGTCGTGACATTGATGACGATGTGCATCGCCATCGAATTCGGGCTATATCCCACTCGGTTCAAGGAAAGTAAGCGGTTCGACAATTGGGTTGCCCGCTGGATGCCCGTACTGATACTGCCGCTGTTGCTGCTGATGACCGTAGGCATCGTACGCCGGTTCAACGATTACGGCATCACCCTCAACCGTCTCTACCTCGCCACGCTCAACGGCTGGTTCTACATCGTCTGCATCGGGCTGTTCGTCACAAAGGCGCGGCGCATCAACTGGATACCCATTTCGTTTGCCGTTATCTTCCTGTTGACGTCGGTACTGCCGGTGAATTATGTCAGCATCTCACGCAACTACTTATTAAAAGAGGTGGAAGCCACGATGACAAGTACCTACAAAGATACGTTGCCCATGAACAACGAGCAATACCTCGACTGGCTGAAGACACTGCCCGAAAAAGAGGCATTGGCAGTGAACAGCCGGTTAAAAAAACTGGAAGACTTCTATTGCGACCAAAGCATCTATCGCTTAGTGGACAAGGACGTCAACTATTGGACAGCAAAAAGATACATAATAAAGGAAGAAGCCGTTGTTGAGGACACAGTGATTGTAGCAGGAGAGGATGGCGACACCATCGGCTTGAAGAAAACGTACTACCGCAACCTACTCACCAAGAGAGTAAACCCGTTGGATATCTCCGGTACCTATACAAGGGTGATGCTGTATGACGATACGATGTACATCTTCGACTTGCAGGCAATAAAAGCGGGCACCATTGCTTTCGCCTTGCCCACCGATGATGTCAAAGAAACGCCGGACACCGCCTACGTAGCACTGCAAGATCTGCTTGAATGGGATAAACAGCACAACCTTACACCGCAAACGCTTCGTTGTAACCGTGCGGGAAACAAGTTCGTGCTGACCCGCTTCCATTTGAATACCGGCGACCCTGCCAAAAAACACTCTGCCACATTGAACTTCAGCGGCATCCATCTGAAGAGATAACAACCGACAGAAATCTGAAAATCATAAATCAATAAATTCCATCGATATGAACAAACAGCAACTCTTTGAGAATATAAAGCGCAAGAAATCATTTCTCTGCGTAGGTCTGGACACGGATATCAAGAAGATTCCGGAACATCTGCTGAAGGAAGAAGACCCCATCTTCGCCTTCAACAAAGTAATCATCGACGCAACGGCGGATCTCTGCATCGCCTACAAACCGAACCTCGCTTTTTACGAGAGCATGGGCGTGAAAGGTTGGATTGCCTTTGAAAAGACCGTGAACTACATCAAGCAGAATTATCCCGACCAGTTCATCATCGCCGATGCCAAGCGCGGCGACATCGGCAACACCTCTGCCATGTATGCCCGCACATTCTTTGAAGAACTGGACATCGACTCCGTGACCGTGGCTCCCTACATGGGCGAAGACAGCGTCACCCCGTTCCTCACCTACGAAGGCAAATGGGTTATCCTGCTTGCGCTGACCAGCAACAAAGGTTCGCACGACTTCCAGCTGACGGAAGACCCGCAGGGCGAACGCCTCTTCGAGAAAGTGCTGCGCAAGAGCCAGGAGTGGGCAAGCGACGAACAGATGATGTACGTGGTAGGCGCCACCCAGGGACGCGCTTTCGAGGATATCCGCAAGATTGTCCCCAACCACTTCCTCCTGGTGCCCGGTGTAGGCGCACAAGGCGGTTCGCTGGAAGAAGTCTGCAAATACGGTATGAACAAGACCTGCGGACTGATTGTCAACTCCAGCCGCGGCATCATCTACGTGGACAAGACCGAGAACTTTGCCGCCGCCAGCCGCAAAGCCGCACAAGAAGTGCAGGCACAGATGGCGGAACAGCTGAAAGCGATACTTTGACCGGAACAATCCATAACATAACCACAGTCGGGCAGAGCCGTGCAGCCAACCACTTGTGCTACCGTCTCTGCCTGACCTGTATAAAGTAAAGTATCAAACACTTGCCCATGCTCTACGAACGCAAAATCATCAACGACCCGGTGTTCGGGTTCATCAACATACCGAAAGGGTTGCTCTATGACATCGTGCGCCACCCGCTGTTGCAACGCCTTACGCGCATCAGGCAGTTGGGGCTGTCGTCCGTGGTCTATCCCGGCGCGCAACACACCCGGTTCCAGCACTCGCTGGGCGCTTTCCACCTCATGAGCGAGGCCATCCAGCAACTCACAGCCAAAGGCAACTTCATCTTCGACAGCGAAGCGGAAGCCGTGCAGGCCGCCATCCTGATGCACGACATCGGGCACGGTCCTTTCTCGCACGTGCTTGAAGACACCATCGTAAAGGGTGTCTCGCACGAGGATATCTCCCTGATGCTGATGGAGCGCATCAACAAAGAGATGAACGGGCAACTGGCACTTGCCATCCGCATATTCAAGGACGAATATCCCAAACGATTCCTGCACCAGCTGGTAAGCGGACAACTGGACATGGACCGTCTTGACTACCTGCGCCGCGACAGTTTCTATACGGGAGTGACGGAAGGCAACATCGGCTCGGCGCGCATCATCAAAATGCTCGATGTAAAGGACGACCATCTGGTGGTAGAGTCCAAAGGCATCTATTCCATCGAAAACTTCCTCACCGCACGCCGCCTGATGTATTGGCAAGTGTATCTGCACAAGACTTCGGTGGCATACGAGAGAATGCTCATCAGCACGCTGCTGCGTGCCAAGGAACTTGCCGGACAGGGCGTGGACCTGTTTGCCTCGCCCGCGTTGAAATTCTTTCTGTACAATGACATCAACCGGGAGACTTTCTACGCCAATCCGGAATGTTTGGAAAACTTCATCCGGCTGGACGACAACGACCTGTGGACATCCCTGAAGGTATGGAGCACGCATGCGGACAAAGTGCTGTCCACGCTCAGCCTGGGCATGATAAACCGTAACATCTTCAAAGTGGAAATCTCTACCGAGCCTTTCGGAGAGGAGCGGAAAAAAGAGATAACCTTGCAGATAGGCAGGCAACTGGACATCTCCCCGTCCGAAGCCGGATATTTCATTTCCACGCCCGGCATTGAAAAGAACATGTACGACCCGGCGGACGACAGTATCACCATCCTGTACAACGACGGTTCCACCAAAAATATAGCCGAAGCATCGGACATGCTCAACATATCCCTGCTGTCAAAGAAAGTAAAAAAATACTACTTATGTTACCAGCGTCTGCATAGATAAGTATAAAATATTCATCGCAGGACAAGGATATATAAAAAAAAAGTCCGTTATTTGTGTTTTGAAACCATCTAACAACAATAAGACATGGAGTTCTCTGCTAAACAAATTGCAACATTTATCCAGGGAGAAATCGTTGGAGACGAGAATGCAACCGTACACACCTTCGCCAAAATTGAGGAGGGAATACCGGGAGCAATCTCTTTCCTGTCCAACCCTAAATACATACCTTATCTGTACGAAACCCAATCGAGCATCGTTTTGGTGAACAAGGATTTCACTCCCGAACAGGAGGTGAAAGCCACAATGATTAAGGTAGACAATGCTTACGAAAGTCTTGCCAAACTGCTGAACCTTTATGAACAAAGCAAGCCGAAGCGTACGGGCATCGACCCGCGGGCATACGTTGCCGAGACGGCAAAAATAGGCAAAGATGTTTACATCGCACCTTTCGCCTGCATCGGAGAATACGCAGAAGTGGGAGACAACACGGTAATCCATCCGCATGCCACCATCGGAAGCGGTGCCAAAGTAGGCAGCGACTGCATCATTTATGCCAACGCCACCATCTATCACGATTGCCGCGTGGGTAACCGTTGCATCCTGCATGCCGGCTGCGTGATTGGCGCGGACGGGTTCGGTTTCGCTCCGACCCCCGAGGGTTATGAGAAAATCCCCCAAATCGGTATCACCATACTGGAGGACAACGTGGAGATTGGTGCCAATACGTGCGTAGACCGTGCCACAATGGGAGCGACCATCGTGCACAGCGGTGTGAAACTGGACAACCTGGTGCAAGTGGCACACAACGACGAAATCGGTTCGCACACGGTAATGGCCGCCCAGGTGGGCATTGCCGGTTCTACCAAGATAGGCGAATGGTGCATGTTCGGCGGTCAGGTGGGCATAGCCGGACACATCCACATCGGAAACAAAGTAAACCTGGGTGCACAGTCGGGCGTTCCCGGCAACATCAAGGAGGGCAGTGCGTTGATAGGCACGCCGCCTATGGAGATAAAGCCTTACTTCAAGGCGCAGGCAGTATTCCGCAAGTTGCCGGATATGTACTTCGAACTGAACGCGCTCCGCAAAGAACTTGACGAATTAAAGAAACAATTAAATAAGTAACCAATGTTGAAACAAAAGACTCTGAAAGACAGCTTTTCGCTCAGTGGGAAAGGCCTTCATACAGGACTTGACCTGACCGTTACTTTCAACCCGGCTCCGGACAACCACGGATATAAGATTCAGCGTATCGACCTCGAAGGAGAGCCCGTTATCGATGCCGTTGCCGACAATGTGACCGAAACGACACGCGGCACCGTACTTTCCAAAAACGGAGTGAAGGTCAGTACCATAGAGCATGGTATGGCTGCGCTTTATGCCCTGGGCATAGACAACTGCCTTATTCAGGTAAACGGTCCGGAATTTCCCATCCTGGACGGAAGCGCTCAATATTATGTCAACGAGATAGAACGTGTGGGCACCGTAGAGCAGAGTGCCGTAAAGGATTTCTATATCATCAAGTCGAAGATTGAATTCCGCGACGAGACTACCGGTTCGTCCATCATCGTATTGCCCGATGAGAACTTCAGCCTGAACGTGTTGGTATCTTACGACTCTACCATCATCCCCAACCAATTTGCCACCTTGGAAGATATGACAAAATTCAAGGACGAAGTAGCTGCAAGCCGCACATTTGTATTCGTACGCGAGATAGAGCCGTTGCTGCAAGCCGGACTCATCAAAGGAGGTGATTTGGACAATGCCATCGTCATCTACGAACGCGAAATGCCGCAGGATGCCTATGACAAACTTGCCGACGTAATGGGTGTGGCGCACATGGATGCCAAGCAGTTGGGTTACATCAACCATAAGCCACTGGTATGGCCCAACGAATGTGCCCGCCATAAGTTGCTGGACGTCATCGGCGACCTGGCATTGATTGGCAAGCCCATCAAAGGTCGTATCATCGCCACACGTCCGGGACACACCATCAACAATAAGTTTGCTCGCCAGATGCGCAAGGAAATCCGCCTGCACGAGATACAGGCTCCTACATACGACTGCAACCGCGAGCCGATTATGGATGTAAACCGCATCCGCGAACTGTTGCCGCACCGCTATCCGTTCCAACTGGTAGACAAAGTAATTGAGATAGGTGCCAACTACATCGTAGGCGTGAAGAACGTAACCGCCAACGAGCCTTTCTTCCAGGGGCACTTCCCGCAAGAACCGGTGATGCCCGGCGTGTTGCAGGTAGAGGCAATGGCACAGACAGGAGGCCTGCTTGTACTGAACTCCGTGGACGAACCTGAACGCTACTCCACCTACTTCATGAAGATAGACGGCGTTAAGTTCCGCCAGAAAGTAGTGCCGGGAGATACGCTGATTTTCCGTGTCGAACTGATGGCCCCTATCCGTCGCGGCATTTCTACGATGAAAGGCTATGTGTTTGTAGGCGAAAAAGTGGTGTGCGAGGCTGAGTTTATGGCGCAGATAGTAAAAAATAAGTGATAAGATTTCAAATTTAAGATTTATGATTGCTCCGCCACAGTACGGTGCCAAATCTAAAATCTAAAATCATAAATAATTAACATGATAAGTCCCTTAACATATATCCACCCCGAAGCACAAATCGGGGAAAACGTAGAGATTGCTCCTTTTGTCTTCATTGACAAGAATGTGGTAATCGGTAATAACAACAAGATTATGGCGAACGTCAACATTCTGTACGGGTCGCGCATCGGCAATGGGAACACAATCTTTCCCGGAGCCGTAATCGGTGCCGTGCCGCAAGATTTGAAGTTCAGGGGAGAAGAGACTACCGCCGAGATAGGCGACAACAACACCATCCGCGAGAATGTGACAATCAACCGGGGTACGGCTGCCAAAGGAAAAACAGTGGTGGGCAGCAACAACCTGTTGATGGAGAGTGTGCATGTGGCGCACGATGCCATCATCGGGAACGGTTGTATCATCGGTAACTCCACCAAAATGGCAGGTGAAATTATAATAGACGACAACTCCATTATCAGTGCCAACGTGCTGATGCACCAGTTCTGCCGCGTAGGCGGGTTCGGTATGATACAGGGTGGATGCCGTTTCAGTAAAGACATACCGCCGTATATCATAGCCGGACGGGAACCTATCTGCTATGCAGGGCTCAACCTCGTGGGATTGCGCCGCCGGGGGTTCTCCAACGAAACCATCGAATCCATCCATAACGCTTACCGTATCATCTATCAAAGCGGACTGAACAATACGGATGCTTTGAAGAAGATTGAAAGTGAAATGGAAATGACGCCCGAAATCAGCTATATCGTAAACTTTATACGCGAGTCGGCGCGCGGTATCATTCCGGCAGGAAAATGAAATAGTTTTTAGATTTCAGAGTTTAGAGTTGTTACCTATTAAGTAACGTCTGAAATCAGAAATCTAAAATCTGAAATCTAAAAACTCATAACTCCAAACTCATAAATTACAGTTCATCATGATATACAGATTCACCCTCATCTCCGATGAAGTGGACGACTTCATCAGAGAAATACAGATTGATCCGGAAGCCACTTTCTATGACTTCCACGAAGCTATCCTGAAATCGGCAGGTTATGCCAACGACCAAATGACCTCTTTCTTCATCTGTGACGATGATTGGGAAAAGGAAAAAGAAGTCACTCTCGAAGAGATGGACGACAATCCGGAGATAGACAGTTGGGTAATGAAAGACACCCCGATCAGCGAGTTGGTAGAAGACGAGAAGCAAAAACTGCTGTACGTGTTCGACTACATGACAGAAAGGTGTTTCTTCATCGAACTCTCCGAAATCATCACCGGTAAGAATATGAGCGGAGCAAAATGCACCAAGAAAGCCGGTGATGCTCCTAAACAGACCATCGACTTCGAAGAAATGGCTGCTGCCGGCGGCTCGCTCGATTTGGACGAAAGCTTCTACGGCGACCAGGACTTTGATATGGAAGACTTCGACAAAGAAGGTTTCGGCGGCTTGGACGACGGTGCTGCCGATATTGCTTACGAAGAAGACAAATTCTGATAAACCGGCTCGGGCGAATAACAATTTGCTCCAATGATACTGAAATGTCCTGTGAGGATACATTCGTTTCAAAGGATGCAACTGTTTTTCGCCCGAATTATGTTATTACGACCTCATGAAAACATTGATAGTACTTATAGGCCCTACGGGAGTGGGTAAGACAGAACTCAGCCTGCGGCTGGCAGAACATTTCCGGACATGTATCGTTTCCGCCGACTCACGGCAACTGTATGCCGAACTGAAAATCGGTACGGCGGCGCCTACCCCGAAACAATTGCAACGGGTACGGCATTACTTTGTCGGCACCCTGCAACTGACCGACTATTACAGCGCCGCCCAATATGAAGCCGAAGTACTACAACTTCTTGAGAAACTCTATGCCCGGCATGAGGTTGTGCTTCTGGCAGGCGGTTCCATGATGTACGTGGATGCCGTATGCAAAGGCATTGACGACATCCCCACTGTAGATGCCGAAACCCGCCGGCTTATGCTGCACAAATATGAGACGGAAGGGCTGGACAACCTGTGTGCCGAACTGAAGTTGCTGGACCCGGAGTATTACAGGATTGTAGACCTGAAGAACCATAAACGGGTAGTGCATGCACTGGAAATCTGCTACATGACAGGCAAGACCTATACCTCTTTCCGTACACAGCAAAAGAAGGAACGCCCTTTCCATATTATTAAGATAGGACTGACACGCGACCGCAAAGAGCTATACGCCCGCATCAACCAACGTGTGGAGCAAATGATAGCAGACGGGCTGGTGGAAGAAGCCCGTAGCGTCTACCCGCATCGGGCGCTCAACTCACTGAACACCGTAGGCTATAAGGAAATATTCAACTACCTCGACGGCGAATGGACGCTGCCCTTTGCCATTGAGAAAATCCAACAGAACTCCCGCATCTACTCCCGCAAACAGATGACGTGGTTCAAACGGGACGAGGAAATACGCTGGTTTCATCCGGAACAAGAAACGGAGATACTTACGTATCTCCGTTCACAGTTAAACACCGACTACTAATCAGCATAATGACAGACTATGCCTAATGGGGTTTCATTACCGTCAAGGCAAAGCCGTTATCGTCTGCCTCAGCCTTATGTCTTGGCTGGAAGCGCCTATCATCACTTCAAACTCGCCCGGCTCTACCGTCCAGTTCATGTTGCGGTCCAGCAGTTGCAAGTCTTCCGGCTTCAAGGAGAATGTAACCTGCCTGGTCTCACCCGGTTGAAGAGATACCCGCTCAAAACCACGTAACTGCGAGTCGTACGTAATAACGCTACTCACCTTATCGCGCACATACAGTTGTACCACCTCGTCGCCCGCACGTTTTCCCGTGTTTGTCACATTGACCTTAACCGTGTATTCTCCTTGTGTACGCTGTTTCAGTGGAGATACTTCCAAACCGGAGTAAGCAAAAGTCGTATAACTCAAGCCGAAACCGAAGGGATAGAGTTCGCCCAGCACGCGTGTCGCCCCCGAACCGTTGGGACCAGACTTCGGCTGTCTGCCGTGCGAACCGGGTTTAAAGGGAAAGTTCAACTCAATCTGTCCTACGCTCTTCGGGAAAGTAACCGTCAGTTTGCCGCCCGGATTATGCTCGCCGAACAGGGTCTCCGCAATCACCGTTCCACCCTGGCAACCGGGAAACCACGACTCCAAGATAGCAGGGATATAAGCATTTGCCCAATTAATCGTGAGCGGCTGACCGTTTACCAGCACCAGTATCACCGGTTTTCCTGTGGCATGCAAAGCTTCAAGCAATTGTTGCTGGCGCCCCGGCAAATCGAGTGACGTGCGCGAACGGCTTTCACCCGTACGGTATTCATCCTCCCCCAGCACGGCAATCACGACATCACTCTCACCGGCTTTTGCCACTGCCTCGGCAATGCCCTGTTTCTCTTGCTCGTTTATAGGAACGGGCAGTACCTCCGTAGCAGGCCAACCGGCATCTACAATGTCGCAACCTTTGGCATAATCCACTTCGGCAACGCCTTTCAGATAGTTGCGCAAACCGGCAAGCACGGTCACCGTCTCCAATCTGTTGGGACCATAACGACTGGTCATGAAATTATCCTCATCCGCCAACGGACCGGTCACCAATACTTTCTTTATCCGTTGCTTATCCAGCGGAAGGATGTTATTCTCATTCTTCAGAAGAACAAGAGCCTGTTGCTGCATCTTCTTCACAAAATCCATGTTCCGGTCTACCCCGCCTACCTTGTCGGCAGCTTTTGTATCCGTCACGTAGGGTTGGTCAAATAGTCCCAGGCGGAATTTCACCCGCAGCACTTCCGACACGCGCTTGTCTATCGTAGCCATTGAAATTTTCTTCTCTTCCAGCAGGCGGCGGACAGGCAGGATGAAATCGGAAGGCGGTGTAAAGTGGGTGCGCACATTCAAGCCGGCTTCCAGCACCTGGCGTACAGCCTCATCGTAAGTTTCCGCCACCCGGTGTTTGGACTGTACAAACTCCACAGCCTCGCTATCGCTCACCACATAACCGTCGAAGCCGTACTCCTCGCGCAACAACTCCGTAAGGAAATAGTAACTGGCAGACACGGGCACGCCGTCCCAATCGTTATAACTGCTCATCACTCCCATAGGGTGCGAGTTCTGAATGACTTTCTTAAAGGGATAGAGGAAAAGTTCGTGCAACTCGCGCGGAGCCACATGCGGGTCAGTGCGGCAATGTCCGTCGCGCCCACCTTTAGGCACGCTGTAGACTGCATAATGTTTCAACGTAGCAGCTACTCCCTGTTCCTGAATGCCGTTCACCATTTCCGTCCCCAAGGCAGCTATCAGATAGGGGTCTTCTCCGTAGCACTCCAATGTACGTCCCCAACGCGGGTCACGCACAACATCCAGTATCGGAGCATATACATTGGTGTATCCCAACGCTTTGGCTTCCTGTCCGGCAATGACACCGGCACGATGAACCAACTCCTTGTTCCACGTACTTCCTATGGCGATAGGAGCAGGCAACGGAGTGGCTTTCGTATGGTTCAACCCGTGAATGCCCTCGTTGGAGAAGTCAACGGGAATACCCAGGCGGGTCTCCTCCACAAACCAGCGTTGTACGGTATTTATCGCCTCGGCATGGTTGCTGAAAGGGTATAACAGACCGGGCACACGACCGGCTTTCTTTCCTACGCCGTTCAGCATCTCGTCAATATTTGCAATACCGTCTTTCCATATCTCGTTCTTCCAGCCGGCAGTAGGCAGGGAGTCTTTCAGCACACGACCGTAGCCGTAAAGGGTTGCCAACTGGCAGGTTTTCTCTTCCACCGACATTTGTGAAAGCAGGTCGGCTACCCGTTTCTCAACAGGTTGCGAAGGGTCCTCGTAAATGTCCTTCACCCCGTTCTTGTTGAAATCAATCCAACCTTTCTGATACATTTTCTTGTTTTGCGCCTGTACATTCCCGATGAGTCCCAAGCATAGGGCGGAAATGCCGATAATCAGTTTGTGTTTCATGTATAAAGTATTTTATCGTTTGTCAGGCAAAGATAAAAATTCACTCTGTTAGTAGATACTTATAAAACAAAAAAAACAACTTATACACTATCTTTTAGACACAGATGACACGGATAACGCAGAATTTTTTCTCAATTCATCTGCGTTATCCGTGTCATCTGTGTCTAAAAGATAATGTGATTATGTAAGCTTTCCATGGTTTCGACACATCCTGCCCAACCAAAGTACCTCACTATCTCTCCTTGCCTATTTCTTCGTAATAATGTAAATTGCCTTTCTCTGTCCCGGCGTCTTGTCTACTCGGACCTGACCAATCTTATCGGCAGGAATGTACTCTTCCAATTTTTTACCCTTCGTATCCACTTTTACCCCGTCCACATATATATCTACATCCTCTGTATCAGTAAAGTCGGTACTCTTATCGGGATGCGGTCTATCCTGCTTTTTCAGTTGGATGAGCAGAACCCCGTTCTTACCTTTCTCACCATACTCCTTGTCCAACGTAGCCTTGTCACTTACTACCTTTATATGCTCTATGCTTTCCGGTTTCAAGGCACGCATTATTGCAAAATCCACTTCCTTGCCGTCTACAAGGCAAAGCGGCTGTTTACCTTCTTTGAAAGAGAGGAACATCCCTTTATCAAGTGCCCCGGAAGCATCAGTCGGCTTCGAGTCGGGAGTATCAGCCGTCAGTCTGAACGTAACCGGCATCGTGTACTTCACAGCTACAGCCTTTCCGCGTAACATTCCCGGTGTCCATTTTGGCAGCGACTCTATCACACGAACAGCTTCCGCATCCAAATCCGGGTCTACACCATGAAGAACATGCGCCTTCCTGACATCACCCGTCTTGCCGACAATGAAACCGACAATCACCCTGCCCTGTATCTTGTTCTTCTGTGCTTCTACCGGATAACGCATGTTCGTTGCCAGGTATTCCATCAATGCACGTATTCCTCCGGGGAATGATGGCATCTGATCCACCATCTCGGATACCGGGTCGTCTTCCTCACCGACTTTAGAGGCATAGCCCACTACCACCATTTCATCCAACTGCTGTACAGGCTCTTTGCCTTTCACACTTACCACTTTCGTTTTTTCCGCATGTTGCTCTGCCTTACCTTTCTGCTTTACAGTATCTCTTGGCAGCGGTTGCCCGACACTTTCTGCAACTTTTGTTTCTACAATTGCCGTTAAATCATTAACTTTGACGGCTGAAATGTCGTGGAAGCGAGAGAAAAGTGAGTTTACTTGCTCTCTTCCGAGCGCATCCGACATTCTGGAAATCTCTTCCGTTGCATTAGAGACTTCGGGACGGGCAAAAGCTGTTACTGCAATAGCAGCTACCGGAAGTACATAAAGATACTTCAAACGTGCCCACGGACTTGATTTTTCTTTTAACATCATAGTGATACGTTTTTTAAGTTTACTGTGATTAAAGCTGTTGGCCATAGAGTAGAGCCTTGTGCCAACGGCTTTTTTTATTAATAATAATTGATATTGCTTTGCGTTCACTCCCTCGTTGATGACCGTTTCATCGGCTTCGTATTCATGGATATTCTGCAATTCCTGTTTCAATAGCCACGCCGCCGGATTGAACCATTGGAAGAAGATGCAGACATCCGTTGCCAGCAAATCCCACGAATGGCGATTACGGATATGTGCCAACTCATGAATAAGTATCTCCCTTCCATTTTCCTCTAAATCTTTCCGCGAAATGGCGATATACCTCATCCAACTGAACGGAGCTATTTCCCGCTCATGGATAATCAGGACAGCCCTGTCCGCCGTTGCTACATAATCACCGATTTTTCCCGCCCTGCCACACTTCAGCAATGACACCAACCGCAACAACGAATAGAAATGGCGGAAAACAAAGAACACAATACCCGCCAGATAAACAAGCAACAACACTTGCATCCACACCATCGCAGGTTCCTGAACCTGCGTTACATGCTCCGAAGCATCCGTCACATCCGCCGGCAACAGCCATTGCTCCCACGTCATCATCGTCTGATGCACTTCTGCCGGACGCTCCACGCTGACCTCCACCAACGGTAGCAGGCAAGAGAACGACAAGATGCCTAACAGCGCAATGCGGTTGAATCGATGAAACGTCTCACGGCTCAGCAGCAACCGGTAAAACAGATAGAACACCGCCAAGCAGACAGATGATTTAAGTATATAAACAAATAGCGTGCCCATAAGAATATATGTGTATCAACAACGGTTGTTATCTCGAAGATTTTCCTTTTTCCACGTCTTGTATCAGTTGCCTCAAGTCGTCCAGCGAGAGTTCCTCCTCATTCACCAGCGATGATACCGCGCTCAGGTAGGAGTTGTTGAAGTATTTGCTGATTACATTCTTCAATGTCCCCTTCCGGAAATCCGCCTCGCTCACCACGGCATAGTATTGGTAAGTATTGCCAAACGTATTGTGTTGCAGGAATCCTTTATCCTCCAACCCTCTCACAATGGTCGAAAGTGTATTGAAGTGCGGCTTGGGATCTTCATAGAACGCCAGCATCTCTTTTACAAACAACGGCCCTTTCTTCCAGAAAAAGCCCATGATTTCTTCTTCTTTTACAGTCAGTCCTTTCATTGTCCTTATCTCTTTTCTGCAAAGAACTAAACTTTTTAGTTGTAAAACTAATTATTTTAGTTAAACAAAACTAAAGACTTTAGTTGAAGATGAACAAAGGAATCAACATGAAAGGGAAGGGGGGGGATAATTTTGAATGATGAATTTTGAATTATGGGATAAATAAAAAACTTAAATGAAAGGAAAAGTCAGCCGAGTGCTGCTGACAACTGTTGCAAGGCTTTTTGCAATATGGGGCGCGGACAGCCTACATTCAACCGCATAAAGCCTTCGCCCGGCTTGCCGAACATCGTTCCATCATTCAGTGCCAAACGGGCTTTTTCCACAAAGAACCTTACCAACTCTTCTTGCGGTAACCCCAGTCCGCGACAATCCAGAAAAATGAGATAAGAGGCTTGCGGGCGTATCATGCCAATGCCCGGTACATGTTCTTTCAGGTAATGTTCCGTAAAGTCAATATTACCCTGCACATACTCGAGCATCTGCTCCAACCACTCCTCGCCATGCGTATAAGCAGCCGCAGCACCGATGTAAGCAAACAGGTGTCCTTCGCAGAACTCTCCGGCTTCCATAAACTCCCGGAAACGGTGACGGATATCCTCATTGACGGCTATGGCATACGAACTGCCCAATCCCGGCATATTAAACGCCTTGCTGGGAGCCATGAAAGTAAGCGAATTTTGCGCGGCAGCCTCGGACACCGTAGCAAAAGGATGATGCTTACAGGGGGGAAGGGTGAGGTCGGCATGTATCTCGTCGGAAATAACCATCGTCCCGTTCTCCCGGCAGATGTCCGCTATCCGGCGCAGTTCGTCTACCGTCCATACGCGTCCGCCGGGATTGTGGGGATTGCAGAGAATAAGTACCCGGCACCCACGGATGTCCTCGGAGAAACGTTCAAAATCAATCCGGTAATGCCCGTCACACAAATCAAGCGGGGAACAGACAACCTCACGTCCCAAGCGCTCGGTCACCAAAAAAAAAGGATGATACACCGGAGTCATCACCATCACCCTATCGCCCGGCTTGGTAAAACACTGCAAAGCGAATGCCTGCCCGCGGACGATACCGGGAACAAACGTCAGCATATCCCGCCTAACCTCCCATTGATGGCGCCGATGCAACCAGTTACAAATAGAGGTGTACCACTCCTCGCAGGCAAAGGTATAACCCAACACCTCATGGTCGAGACGGCGGCGCAAAGCATCCATTACAAAAGGCGGCGTACGAAAATCCATATCCGCTACCCATAAAGGGGTCAAATCATTGCGTCCCCATACATTCTCTACGCCGTCCCACTTCACGGAGTCCGTGCCGCGGCGCTCAATCACTTCATCAAAGTTATACTTCATACGGTGCAAGTCATGAATAAAATCAAGTGCAAAAGTACGAAATATCTTCGCTTTTAAGTAAATTTGCCAACCAATTAAAAAAAGAGAGATATGATAAAAGCGCTGTTTTTTGACATCGACGGCACGTTGGTGAGCTTTAAGACACACCAAATTCCCGTTTCCACCCTCAAAGCGCTGGAAGCAGCCAAAGCCAAAGGCATACAGATATTCATCGCTACCGGACGTCCGCCCGTCATTATCAACAACCTCGCTGCCTTGCAGGAACGGAACCTGATAGACGGCTATATTACCATGAACGGTGCCTATTGCTTTGTGGACGATACCGTTATCTACAAAAGTACCATTCCTACCGCCGAAGTAGACGCGCTGGCCGCCTTCTGCCACGAACGCAATATCCCCTGTATATTGGTGGGCGAACATGATATCTGCGCCAACCAGCCCAATGAAACCGTGACGGAAATCTTCAATAATCAGTTGAAAACAGACCCTATCGCACCGGAAACTTACCGAAAGGAACACTCAAACAAAGAATATTACCAACTGACACCTTTTATAAATAGCGAAGAGGAGCAATCCATACTGCCTGCTATCCCCAACTGCGAACTGGGACGCTGGCATCCGGCATTCGTGGATGTCACCGCCAAAGGAAACACCAAACAGCGTGGCATTGACGAAATAATCCGGCATTTCGGCATTCGCCTGGACGAGACAATGGCGTTCGGCGATGGGGGAAACGACATCAGTATGCTGCGCCATGCGGGCATCGGAGTGGCTATGGGCAATGCCAATGAGAGTGTGAAGTCCGTAGCCGACTATGTCACGACAAGTGTCGATGATAACGGCATAGCAAACGCACTGAAACATTTCGAAATAGTTTTTTGAACCTCCAACGCCCATGTCCTTCGTACCCGACACACAGAACAAAGAGTTTCAAGATGCCTTGAACCTCATACAGTACACCCGCCAGTCTGTTTTCCTGACGGGAAAGGCAGGTACGGGCAAATCAACTTTCCTTCGGTATATCTGCGAACATACCAAGAAGAAGCATGTGGTACTGGCTCCTACGGGGATTGCTGCTATCAATGCGGGCGGAAGCACGTTGCATAGTTTCTTCAAACTGCCGTTTTATCCGCTCCTGCCCGACGACCCTAACTTCAGCCTGCAACGGGGACGTATCCATGAGTTCTTTAAATACACCAAGCCGCACCGCAAACTATTGGAAGAACTGGAATTGATAATCATCGACGAGATTTCTATGGTACGGGCAGACATCATCGATGCCGTCGACCGTATCTTGCGTGTCTATTCCCGTAACCTGCGGGAACCTTTCGGCGGGAAACAAATCCTGTTGGTGGGTGATGTATTCCAATTGGAACCGGTGGTCAAAGGAGATGAACGGGAAATACTGAACCGTTTCTACCCTACTCCCTATTTCTTCTCCGCAAGGGTATTCGGCCAGATAGACCTTGTTTCCATTGAATTGCAGACAGTCTACCGACAGACCGATAAGGTATTCGTCAGCGTACTGGACCACATACGTAGCAATACGGTGGGCGCCGCCGACCTGCAACTGCTCAACACCCGTTACGGCACCCGTATAGAACAGTCGGAAGCCGATATGTACATCACGCTCGCCACCCGCCGCGACAATGTGGACTATATCAACGACAAGAAACTTGCCGAACTGCCGGGTGATGCCGTGACGTTTCAAGGCGAAATCATGGGTGACTTTCCCGAAAGCAGCCTTCCCACCTCGCAAGAACTGGTACTCAAACCGGGCGCACAGATTATTTTCATAAAAAACGATTTCGACCGCCGGTGGGTGAACGGCACAATCGGCATCGTCAGCGGTTTCGACCCCATTGAAGAGACGCTTTATGTAGTTACGGACGATGGCAAAGAGTGTGATGTGAAACGGGAATCGTGGCGGAATATCCGCTATAAGTACAACGAAGAGAAGAAACAGATTGAAGAAGAAGAGTTAGGAACTTTCACCCAGTACCCGGTGCGGCTGGCTTGGGCGATTACCGTGCATAAAAGCCAGGGACTGACATTCAGCCGGGTAGTCATCGACTTTACCGGCGGAGTATTTGCCGGCGGACAAGCATACGTGGCACTCAGCCGATGTACATCTTTGGAAGGGATACAGCTGAAAAAGCTTATCAGCCGTGCCGATGTGTTCGTGCGTCCCGAAATCGTAGGATTTGCCGAGCGCTTTAACAACCGCCAAGCCATTGACCGCGCCTTGAAACAAGCGCAGGCAGACGTGCAATATGTGGCAGCGACCAAAGCTTTCGACCAAGGGGACTTCGAGACATTCCTGAACGAGTTTTTCAAAGCTATCCACTCGCGTTACGATATAGAGAAACCTGTGGTACAGCGCCTCATCCGTAAGAAATTGAATATCATCAACCTGCTGAAAGCGGAGAACATCCGGTTGAAGCAGAACATGGCAGAACAACGGAAACGCCTGCAAGACTACGCCCGCGAATATTACCTGATGGGGAACGAATGTATCACCCAAGCGCATGATGCCCGAGCCGCCCTTGCCAATTACGACAAGGCACTGGAGTTGTATCCCGAATACACGGATGCCTGGGTGCGGAAAGGCATCACTCTCTTTAACGAAAAGCAGTATGCGGAAGCCGGAGAGTGCCTGAACCGTGCCGTTCGTCTGCGCCCTGCCGAATTCAAGGCTGTGTACAACCGCGGCAAGTTGCGGCTTAAACTCACAGACATCGATGGTGCCATAGCCGACCTGGACAAAGCCACTACCTTGAAACCCGAACATGCAGGAGCCCACGAACTTTTCGGGGATGCCCTGATGCAAGCAGGCAAAGAGATGGAAGCAGCCCTGCAATGGCGGCTTGCAGAAGAACTTCGGAAAAAGCGCTCAGCGAAATGACTTTTAGTCCTACACATTTGATTGTAAGAAACTTATTGTGTATTTTTGCGTTATACTCTGAAACTTAATCCCGACAGTATCATGCTTCTGAAACTTTATGAAAGAAATAACAATCCGGCAGATTTACAACGAGTAACCGACATCCTGAACGATGGCGGAATTATCATCTATCCCACCGACACCATGTATGCCATCGGTTGCCACGGGCTGAAAGAGCGTGCCATAGAACGCATCTGCCGTCTAAAAGAGATTGACCCGAAGAAGAACAATCTCTCCATTGTCTGTTATGACCTGAGCAGCATCAGCGAGTACGCCAAATTCGACAACAATACGTTCAAATTAATGAAACGTAACCTGCCGGGGGCTTTCACGTTTATCCTGAACGGCACGGTACGTCTGCCGAAAATATTCCGCAACCGTAAGGAAGTAGGTATCCGCATGCCCGACAATCCGATTATCCAAGAACTGGCACGTCTGCTGGACGCTCCTATCATGACAACCACGCTCCCCTACGATGAAGACGAAGATATTGAATACCGCACCGACCCCGAACTGATTGACGAAAAATTCGGCAGCATTGTCGACTTGGTTATCGATGGCGGCATAGGTGGCATAGAAGTTTCCACAATAGTAGACTGCACCAACGATGAAGTGGAAATCGTACGGCAAGGAAAAGGTTGGCTGGACGAAGGATAACATTTGAACAGAAGCCCGTTGTTCTCAAAAACTTTTCCGGCTCCCGGGATGTTTCTTTCCTAAAGAAACCATGAATCCTATGAGCATCAAAGAACAATACTGGAAATATTCGCTGATTACCATTATCATCGGACTGGGAATTATCCTCTTCAGGCAAATCACCCCTTTCTTAGGTGGCTTGTTAGGGGCATTGACTATCTATATTCTGGTCAGGCACCAGATGTTCTATCTGACCGAACGGCGGAAGATGAAACGGAGCATAGCCGCCACTATCATTACGGCAGAAGCCGTTCTGTGCTTTCTTGTTCCTTTGGCACTGGTAGTATGGCTGGCGGTAGTCAACCTGCAACATATCAACCTCGACCCGCAAGCCATCATCGCACCGTTCGAAGAGGCTGCCGCCGCCATTAAAACCAAAACCGGATACAATGTATTGAGCAAAGACAGCCTGTCATTCGCTATTTCATCCTTACCCCGCATCGGACAAACACTTATGGGTGGTATCAGCAGCTTTTCCGTCAACATGTTCGTACTGGTATTCGTTCTCTACTTCATGTTGATAGGCGGCAAGAAAATGGAACAATATATCAATGAAATTCTTCCTTTCAATGAAGCCAATACACAGGATGTAGTGCACAAAATCAACATGATTATCCGTTCCAACGCCATCGGCATACCACTGCTTGCCTTCATACAAGGCGGAGTGGCTATGATTGGTTATTGGATATTCGGCGCCCCCAACATTCTGTTCTCCGGCTTCCTTACCGGTATTGCCAGCGTTGTGCCTATGGTAGGCACGGCACTGATATGGATTCCCATAGCTGTCTACATGGCTTTAATAGGAAACTGGTTCCAGGCTATCGGACTGGTGGCATTCGGAATGCTTGTCATTTCCCAACTCGATAACCTGATACGCTTTATCATTCAAAAAAAGATGGCAGATATTCATCCGCTTATCACTATCTTCGGAGTGGTTATCGGACTGTCGTTATTCGGTTTCATGGGTGTCATCTTCGGTCCGTTACTACTCTCCCTGTTTCTCCTCTTTATTGATATGTTCAAGAAAGGGTATTTGGAAGGAGAGAAATAACGAACTTCAGATATACACCATACCACCCGGCTAACGATTTTCTTTAAGTTCCTTCCTCTTCAGGCAAAACACCGGTAAAAAGAAAAAGATACCTGCCACCGACATCACCAATCCCCCGATGGTGCCGGCTGCCAATGGAAACCAAAACGCTTCCTTGTCAGTGCCAACCATAAAAGGGATAAACCCCAATATCGTGGAAACTACCGTCAGAAAAATAGGCACCACCTTGGCATTCCATGCTTTAGTATAAGCCCGCAACGAAGCCAGACGCGGGAAACGACGGCGAATGCCATTATATTCGTTAAGAATATAAATGCTGGCATTTACGGTAATGCCGCACAGCAATACGAATGAGGCAAAACCACCCTGATCGAAATTCAGACGGAACCAATAAAAGGTAAGGAACACTCCGATATAGGATACGGGAATAACAAAAATAATAGCAAGCGGCTGTTTTAAAGAGTTGAACAATATACCGGTAGTAAAGAAGATGATGGCTATTACAACCAGCAGAAACAAGTACTGCTTATTGTCTTTCTTGCCCCAACTCCATGAAGTGTTCTGAGACTCGGCGGTATACCCCATTGGCAGGATAGCATTAAACTCTTCCAGGTCGCGTTCCAGGATCTTATTTCCCATTTCGTTAGAACCGATATATTCATATTGCAGGCAAAGACGGTACTGTTGACGCTCTTTGGCTATCTCTTGCGGCATTTGCCCCTTCTCCACGCTTGCCATTTCGGAAAGTTTATAATGTTTGCCGTTATCCGCCCCGTATGGAGAAAACTGCATTGCCCAGACATCATACTCATGAGATTGCCGGGAAGAGAGCCTGATTCTTTCCGTCCCTTCTTCCGTCACTACCGAACCGATTTCCATATTCTTGCCGAAAATAGGTTGAACCGATGCAAACAATCGTTGCGCACTGACTCCCTCCTGCACCATACGTTCCCTATTCAGGTTGAAGTAAAACTCCTGATAGTCGTCTTTCCACCACGAAAACTCCGAATTTATGAGTACTTCCTTGATGCGGCGGTGCGTCAGAAGTTTCGCTTTCAATTCCTCAGCCCATCCGTACAGTTCATCGTAATTGTAGCCATACATCTTTACGCGGTAAGACCCCGCACTCTCACGCACATCATTGCTGAACCCCTGGTCTTGCAGCCCGTAAATGCCCCAGCTGCCGCCACCCAATTCCAATGCCTTGCTTATCATATTGGCTTTCAAAGTATAAGGGAAACCGCTATTTTGATATTCCTTCTTAAAATATACACTAATACTTGCCCGCCGGGGACTATATACGGAAGTATGAAACTGCTTGATTTCCTTAAACTCACTAAGATAAGTCTCCATACGTTTCACCAGTGTATTCATCTGCTCCAACGTGCTTCCGTTAGGCAGGTTCGCATTGGCAGAGAGCACCACTTCTTCATTGCGTGTGAAATAGCTACCCTCATACACCTTCTGCACAAAAAGGCGCAACGTACCTCCCAAAGCTTTGTCCACAACAGGTTTCACCGACTCCTTATACGTGTGGGACCCAATGGTTTCATTATAGAGTTTCTCCCATTTCCCCTCTCCCTGCAACTTCTCGGGAAGTAAAAAGACCGGCAGACCAAATCCCAACAAAAGCAACGTACAAACCGCCCACCGCCAACGGCAAAGGAAACGTATAAGCACGGCATAACAGCGGGTAAAATAGACCGGGAAACGTTTAATAAACCTCCTACCTCCCGCCATACGCCATTTCATTCCGAATGGCAAAAAAGTCCTTCTGCACCTTATTGTATTTGCATGTCTTATCAACCCAATCTTCTCTATCATGGCAGGCACGAAGAACAACGAGACCAACAGCGATACAGCCAGATTGATAATCACCACCGCCGCGAAATCCTGCAAGTTCAATCTGATTTTATCGTCCAGGAAAAAGATGATGACCAATGCCCCCATCGTGGTAAGCGTAGCCGCCAATACAGACATAAAAGCTTTCAGGTTGCGGCGATGAAGAATATGGTCCGCCATCACGATTGTGCTGTCTATCATAAGGTTCAAGGACACCGTGATACCTGCCAGCGAATAGAGTTGCATCTCCAACCCGAAGAAATAATAGAAAATAAGCGCAACCGCTATATTCACAACCAAGCTAACTACTATCAGGAAGAGATATTTCAATTTACGCGTAATCAGCCACACGAATATCAATAAAATAAGTACCGTCAGCCCGGTGCGGAAATAGATTTTATCCAGTTCCTCCCGGATGTATTCGGTAGCATCATAACTTGGATGTATTTCATAGCCTGCCGGAAGCACCGCCTTGATATCTTTCATCGCTTGCATGACTTCACTACTGAGTTGCAACTGATTGGCTGTCTCCTCTGCCGTTACGGACAGATAAATGGAATTCAGTCCGTTGATGCGGTAATAACTTTGAGGAGCCTCCTCAATATGGGTCACGGTTACCAGTTCATCCAGACGAATTACCTTACCCGCAGTGGTGGTCACTACTATTTTGGAAGGTTCAAAACTATCAGAAACCTCATCAGGCACTAAAGCAAGGCGTATCCACTGCTCCTTGCCCTTCCCTGCGTCCACATTATGTGTGCCCAAAAATTCTTTCCGGTAATATTGCCTTACGGCTTCCCTGATATCAGACAAAGTTACTCCCAATGTACGCAACTGTTCGCTGTCATACTCCAACCTCCACTCCATCGGCGTTGCCCCGCTCAGTTCCACCTTATATATACCGGCAATCTGTGCCAACTGCGGTTTGATGTGCTCCTCTGCATACTGTTGTATCAATATCGGTGTTGCCGGCGCGTTCAATGTGAAAGACATGAAAGGACGGGCAGCATCCTTGTCCGGTACTTTCATCCGGATAGTAGGATAACTGACTCCTTCGGGCAATCCGGGCCACGTCTGCCGGATTACGGTGGAAGCCTCGAAACGGACAGCATCCACATCCGCATGCTTATCCAGTTCAACGGTGATACTTCCCGAACCATTACCCGATTTGGAATTCAACCTTTTCACTCCCCGAATACGTGCCAACATGGCTTCCAGTTTACTTGTCACTTCCATTTCAATAACCCGCGATGATGTTCCGGGCATGTTGAAACCCACCGTAAAGCCCGGCAGGCTACGTGACGGATTTAACTTGACCGGCAGAAGCGGTATCAAGGCGATACCCACCAAAGCCAGACAAACGAATGTGACGATGACGGTAAAGGACGAAGCGGATTTCATGGTTCTCTCAGTTATCATAATCAAACTTTTCCGACAACGAGAACCCCGTTGCAAAATCATGCAACGTCAGTTTCCGTATCTTATAATAGTACAACCAGTAGTTTTTCAAGGCAGAAATATAATTGCGCTGCGCCTCCTGCTGACGGTTCAATGAAAGCGTAAGGCTATTGATATCCGCCTTACCGATAATAAAACGTTGGCGGGTTTCATTATAAGCCAATACGGAGAGGTCGAGTGCCTCCTCGGCACTTGCCACCATACCCTGCTGGACATTAAAGTCGGAAACAGTCATTATCACTTCCTCTTCAATGCTGATTTCATTCTGCCGGGCAGAGGTTTTCACAACATTCAGATTGTTACGCGCCATATTATATTTACCTTTCCGCACTCCCCAGTCTATCAACGGTATGGAGACACTGACAGATACCATCTCCTGCTGCATGGGATGTTGATATGCCCCGCCCAGTTTCTCCGCCACCTGGTTAAATCCTACACTTGCGTTGATACTGGCATTGAAGCGAGACTCTTTCCTGGTCCTATCCACCTTCTGCTCGGCTTCCAGGACATTTTGGCGAAGTTCCAGAAAATCCGGATTATTGGCCTGTGCAGCCGCCAAAGCCTCATCCAATGGAATGACCAGCGCCTGCGGACGACTGGGAAGCTCCACCCTTATCTCCGTATTCTTCTCCAAATTCAGGAAAGAAGCCAATGAGAACATGGCGCGCTTCAAAGCACTGGTCGCATTCTGCAACGTATTGCGCGCATTCACCACATCCAGTTTCAGCGTCAGCAAATCGGCGCGGCTGATGGAAGCTATCTTCAGGCGCTGCATCCCTATACGATACAAAGTATCGGTGGATATCGCGTTTTCTTTTGCCAAATCATATTCCGCCTGCGCCTGCGCAAGCGCAAAAAAGTAAGTGGTCGCCTGTTCGGATACCTGCTCCGCATTATAAATATACTCTTTCTTGACTTTCTCGTATTTCAAAGGCTCAATCTTACGTTCCCAACGGAAAGGGTTGTATCCCACCAGACTTTGCGAATATCCCAAACGTACCGGCACACTCGTAAACTGAGTATACTTATTTCCGCCGAAACTCCGCATATACCCCAGTTCCGTATCCAGATAGAACGTACCGCCGGTCAAATCGAAATTTTGCCGCACAGCCAGATTACCATATGCGTAAAAAGACTGCTGGCTGCGATACACATCCAAATTCTGCTCGGAGTCATAGCGTTTGGTAATGTCCCGGTTATACTGCGCCGGAGTCATGTTCAACGTCAGGCTGGGCAAGCGGTTTGCCTTATAAGTACGGTATTCCCAATAACCGGACAAATACATATTCTTAGTACGAAATGCTTCCAGCGAACTGTCATTTGCCATGGAAATAGTCTGTTGCAGATCCAGCGTTATCCGGCGTTGAGCAAAGCAGCAGAGCGAGCATAGGCTCAACAGAAATATCAAATTCAATTTTCTCATATATCAAGCAGTTTTCTTCTTATAAATAAACCAATATATTAGCGGAATAATAAACAGGCTGACCAATGTCCCGATAAACATGGCGCCAATCATCGCGATGGAAAGCGGTTTCTGCAACTCAGATCCCATATCGAAAGAGAACAACAGAGGCACCATCGCGAATATCGTAGTAAGAGACGTCATTATAATGGGGCGAAGCCTTCTCCGTCCCGCCTCATGGATGGCTTCCATAAGCGGCATGCCGGCTTTCCGGAGTTCATTGATTGCATCCAGTTTCAGGATAGAGTCGTTGATAATGATGCCGCATGTCACAATCAGCCCGATAGCCGACATCAAATTTAGCGTATGCCCGCATACCCACAACAGCAACAAGGCAAATGCTACATCCACAGGTATTTCCAGCAACACAATCAAAGGTTGCACAAAACTCTCAAACTGGGCGGCAAGAATGAAATACATCAACAAAATAGAGATTAAGAGGATTACCACCAATTCGTCCAGCATCTTACGGTTTGAAAAGAAACTGCCGGAAAAGGCGGTATCCCAATCCCCCGTGGCATCCGCCACCAGCTTCACTTCCGGCATCAGCGTTTCCGCATTCTCCACATCATAAAAACGGAAAGGAATATACTCTCCATTACGTCCCGCAGTGATTGTTTTCAAGTCTTCTGCCGGACGGATTCTTACCAAATCCCGTAAAGGAACATATTCCACTTCACCCTTGTTGCCGGGACGTGTCTGTATCAAAGTCTGCTGCAAAATCTCATTCACGGTTTTCTCCTCACCCACTATGCTGATAGGCAAATATTGCTGGTAGGAATGCAGCATTGCCACGCTATTCTCCTTGAAAGCCGTTTTCAACTCCCTGTACAATTCACTATAAGCAACATTATAGAGTAAAAGTCTCTCTTGCAGAATACTGATGTTCAGCTGGTTCTCGAAAGGGATTCCGGTCGGTGCCACTCCCGTCCGCTCACCCAGCCTGCGTTCCAATCCTTGCAATTCCTCCGCCACCGGTGCTTTTTCCTTATTGCGTGCATAAAGTTCCGCCACTACATCGGCCTCTCCGGTCACAAACAGCTTCTCGAAAACCGTTTCGGGCGGCATGAAAGTGACCACCGCCAAAGGATACGCAGTTCTCAGCCGTTGATATACTTTCTGCTGCAAGGATTTTATCTCCGAAGGAGTTTCAGTCTTGAAGTAGAGTTCCGCTTCGGAAGATGAAAGCGCCTGCTCCCTATTCAACAAATAGTCCTGCTGCCCCACGGATGCGGTCTGTTCCACCGTCTCTCCCTTCAACTCTTCAAACAAAGCATCCACCCGGCGGCGGTTTTCATCCACATGGATATTTTCATTCCACTCCACACGGGCAATCAACTCGTTCTGGTCGATTTCGGGCATACGCTCCTTACCGATAAAAAAGAAAAGGAAAACACAAAGAGGAAGAGAGACGACACAAAATGCCACACTCAACGTTTTGTGAGAAAATACCCAATCGACTCCCGCATCATAAAAACAATCCAGCGTATGCTCTTTCAACGGATTCTTAATACGTATCCTGCCCAGCCAAGATTGGCGGCGTATGCCGATACGGTACACCAACATGTAAAGCACCGGCAACAGCATGATACCCGTAAAGTACGAAACCAGCAAACCCACCGTCACCGAAAATGCCTGGTCGTAGAACAACGCTCCGGCAATGCCGCTCATAAATATCAACGGGACAAAAACGGCAATCGTTGTCAGTGACGAACTGAGCATCGGCGTTATCACCTCGCTTGTGCCCGTCACGCAGGCACGCCTCAGCGAATAGCCCTTCTCCCTGTATTGGGAGATATTCTCCGTCACAATAATACTACTGTCAATCATCATGCCTAATGCCAAAATCAATCCCGACAACGAAATTATATTGAGTGACATCTTAAACAGATAGAAGAACAGGAAACAGATGACGATAGACACCACGATACTCAGCCCGATGATAAACGGTGATTTGACATCGCCCAAAAACAGCACCGCCACAATGCAGATGAACAGGAAACCCAATGACAAATTCTGTTGCAAATTGGAGATTGTATAATCCAGCAGCTCCGTCTGGTTCCGGCTGATGTTGAAATCGATATCCGGATAAACCCGCTTGAAATAATTCATCGTACCGGTAATCGCCCGCTTCATGTCGTCCATGTTCTCGTCCGCCTGCTTGATGACAGCCAAAGTCACCGCACGCTTGCCGTTACTTACAGACACCCCCTTTTCCTTGACAGGCACAATTCCTATCCGGCAGAAGTCGCCCAGGCGGATAACACGCCCCTCTTTCCGCAGGAATATATTCCTGACATCTTCATCCGTACGCAGCAACGTGGAGAATTTAATGTTATATTCATAATACCCGTCGCGCACGGTCATGCTGCCCGGCTCCACATTGTTTTGAGCCAATACATTCTCAATGTCTTCAATGGAGATACCCAGCACCGCCAGTTTGTCCGGATCGGGCACTATCTGCAACTGCCGCTCCAGCAAACCGGTCACATCCACCATCGCCACCTCCGTCAGCTGCTCTATGCGCCGCTTAATGACATTTTCCGCAAACTCACATAAGTCAAGAAAAGCACGCTCATCGGTTTTCCCGTAAGCACTGTCATTCTTCAAGGTCAGATTTACATAGAACACAGGAATATCCGTAGCGCTCGCCTTCACCACCTTAGGGCGGTCGGCATCTTTGGGCAAATAATTCATGGCGGCATCTATCTTCTCGTTCACTTCGATAAAGGCAAGGTCCGTATTCGTGCCATAATCAAAACTCAACCGGATAATGCCTGCGCCATCCCGGGTCTCACTATTCATATCCTTCAACTTCGCCACCTGGATAAGTTGTTGCCGCAAAGGTTTTACTATCGTATTCTCCAATTCGCGCGCAGAGGTATTCTTTTCAGCCACTTGTACCGTAATTTCAGGTATGGCAATATCGGGCAACAGGGAGACGGGCAAGGTGAAATACGTCACCAACCCCACAATGAAACATGCCGTAAATGCCATCAATACGGCAATCGGTCTCCGTATAAGGAAGTCAACCATTCTTTTAATTTATAATTCTTAATTTTCAATTCTTGATTCTCACCGATGCCTCATGTGCCAAATTCACATTGCCCGTCACGATAATCGTGTCTCCCTCCTCTATTTTATCCGTTTGAGAAGTTTCCGTAACCAATGTATATTCATCGGCATTCTCCAATCCGGTCTGTACATAATTCCACCGGGCAACTCCTTTCTTCAGCGTAAATACCACCTGTTTACCCGAACGCAGCACCACCGCGCTTTTCGGGATTACCAACTGTTCGCCCAAAGAGCGGCGCACACTTACCCGCACATTCATACCACTGAACAGCTTTCCCCTGCCGTTTACAACCGCTTTCACCTTCACCATTCCTTTGTCATCCACTACCGGATTTATCTGCGCAACGCGTCCTTCATAACCGGAAGCGGCATCCGAATAGGGAGTGACAACCACCTTGTCACCGGTCTTAATCAAAGGAAGTTCATTTTCCAACACCGTGAAATCGGCTTCCATATTCTGAGCACTCACAACGGTGCAGAAAGTCTCCGACGTATTCGCGGCATTATAAGGTTTGGAAAACAGATTGGCAACCACCCCGTCAAAAGGAGCCGTCAACGTGGCATGTTCCTCTTCATATTTAGCCAATTCATATTGGGCAAGGCTCTGTTCGTAACCACTCTTGGTACGTGCCAACTGCATGACATCGGCCGGCACTTTACTTGTATCATCCACCGGATACCCCTGCCCTATCAGTACATCCTGCAACTCCAGCCTGGCACGGTCCAACGCATCCTTGGCCTGCGCGGTTTTGTTCTTCAGACGGAATTTGTCCAGTTCAGCAAGTTTTTGTCCTTTACGCACATAGTCACCGTTTTTCACATAGATGTGCGCCACTACCCCGGTTGTCTCAAATCTCAAATCCGCCAATCCGCCGGCAACAACCTTTCCGTTGCTCACCAACTCATGGTTAAATACCCGAGGCTTTAAAACCTCTATCGTCACTTCATTATCATTACTTGGAAGCACAGTTGCCACCCCTTCCTCAACAGTATTCTCTTTTTTTGCGCCGGAGCAGGCAGTCAATAAAAGAAACGTTACATACAGCAAATGTCGGTAATTTTGTGTTCTCATATCCATCTTGTTTTTCTATTAGTATTATTAATTACAAATCTATATTATTTTCTGAAACTATCCTATTTTTCTGAAACTTTTGCGGTAGAAAGAATTTCTTCATATCGTACACTATCTATTCTTTTATTTTCAACTATATATGTAATAATGCCACTGTAATATTCCAAATTCTCCGATACAATTTCTCCTTTACTACTTTCTGTAAACTCTATTTTGTCAAACTTATCAAAACCAACTTGTTTCATATAAAATTTCGCAGAAACACTACCTCCATCTTCCACAATTACCACTACAGATAAATTGATATCTTTTTTTTCTAAAAAGGATAAGAAATTTAAAAACTGAGCGACGCAAAAAGAACAACTCGAATTTAACAAATAGACAAATCCTGTAAACGGTTCTACTCTTTTCTCAAACAACTTCTCAAAATTAACTTTCAAAGTATCATTTTGAAAAACCGTTGCCTTCTCTTCACGAACCATCAACTTCAGGATATCATCCGTAACTTCCATTGTCCCGTCCTTTCTATTTGCCACCGAGCTACACCCTATTAACAATAGAATAACTATAAGCCAAAAGCTAACCCTCATTTTCATACATTCTTAATAAGATTGGTACATCTTCTTTGTTTAAAACAGTCACATATAAGACACGTTCTTTCTCACTTTTTGAAACAGACCGTACACAACCTTTTACAGAAAAGCAATCAAGCAATCTGCCATCCCAATCAAATTTCAATATCCATCCCGGAAAATCCTTCATTCCTCCTGATTTCAGATAATCGCCGACATAAGACATATAAAAACAGTTCTCAGCAGTACAGTATGTCAGATATGCGTATGGAATATAATCTTTAAAGCTAATCTCAGTACCGGTATCCAACCCGCCATCCAAACTGTATTTTGCTTTCAAATCTATCGGTCCTTCTATCATTCGTTGCAAATTCAAATCCTTATCATAGATTTCCATAACAGATTTATGCATATAAGCATATATTATCCTATCAGTGGAATAGTTCGTGATAATACATCCATCTACCGACACATTTCTTGTATAATATTTATATTCCACTTTTTCTACATACGGATTTTTGCCATCTGTCACTATAAAACGTGGAGCATCTTGTTCTATTTTCAGATTCTTATCAGTAAAGCAATACGGATGTTCCAACAAAAAGTAATCACCATAAGGTATGGCAGTAGGACTTCCCATGACCTGATGTCGAACAGGAAGAGCTGTGTATGTAGCATTCCTCAAAAGCGAGTCTAAATCTACAACTGCAATCTGTCCTTTCACATAATCATTGACAGACATCATTTTTCCGTTCATATCAATTCTGGCACTCAGCATTTCATTGGGAGCATCACCCAATCTGTACAATTTTGCTATATTTTCTTTCGTATACAAATTATACAATTCCACAAAATACCCATCTTTATGTTTCTTGTTTAATACAACTAATACACTATCTGCATAAACCCAAAAATTTTTCGCGTATATAAAATCATCGAATACTCCGATTGTGTCTACTTGCAGAACTTTTGCTTTTGCTAAAAGCCCCCTATCCAATATCTGAACTGGTACATCATTCCTTTTAGGCTGTACACATCCTACCAGTAAGATGACGAACATTATAGCATTCAATATATATATTCTTTTCATCATTGTTCAATTCTGTAATTGGGTAATACTCTTGCTTATGCAAGAGTATTACCATTAAAATTTATTTTACTTCTGTACCATCGCAGGTTAAAGTGTATCCCAAATAGCTTTTACTACAAGTCCCATCCCCTGTACATCTCAATCGGACCTTCCCCCCTTTGGTTATTTCACAATCAGCCAAAGCTTCTATATTAGCCAAAGTCAATTCCGATATCACTTCTGATTGATAATTAGCATAAATACCATGTCCTGCCACAACAGCAAATATCGCAACAAAGGCTATTTTCATAAAATTCTTATTCATCTTTAATTC
>NZ_CAJTSC010000004.1:93733-106472 GCF_910578895.1 uncultured Bacteroides sp.
TTAAAGTAATAAAATGTTTTCCTTTTTCGTATTTATCATTTCAACGAAATCAGCAAATATTTGCTTCATTTATCCTCTAATCCGTATCTTTGCCAAAAACCTCCTTTCTTAATGGGGTTAGGAAACGGATGGTTCGCTATGTACCACCAAAACGTTGACCGTCCGCTCCTTTCCATTTTTTTCTTTTCTTATCTCATTTATACTAACTTGTCTTTATTTACATCCAACACCTATACAGATAGTCTCCCAACCGCTGATGGTTCTTGCCGATGATGTTCAGTATCATCGGTAATTTTGTATTCTCATATCCATGTCCATAGCTACATTTTACCATTTCCGGATTTTCCTCATCTTATACCGACATGGAGTCGATTGAGTGGCAGAGTCAATACGGCATACCATCCCCTTCTCGTCCTCTTCCAGCAAATAGAAAAACGCACTTCCCGGCAGGATGACCGCATCATATCCCTGTCCCGATACTTTTCCGTTACAATCACCCGCCGTTATAACAAGCAACGAATCCTTGTAAACCGCCAAAGCATCCATATCACCCGGACTCTTCATAAACACGCAATATTTATGCCCCTTTATCCCATAAAGGCTATCTATATCCACATGGCCGAACCAAAAACTTTCCGCACTCCTTGCCCGGGATGCAATCACAGAAGAACCGACACGGAACATCCCGTCACTTATTCTCTTCCAATTGAAAAAAAAGCCCAATAATAGAATTATGGACAAAGTACCTATAAACACACGCCTTTTTCTCATACTTTCAATTTATAAAATACTAAAATAGGATTATCTCCTGATACTATCTTTTCTGAAACTTTTCCGGCAGAGAGAACTTCATTAAAACCGGATTTCCATCGATGACTATGGCATACACAACGGTTCCATCGGGCGATAGCGACAGACACTTCAAGTCCATATCACTCTTCAACTCGGCAACTTTCTCCGCATTCCAATTGTACACACATACGGTATTTCCTGCAAATGCTTTCATACCCTCTTCCCGGATGCTTCTCCCAGAATACAACAGGAATATATAATCGTCTGTAGAAGCAGCGTCAAGATATGCCAGTTTGTTTTCTTGTGAAGCACCCAAATAGTTCTCTCCATCATATTTATACTCGGGGAAGCTCAAACACCTCGTTTCCTGTAACACCGGAACTCCCTTCTCCACCTTATAGAACGAAAGAATATCCCCCAACAGACAGTAAGCCAACAAATGCGTGGCAGAAGGAGCTACCGTCATAGCAGCCTGATAAACCTGCGACTTGACGATTTCCGGTACTTCCCGTTCCTGTTCATCCCGAAATGAATACTCTCCGAACGTCCGACAAACATTCCCCAAACTGTCCAAAAGGCAGAACTGGAATGAACGGTAAAATCCTGTAGCCACATAGTTTCCATCCGTCAGAGGATGGACTTCACGATGAAAGTGCACACTGTCTCGCCCGTTATAGAACAACGTTTCAATCCTGCCGCCCGCCCCGTCAGGATACATCCGATATAAAGTCCGCCTATTGGGTTCATACACCGTATACCCATGTTCGCCCATCGGGTTCAGGGATGTAATCATACTCATTTCGTTGGGTCCTTGCCCATAAACACACCCTTTACCTATATATTTCCCGTCCCTTACATTTACAAAATGTACCAATGAATCCATTTTTGTATCACTGATTGCCATGATATTGCCTGACAACGCCAGTTTATTAGGCATCCCCAGCAGAATGTCATCCTCACAAACCGGTGATAACGAGATTTCAAATGTCTCCACCACTGTTTTTGAACCACGAGGAGTACAAGACAGTATTACTCCTGCTACAAATATATATACTAACAGGTTTGCTCTTTTCATATCGCATATCTTCATTTATACTCTATCCAGACTTTATCTGTTATCTCCATATCCAACTGTTTTGAATCATCCGGATTGATAACCATGCAAACAACATCCGTATCAACGATGCAACTATGCCTATTTGCACATCCGTTTCAATTCACCATAAACGAGTTCAAGATAGCAAATACAAGTTGTTGTGCTTCAGATGATTTTTCATAATAATCCTTTCGCAAATCCAGTTTGATACAATGCACTCTGTTCCCATCCTTTTCCAACAGATAGAGTATCTTGTACTCTACGATACTGCCATCCATTTCTTTACTCTTTTTAATCCCCGTACAATACAGGTCATCCGAAGACGGATAAGAGTCCTCTATCCGAACCGAAGGTGGAATCGTCAGTTTGCGTGCTTCATCTAAAGAGACCGCCGAACCATCAGCCTTTTCATACGTCTGAATATCAATGCCGACACGAGTCGGAATGTCATTCTTATCCCTTATGGGCGTATGCCATGCAAAATAATAAATAAGATATGGTTTCACCTTACGCATTCCCGGTTCAACCCCATTGCCCGGCATACCGGGTTGCGGACACCATTCGGCAGGCAGCAACAGCGAATAGAATTTATTCTCTATCACTTTCCATCCATCACCCTTTGCTTCCACAGACATTGAAAGCAAAAACAATAACAATAAAAAATACTTCCCAATCCTACACATAATCAATTAAATTAAAGGTAAATCATACACATACAATTCGTTGTCAACTTGACTGTCGACAGCATATATCTTATCAGCCCGTTCATCGACAGCTATCATCGACACTTTCCTGTCGAGCCGGAAACAAGCGACCGGTTTTCCTTCCCAATTCCAGACCTGCAACTCGCAACGTTCGATGCCGGTATTGACATTCGTACATAGTACATAAATATAATCCCTTACGACACAAGGGGCACCGGTATAATACGCAGGCTGTTCCTGCACCGGTTTCCGAAAGTCAACCACACAAGGTTCGATTCGCACATCAATATCATGCAAAATATTCATTTTATCATCATAAATCCTTAAGCGCTTGAAGCGGGAATAAAATACAATTACTCTTTTCCCATCCGCACGGACAGCGCAAGTCTTCAAATAAGGGACAAACAAAGGAGGATGATTGATTATCTCTTCCCGGTTCACCCACAACGGATACGTTCCTGTCTCGGTCAATTCTCCGGTCTTCCCATCCAACAAACAAAACTCCATATTTCCCTCCAAACGTCCCAATGTCAGATACATACTATCCGCCAAACTATAAAACCCGTTATTGGCTATACCTTGTTTGAAAACACTCTTTACATCATGAACAGACAATCCCGTACCATCAAAGCCTACCGTTTTGAGCAGATTGCTACCGACTTCAAGAACCGTAAAACGGTTTCCACCAATCTCATTGAAACTTCTCGTATCCAACATGATAAATTCATCAGGTCCCTGTCCTCGCCTACCTGCATCGCCTATATAGCTGCCATCTTCTCTTCTAAAAAATGCAAATAAGTTTTCCTCTTTCTCTTTATAGACATATAGATAATCATCCAAGACCCCTATATAACGCGGCAACAAGATAGGAACCGGTATAGGCACTACTTCAGCCTTCAAACTTCCCGTCATAGGAAAGGCAGACACCCGCTCCGTCTCTATTGACCTCTTGGTACACGATAGACAAAGACACATTATAGATAGTATAAAAATATTCTTCATGGTATATTCTCACTCTTTTTCATTCTTTTCCTTTAACATCCATCCTCTCCAGTTCCTCCCTCATTTCCCTTATCGCCGTCGAATTCACCTTCGGCTTTTTCGTCAGTACAATCCGTTTCATTTCCTCAAACTTCTCCGGTTGCCAGTATCCCGGCTCCGCATACAGCTTTGCCAACAGATAATAGGGATATATCCTGCCCGGCAGACGATGCACGGCACGCATGAAACAATCTTCCGCCGCCCGGTAATCCCCCAGCTGCTGATGGTTCTTGCCGATGATGTTCAGTATCATCGGGTCATTGCTCAACGCCACCGCCTCATTCATTATCCGGGTCGACTCTGCATACCGTTCCAGCTTGTGCAGGCAATGCCCGTACTCGAACATGAACCCATCCTTCCCTCTCAGCAACGGATAGAGCCTTACGTAATCTTTCAATGCAGCCTCGTAAGCCCCCGCACGATAGAGCATCCGCACGCTCACCTCTTCGCGGCAGGCATCCAGCATCCGGCGGTCGTCCGCCATGCGGCAGGCGCCATACGCAGCCACCGCCAGCGCCCCTATCACCCAGGTCTTCCACCAAGGCCTCGCCACGCACAACAGCAGCAACGCTACCAGCACGACCCTGAACGCGGGAAACAGCAGCGGATAGGACGAAAAGGAGAACACCGCCAGCGAGAGAATGGCCGCACACATCCCGTACTCCTCCTGGCGCATTCCCCGCCAAAGGCAGAAACCTATCACACACACCACGAACACCGCCGCCGGTATCCCATGCTCCACCGCCACCTTCAGATACTCATTGAAGGCATATTTCGGGCTTCCCGCCACGCGTTCCTCCCACCAGCCGTACGAGCCTTGCGCGAAATACCGTTCCTGCGCATCCCCGTAGGCAGCCGCGAAGCTTCCCGTCCCATGCCCGCACCAAGGTTTCTCCGCCACGGCGCGGCAAGCCACCTTCCACATCAGAAACCGCCCCCTGGCGGAATCCTGCTTGATTGTGCACATCAGAGCGAACGCCAGCAGCAGCGCCGTCACGCCGGCACCCACAGCCGCCCATGCAAGCTTCCTCTCCTGCCGCCACATCCTGAGCCATGCCTGTCCCCACTCCTTCTCCATTCCGACCGCACACATGCACGACACTCCTGCCGCCAGCCATGCCGAACGGCTCATCGTGGCAGGCAGCACGCAAAGGATGCAGGCTCCCGATGCCATTGCGATGCACCGCTCCACCTTCAAAGGAAATTCCATGCAGTCCCACCGGAACCACAGACCGACAGTGCGGCACACACATACGGGCAGCACCATCGCCAGATAGCCGGCATACGGACCCGGATTGAAGAAAGAGCCGGTCAGCGCATAGCGCGAATGCCCCGACACGGCAAACCCGTACAGCTGGCACAAGCCCCAGACAGCCTCCACGCCGCCCCAGAGCATCAGCGCCACCGACAGGAGATAGCCGGGAGAGAACCAATACTTACGTTGTCCCAACACCAACAGCACGAACAGAACGATGCCGCCCGCCGCCACAGCCATCTTGTCGAACCACACCCACTGCCCGATAGTCTCACCCGCCGCCAGTCCGGCATCCGTCACACCCACTGAAGAGAGCAACAGCAACATGGCAATCAGCAGCAGCACATTTGCCACACAAAACTTCCACACGCTCATCTTATCTTTTTCCATATTCTTTCCCATCTTGTTTTTCCTTTATGTTCGTCCACCGATTTCCATACTCTCCACGCCTTGCCCACGATATACTCCTCGGGCAGCAGTCCCCAGTAACGCGAGTCTTTGGAGTTCTCCACCTTGTCGCCCGCCATGAAGTAATAGTTCTTCGTGAAGCGATACTCCGTAAGCACCCGGTCGCCTATGTATACCCGGTTGTCCTTGCACCGCAGTTTCTCCTTAAGTTCCCATTCCATCACATTCCTGTAGAGCCTGAACACGGTGCTGTCCAGCCGGATGCGGTCGCCCGCCTTCGGGATGTACAGCGGTCCGAAGTCCCTCACCGTCCATCGCTGCGTGCCTCCCGGATACGCCTTGACTCCCTTGTCCTCGTCCGACAGCCCCCGCTCTTCGATGAGCGCCCGGAAGCGGTCTTGCGCCTCCACATTCCCCAGGTCGTGCGGACAGCCGTCCACCCGGTAGCGCCCGTTCACGATGCGGAACGTATCTCCCGGCAGCGCCACGCAACGCTTCACGTAATACTGCATCACGTCCATCTCAATCCGCCGCCACTTCTTGGGGCAGGGATAGTTGAACACCACCACGTCGTTCCGTTCCACCCTGCCCCATCCCGGCAGGCGCTTAATCTCCACCTGCTTGCCGTCCACCGCATCCATCACGTCGAACAGCCGTGCGCCATACTTCACCTTGTTCACCAGGATGGCATCGCCCGCCAGCAGTTCCGGCTCCATGGAGTCGCTGGGGATATGAAACGATGTGACAAAAAACACCTGGATGACGAGCCACGCAAGCCCCATGCCACAGAGACAGAGAAAGAGGTTAATGCCCCAATCGAAGATTTTACGAAAAAGAGACGGGTTATTCATGGTTATGTTTTTAAATTATATAATTGACTTCCGGGCTACTCTCACGGAAAAACCTGCCGTCCATTCTCATAATAGAAAGCCCTTTCCTCTTTGCCCCTCGTCAGGTTTCGCAGCCACAGCAACGCATTCTCGGGCACGTTGTCATACGTCAGCCAGCAGGAAGCGGCAGTCTGCTTGCCAAGCGAGACCCAACCATTGGTCCCGTCCTGATAGAACAACTCGTACGTATCGCCCGCACGTACATAGTTGTCGTCATTCCGCGGGATATAGACCAGACTGCTTACCGGCACCTGACGTCCGAAATCGAATATCAGCGCCTCGCCTTTGCGCTTCGACTTGTAATAGCTGACCCAATCACCGTCGTTCACCGCCGCTATCTTCTTCGCTTCCTCTTCCGGCAACAGGGTGTCCGCCTCTATCCTGACGGGCTGATGCTTGTCCAGCTGTGCCGTATCGCCGAACACCGCAAACTCGCCCAACTGCAAGAAGCGCCCCTTACGTGCCTTGTAGCGGATATAGCGGTATTTGCGCGTTTCGGGCAGCCGCACCACATTGTAATTCACTTTAGGGCTGTCCACCACCTGATACAGCAGTTCGGCATCCGCAAGGTCCTTACGGTTGGCACCTTCCATGCGCACGCCGACCGCCGTTTCCGTATACATTTTCACCCGGCTTTCGGGAAACTTGCGGTTGAGCCGTACCGTCATCCTGCGCTGCCCGTCCGGACGGAAATAGCGCACCGCCGATGTGCTGTCCACCCAAAAAGGATCTCCCGCAGGCACAAAATCGCCGTTCCGGTAGAAAGTGACCTGATACAGCATATCCGGCTCCACATTGCGGAACACCGCTTTGCGTCTTCCCGCTTCCGTCACATCAATCGGGTCGAACTTGCTGCCGTCGAACACCGACAGGTAAGCGTACTTATCCCGATTATTATTGCTTATCTCGGTCTCCACCCTGCCCACAGATCGGTATTCCGTTGTCACATCTTTCAGGTAAGGCTGCCTGAAACGGGCATAAAGCTCCTTATCGCCATACTGCCCACCTACCTTCTCCGGCTGGATGGAGTACATTTTCCGGTAGACCTTGCCACGCTTGCGTCCTAAAACCACCTCGCGCACAATATCCTTGTCCTGTTCAAACTCAAAAGGAATGGTCAGCCCCGTTGTATCTATCAGCGCCGCCCAATTATGATTGCCCACATACGTATTGGATACGAAATAAGTGTCCGATGCCACCGGTATGCCTGCCGCACGCATCGCATAGCACAATAAGTCCGTCTTGTCCCGGCAATATCCGATACGGTTTTTCCATAAGAAAAGAGCACCGAAATGAGGAAGCGTAAATCGCGGTTATGCACAAAGCCCTCTTTTCTTATATAGCCGTGCAGCGCCTCGGCAGCCTCCACCACATCCGTGCCCTGATAGAGCGAATCGAGCACAGCGGCATAACGGTCGTGATACAGTTTCCGCCAGCGCTCCAGCGGTTCGTTGTCCAACCGATAAGGCAGGATATAGTCGCAGAACTCCTCGAACGAGTAGTGCTTGCTCCACGGACGCCGCTCCCACACCTCGAAAGCCAAATCAATGTTTTCTATCAGCAGGTCCGCCGTTATCTTCCGGTAGTCCGGTTCTTTCCGCGCATTGTCTTGGCGCACGCCCTTCCATTTATCCTTAACCTCTTTGGGGACGACACCCTCTTCCGGTATCGCCGCCATCAGTACCCGCTTCAGGCTGTCTGTAGTCCCGCCTGTGTAGGCATAATTATAGAGCATATTCGAAATCAGGAAGCGGGCGGCTTTCAGCTTTTCCGGTTCCTCCGCATAATGCTCCAACACTTTCTCCAATTCCCGCGCATTGCCGTCTGCCGCTTGCAGGCAGATGTCCAAACGCTTGTCTTCCACACTGCTGCACGAAGCCAGCAATGCGGAAGATACTACCATCAATAAAATATAACCTACGCGTTTCATAATCAATATTTATTTGGATTAACAAAGTTCTACCCGGCATCCCCTGTTATCTTCAAGCGCACCAACGAGGGATTAGCATTGCAATACACCGTTATCGTCTTGTCGAAGTGTTCCGGATGATCCGTCTTGTAAGTGCCCCCCAAGAAAATACTGTCGCCGGGGCGGGCAGGCTTCTGGGGATAACCAACATTTCATGATTTACTTAACTGATTGAATTTTCAAAACAAAACCCTCATTTCGCAAGTGTGCATTCACCGTATCCGGACATAATTCATTTTCAGAATCCATATACGATATTATTCCATCCTCGTAGAATCCACACCCCGGCCGACGATCATAATCAGAGAACTCTTTTCCTAAGTAACAAATGCTTGAAACATAATCGAACATGAACATCCAACATCCGTGTCTTACGATGTTCCCATAAGAAACCGATGATATATTTATCCGTTACAGCCAATATCTTTTTCAGCATTATATACTTATCATAATTTGGAAGTTTCCTTTCAATATCTGTCTTATCTGCGTCCAATACATTCTCATCACCAAAATCAAACCTGAAAATCTTTTCCAAATCCCCCATTTTATCAAACAAATAAACATCATTACAAATCGTTTGATTATATGCAATATGCGTATCAGATTCCCCAAAACAATATCCGGAAATCCAATATGCAGGGTCAACCGCATCCGTATACTTAAAATATTCACGGCAAACTTCAAAAGCCTCATCCGTAGCGACAATCTTCTTTCCTTCAGCTTTCCCCTTATTCCAAGAAGAAAGACCAAAGAGCATCTGCGAATTTCCAAGAGTTTTCAGAATATCAGCTTCAAATGGTAATTTCTTTTCCTTTATACAAGCAAAATTATCGTCATATACCAACAATTTATCCAAACGCCCATCCAAAACATAAATATTCCCCAAACTGTCAACATCAAAATCCGTGATACTCAAAAACTCTTTCGGTCCTTGCCCTACAGTTCCAACTTTGGCTATCCCTGTTCCATTCTTATCATATACCACCAATGCCCGCATTCGGTTATCTGATATATATATTCGGTCATTACATAATTTTATTTTATCTATTCTGCCAAACAACTGATTCTGATTGGTATTTTTAAGCAGAATATAATCAGTCAAAGTATCACAAAACAGCTCCTCGGCATCAGCTTTCTTGACAGAGCCCCAATTTACAACCTCTATAGGAACGGAGACATTCTCCACATCATGAGTACACGCCATAAAAATCACTGACGCAACCACAATCCATATTCTATTTTTCACTTTCATCACTTATTTCCTTACTATAAAATATTATGTAACTTTACCGCAACTTCTTCCCAAGAGTGATTATATTCAATACATCACCGCATGAAGAAAAACAAAAAAACATGACTAAAAAACAAACCAATCCATTTTTCATAATAATAAACTTATAATATCTCTTTAAGACTCAAATACCCATATTGTATTTCATCATCAAAACAGAATATCAATCTATCGTTGAACTCATCACAACAAAAACGAGAAATCCGATAACCCACATCCAATGTTTTTATATAGTCACCATCCAATGTAAAAACATGAAATTTAGTAGGCCATCCATAACTTTTAAAATCTTCTCCTTCATAGACTGCTATAATCCAGTCTTTATAAAATGCGACTCCACCAAAATGAGATTTTCCATCTCCAGAACTGTCCCAATTAGGACCGTATATATTATATTTCAAAGTCCCTGAAAAATCAAAAATGCTCATCAAATCATATCTGTTATTACACTCAACATAAATACTGTTTTCCATAGAAACGGCTAAAGAAATACGCTTTACCTTTACGTCCGGATGATCATAAACCAAAGGATATATTTCACCTGTTTCCATATTCCATTTCCCCGCAATCTGTTTGAAAGTCGAAGTACCTGATGGCTTTATAAATTCTCCAAAAGATAACGTATCATTTATATATTGATAATTAGAGGGAAACAGTCCTTTATTCATTTCAAATTTAACTCGCGGAACATAAGAAGGATTGGCTAACACACTATCTAAATTATAACTGACGATTCTCCATTTTCCATGATCTGTTATATACATATTACGGCTATTATCATCCCATGCCAACCCACCGATACGGGTAATTTCAGATGGTCCCGGACCAAACTGTCCAAAACTGGTTATATGGGAAAATGTATTTTTATCCAATAAGTGGATTACCTTATCAGTTGAACGATAATCAACAATTGCCAAATAATCACCACATATATAAGGTCGCGAAATAGGTCCTATCAAAAGTTCTCCAAGAGGCAATTCTTTTACTAACTCATGAGTTTTAACCACATTGTCACGGGTACTCTGATATTTTCCTTTTTTATCGTTCACAGTACATCCTAAACAACAGATTGCAAGTAATAAATATAAGTGCTCTTTCATATAGTATAAAGATTATAAAATTCATTGTTAAAGATTGGTCGAAACAATACATATAGTTTACTATTTTGATATTTATAATAAACATATAAATAAAATTGTCAACTGTTTCTCGCTTTCAGTACTTTCCTTGCCTTGGATAATTTTCAGATAAAGTTCTTTCACTTTAGGGTTGTGGATGGGATTGCCGATAGCGACCACTTTATTATTTGCATCCAATAAAAAAGTTCTAAAATCAATCATATTGGGGAATTGATTCAATTTCTGAAACGAATCGTTTTGATCAACGCAAATGGGTACATCAAATTGCTCTTTTTTCAAAAGAGAACAAAACTCATCCTTATCTTTAGGATGAACATAAAAATTAACAGGAACTGTATTTTTAGATATCGAATCCAATATGTAAATAAAATCTTTCCACTTTGCAGCCTGTAGTTTACAACTCATACACCCCAATGAATCAAAATAGGTAACAATCGTATACTCCTTCCCTAAACTCATATAATTACTTATAGTATCTTTACCATATATAGTAAAAGCTGTTTCTATTGGGTAAAATATTTCCTTATTCTCCCACTTTTTCACTAAATCAACCAATTCATTTTTTTTGCTGTTGATAGAACAGGATATTATTCCTCCCCATAAAAAAATGAGACAGGAACATTTAAATAAATTTCCCATAACCTTTTACTTATTTTTAACCAGTTCAAATCGTTGAAAGCAAAGTCTATCATCTGTATAAGTCGGATTCATAATATGATTCAAACTTATATATAATCCATCCTCCAAAACAAAAGAGAGATTCGGATTATATGTATAATCAGGAAGAAGAGTTTCTCCTACAACATTCAAGTCACGATCTAATATCATAACAGAATTCTTTTTCCTACCCGATCGAAGTAATTCAACATAATCTCCCGAATAATCATCTATCTCACACGTTGGATATACAAATCTATAGTATACATCACGATACTTATCGTACATAATCTTACCATAAGCAGCATGCTCACATTGAGCCTTTATCATTTTCTGAAAATTATTTTCGTTGGAACGAAAAACTTCAGTTTTTCTTATATAGCGACTATGTGCTTTCACTTTTGTCACTTGATTATGAGCGAGTCCAGTCGTATATAAATAATCATCTGAACAAAATGAATATATAAAGGAATGCCCATTATAGCAACTTGAGTATCCCATTCCAAATGCAGCATTTGTTCCTAAATCCTTATTCGTTATCAAAGGAGGAAATTTCATAGGTAGTGTAGAAACCTTCTTATTAGTTGTATCAATCACAATTCTAATCGGACTCTCTTCTATCGTTTTCTTTCCTAACATTCCATTTAGCGTTTGAGGCACATACAAACTATCTCCTACAAATGTCATTTGGGATTTATAATCCGGAATAAAAGGTATTAAACGTTGCCCTTGTTCTGTTTTGGAATAATCAATCCGTTGTCGTATCGTAGCTGTCGTATCCATCACACAGATTGTAGCAACTCCCAAATTAGGAACAAAAATATGATTCATGTCCATTATGTAATACCCGCCAAAACCACTGACCACAGCATTATTTCCTTCCGTTTCAACCATTACTTTTTTAACCAAAGCCCCCGTGTTTACACTATATATAAGTATTTCACTTTTTGGAAAGTTCTGAAAGCTTATATAATCTTCGCCATTTTCTTCAAAAGGAAAAATTGAAGCGAATGGCATTTTTACATCGTCCATTAGAGAAAACGAAATCTCCTTATCACTCCGTTTCAATGACAAGGTATCATTGTAAGTTTCTGTACAAGACGAGATTGATAGTATTAATAATAGAAACAAAATTTTAATCATAACTTTTCAATTTTAAAGTATCGGCACATTAGACATATGATACAAATAAAAAAAAGAATACATTTACCCAACTCATTCATACCATCCAAACACAAATAGATCAAGTAAATATATTCTAAATCATCATCTTACATATAGCATGGGCAACCTAAACCGGTGCCCCAAGGCCAACAATGAAGATAAAGCTCATCAATCCACCTACAATTAAAGCCGGTACCCCATTCGTCATCATTAGCCAAAGCCTCAACATTACTAAGAGCTAAATCTGACAATTCTGTTCCTTTTTGATTAGCATAAATCCCGTAACCGGCAACCGCTGCAAATGTTGCGACAAAAGCCACTTTCATAAAATTC
>NZ_CAJTSC010000005.1 GCF_910578895.1 uncultured Bacteroides sp.
GCTGAAAGCATCTAAGTACGAAGCCGGCCACAAGATTAGATTTCTCAGGGTCGTCATAGACGATGACGTTGATAGGATGCAGGTGTAAAGGCAGCGATGTCATAGCCGAGCATTACTAATTGCCCGTCCACTTTTCGCCTTGCCCTGTATGGGTGGTATATACGTTCAGCATGAAAAACTGCTTTGCTTTTTTCGCGTCATGTCCAACCTTATTCAGGTGGCTATAGCGCCGGGGTTCCACCTCTTCCCATTCCGAACAGAGAAGTTAAGCCCGTCCACGCCGATGGTACTGCGTAACAGTGGGAGAGTAGGTAGCCGCCGTTTTCCAGGAAGAAGCCCCCGCACCGTAAAAGGTGCGGGGGCTTTCCGTTTTGTCTAATTTTCATGAGGTTTTCATGAGGTTTTCATGGAGGGGGTGTTGCGGGGCGCATCCACATACGAATAGATCTTTCTTCCGCCATTTCTATTTTTTATTAGGCTTTTTCCCCGCCCCGTCCGGGGGCGCCTGGCGGGAGCATGACAAGGCGATGAACGTGCCACTTTTACCCATACGAATAGGGTTACACTTTTTTGCCGATGCTGTCTTTGCTTATGAAAACGCAAAGAAACACACTCTTCATACGCATACGAACGGTTGGGGCGTAGGTTTGTGCCTGGGAGTATAGACCTTACAAAGACTTGCAGTTACTGGCACGCACCACGTTTGTGCAATATGCAGAAGCTGGGAAGAAGCCGTATTAGGCGAAACAAACCGGTTTTTCTATCGGGAATAACCTCGAACTCGGTGCCCAGTTTAATTTCTGATGGGATTAGTTTGTTGAGAATGGATTGGGAATGTACATAGGACGGACTGGGACAGACTGAAAATAGGCTGGAAAAAAGGAGTGTTATAGAATATTTTTTCTTAAATGCTACTGAATCAGGATAATTATTTGTATCTTTGTCGCCCGAATAAACAAAAGAAGCTTTGGGAAAGTTTGATAAATACAAAATAGACCTGAAAGGTATGCAAGCAGACTCGTGTAAATATGAGTTTGTGTTGGATAATCTTTTCTTTGCCAATATTGACGGACCGGAAGTACAGAAGGGTAAAGTCAGTGTGGAATTAGTTGTAAAGAAAACATCTCGTGCTTTCGAATTGAATTTCCAAACCGATGGTATGGTATGGGTGCCATGTGACCGTTGTTTGGATGATATGGAACAACTTGTCAGCTCAACGGACAAGTTGCTGGTTAAGTTCGGTCATGAATATGCCGAGGAAGGTGATAACCTCATAGTAATTCCTGAAGAGGAAGGTGAGATTAATGTGGCGTGGTTCATGTACGAGTTTGTTGCTTTGGCAATACCTATGAAGCATGTGCATGGTCCGGGTAAGTGCAATAAGGCAATGACCAGCAAGTTAAGTAAGCATATACGTACTACCTCGGATGATGATGCGGAAGAGACGTTTGTTTCGGAGGAGACGGAGTTGCTGAATGAAGAAGAAACGCCGGTAGATCCGCGTTGGGACGAATTAAAGAAAATATTAGATAACAATTAAAGATTAAAGAAAATGGCACATCCTAAAAGAAGACAGTCAAAAACAAGAACTGCAAAGAGAAGAACTCATGATAAAGCAGTAGCTCCTACATTGGCTATTTGCCCGAATTGCGGTGAATGGCATGTATATCACACTGTATGTGGAGCATGTGGCTACTATCGTGGCAAGCTGGCAGTAGAGAAAGAAGCTGCTGTTTAATTGGGCAGTTTGACTAAACTTATACTTGAATATCGGGCGTCTGAAAAGATTTGTGGCATTTTAATGGACAAACCTTTTTAGACTGCCGTTGTTTAAGTATCTTTATAAGTAAACAAGATTAATGGAAAAAATAAATGCAGTAATTACAGGAGTCGGTGGTTATGTGCCTGATTATATCTTGACGAATGACGAGATATCGAAGATGGTGGATACCAACGATGAATGGATTATGACCCGTATCGGAGTTAAGGAAAGACATATCCTGAATGAAGAGGGATTGGGTACATCGTACATGGCACGCAAGGCTGCGAAGCAGTTGATGCAACGTACAGGTTCCAATCCGGATGACATTGACTTGGTGATTGTCGCAACTTCTACTCCGGACTATCAATTCCCTTCTATTGCATCTATCTTGTGTGACAAGCTCGGGCTGAGGAATGCTTTCGCATACGATATGTCGGCTGCTTGTTGCGGTTTTCTCTATATGTTGGAGACGGCTGCGAACTTTATTCGTTCGGGTAGGTACAAGAAAGTTATTATTGTAGGTGCAGACAAGATGTCGTCGATTGTGAACTATACCGACCGCGCTACTTGCCCGATTTTCGGTGACGGTGCGGCGGCGTTTATGCTGGAGCCGACAACAGAAGAAGTGGGCGTTATGGATGCTATTCTGAGAACAGATGGAAAGGGATTGCCTTTCTTGCACCTGAAAGCTGGTGGTTCGGTTTGTCCTCCTTCATATTTCACGATAGACAATCACATGCACTACCTTTATCAGGAAGGTCGTACGGTATTTAAATATGCGGTATCCAATATGTCGGATATAAGCGCCGCAATCGCAGAAAAGAACAATCTGACAAAAGATACTATCGACTGGGTGGTTCCTCATCAAGCTAATCTGCGTATTATTGATGCCGTGGCACACCGTTTGGAAGTTCCTCATGAAAAAGTGCTGATAAATATCGAGCGCTATGGTAACACAAGCGCCGGTACGCTTCCGCTCTGTATTTGGGACTTTGAAGAGAAACTGAAGAAAGGTGATAACATTATCTTTACGGCATTCGGCGCAGGATTTACTTGGGGAGCCGTTTACGTGAAATGGGGTTATGACGGAAAGAAGCAGTAATATAACCGTTACGAACAAAATATGATAAAAAGACGCATCCTATCTCGATTCGATGCGTTTTTTTGTCTCAATCCAAATAAGTGAAGATTATGCATAAAGCAGGTTTTGTCAACATTGTGGGAAATCCGAATGTGGGTAAGTCTACATTAATGAACGCGTTGGTAGGTGAGCGTATTTCAATAGCTACTTTCAAAGCGCAGACCACTCGTCACCGGATTATGGGAATATATAATACGGATGATATGCAGATTGTATTTTCGGATACGCCGGGTGTGTTGAAGCCTACATATAAGCTGCAGGAGTCCATGCTGAATTTCTCCACTTCGGCATTGACGGATGCGGATGTATTGCTGTATGTGACGGATGTGGTCGAGACACCTGACAAGCATAATGATTTTGTGGAGAAGGTAGGCCGCATGGAAGTGCCGGTGTTGTTGCTTGTCAACAAGATTGATTTAAGCAATCAGGAGAAGTTGGTGGAATTGGTGGAAGCCTGGAAAGAACTGTTGCCCAATGCGGAGATTATTCCTATTTCAGCCGCCACTAAGTTTAATGTGGATTATGTGATGAAGCGGATAAAAGAACTGCTGCCCGATTCTCCACCCTATTTCGATAAAGACCAGTGGACGGACAAGCCTGCACGTTTTTTTGTAAACGAGATTATTCGCGAAAAGATATTGTTGTACTACGATAAAGAGATACCTTATTCGGTAGAAGTTGTCGTAGAGCAATTTAAAGAAGAGGAAAAGAAGATACGTATCAATGCTGTGATATACGTTGAACGCGATTCGCAGAAAGGTATTATCATCGGCAAGCAGGGGAAAGCTTTGAAAAAAGTGGCTACCGAAGCTCGCCGGGATTTGGAGAGATTTTTCGGGAAGACAATCTTCCTGGAGACGTTTGTGAAAGTTGATAAAGACTGGCGTAGTTCGGATAAAGAACTGCGTAACTTCGGTTATCAGCTGGACTAATATTCATACGACTGTGACAGTCGCACAAAAACAAAGAGTGTAACCTATGGGAAATTTAGTTGCAATCGTAGGACGTCCCAATGTGGGAAAGTCTACACTATTTAATCGCCTGACCAAGACAAGACAGGCGATTGTAAACGAAGAAGCAGGGACAACGCGCGATCGCCAATATGGTAAATCGGAATGGCTGGGTCGTGAATTTTCTGTTGTGGATACCGGTGGCTGGGTGGTAAACTCCGATGATATTTTTGAAGAGGAGATACGCAAGCAGGTATTAATGGCAGTGGATGAAGCGGATGTAATCCTGTTTGTGGTGGATGTGATGAATGGAGTAACGGACTTGGATTTGCAGGTGGCTTCTATTCTGCGCCGTGCCAAAAAGCCTGTTTTGCTGGTTGCAAACAAGACTGATAATAATGAGTTGCAATATAATGCTCCTGAATTTTATAGTTTAGGCTTGGGAGATCCGTATTGCATTTCCGCAATCACCGGCAGCGGCACGGGAGACTTGATGGATCTCATCGTTGAGAACTTCAAGAAAGAGTCGGACGAAATACTGGACGAGGATATCCCCCGTTTTGCAGTAGTGGGGCGTCCGAATGCCGGAAAGTCGTCTATCGTTAATGCTTTTATCGGAGAGGATCGTAATATCGTGACGGAAATAGCCGGCACGACACGTGATTCCATTTATACCCGTTACAATAAGTTCGGCTTTGATTTCTACCTGGTAGATACGGCAGGTATCCGCAAGAAGAACAAGGTGAGTGAGGATTTGGAATATTATTCGGTTATCCGCTCTATCCGTTCCATTGAAAATTCGGATGTATGTATCCTGATGTTGGATGCTACCCGCGGCATTGAAAGCCAGGACTTGAATATTTTCTCCCTTATCCAAAAGAACTCCAAAGGGTTGGTGGTTGTTGTAAATAAGTGGGATTTGGTGGAAGACAAGACGGTGAAAGTGATGAAGACTTTTGAGAATGCCATTCGCAGCCGTTTTGCTCCTTTTGTGGACTTTCCGATAATCTTTGCCTCGGCATTGACAAAGCAACGTATCTTGAAAGTATTGGAGGAAGCGCGCACTGTGTATGAGAATCGTATGATACGCATACCGACTGCCCGTCTGAATGAAGAGATGCTGCCGCTTATCGAGGCCTATCCGCCCCCTGCCATCAAAGGCAAGTATATCAAGATAAAATACATCACACAGTTGCCGAATACGCAGATTCCTTCTTTCGTTTATTTTGCTAATCTGCCTCAATATGTGAAAGAGCCATACAGGCGTTTTCTTGAGAATAAAATGCGTGAGAAATGGAACCTGACAGGGACACCGATAAATATATATATACGGCAGAAATAAACTTTTCGGTATCTGTTGGGTTGGTTAGTCCTAAATAAGCGGTTTCGGTAACGTTTATTTAGGACTAATCATTTATAGCCATAATCGTTAATCTTTATATTATATTATGACAAAAATAAGCAAAACGCGTATATTCGCTTTAATCCTCTCTTTGTTTTGTTGTGCCGCTGTTTTCATGTTGTCGTTATATAAATCAGCAAAAAGTCATGACAATGCAGCACTATATACCGGTATTCTTACTGACACTATTTCTAAAATCGTGTCGGATTATCCGGGAGAAATCGGGGTGGCAGTAATCATCAATGGTACAGATACGGTTACCGTCAACAATAAGAGTATTTATCCCATGATGAGTGTGTTTAAAGTCCATCAGGCATTAGCCGTGTGTAACGATTTTGATAGCAAAGGACTTTCCCTTGACTCATTGATAACTATACACAGGGATGAACTTGACCCTAAAACCTGGAGTCCTATGATGAAAGAACACTTAGAATCAGTGATTTCATTGACAGTTAGAGATTTATTACGTTATACTCTCATCTTAAGCGACAACAATGCAAGTAATCTCATGTTCAAGAACTTAGTTGACGTTGCCAAAACTGATAGTTTCATAGCTACTCTCATCCCTCGCTTAAGTTTCCGGATAGCTTATACTGAAGAGGAAATGTCGGCCGATCATGATAAAGCCTATGCCAATTGCACGTCACCTCTCGGTGCGGCAATGCTGATGGAACGTTTGTTTACCGACAGCCTGCTTAGTTGTGAGAAACAATGTTTCATTATGAACACGTTGAAAGAATGTGTAACCGGCAATGACAGGATAGTAGCTCCTTTGCTTGAAAGAGAAGGAATTACAATTGCCCATAAGACGGGTTCCGGCTATACCGATGAAAACGGAGTGCTCGTTGCCCACAATGACGTAGCCTATATCCGTCTGCCGAATAATGTATGCTACACTTTGGCAGTATTTGTCAAGGATTTCAAGGGCAATGAAACACAAGCCGCAAAAGCCATAGCACGCATATCCGCTATTGTATACTCAATATTGTCACATCCTTAATTTTCACACGGTTTTTTCATTTACGGGAGATATCCTTGGTTGGAAGAAGTTATCGTCATCTTAACCCTCGATATTCTGTATTTGCACCTCTTTTACCTTACGGAAGAGGTCCGAAGCGAAGATGAAGTTGTTCAAGCGTTCATTGGTAGAGGTGAAGATGTCGTCTTTGCTGCCTTCCCACTCTTTGTGCCCCTTGTAGATGTAGATGATTTTCTCGCCGATGCCCATCACGGAGTTCATGTCGTGGGTATTGATGAGTGTAGTCATGTTGTACTCGCGGGTGATGTCCTGTATCAGTTCGTCAATGACGAGAGAGGTCTTGGGGTCCAAACCGGAATTCGGTTCGTCGCAGAACAGATACTGCGGGTTCAGGGCGATGGCACGTGCGATGGCTACGCGTTTCTGCATGCCGCCGCTGATTTCGCCGGGAAATTTGTCCTTCGCTTCAATCAGGTTTACGCGTTCCAGGCAGAACATGGCACGGCGTGTACGGTCGCGCAACGTGTCCGAACTGAACATGTTGAGGGGAAACATCACGTTGTCCAGCACCGTCATCGAGTCGAACAAGGCGGCGCTTTGGAATATCATCCCCATTTCGCGGCGCAAGGCTTTCTTCTCATTCTTTCCCATGACGAGGAAATTGCGGTTATCGTATAGCAATTCCCCCTTTTCGGGCGTCAGCAATCCCACGATACATTTCATCAGCACGGTTTTTCCCGAACCGCTTTGACCGATGATAAGATTGGTCTTTCCGTTTTCGAAGGTGGCATTGATATCCGTCAGTACCTCTTTCTCTTCAAATGACTTGCAAAGTCCTTTCAACTCAATCATTATTTCTTGTTTTTTTTTGATTTGAAACCAGGTTATTAGCTCATTAACAGTTTCGTCAGTACGAGGTCGGCAAACAGAATCAGCACACTGCTGCACACCACCGAATCCGTAGACGCCTTACCCACCTCGATAGAGCCGCCTTCGACCGTATAGCCGAAGAATGCCGATACGCTGGCAATGATAAAGGCGAAGAACAGCGACTTGATGATGCCGCACCAGATGAACCACTCTACGAACATATATTGCAAGCCATACTCCAAATCGACAGCGGACATGATGCCGCCAAACCAGCATGTGCAAAACGCACCGATAACTCCGGCGAATATACTGAACGTCACCATTAAGGGAATGGTCGATACCATTGCCGTTATCTTTGGCAATATCAGGTAGTTGGCGGAATTCACGCCCATAATCTCAAGAGCGTCTATCTGTTGGGTCACCCGCATCGTCCCCAGTTCGGAAGCTATGTTCGAACCCACTTTGCCTGCCAGTATCAGGCACATGATGGAAGACGAGAACTCCAGCAGCATGATTTCGCGGGTGACGTACCCCACCGTCCAGCGCGGCATGAAAGGGCTTTCGATGTTCAGCTTGATCTGTATGGTGATGACGGCTCCGATGAAAAACGATATCAGCAGTACGATGCCGATGGAGTTTACGCCAAGCTGCTCTATTTCATTGATGTACTGGCGGAAGAACATGCGCATGCGCTCCGGACGCGCAAAGACACGTCCCATCAGCATGATATATCTTCCTACTGTTCTAAGTGCTTTAATCATGACTCGTAAGTATTTGTCTGCAAATGTACACTATTTCAGCTTATTTTTGCTACATTTGCGGCAGTTTCACCACGGATTACGCCAAATGGTCCACTATTTTTATAAAACAGGGCGCGGACGGTGTTGTTTGCGGGAGAAACGGCGGTTGTGCAAAGACCGGCATTAATTCAGTGTATGTATAATCTGTGGTGATATAGCGTTATGGAAGAAGAAAGCAAAATGGTGCTCCGGACAGAAGACTTGGTGAAGAAATACGGCAAGCGTACCGTAGTGAACCATGTCTCTATCAATGTAAAGCAAGGGGAAATCGTAGGATTGCTGGGGCCGAACGGTGCCGGCAAGACCACTTCGTTCTATATGACCGTAGGGCTGATAACCCCCAACGAAGGGCGTATCTTCCTGGACGATTTGGACATTACGAAATATCCGGTATACAAGCGTGCGCAGACGGGCATCGGCTATTTGGCGCAGGAGGCGTCCGTGTTCCGTCAGATGAGTGTAGAGGACAATATTGCCGCTGTGCTGGAAATGACCGACAAGCCGTTGGATTATCAGAAAGACAAGTTGGAGAGCCTGATTGCCGAATTCCGCCTGCAAAAGGTGCGCAAGAACAAGGGTAACCAGCTGTCCGGCGGTGAACGCCGCCGTACGGAGATTGCCCGCTGCCTGGCCATCGACCCGAAGTTCATCATGCTGGACGAGCCGTTTGCCGGTGTAGACCCTATTGCGGTGGAAGATATCCAGCAGATTGTCTGGAAACTGAAAGACAAGAACATCGGTATCCTGATTACCGACCACAATGTGCAGGAAACGCTGAGCATCACCGACCGCGCCTATCTGCTGTTCGAGGGGAAAATCCTGTTTCAAGGTACCCCGGAAGAGCTTGCCGAGAACAAGATTGTGCGCGAAAAATACCTGAGTAACAGCTTTGTGCTTCGCCGCAAGGACTTTATGGTGTAGGCGGTTCTTGAAAAGGATATCGTTTCCCGGTAAAGGCAAAAGAGGTGTGGCAAAGCACACCGGATATGGAAATCGAGAGTGTGTCGAAACTCTCTTATTAACCAAATCACCCCTGTCACAGATATCTATGGCAGGGGTGATTGGTGTATTTAAGGTGCTTCGACACACCTCTTTTGTTGAAAAGAGGGTTTTGGCACCCTCTTTTGCTTTTTCTCCTTCAATCTATATGATTAGTACTTCGGAGGTCTTGCTTCTTTTACCACCATCTGACGGCCGAAGAATTCGGCGCCGTCCAGTTCGGCAATAGCTTTGGCGGCAGCTGCGCTGTCTTCCATCTCTACGAATGCAATGCCTCTGAAACGTCCGGTTGCGCGGTCCATGATAAATTTAACGGAAGATACAGTGCCGTAATCCTCCATAACCTTTTGCAGGTCATCTTCCTTAACACGGTAGTTAAGGTTTCCAACATAAATGTTCATAACGAAAAATGTAAATAAATAAAAATGAATAAAACTCTCTCAGAAAGACAGCCGAATAATAAAAGGATTACAACGACAGAGAGTTTACAAAAACGTTTTTCAACGGAAGTAAAAACCATGTAATGGAAATCGAAAAACTAATATGCCATCATTCTGCGGCAAAGGAACACATTAATTTCGGATATACAATACTTTTTCCCGATTATTTTCATTTCTTCCCCACGGCTTTTTCATTTGCAGGAGTTAGAGGAGCTAAAAGGGGTTATCGGCCGGCAAGCCGGCTTGGTAGTTAACCCCGATACTTCTATAATAATGTCATGCACAAGCGTATCGGCTCTAACTCTTTTGACTCCTGACGAAGCGATGCGAAGGGATGACTCCTCCAACTCCCCTGAATGCAAAAGTCGTGATTTCTTCCCGCAACTCTTTCATTTGCAGGGGGCAGAGGGGATACCGGGAGTTAAAGGGAGCCGTATGCCGATAGTATCGCCGTGCACCAACCGGACTTCGGCTTTTAGCTCCGAGCCCGGAGGGCGATAACTCCTTCCGGTTCTCTTCGGCTTCTGCAAATGAAAAAACGTGGCTCCATTAGGAGTTGAAGGAGTTAGAGCCGATGCCCTTGTGTACGACCTCGTTACAGGGCATCGGCTTTAGCACTTAAACCGGCCGGCGGCTGATAACTCCTCCGGTTCCTTGCAGTGCAACATGCCGTATCGGTATACTCTTTCGGGCGTTCTTTTTAAAGAAAGATTAAGGGCCTGTTTTAATTTTCTTCAAAAAGTCTTCTTCGGCTTCTTTTGATTTTCTTTCCGGTCTGTTTTCCTCTTTTTATTCGTCACATAGCCCGCTATGCTCCTCATAAAAACAGAAAAACATCCTCGAAAAGAACGCTCAAAAAAAACTATACCTATATCAAAAAGGTAAAAAATGTTTTGAGCGAAGCTAATGCCGGACAGAATTTAAACAGGCTCTAAACGGAGCGGGGGACGAAGAGACGCTTCAGCCCCTCTTTGCTCTCTCTTTCTCTTTAATTCTTACCTACTTGTAAATGATTATGGCAGACAAAGAATTGACCTTCTGGGATCATTTGGACGAGCTGCGCCGGGTGCTGTTCCGCATCATCGGCGTATGGTTCGTATTGGCTGTGGGCTACTTCATCGCCATGCCCTACCTGTTCGACAGTGTGGTGCTGGCACCCTGCCATAACGATTTCATATTCTACGACTTGTTGCGCTATATCGGCGCCAGGTTCGACCTGCACGATGAGTTCTTCACGCAGGAGTTCCGGATAAAACTTATCAATATCAACCTGGCGGCGCCGTTCTTCATTCATCTGTCCACGGCGTTCTGGATGTCGGTGGTGACGGCTGCGCCCTACTTCTTCTTCGAGGTGTGGCGGTTCATCCGCCCCGCGCTCTATCCCCACGAACGCAAGGGCGTGCAGAAGGCGCTGGGCGTGGGCACGGTGATGTTCTTCATCGGGGTGCTGCTGGGCTATTTCATGGTCTATCCGCTGACACTCCGTTTCCTGTCCACCTACCAGCTCAGTGCGGCGATAGAGAACCAGATATCCCTCAACTCGTACATCGACAACTTTATGATGCTGGTGCTTTGCATGGGGCTTGCCTTCGAGCTGCCGCTGGTGACGTGGCTGCTCTCGCTGCTGGGACTGGTGCACAAGACGTTCTTACGCAAGTATCGGCGCCACGCGGTGGTAATCATCGTGATTGTGGCTGCCGTCATCACGCCCACAGGCGACCCGTTCACGCTGACCGTAGTGGCGGTGCCGCTCTATCTGCTGTATGAGATGAGCATCCTGATGATTAAGGACAAGGAGGGCGGCGAAACGGACGAGACGCCGGAAACGGACGGGGAATGAACGCTGAGGACAGACGGGAAATGAGTGCCGGACAGGGGATGAACACCGGAAGCGGGCAGGAAATGAATGTTGAAGACAGACGGGAAGTGCACACCGGAGACGGACGAAGGATGAACGCTGAAGACAAACGGGAAATAAGCGCCGGAGCCGGACAGGGAATGAACACCGGGGACGGACGGGAAGTGAATACCGGAGCCGGACCGGCTGCGGGCGACGGGGCAAAGGAATATTTCCGTTTGCTGCACGAAGCCTGCCGTGCGGACGAACCCTCTTTCACAGCCGCTTACCGCCGGTTGCGGGAGCTGCTCGAGCATTTGTGCCGTACGCAGATGGCGGACGGCAGCCTGCAGATGACCGACCTTGCCGCACGCATCAATTACGTCTCTTCCAGGCTGGGGCTTGCCGTTGCCGAACAGAACCGCCTGCATACGTTCCGGCTCACTTCAAACGCCATTCTGAACCGCCGGGAGCCGCCCTCGCGCGAAAAACTGCTGCGCGATGCCAAGACATTGGCTTTCTTTGTAAAGCGCCTGACGGGCGAGGACATCCCTGCCGGGCTGTATCGCCTGCTGCCGCAGGCGGATGCCACATACGTTGCCGCCCCGGTGGCGAAGGAGCGTGTGCGGCGCATGCGCGTCTGCTTCCGGCATGCCGATGCGGATTATCTGTATGTGATGCCGGTAGACTTCGTGGCGGACGAGCTGTTGCGCGTGCGTTATAACGTGCCGCAGGTCAATGACGAGTTTGCGCAGACGTGCGGCTTGCTGTGGCGGCATGCGCGGCTGAACCTGCTGGACGTGGCGGTGGACGGGGCAGGCGTGCTTACCCCCTCTTTCATTATCCTGGAGCCGGACTACCTGCTCGACATCAGCTCGCTGGCGGAGTGCTTCAGGGAGTACGGGCATCATCCGGCAAACTACATGCTGGCACGGTTGCAGACGCCCGACAATACCCGCCCGTTGCTGCTGGGTAACATAGCCAACCTTTTTCTGGACGAATGGATCCATGCGGAAGGCGAGCCGGACTATATGGCGTGCATGCGGAAGGCGTTTCGCGCGTATCCCATCGAACTGGCTGCCTGTGCCGACCTGCGCGACCGCGAGAAGGAGCGCGAGTTCTTTGCCGACTGCCGGCGCCATTTCGACAATATCCGGCAGACGGTGGCGGAGACGTTCCGCGCTTCGGGCTACGAACTGGACAAGAAGGATGCCGTGCTGGAACCCTCCTATATCTGCGAGGCGCTGGGGCTGCAAGGGCGGTTGGACTATATGCAGCGCGATATGTCGTCTTTCATCGAAATGAAGTCGGGCAAGGCGGACGAGTATGCCATACGCGGCAAGGTGGAGCCTAAAGAGAACAACAAGGTGCAGATGCTGCTGTATCAGGCGGTGCTGGAGTATGCCATGGGGCAGGACCACCGCCGCGTCAGGTCCTACCTGCTCTACACGCGCTATCCGCTGCTCTATCCGGCACGCCCTTCGTGGGCGATGCTGCGCCGGGTGATGGATGTGCGCAACCGTATCGTGGCGAACGAATACGGCATCCAGCTGCGCAACAGCCCGCAATATACGGCGGAACGCCTGCGCGACATCAATCCCGAGACCTTGAACGAGCGCCAACTCGACAATATCCTGTGGAAGCGCTACCTGCTTCCGTCCATCGATGCCGTGGCGCAAAAGATACGGGCGCTCTCGCCGTTGGAGCACGCCTACTTCCATGCGCTGTACAATTTCATCACCAAGGAGCTTTATACTTCGAAGTCGGGCGATGTGGAGTATGAAGGGCGTGCCGGCGCTGCCGCCCTGTGGCTTGCCACGCTGGAGGAGAAGAGCGGGAACGGGGAGATACTGTACGACCTGGTGATACGGCAGAACCATGCGGCGGATATCCATAAGCCCTATCTGGTGCTGGAGCGCACGCCTGCGGCGGATGCCGACGCCTTGCCCGACTTCCGCCAGGGGGACGCCGTGGTGCTGTACGAGCGGAACACGCCCGAGGACAACGTGACCAACCGGATGGTGTTCAAGGGGAGTGTCGAGGAGATTTCCGACCGCCACATCCGCCTTAGGCTGCGTGCGGCGCAGCAGAATGCCGGAGTGCTGCCGCCGGACAGCCGGTATGCGATAGAGCACGACTGCATGGACACCTCTTTCCGCAGCATGTACTGGGGGCTGTCGGCGTTTTTGTCTGCCACGAAAGAGCGCCGGGACCTGCTGCTCGGCAGGCGCGAACCGGAGTTCGACCCCGCTTATGGCAGTGCCATAGCGGCGGCTGCCGACGACTTTGCGCGTATCACGCTGAAGGCGCAGGCTGCGCGCGACTATTTCCTCCTGATAGGTCCGCCGGGCACGGGCAAGACCTCCCGTGCGCTGCGCGGCATGGTGGAGGCATTCTGCAGGGAAGGGAAGGAGATACTGCTCCTGTCGTACACCAACCGGGCGGTGGACGAGATATGCAAGATGCTGGCGGGCATTACGCCGGCGGTGGACTTCATACGCATCGGCAGCGATGTGTCCTGCGACGAGGTTTACCGCCCGCATCTGATAGAGAACGTGCTGGAGTCCTGCGCCACGCGCCTTGAAGTGCGCGAACGCATGGCGCGTTGCCGCATTTTTGTGGGAACGGTCTCCACGCTTTCCGCCAAGACGGAGCTGTTCCGCCTGAAGACGTTTGATGTGGCGCTGATAGACGAGGCTACCCAGATACTGGAACCGCAATTGCTGGGACTGCTGTGCATGCGCGGCGTTGCCGGCGGAGACGCCATCGGCAAGTTCATACTGATAGGCGACCATAAACAGCTTCCGGCGGTGGTGCTCCAGTCGGCGGAGCAGTCGGAAGTGGCGGATGAAGCACTGCGCGCCATCGGGCTGCGCAACTTGAAGGATTCTCTTTTTGAGCGTCTGTACCGTAATGCCGCAAAACGGTACGGGGGGGGCGGTTCGCAAGGTCCTGCATCGGGTTTGCAGGGTCCTGCATCAGGTTTACACAGTTCTACATCAGGTTCACAGGGTTTTGCATCGGGTTCACACGGTTCTGCATCAGGTTTACAGAGTTTTGTATCAAGTGCACAGAGTCCCGCATCAGGTTCACAGGTCTCCGCGCCCGCTCTTCGTTCTTCCGTGTTTGCTCCTTTCGACATGCTTTGCCGCCAGGGGCGCATGAATGTGGAGGTTGCCGCCTTTCCGAACCGTGCTTTCTACGGCGGGTTGCTGCAACCGGTGGGGCTGGAGCATCAGATGGGTGCTCTCCGGCTTGCTCCCGAACTTGCTGCCAATGAATTTGCCGTAGTGCTGACGCGCCGTGTCGCTTTTCTGCCATCGGTTCCCGAGCCGCCTATGCAGTCGGCGAAGATGAATCATTCGGAAGCGAAGATTGTTGCTGGACTGGCTGCTGCCGTCTGCCGCCAGTACACCCTTGCCGGCGGCGGGTTCAATGCCGCTTCCACTTTGGGGATAATCACCCCCTACCGCAGCCAGATAGCTTTGATAAGGAAGGAGATATCCGCTTTGGGCATCGCGGCTCTGAATGATGTGCTGGTGGATACGGTGGAGCGTTTCCAGGGAAGCGAGCGCGATGTCATCATCTACTCCTTCTGCGTGAACAGGGCATCCCAGCTGAGGTTCCTCGCCAACCTGACGGAAGAGGACGGGGTGCTGATAGACCGCAAGCTGAATGTGGCTCTGACCAGGGCACGCAAGCAGATGTTTATCATCGGGGTGCCGCAGTTGCTGCGACAGAACCCCATCTATGCCCGGCTGTTGGAAAGTTGCGAATCGTGCGGTGCTGTTTGAGTGTTGCCGGGAAAAGGAGTTGCTGAAAAGGAAGGTGCTGAAAAGGGAAGATCCCAAAAAAGAGGGGCGCTGAAAGAGTCTTTTTGAAAGAGCTTTTCGGTTTGAGCCTAATTCATACAGATTATCATGCACTGGAATTTCGGCTTGAGCCAATTTTTCTCCTCTGAGAATTCAATATTTAAATTTGCTTTCGGATGTGGGTGCAAATGACTCACCCTCAAAAATTACGCAGAAGGAACTCTTCCAGTGCCTTCCTGAAAAGGTGCGTTTTTTCATTTGTAGGAGTTGGAAGAAGTTATTGCCTTTCGGGCTTGGAGTTGACAATCGATAGTTCTGTTGATGTATCGCGATACTATGGGGCTCGAATTCTTTTAAACTCCCGATAACTCCTTCACTAAACGAAAGAGCCGTTAGCCTGTTGTTCCTTCTCTATTTAATAAATCTTAAAGGTTTTCTTCTTCTTTATATGCTTTATTAATAACAACGTGTGTTATAAAGCCTTATATTTGTAGCACGTTTTTTTCATAGAGATTTAGATTTAAGGTTAGAAGAATTGTGGAAGTCGTGAGACTTCCCTTTTTTTAATCTTAAAGGTTGTCCTCTTTGGGAATATCCCTTGATAAGAGGACAAAAAAGCCCTTTCGTGAGAAAGGGCTTTTTTTGTTGTCTCTATACATTGTCATGTATCACACCCGGTAAAGTACTGCATCCTGCTTAATCTTGCTATCCACTATGATACGCAGTGATTGTTCACATAATCCGTTATGCCTTTCTTCAGAGCCTCTCTAAACTTTTTCAGTTTCTTTAGAGTGCTCTTTTTATAGAAGACAAGTTTTGCCATAGCCATTTGGATCAATTTTCGATGGCATTCGGATTGCCTTGTCTTTGCGCATGTTTTCTTATTTTCAGAAGGAACATGGCGGGTTATGTGACAAATGGAAAGAGGAAAACAGACCGGCAGAAGCCTGGAAGGAAGTTGAATGAAATTCGGGCAGGCTTCTGTCCGGCAGATTCCTTGATAATTAAAAAAAACGCTCAAACCAAATATTTCCTTTGTTTTAATAGGAAGTTGTTGAAAAAAAAATTAAATTTGAAAAAACACCATTAATAACATAATAAATTTAATCTTATGAAAAAGCAATTGTTTTATTCGATGTTAATTGTCTGCATCTTCCTTCATGTGGGATGCAATAGTGATGCACCCGAATTTCCACTGCTCCCTGAACCCGAAGAGCATCACAGCAATATAGGCCTCAATAAGGCAGACAGTATTGCCATGGTAGAGATCTACAAAAAAATCGGTCCGTGGGGATACGAATGGGATTTAAGAGATGTTATTACCTGGGGAGGCGTGGGAATAGCGTTCGATGAGACGAATAATGAATACCGGATTACCGGATTCAACTATTATGGGAGTTTTCATGGAGAAATACCCGATGAATTCAAAGAGTTGACCGAACTGCGCTATTTAGGCTTGGGAGGAGGAACTCTCGGGGGGACAATACCTGCATGGATCGGTTCTTTTGAATATCTGGAAGATTTATACATCGGGAAAAATTTGGTGGAAGGCAGCGTTCCGCCGGAGATTGGCAATTTGTCCAATTTGAGAGTATTGCACCTGGTAGGCAACCATCTTTCCGGAGAGCTGCCCAAAGAAATAGGTAAGTTGAAAAAATTGGAAAGGGTATATATAGGAGATACCAAAATCGGCGGAGAAATACCTAAAGAGTTTAAAGATATTCCCAAACTAAGAATATTATCGCTGGCGGACAACCAATTCTCCGGACGGTTTCCTATCGAAATATTAAACTCTTATTGTTTGGTAGATTGCGGCCACAATAACATAACATCGCTTCCTGATGAAATCTGGACAATGGATGGCATTGTTTTTCCAAATCTTCAGTACAATATGTTGTCGGGAACAATACCGGACTGGGTGAAAGAAACCGAATTATGGAAAATCGGGGCAGGGTTTATCCAGCGGCAAAAAGAAGGATATGGCTATACTAACTTTCAAGAGTAGAAAAACTTGTATACGTTTACACCTATAATTCTAATGATATGAATACAAAATGTTTATTGAAGACAGTATTTGCGCTGCTTTTTGTTTTAAGCGGATGCGCAGACAATGCAGAAATGATGGATACTGTGTCAGAAAACAGCAGTACTCCTCCCGAACTATCTACGCGAGCTGCAACCACCGGATGGGAAAACTGTATAGAAGGATATTTGCCTTCTGGAGAGAAAATCTTTTTACCGTGGTATGAATCTGCCATGACCGTAATTCCTGATGAAATAAGAAATGACATTAGCGGTCGTGATGGTTGGAGAATCTTGGACAGTACCGTTGATTTTATAGGATATGATATGAAAGTGAAAGATGTGGACAATACTTGTAACTATTTACTTATGTATAATGTTAATACAGGTGTACTGAAAGGGTTCTATTATAAGGAAGAAGGTGCAAAAAACAATTGCGGATTCTGGAATTTAAGAACCTCGCAGCCAACAAAATTATTCAATTTCGCTGAGTATTACGCAGTTCCTGCATCTGAGTTTGGCCCTCAAACGGTGGCAATAGCCAATCTTAGCACTAATGTACAAACGTTAGGATTTGAGAGAGGATGGAATTGTTTTATGATTGAACTTGCATATGACGAAAATAGTTATCAACAAAAATTGAACATTTCCGGATTTGCAATGAATAATACAACTGTAACACTGACAGGAGCATATCAAGGGAAATCCTCGGGTACTATTGTCACTTCCACTCAGTCTTCGGCCAATCCTGTAAAAGGAGTGGCAACCGCTCTCGGCAAAGCAGGTGCACAGTGGATAATGGATAACATCGGTGAAGACAAACCTATAAAACCGGCAGTATTGCCAAAAACAAATGCAACGACCAAAGGTATTTCAGAAGCTATTAAAGACATTACAGAAAAAGGTGTTTCTGGATTAATATCCAATGGAATACAAAAGATATTCGGTTCATTACTGGGAATAGGTACTAAAACTAATATAACAACAAGCGATTTAATGTTTACCACCAATGGAGAAGCTACAATCAGCGGTGAAATGACTACTCCTGTTTCAGGAATAATATCTCCCATTACAGGACTAACTTTGGGTACGGAAGAGATGAATTTAGGTATTTGGAATCTGGAAACCGCTCCTGAACTTATTGTTGACCCGATTGGAAAGCTAAGTCAAATCAGTAAGGGAAAATTTTTCTTTTATGACATGCATGCAAAAACTTCTGCTGTCCTTAAAATGAATCCAATCATAAGTCAACCGTATGGTATAACAGTGACCCCGGTTTATTCAAACACAGCCATTATTAATGCAGAGCCATACATTAAAGGAAACAAACGAGTGGAATATGATATATGGTCAGGACCGCAGGGCCAGCTATTATACGAAGATGACGTTCAAAGGATTGAAACATACCCACTGTCATATAGAGTCTATTGCGAAGAATGGCCTAACTTTAAGATAAATGACGATAAAGGTTCTGTAGCTGTAAATTTTAGCTATACGGATAATAAATATGATTTGACCAGAGCCGTGTCATTCAAAGTGTTGTGTTCGCAATACTCGGCAAAAGTGTATTCGTCAAAGACATTCACCCCTCTGCAAAAATATGGTTATGTTTTATATTCCGGACGTCCTCATTTTTCCTGGACTACTACGGATTTCAAGAACCAACATATTCCGGAAAATTGAAAAATAGTTCAAAAAAGTGTCTTGACCAGATGGGATATCCCTAAAAAAGAAAGAGGGTGTGTCGAAACTCTCTTATTAACCAAATCACCCCTGTCACAGATATCTATGGCAGGGGTGATTGATGTATTTGATGTGTTTCGACACACTCTCTTTCTTGTGCCTGTGCGTGTCAGACCTTCTGTCTTATCAGTCCAGCACGATGGGTTTGTATTTCGGAACCAGCGCTTTCATGATGCACCATCCTATCAGATATGCCACGGCACACACGCAGAAGATGACGAAGTATCCGGCAGGTTTTCCTACAAAGCCCATGAACACCATGTCAGTCTCTCCGGCATAAACGAACAGCTTGCCGGCAACGTATTGCAGCAACATGGAGCTGATGCCGCCTGCCATGCCGCCGATGCCCGTAACCGTGGCGATGGCGGTTTTCGGGAACATGTCGCCAACGGTAGAGAAGATATTAGCCGACCATGACTGGTGAGCCGCGCCGCCGATACCGATCATGATGACCGGGAACCACGGAGAGAGTGTGCCCAGCGGTTGTGCCAGCAATACCAGCAGCGGGAAGAAGGCGAAAATCAGCATGGCGCGCATGCGTGCCGCATAAGGGTTCAGTCCCGTCTTGTTGATGATGATGGTGGGCAGCTTGCCGCCGTAGATGGAAAGCATCGTAATGGCGTAGAGCGTGAAAATCAAGGCGATGCCCAGCCCTTCGGACGTCTTGATGCCGAATTGCGTGTTCAGGTAAGAGGGAGTCCAGAAGAGGAAGAACCACCATACGCCGTCGGTCATGAACTTGCCGATGGCAAACGCCCACGTCTGCTTGTAGCCGAAACATTGCAGGAAGCCCATTTTCTTTTCTTCCGTTTGAGGTGCCGTCTCTCCTTTTTCTTCAAGGTTGTCCTGTTCGATGTATTCCAGTTCCGCCTTGTTCACATGTTTGCTCTTGGCGGGCGACGTGTACATGAATACCCAGAAACCCATCCAGATGAAACCGAGCGCGCCGATTACGATGAATGCCATTTCCCAACCCCAGGCTTTTGCCAGCAGAGGGATGGACAGGGGAGCCACCAATGCTCCGATAGAGGCGCCCGCGTTGAAGATGGAAGTCGCGTATGCGCGGTCTTTCTTGGGGAAGTATTCGGCGGTAACCTTGATGGCTGCGGGGAAGTTTCCGGCTTCGCCCAGCGCAAGCACGCATCGTGCCGCAAGGAAGCAGTACATGCTGACCGTGGCGATGGTGACAACCACATCACCCGTGGCGCCCATCAGCTCCGCCGCGCTGTGCAGGCCTACGAAATGTTCGGTGACAATGCCGCAGAGCGCGTGAAGGCAGGCCCCCAGCGACCATACGCCGATTGCCCATAAATATCCTTTCTTAGACCCCATCCAGTCTACGAAGCGGCCTGCAAACAACATGCAAGCGGCGTAGACGAATGAAAAGACTGCCGTGATTGTACCGTAATGTGATTCGTCCCAGTGAAATTCCGGTTTGATAAATTCGTCCCAGGTAAGCGACAGCACCTGGCGGTCGAGATAATTGACTGTTGTCGCGAAGAATAACATGGCGCAAATGGTCCAACGGTAGTTGGACATCTTGCCCAGTGTGTTCTGAATTGTACTCATGATATGTAGATTAATATTGTTTTAATGTTACAAAAATACGCCTTCTCGTGTTATGTGTATGTGTAATATTTGGTAGAAATCATGGAGAAAATGACAAAAACAGGCACAATTGCGAACAATCATGCCTGTTTTCTGTCTTTCCGGATGTTATTTCATATCCGTGTATTTGATTTCGTCCTTGTCACTATACTTCAGGTTCTCGCCACCCATGCCCCAGATGAAGGTGTAGTTGCTGGTACCTGCGGCAGCGTGGATGCTCCATTCGGGAGAAGTGATTGCCTGCTCGTTGTGCAGCCATACGAGGCGCTCTTCCTGCGGCTCGCCCATCAAGTGGCAGATGGCATTGCCCGGCTTCAGGTTGAAGTAGTAGTAAGCCTCCATGCGGCGTGTGTGGGTGTGGGCAGGCATGGTGTTCCATACGGAGCCCGGAGCAAGTTCGGTAAGGCCCATCTGCAGCTGGTTCGTGCCGCCGTCCTTCACTCTTTCCAGAACGTCTTTTACAATCAGCTGGTTTACAATGCGGTCGTTGCTGTCTTCCATCTTGCCATAGTGGTCGGAGATACCCAGGGCATACTTCTTGGGGTTCGCCTTCTGCAGTTTGGCATCGGTGGTAATCAGTTGGGTCACGTAGGGCTTGTAAGCCGGAGCCGAGTTGATGTAGAACTTGGCGGGGTTGGCGGCATCGTTGCTCTTGAAAGTGACTTCTTTGTTGCCGCAGCCTACGTAGAGCGCTTCTTTATACTTCATGGGATACTCCTTGCCGTCTACGGTAACCACTCCGTCGCCACCGGTGTTGATGACACCCAGCTCGCGGCGTTCGAGGAAGTAAGTGATTTCAGGACCCAGCTCGCGGAAAGTCTCCAGCTTCAGCACTTTGTTTACAGGCATTGCGCCGCCGTAAATCAACCGGTCGTAGAGTGTGTAAGTGATGTTGATTTCGTCCGGAGCCATCACTTTGTCCATCATAAATCTGCTGCGCAGAAGTTCCGTGTCATAGTGTTTCACGTCCTGCGGATGGCAGGCGGTCTGCACTTTGTAGTTCACTTGGGCGGAAGCCGTTACTGCGGCTGCACCCAGCATCAGGGCAATTGCTAATTTTTTCATGTCTGATATAAACTTTTAAAATTAAGTACTAATGGTTGGTTATCAATGTCTGTTATTGATATATTCTTGGTTGAACGCTTCTTTTGCGCGGGATACAAGCTCCCTCGTGTCGCATCTATAGCCCCGCTCGTGTGGGACATATAGTTCGCTCGCGTGGGATATATATTATATCGCTCGTGTGGGATATATAGATCCCTCACGTTGCATCCATATATCCCTCGGGGCGGGAAGCGCCGTGAAGGAACCGTGTTATTTCGCGCTCTCCTTGGCTTCCTTTTCGCTGCGGACGATGATGCGGCGGTTGATGAACATCATGCCGGCGGCAATGGCAACCAACAGCGCGGCACCTACATACGAGAGCTTGATACCTCTATATATGGTCCAGCCGAAGAAAGGGGAGGCGAAGTCGATGGCACCGCCCTGGAAACCTTCGGGGATTTGTGCAGCCTTGTCGCCGGTCTTCTCGAACACCTCTTGGGCGGCGAGCGTGAAGTCGGGCGCCATATCGGTCACGAAGTAAAGTCCGATAATCAAGGTGATAAGTCCGATAATCAATGTCTTGAGCACATTGCCTTTGGTGAAGGGCAATATCATGGGGAACAGGTAGAACATGCCGGCAAGCGAAGCCAACGGCAGGAACTGGTTGCCCGGCAGGGATACGGCGAGCGCCAGGCTGAGGGGAATCAGGATGACCGATGCCACCAGCGTGGCGGGATGGCCGATGACCAATGCGGGGCTCATGCCGATGTGTACTTTCTTGCCGTTGAATTTCGACTTTACAAGTTCCGAAGTCTTTTCGGAGATAGGTTTCAGTCCTTCGATGAAGAGCGAGGTGATGCGCGGGATAAGTTCCATTACGGCACCCATCGTGATGCCCAGGAAGAGCACTTTCTTGATGTCGAGCTGTGCCGCCCAGCCTATGAGCATGCCCACGATTACACCCAGCACCAGCGGTTCGCCTATCACGCCGAACTTCTTCTTCATGCCCTCGGCGTCAATCTCCAGTTTGGAGAAGCCGGGGATTTTGTCCAATGCCTTGTTGATGATGATGGCAAACGGAGTGAAGCTCTGGCAGAAAGGCTGCGGTATGGAGATACCGTCCAGGTCGTAGAACTTTTGGAACTTCTCTGCCGTGAGGTCTGCGCATACCAGCGTGATGACGTAGCAGATGATGGCGGCGAAATAGCCCCACGCCAGGTTCTGGCCGGTGACGAAGTAAGCCACGGCGCCGATGAAGGCGAAGTGCCAGTAGTTCCACAAGTCGATGTTTACGGTACGTGTGGTTTTGGTGATAAGCATCAGGAAGTTGACGCCCAGGCAGATGGGGATGATGAGCGCGCCCACGGCGGTGTTGTATGCCACGGCTGCGGCTGCGGGCCATCCCATGTCGAATACGTTAAGTTGCAGGTGATACAGGTCGGATATGGCTTTCAGGGGAGTGTCGAAGTTTGTTGTCAGCAGTGCGGTGACTACACCCAAACCTACAAAACCGACTCCGACGAAGAGACCCGATTTCAGGGCCTTGCCGAATTTCATGCCGATGCACATGCCTATGATTGTAAAAATGATAGGCATCATTACAGACGCTCCCAAAGCGATGATATAACCGAAAACTTGTTCCATTCTTTTATGATTTAATTGGTAAATGATTATGCTTTGCAATGGTATGGGTTGAAAACCGGGGTCAAAAATAAGACCTTTTCCCAATTAATCAAACTGTAAAGGCATAATAAATAGAAAATAAGGATGATTTTGGACAAATTTGTCGTTATCGTGCACAAATTTCTTCGTTTTCGCACACGAAAATCAAAAAACACACCCGTTGCGCCAAAAAATACACAGCCGTTCGGACAGAAAGCCCTACTTTTGCTTCGTGAATGATTATATGGTCTAATACCCAAAAACAACAACTTCATGAAAAAGAACTTTATTTGCAGTTTTATCGTATCTGTTTTATTATTGTCTGCTCCCCTGGGCATGCTTGCACAGCGCGTAGCCACGGACTTGCCGTGGTCGGTGCGCATGGTGCGGTCCGAAATGATCCGTTGCCCGGAGTCCTGGCAGCTGGATTTCCAGCCCCGGCTGAAATGGGACTATTGCCACGGGCTGGAGTTGCAGGCGATGCTGGATGTGTACGACCGCTACGGCGACCGGAAAATCTATGACTATGCCCTGGCTTATGCCGACACGATGGTGAATGCCGACGGCACCATCAAGATGTACAAGCGCGAGGAGTACAGCCTGGACCGCGTCAACTCCGGCAAATTCATCTTCCGCATCTACGAGCAGACAAAGGACGAGAAATACAGGAAGGCGCTTGCCCTGATGAGGAGCCAGCTCGACGAGCATCCCCGCAATGCGGACGGCGGCTTCTGGCACAAGAAGATTTACCCGAACCAGGTGTGGCTGGACGGCATCTACATGGGAGCTCCTTTCTATGCGGAGTATGCCTTCCGCAACAACCGGGTGAATGATTATGCGGATGTCATCAACCAGTTCCTGATGGCTGCCCGCCACACGTACGACCCGAAGAACGATGTCTACCGCCATGCCTGCGACGTAAGCCGCAAGGAGCGTTGGGCGGACCCCGCCACCGGGCAGTCCAAGCATAGCTGGGGGCGCGCCATGGGCTGGTATGCCATGGCGTTTGTAGATGCGCTGGAGTTCATCCCCGAGCATGAGGCGGGACGCGACTCCATGCTGTTTGTCCTCAACAAGATAGCCTCTCAGGTGAAGCGCCTGCAGGATGCCAAGACCGGCCTGTGGTATCAGGTGCTGGACAAGAGCGGGGCGCCGGGCAACTATCTGGAGTCTTCCTGCTCCACTATGTTCGTCTACTCCCTATTCAAGGCGGTGCGCAAGGGATACATTGACAAATCCTACCTGGAAGTGGCGCTGAAAGGGTATAAAGGCATCCTTGACCGCTTCATAGAGGTAGACAAGGACGGTGTGGTGAGCATCACGCAAGCCTGTGCCGTGGCGGGGCTGGGCGGAAAGGTGTACCGTTCGGGCGATTATGATTATTACATCAACGAGACCATCCGCAGCAACGACCCCAAAGCCGTAGGTCCGTTTATCCTTGCGTCGTTGGAGTGGGAGCGCCTTCAGGAGGTGAAAGTAATCGTTAACCGGAAATAATTGAGGAAAGAGACGATGAAGACATTTTGCAGTTTTGTGATAGCGTTGCTCTGCGGCATCGGTTCGTTGTCGGCGGCGCAGCAGTGGAAAGATACGATTGTCGTGGCACGAGACGGCACGGGAGATTACCGTACGCTGACCGAAGCGATGGAGGGCATCCGCGCCTTTATGGACTATAAGGTGACGGTGCTAGTCCGGAAGGGTGTGTATAAGGAGAAGGTGGTTCTTCCCTCCTGGCTGGAGAACGTCGATTTCATCGGCGAAGACGCGGAGAGCACGGTCATCACGTACGACGACCATGCCAATATCAATAAGATGGGAACGTTCCGCACCTATACCATGAAGGTGGAGGGCAACTCCATTACTTTCAAGAACCTGACGATAGAGAACAATGCCGCCCGCCTGGGGCAGGCTGTTGCGCTCCATACGGAAGGCGACCGCCTGCTCTTCGTCAACTGCCGTTTCCTGGGAAACCAGGATACCATCTATACCGGCACGAAAGGCACCCGTCTCTGTTTCTTGAACTGTTATATCGAAGGCACTACCGATTTCATCTTCGGGCCTTCCACGGCACTGTTCAAGGATTGCGTCATCCACAGCAAAGCCAATTCGTACATCACCGCCGCCTCTACTCCGCAGGATGTGGAAGTGGGATATGTATTCAGCAACTGCAAGCTGACTGCCGTTCCGGGCGTGGACAAGGTCTACTTGGGGCGTCCGTGGCGTCCTTACGCGGCGACGGTGTTTCTTAACTGCGAGCTGGGCAAGCATATCCGTCCGGCAGGATGGGACAACTGGCGCAACCCCGAAAACGAAAAGACAGCCCGCTATGCCGAGTATGGAAGCACGGGCGAAGGAGCCGATGCGGCACAGCGGGTGAAATGGGCAAGGCAACTGACCCGGAAGGAGGCTGCCAGGTACGAAGAGCCGGATTACCTCTTCAGGATGTGCAGCGGGTGGAGCGTGCCACAGCCCTGACAGGACACCCCGGATGACGGTGCGGCTTAGTCACGGCATGCGGTCAGGAAGTCCGCTCTCATGGGGCTGAAGCAGTCTATCAGTATGCCGGCTTCCAGGCAGGTGCATCCGTGCTCGGCGTCCGGTTCGATGTAGATGCCGTCGCCTGCCGATACGGTCTGTTTCTCGCCGTTGACGGTGAACTCGAACTTGCCGCTTGCCACGTAGGTCGTTTGCGTGTGGTAGTGGGTGTGCGGCGCGCCTGTCGCGCCTTGCTCGAATTTCACTTTGACGAGCATCACCTGGCCGTCGTATCCCATAATCTGGCGGGTCACGCCTTCGCCGGCGGGTTCCCATGCTTTCTCGTTTTCGAGAATAAACGTGTTGCTTCTTGTCTTCTTCATCTGGTTTGTAAGTTGGTTTGAGCAGGCAAATATACGATTAAAATCGATTGTTCTGCCGCTTGCGCCAATACTTAACCATTTATATGGCATGAACATACACTCATTAACCATTTATATGGTATGAAACATACGTTCATTAAACATTTATATAATATGAAACATACGTTCATTTGCCTCTTGGGGCTGCTTCTGGTGCTTTCGGCTTTTACAGCCGGCAAGCCGAAGATTACGATTTTCATGATTGGCGATTCTACCATGTCCGACAAGTCGTTGACGGGTGGCAATCCCGAAAGAGGATGGGGGCATGTCCTGCCCGGTTTCTTCTCGGAAGATATCATTGTGGACAACCATGCGCAAAACGGTCGCAGTTCGAAGAGCTTCATTGACGAAGGCCGCTGGGACAAGGTGCTGTCGCTGATAAAGAAAGGCGACTATGTGTTTATCCAGTTCGGACACAACGACGAGAAGCCCAAAGCCGACCGCCATACGGACCCGGGAACGACTTTCGACGCCAACCTGCGCAAGTTCGTCAACGAAACCCGTGCCAAAGGCGGCATTCCCGTCCTGTTCAACTCCATTGTGCGCCGCAACTTCGGAACAGCCGACAACAAGGCGGTGGCGGAAGCCATTCTGCAGGACGACATCCGCAAGGGGATTAATCCCGATGCAAAGCACGATGCTTCGCCCGCCGTCGTGCCCGAAACAGGGGATAAACTGATAGACACGCACGGTGCCTATCTGGACTCTCCGCGCAACGTGGCGAAAGAGCTGGACGTCCCTTTTGTGGATATGAACAAGCTCACCCGCGAGCTGGTGGAAAGCATAGGACCCGAGGAGTCCAAAAAACTCTTCATGTGGGTGCCCGCCAATACCGTTGCCGCCATGCCTAAAGGGCGCGAGGACAATACGCACCTGAACGTGCACGGCGCACGCGTCATTGCCGGCATCACGGTGGACGCTATCGCCAAGGAAGTGCCGGAACTGGCAAAACATGTCCGTCACTACGACTTCGTGGTGGCGCAGGACGGCAGCGGCGATTTCTTCAGCGTGCAGGAAGCCATCAACGCTGTGCCCGACTTCCGCAAGAACGTGCGTACCACGATACTGGTGCGCAAAGGCGTGTACAAGGAAAAACTGATTGTGCCCGAAAGTAAAATCAATATCTCCTTGACAGGACAGGAAGGCGCCGTCATATCATACGACGACTATGCGGACAAGCGGAACGTGTTCGGCGAGAACAAAGGAACGTCCGGTTCGGCTTCGTGCTACATCTATGCGCCCGACTTTTATGTGGAGAATATCACGTTCGAGAATACGTCCGGTCCTGTGGGGCAGGCGGTGGCGTGCTTTGTCAGTGCCGACCGTGCCTATTTCAAGAACTGCCGTTTCCTCGGCTTCCAGGATACGCTCTATACCTACGGAAAAGGTTGCCGCCAGTATTATGAGGAGTGCTACATAGAAGGCACTGTCGACTTCATATTCGGCTGGTCCGTAGCGGTGTTCAACCGCTGCCACATCCACAGCAAGCGCGACGGCTATGTCACGGCACCCTCTACCGACAAGGGGCAGAAGTATGGCTATGTGTTTTACGACTGCAAGCTTACGGCAGACGCGGCGGTGAAGAACGTCTATCTGTCCCGCCCGTGGCGTCCTTATGCGCAGGCGGTGTTCATCCGTTGCGAGCTTGGCGGGCACATCCTTCCTGCCGGTTGGAACAACTGGGGAAAGAAGGAGAACGAAAAGACTGCCTTCTATGCCGAATATGAGAGCCGGGGCGAAGGTGCCGACCCTAAAGCCCGTGCCGCCTTCTCGCACCAGCTGAAAAACACGAAAGGCTATGAAATGGAGAGTGTCCTTGCCGGTGCCGACGGCTGGAACCCGGTGGCAGACGGCAATGCGTTGGTCAATGTCAAGCGCTGATTGGCAAACCGATGCCGAGACAGTAGAGAAAAGACAATAAGTAAGTATAAAGAGGTTATTCGCTGCACGCCGAATGGCAGATGGTATGTGATAATAATCACCGGTACTTGCTGAAACAGTAAACAATAATGTAATAAACAGTAACCGATAAACCAATCTTGAAATGATAAACAACAAAACAATATCAGCCGTAATAGCCCTGTTGATGGGCTTTGTATTGCCTGCGGGCGCGGAGAACTATCCCTACCGCAGTGATGTGCTTTGGGTGACCGTGCCCGACCATGCCGACTGGCTCTACCGCACGGGAGAGAAAGCCACTGTGGAAGTGCAGTTCTATAAATACGGCATTCCGCAAGACGGAGTGACGGTCAGCTACGAACTTGGAGACGACATGATGCCTTCCGATGCGAAGGGCGCTGTGACGCTGAAGAACGGCAAGGCGGTTATTGCCATCGGCACTATGAAGCAGCCCGGTTTCCGCGACTGCCGCCTGCAAGCCACCATTGCCGGAAAGACTTACAAGCACCACATCAAGGTGGGCTTCTCGCCCGAGAAACTCCAACCTTATACAAAGATGCCGGCCGGTTTTGATGCGTTTTGGGATAAGAACAAATCCGAAGCCGCCGGTTTCCCTTTGTCGTATACCAAAGAGTGGGTTGAAAAGTATTCCACCGACAAGATAGACTGCTACCTGGTAAAACTGCGGCTCAACAACCGCGGACAGAGTATCTACGGCTACCTGACCTGTCCCAAGAACATGCGCAAAGGCGCCTGTCCGGTAGTGCTTTGCCCGCCGGGGGCAGGCATCAAGACCATCAAGGAACCTCTGCGCCACAAGTACTACGCCGAGCAGGGCTGCATCCGTTTCGAGATGGAAATACACGGGCTCAATCCCGAAATGTCCGAAGCGCAATTCAAGGAAATCAGCACCGCTTTCAACGGCAGGGAGAACGGCTACCTGTCGAACGGGCTGGACAACAAGGACAACTACTACATGAAGCGCGTTTACCTTGCCTGTGTCCGCAGCATCGATTTCCTGACTTCCCTGCCGGAGTGGGACGGCAAGAACGTGATTGTGCAAGGCGGCAGCCAGGGCGGCGCGCTGGCATTGGTCACCGCCGGGCTCGATGCGCGGGTAACGGCATGTGTGGCAAATCATCCGGCTTTAAGCGATATGGCGGGATATAAGGTAGGCAGGGCGGGCGGCTATCCGCACTTCTTCCGCGTGGCAGGCATGGATACTGCCGATAAGCTGGACACAATGGCATATTATGATGTCGTGAACTTTGCCCGCCGCATAAAAGTCCCCACTTACATCACTTGGGGATACAACGACGATACCTGCCCGCCCACCACCAGCTACATCGTGTACAACGTGCTGGACTGTCCCAAAGAGGCGCTTGTCACCCCCGTCAACGAGCATTGGACGTCCGAAGATACGGAATACGGGCACTTGCTTTGGATAAAGAAGCATCTGAAATAGAGTTGGAAGAAATGATTATCCTTCCAACTCCTGTAAACGAAGAGGGTGTGCCGAAACTAAAATGACCATTCCCCGAAGTTACAGGTTATGACTATAACACTTAAAAGGGTCGTATCAAACTCTGTATTGAGTAATGATACGACCCTCTCTTTAGTCTTTTAATATGTTCAAATATCAAATGATAAGCTCATGTTCTCGAAGTTGGAGTTTTGACATGCCTTCTTCCTGAAACAGACTCCTATTTCTTCAATTTCTTATCGAAAAACTCCAGCGTCTCCCTCTGCATTTCCTTGCTGAAGAAGTGCTTCTCTTCCCAGATTTTGGTGACCAGCCTGTCTCCGGCATGTTGGCTTTCCCACACCGCCCTCATTGTCCGGTACGCATCCTTCACCCCTTCCACCGGGAACAGCTTGTCACGGCTGCCGTTGAAAAACAGGGACGGTTTGGGGCACGCGATGCTTGCCGTGTGCGGGTAGTCCAGATAGCGCCTTAAGCCGGGGATAAGCATGGAGTAGGCAGAACCGCCCTTGTTCTGGTTGTTGGCAAGCGTCATCAGATGTTCCGTGGTGTTCATCCAGCAGATGGATGCGGATGCCTTTACGCAGTCGGTCAGCGCGGCAAGCATCCACGAGCGGTACGCTCCCATGGAGAAGCCCAGGCAACCCACCTTTTCCTTGTCCACCACGGGCAGTGAAGCCAGAAACTCGGCGCTGCGCACATCGTCCATGTTGATAAAGGCTCCCCACGACGCCCCCATCTGCATGAAGTTGGAGGCAAGTGCCTGCTGTCCGTCATAGCTCACCCCTTCCTTCCGTCCGCGTTCTCCCCAGAACAGGGCGTCTATGGCCAATACCACATAGCCGTTTTGCGCAAAGTAATCGCCCGCGTACTGCCCGTCGTAACAGCGCGCCGCCCAGTCGTCGGCATCGGCAGACACTTCCGGCGCCACTCCGAAGGGGCGTACCATTTTCTCTTTGCCGATGGAGAAGTGCGCGCCGTGGTCGTGCAGCATTATGACCGCCGGAAAAGGTCCTTCACCGTCGGGAACCAGCAGGTAAGCCGGTATGCGCGACCATTCCGATACGTTGAACCATATCTTGCGTGCCTCATACCCCGCCCGTCGTTCGGTGCCGGCGACGGACATTTTGTACGCTTCGGCGGCTGGCGGCAGGTTCTGCATGCACTCCATCACCGTTTGGCGTGCTCCCGCCCTCCACTTCCTGAAGTCCTTCGTTGCGGAATTTCCCCACGCTTCGGGGAAGGTGAGCTGCCGCTTCAGCTGTTCGTAAAAGGCGGGCATGTTTTTTATCACTTCGTAACTTGCCGTATCCGTTTGCGCCTTAATCTGCAGGCAGGCGGCAAGGAAAATAAATGAGAGTATAACAAATCGTTTCATGTTGGTTATGTTTTTCTTGTTCAATGCCATGGTTTTTGACAGACCCCATGTTGCGGCAGCATGCCTGCCGCGAGGAAGCTATATGCCTGTCATGAGAGAACTATATGTCCCTCTAACTCCCCTAAATGCAAAAGCCGTGAGCTGTGCTGCTAAAATCAGAACAAAGATACGGGATTTTTCAATGAAATATGTATCTTTACGCCACAGAATGAATATACTATGAGAAAAATCTTATATCTGATTGTCGGTCTGATGTGCGTGCTGCCGGTTAAGTCGCAGCCGGATTGCCTGTTTACCCACTATTCGTCCGAAGAGGGACTCTCCCAAAACACCGTGATGTGCATTTTGCAGGACAGGAAAGGAAACATGTGGTTTGCCACGTGGGACGGGATTAATAAGTTTGACGGATATGCCTTCAGGACCTATAAGGCGAAGTTCGGCAATCAGGTCAACCTGACGAACAACCGCGTGGACTATATTGGCGAGGACAAATACGGCTTTCTTTGGTTGCAGACGTACGACAACCGGGTCTACCGCTTCGACACCCGTTCCGAAACCTTCGAGAGCGTGCCTGCCACGGAGGAGAAGGGGCGGAAGGTGCTTGTCACTTCGGTCAGGATATTGCCGTGCGGCTCCGTATGGCTGCTTTCGGAAAACGAGGGAGCCATACGGGTGAAAACGGACCCTGCCACCTGCCGGCTCGCTTCGGAGTGGTATTCCGCCAAGTCGGACCTGCTGCCCGCCACGCATGTATACGATGTGTATGAAGACAACGCGGGGAACGAGTGGATACTGACCGACAACGGGCTGGGCATGCTTGCCGAAGGCAGCCGCCGGCTCGTGTCTTATTTTGTGGAGACCGCCAACAAGGAAGACGCCGCCGGGCAGGTGTTTTATGCCGCCCAGGAGCTGGGAGACGAACTGTTTTTCGGTTCGGACAACGGGCGCGTGTGGCGCTACCGGAAGAAGGACGGGCAATTCCTTCTCTTGCAGCTGCCCGTTTCCTCGCGCATTGTGGCGATAAAGAAAACAGGCGGGCAGGAGCTTGTGATAGCCACCGAGACCGCCGGCTTTTTCATCTATGACGCCCTGTCCGGAGCAACCGAACATTATGAGGCATCCCGCCTGCCCAAGGCGCCGGTCTGCTCCGTCTATGTGGACAGGTATTCGGAAGTCTGGTTCGAGCAGGAGGTGCCGGGCACCGTGGCGCATTTCAACGCGAAGACAAAGGTGCTGAAAACGGAAGTGACGCGGGTGGAGCCCACCAGCACCGACCGTTCGCGTCCGGCATTCCATGTGCACGAAGATATCCACGGCACGGTATGGGTGCATCCCTACGGCGGAGGGTTTTCGCGTTTTGACAGGGCTGGCAACAGGCTGTGTGCTTTCTACAACGGCTTGTCGGACGCCGACTGGCGCTTTTCCAACAAGATTCATTCCGCCTTTTCCGACCGCCAGGGCAATTTATGGATGTGCACCCACTCCAAAGGGTTGGAGAAAATCACTTTCCGGTCTTCTCCGTTCGGCAGGATGACGCCCGAACCCCATCGCTACGAATCGTTGAGCAACGAGGTGCGTGCCCTGTGCGAGGACGCGCGGCACAACCTTTGGGTAGGGCTGAAGGACGGCAAGCTCAGGGTATATGACAAGGAGCGTACGGAATACGGCTACCTGACGGAAAGCGGCACCGTATCCCGCACGGGAACCCCGCTGGGTGGAAACGTCTATTTCATTTTTCAGGACAGCGGGCACAACCTTTGGATTGCCACCAAAGGAGACGGGCTGGTAAAGGCGGAGCCTCAGGGTGAAAGGCGCTATAAGCTGACGCGCTACCGCTACCGGAAAGACGATATCTACAGCTTGAGCGATGACAACGTGTATTGCGTCTACGAGGATGGCAAAGGCCGCATCTGGGTTGCCACCTTCGGCGGCGGGATAAACTACCTGGCACGCGACGGGGAAGGCAGGGAGCTGTTTGTCAACCATCGCAACAACCTGAAGGGATTCCCCATAGACAAATGTCATAAGGTGCGTTTCATCACCGGCGACCATAGGGGGAACATCTGGATTGCCACCACCTCCGGCGCGCTCATGGTGGACGGCAGTTTCAAGAAACCGGAAGATGCCGTGTTCCACCATTACCAGCGCGTGCAGGACGACAGGCATAGCTTGAGCAACAACGATGTGCATTGGATGCTCTCTACCCGCAACAAGGAACTTTACCTCGCCACTTTCGGCGGGGGGCTGAACAGGCTGCAGTCCGTAGATGCCGGCGGCAACGCGAGGTTCCGGTCGTACAGCGTAGAAGACGGACTGCCGTCGGACATGCTGCTTGCCGTGCGTGAAGACGGCAAGGGCAATCTTTGGATGAGCACGGAGAACGGCATCAGCAAGTTTGTCCCGGAGGAGGAGAGGTTCGAGAATTACGCCGGCAAACGCATGTCGTTCCGCACGCGTTTCAGCGAAGCGGCATCGGTCTATACCTCGTGGGGAGAACTCATGTACGGGACGAGCAACGGCATTTTCATCTTCAATCCGGACTCCATCCGCAAAAGCAGCTATGTTCCGCCACTCGTGTTCTCCAAACTGCTGGTGGCGAACGAGGATGTGGTGCCGGGCGGGAAATCGGTGCTGCGGCAAAGCCTGGACGATACGCGCGAGCTGAAGCTCTCTCACAAGGAGAATATCTTCACCATACAGTTTGCGGCGCTCGACTACACCGGACCGGCGGAAATCCAGTATGCCTATATACTGGACGGCTTTGAGAAAGCCTGGAACTACGTGGGCAAGCAGCGCACGGCAACCTACACCAACCTGCCCAAAGGCCACTATGTGTTTAAGGTCCGCTCCACCAACGCCGAGGGCGTGTGGACGGAAAACACGCGTTTGCTCGACATAGAGGTGCTTCCTTCCTTCTGGGAGACTTCGTTTGCCTATTTCCTGTACGTGCTGTTCGTGCTGCTGATTATCGTCACCGCCGTCCACATCCTGTTCACCATCTACAGGCTGAAGCATGAGGTGTCCGTAGAGCAGCAGATGACGAATATGAAACTGCGTTTCTTTACGGATATCTCCCATGAATTGCGCACTCCTCTGACGCTGATTTCCGGTCCGGTGGAGTATGTGTTGCAGAATGTGCAGCTACCGGCGGACGCCCGCGAGCAGTTGCAGGTCGTGGAGCGCAACACAAACCGGATGCTGCGCCTTGTCAACCAGATACTCGACTTCCGCAAGATACAGAACAGGAAGATGAAGATGCTGGTGCAGCGCGTCGATGTGGTGGCGTTTACGCGCAAGATTATGGAGAACTTCGACTCCGTGGCAGAGGAGCACCGCATCGACTTCCTGTTCGAGACGGAAAAGACCGGGCTTTACCTGTGGGTGGACCCCGACAAGTACGAGAAGATAATTTTCAACTTGCTCTCCAACGCCTTCAAGTACACCCCGAACGGAAAGATGATCAAGATATTCATCCACGAGGACGAGGCTACGGTTTCCGTCGGCGTGCAGGACCAGGGCATCGGCATTGCCGAGAACAACAAGAAGTCGATTTTTGTCCGCTTTGAGAACCTGGTGGACCGTAACCTGTTCAATCCCAGCACGGGCATCGGGCTGTCACTGGTGAAGGAGCTGGTGGAGATGCACAAGGCGCAGATTTCGGTAGACAGCAAGCTGGGCGAAGGAAGCTGCTTCAGGATAGACTTCGTGAAAGGCAAGGAACATTATGACGAATCGGTGGAATTTATGCAGGACGATGTGACCGTGGGGCTGGAGCACAGCCGGCAGCAGCCTGCCGCGGATGCGGAAGCGCCGGTTTCCTCGCAGCCGGGCACGGAGGACAACCCGCAGAAGAGCGGGGAGGAGGAAACCGCCAAAGGCCTGATGCTGCTGGTGGAGGACAATTCCGAGTTGCGCATATTCCTGCGCAGCATATTCTCTTCGGACTATCGTGTCGTAGAGGCCGCCGATGGTGCGGAGGGGTTGGACAAGGCGCTGAAGTTCCTGCCGGATATCATTGTCAGCGATGTGATGATGCCGGTGAAGGACGGCATCGCCATGACCCGCGAACTGCGTGCGGATATGACTACCAGCCACATCCCTGTCGTGCTGCTTACGGCAAAATCGTCCATCGAAAGCAAGCTGGAGGGGCTGGAATACGGTGCCGACGACTACATAACCAAGCCTTTCAGCGCCACTTATCTGAAAGCGCGTGTAAAGAACCTGCTTGCCCAGCGGCAGAAGTTGCAGGCTCTGTATCGCCAGGACCTGATGCCTACAGGAGCGGACATGCCCGTTGCCGGCGGACAGCAGGGCGAGGACGCCGGGGACGGTGCCGAAGCGGACCAATCTCCTGCGATGTCTCCCAACGACCGCAAGTTCATGGACAAGCTTGTGGAACTGATGGAGAAGAATATGGACAACGGCGACCTGGTGGTAGATGATTTTGTGCGCGAACTTGCCGTCAGCCGTTCCGTTTTCTTCAAGAAGCTGAAGACCCTGACCGGTCTGGCGCCTATCGAATTTATAAAGGAGATGCGCATCAATCGCGCTGTCCAGCTGATAGGTACCGGAGAATACTCGATGACGCAGATTGCCTACATGGTGGGTATCAACGACCCGCGCTATTTCAGCAAATGCTTCAAGCAGAAGATGGGGATGACGCCGACGGAGTATCGGGACAAGGAGATGAAAAAACAGTAGTGGAAGGGGAGAGAAAGAACGGATGATTGATAAATGACAGGAGGATGAGTCTGTGTGAAGACTCATCCTCCTTTTTGTAAAGAATGTCTATTTTAAAATCTCACGATTTTCATAGAAGCTTTGTTTTATTAATAACCTGCGGAGGTTTTAGTATCCGGGGTTTTGGTCTTCCATGCTCAACTGGTCGTTGGCATCGATTGCCGCCTGCGGAATGGGCCATAACAGTTTTTCACCGATGGCTGTTGCGGCACTTCCTTTCAGACGGATGTTATACAAGTTGTTGTACTCCACAAGTTTGCCCATGCGGCGGAGGTCCATGCGGCGGTAGCCGTTGCCGAACATTTCACAAGCCGATTCTTTCAAGATTACATCCAGGTCGATGCTTGCGGCATCTGCCAGGCCGGCACGTTTGCGTACGGAGTTCAGGCGTTCGAGCGCTTTGGGGCTGTTCATCTTGTAATATGCCTCCGCTGCCACAAAGAAGAGTTCGGGCAGGGTGATGATGTGCAAGTCGCGGAAGCTTCTTCCTGCTTCGTACACGCCTCTTTGGCTGTCGTCGAATTTGCGGCAAGGATGGCAAGACCAGCTCATCTTGGTGCAGTCGTCGCTGTCGTAGTCATATTTTGCAATCACGCCGTCGGGAAATTCCGCCAGGTCCTCCTCATAGATGGACATCGGTTCCATCTTGGCGGTCAGCTCGCTTTGCGGAATGACGAATGTGTTCTTGCGGTTTTCCGGGTCTTCGGCACGCCATGCCGCTACCGATGCCGCGTCACATTCCCAATAAGCCGGATAGTATACGCCTACCATTTTGCCTTGTGCGGTCTGTCCGTTTTTGTAGAAGGCGAAGTAGTCGCCAAGGGGGTTGCCGTTTTCCTTGAAGCCGCCTTCGATGGTCCACGCCTTCTTTACGAGCAGGGTTTTCATGAAAGTGGCATCGTAACGTTTGTCGCCCGGTTCGAAATAGCGCAACATGTGCATGTTGGGGATGCAGTTGGAAGAGCCGTTCTTCATGCCTTCCTCGGCACCGCCGTAATAGTTGGAGAACATGCTTTGCCAGCGGTTGCCGTCGTTGCTGTCGTGCTGGTTTGCTTCGTCGTATTCAAGGTCGAAGATGAATTCGGCATCATCGTCTCCCGAGCGGTCGGCTGCCCAGAGGTCGGCAAATTCGGTAGTCAGCTCACGTCCGTTGATTACCTGGTCGGCATACTTGGCGGCTTCTGCAAAATAGGCGTCTTTCTTCAAATCCCATGCTGCGGACAGGTAGGTTTTGGCAAGCAGCGCTTTGGCTGCTTCGATGCTTGCCTCGCCGCCGCCCTGCGTGGCGGAGCTTGCCACCAGCTTGTTGTTGGCGATGATGTCGGTCAGCTCGCTGATGATATGCTCGTATACGGCTTCTGCCGTGGCGCGCGGGTAGCCTTTGATGGCGGAAGCCGCATAATCTGTCACCAAAGGAACGCCTCCGAAGTTGTTTACCAACAGATAATAGTAGAGAGACTCTACAAACCGTCCTTCATCAATTGCCTTTTGCTTTGCATCATCGCCGACTGCTGCCATGCCGGCATAGTACTGGATGGCAAGGCATGAGCGGATGCCGTCGTAGCAGTAGGTGTAGAAGTCTTTTACCGTACCGTTCTCGGGGGTGAAGGTGGACCAGCGGTGCAGCGCGTGGCTCAGCTCGTTGCGGCCGTCCTGGTAGATGTCCGTACCGGTGTGGAAGAACTGGTTCACATCGCTGTTGTTATAGATGTTCTTCAACTGTGCATACGCATCGTAGACCAGTGATTGAAATCCGGCAGGGGTGCTGAAATAGTCGATGTCGGTCACAGAACTTTTGTTGTCCGGAGTGAGGAAGTCGCCGCATCCTGCCAATGTCATGGAACCTGCCATGCACATCGTGTATAATAGTTTCTTATATAGTTTCATACGTTTGGTTATTAAGACTGATTAGAATTTAATGTTGGCACCGATTTGGTAAGTCACGGAAGCAGGACCGCCGTCGGTCAGGTTGGCGCTTGCCCATTCCGGGTCGAAGCCTTTGTAGCCGGTGAAGCAGAACGGATTGAGCACATTGACGTAGAGGCGCAGATGCTTCACGGCTATCTTGCTCATCCAGCTCTTCGGGAATGTGTAGCCCAATGTGATGTTCTTCACTTTCACGAAAGAGGTTTTGTGATATCTCACGCCGGAACTGCTCTTGCTGAAGTAGCCGCCGCCTGTCTTCTCGTAGTTGTTGGGATAGGGGTAGGCGCCCAGGTGTGCGTTCTCCAGGTAAGTGACATCGCCCGTCTCCTTGTCCAGCACAGGTGTGCCTGCCGGGATGTAGTAGTCGAAGCTTACCTTTTGGCGGCCGCGGTCGCTGATGTCCATGTATTGTTCGTGGAAGTAGCTGCGCGACCATTGTCCCTGCTTGGTATAGAGCATGAAGGAGAAGTCGAATCCTTTGTATGTCATGGACGAGCTCAGGCTTCCGGTCCATTTCGGGTCGGTGCAGCCGTAAATCTGCTTGTCGTCATCGTCTATCTTGCCGTCGTTGTTCCAGTCGTTGATAGCCATCTGGCCTTCATACCATTTCAACTTGTTCGGGCTCTTGGGACCGTACTTGTCGTAAACCTCCTGCAAGGTGTAGTGTATGTCGCCGTCCTTTGTGTGCATCGTGACTCCGTCTGCCGTGATGATGCCTGCGTAAGTATAGTCGCGCAATACGTTCAGACGCTCGCCGATAAACCAGTTGTTGCTAACGTCGTCGCCGTTGGGCAGTTCCTTGATTTTGCTCCAGTTGCGGGCGAAAGCCACATTCACATCCCATGTGAAGTTCTTGTTGCGGATTACGCCGAAGTTCAATCCCAGTTCGACACCGGTGTTCTGCACGGAACCGATGTTGGTGGTGATGTTCTTCTCGCCGGTTTCCAAAGGCACGGTGGCCTTCATGATCTGACCGTCTGCCAGGCGGCGGTAAGCGTCTGCCGTCACGTTGATGCGGTTCTGCAGCACGGCGAAATCAACGCCGAAGTTGAACTCTTTGATTTTTTCCCACATCAGGTTGCGGTCTATCAGTCCGTTGCCGTAGTATCCCTGGTATTCGTGGCCGCCCATTACGATGTAAGTGGGACCGGCTGCGGAAGACATGGTGACGTAGTCGTTCACGTTGTTGTTGCCCGTGATACCGTAAGACAAGCGCAGTTTCAGGTTATCCAGCCAGTCCACGTCTTTCAGGAACTCTTCCTCGGAAGCACGCCATGCCACGGCGGCAGACGGGAACCAACCCCAACGGTTGCCCTCGGCGAAGCGTGAGGAGCCGTCGGCGCGTACGGTTACGGTTGCCATGTAACGCTCCTTGTAGGCGTAGTTCAAACGGGCTGCCACGGAAACCATGGAAGACTCCGTATACGTAGACCCCGTGCCCCAGTTCTTGCTGCCTTTTCCCATGGCGTTGAAGGAGAGTTTGTCGTCCGAGATACCCTCTACGCTTTGCGTATAGGTCTCCTTGTCCGTCTTGTACATGGAGAACAATCCCATTGCGCCTATCCTGTGGTCGCCCCATGTCTTGGTGTAGTCCACCTGGTTGTCCCAGGTCCAGTCCAGGCGGTCTGTGTTCGTTACGGAAGCCTTGTTGCTCTTCTTGTTCTGATAATAAGCGGTTCCCAAAGGATACTTGTCCGACACGCCTGTGCCCATGAAGATGCCTTGACGTCCGTGGTAGAAGTTGGGAGAGAATGTAGTTGTGAATTTCAGTCCTTCCATGATGTTGAAACGCAGGTAGGCGTTACCGAAAACATGGAACTTGCGGGTCTGGTTCTCGTAGGCGTCAATCTCGAAGTCCACCAGCGGGTTGGGGGTGGATGTCAACGACATGTTGCCCACCTTTGCCGGCAGCGGCAGCAGGTTGCCGTCCTCGTCCCAGGGAGAAACCACCGGGGCAAACCAGAATGCGTTGTTGTAGGGAGAATAAGCATTGGAAGAGTCTGTAAACCAATCGTTCTGTACATCGTATACCAGGTTGACGGACATTCCGGCTTCCACCACTTTGGAGAGTTTGCTGTCGAATGCGCCTTTGATGTTGAAGCGGTTGTAGTCGTTCTTCCTGAATACGTTTTCCTCGCCTTGATAGCCTACGCCCAGGCGGTAGTTGGTCGTTTCGCTGGCACCGCTGGCGCTGATGAAGTGGTTCTGTTGCGAACCGGTCTGCAACACCTGGTCTGCCCAGTCGTAACCTTTGTCATTCATCCAGCTGTCGTACAGCGGAGAGCCTTTCCAGTCCGTTCCATTCTGGAACACCGATTGCAGGTCGGAATCTTTGATGATGTATTTGATACGTCCTGTGTCATCCGGGCCGTCTGAGGTCGTGTATTTGGCGAAACGGTAGTTCATCCACTCCGTGGCACCCATGAAGTCCGGCATGCGTGCCACTTTGCGGATGCCGTAATAACCGTCGTACGTGATTTCTACCGGTTGCGCCTTGTTCTGTCCGGCACCTGCGCCCTTGGTGGTAATCAGGATGACACCTTCGGAAGCGCGTGAACCGTAGATGGCTGTAGAAGAGGCATCTTTCAACACATCGATGCGCTGGATATCTTCCGAGTTCAGGAAGTCGATGGACGAAACCACCATGCCGTCTACCACATAAAGAGGACCGGCGGAGTTGTTGATGGAGGATTGGCCGCGGATCTGCATGTTGAATTTTCCGTTGGCACGGCTGTTTGCCTGCGTGATGTTCACACCGGGAACGGAACCCTGCAAGGCGTCTTCTACGCGAAGTGCGCCGCGTGCGGCGAGTTTTTCGGAAGATACGGACGCCAAAGAACCCGTGACATCGTTCTTCTTCATGGTTCCGTAACCTACTACCACCACTTCGTCCAACGCCTGCGCGTCTTCTTTCAGCGTTACTTTGATTCTGTTCTGATTGCCCACTGCAACGGTTTGCGGGATGTAACCGATAAAGGATACCTGGATTTTTGCGTTGGGCTGTACGCTAAGTTTGAAATTACCGTCAATGTCGGTAATGACACCGTTCGTAGTACCTACTTCCAATACGTTTGCACCGATGACCGGTTCGCCCGTACCGTCGATTACGGTACCCGAAATGGGGTGTCCCTGTGCAAAAGCGACTAAACACAACATACTCAATGTCAGAGTAGCCAATGCCCTTTTGGCAAGTCTTTTTAAGTTCATAAGCTTGTTTTTTATAGTTATTAATATAAAAGGTTAACATCTGTTGTCGGATGTTCCTTCTTGTTTTCGAATGCAAAATTATGTCATATTGTATTGAAGGATTGGTATTTTTTGGTATTCTTTGTGGAAAAATTAGTCTTTACTCTGTGAAAAGTTGTATGCACAAATCTCTTTCTCCCCTCATATTTCTCTGTTTATCGGTGTCTTTGAGTGAAGGAAAGGGGGAAAAGACGCCTGTTGTGACAGGCATTAGTGTCTATCGTGACAGGTACTTGTGTTTATCGCGGCAGACACTTGTGTTTATCACGACAGACACTTGTGTTTATCACGACAAGCATTAGTGTTTATCGCGGCAGGCATTAGTGTTTATCACGACAGACATTGATATCCCTCGCCACAGGTGTCGATATCCGGGAAACGGGATGCCCGCGCGTGGCGTTTCCGGTGTTTTGTCCTGCCGGCACGGTTTTTTCATTTAAGCACTGCACTTGCTTTTTGGACGCAGATTTGACGGGTTATTTATTTGGCGGATAAAGCTATATATAATTCTGATGCGTAAAAGGGCTTTCGTGAAACATGAAATTACCTATAAACCGGGTTGTGGTTTGTATGTTTCTTGCGGAGAGCTGCATATAAATGAATGTGTCGGAATGCCTGAAATATAGAAATCACCCCTGCCACAGATATCTGTGACAGGGGTGATTGGGTTAATAAGAGAGTTTTGACAACCTCTTTTGCTTTTGCTTTAAGTGGGGATATTCACTGAATATCCCGGGTGAAGGTCTGTTACCACCAGCGCGGGTCGCCGGCAACGTTCTTCAAATCATTTATCAGTAAAGTGAAGTCACTCTTGCTTGCGTCCTTGAATGTACTTTTTACATCTCCGCCGGCGGGTTTCAAGTCGAAAGATACCGGTATTCCATCCGTTCCGACATACCATGCGATGTCGCTTGTGCCGTAGCAGTTGTCCAACATCATGCTGCCTTTGGCTGCGCGGAATGCTGCGTATGTGCCGAGTTTTCCGTTATTGCTTCCGGGGCCGAATACACAGTCTTTCAAGACAGGGTCTTCTGTGAATTTCTGTTTGGAGAAGTCGAACATGTAGTTTCCGCCGCTTTTCATATTATATACAAATGTACAGTTGGCGGCAGAGAATGTTCCTTCGGCATTGGCGTTCTTTCCTTGTACGAAGAGTTTCTCGCAATGTGAGAATGAGGAATTGCTTACTTTGATGTGCTTGATATCGGCTGCATCATTGTCGGCGTTTGCCACTCCATATCCGCCTATCGAGTCGACCACACAATTGTCTATGATGAAGTTTTCAACGGTAGCTTGGGTTTGGATGCGGAATATGCCGCGCTTGTACTTGATGTCGCAATTCTTGAGTTCTACCTTGCCGATTGATGCTCCGGATTTGTTGAGATTAAAAAGATATTTACCACCGAAGTTACTGCCGGTTTTAGGAGCATTGGGATGTTCGGTGAACGTTATTTTCTCGGCAACAAAACCACCGATGGCACCTTCTGCATTATAGTTGCCGTTCACTTCGATGATGGCATTTCCCTTAAGGCTGAGTCCGGTAACAATCTTGATGGTTCCTTGAGTGGCAGGCAATGTGATTGTACCATCCAGTTGGTACTTGCATCCGCCTTCCAATACGATGGTGATGTCCTGGTCGGGATATTTGGCAACGCTGTCGGCAAAGAAGCTTTGGGTCATATAGGCGTAGCTTTCTTCTTCTGCCAGGTTACGCAAGTTGGCCACAACCCCTTCGTAAACTTCCGGTGCGGCGGTGGAGAATACTTTCTTTCCGAGATATTCGCCGTTGTTGTAGGCACGTACGATGTAGTTGCTTTCCGGTTCCAGGTTTCTGAACTCCACAGTTTGGGAGTTCAGGTCTGTTTCGGTCAACGTATAGTCTTCCAGCAATTCCTCTTCCTTTGTCGTGCTGCCTTCGGGAGTCACCACTTGAAACAGTTTCAGGTTGGTGTAGGTAGCCGTTTCCCACGACACCAATGCCATGTTGTCGATTGCCCTCACACCTTTCAGCTGGGTGGGGATATCTGTTGTGGTAATGGTGGGCACTACGAAATACTTGGACTCCAGTCCGCTGCTTTTGCTGTGCGAGCGGATTTTGATGGTGTAGTCCGTATCGTAGTTCAGGTTTTCGAAACGGTAGAACGTAGTGTCTGTCTCGACCGACAGGTCAAGCCCGTCTTTTCCGGTCAGGCTCAGGTCGTAGTAATCCGCACCTTCGTAGCGTTCCCAGTTTAGTTCTATCCATTGTCCGCCGACAGCCGTTTCGCTGACAATGGGGCGGAACAAGGCATCTGCCTTTGTCACATCGTCACTGTCATCGCAACTTGTCATAAGAGCACCCGCACCTAAGGCAAGTGAAAACAATAAAGTCTTGATATTGAATATATGTTTCATAATTTTCTGTTTTTAGTAGTTAGTTAGCACCTCTTACAATTCCATAACCGTTGTTGTTCAGCACAGTGCTGTTCGCAATCTTCTGCGCGGGTATCGGCAGCAGATAGGGGACCGCGCTCTCGCCTGTGGCGTCGGTATATCCTCTGTAGCAGTTTACGATGTAGTTGGCAGGTTCATATTCTCCTGTCTTTACTTCCTCGCCCGTGACGGGGTCTTTGACGGTGATGGCTTTTATCAATGTGGAAGTAAAGTTGTGGGTGGCATATTTGCCTTCATTTCCCGCTTTGTCCAAATCCTCGGCTTTGACGATTTCGCTGTCGGCGGGCACTTCCTCTTCCGGAAGGGCGTACTTCGTGTTCAGGAACGAAACCATGCCTTTGTTCTTGGTGTAATAGAGCTTTCTTGCATACGTGAGGTAAGGCTGAACGCCCGGTTCGGTGCCGAACTCATCGACGGAAGAACGTCCCATTTGGGTGAGCATCTCCTTTGTCTCCACGATTTTCTTGCCATATACGTTCCAGCGTACCAGGTCGTATTTGCGCAGGGCTTCACCACCGAATTCCCATGCACGTTCGTTGATGACAGCGTTGCGGAAATCGTCCGGGGTTGTCAGGGCATTTACGTAAGCGTCTACCTTTTCCGCCTTGTCTTCGGCTGCGAAAGCGCGGGCACGTACCTTCTTCAACTGGTCCTTTGCCAGGTCGGTAGGACCGTTCAGTTCGTTTTCGGCTTCCGCCAATGTCAGCAATACTTCCGCATAGCGCATCAGGGTCCAGTTGATGCCTGTGCCTTTGGAAGAAGCGGAACCGGGTTCGCTGGTCATCATCATACGGCTCCATTTGCCCACTGCAATGCCTGTGATGGCGTCGAGTGCCTGAATGTTGTCTGCCGTATGTTTTACGAACGTGCAAGTGACGTCGCGACGGATGTCTTTGTCGTCGAACGAGCAGTAATAAGCAGGGCTCAGGTTTACCTGGATGGTTGTCGTTCCTTTGGAACTGCCGGTTACCACCTGGCCTATGCACCATGCCACATCGCCGCCGTTACCTTCCACGTGGGCTATTTCGTACAGGATTTCATCGTTGGGAGTAGTGACAAACTCGCATTGCTTTTTGAAGATGTCCTTATAGTCTGCATGCAGTTCGCGTCCTTTCAGCCGGATCAGCTTCTGGCAATAATCCTTTGCCAACTGATAATAGTCTCTCGAAGTGCTTGCTTTCTTTTCCGTGCCGTCTATTGTGTAGGTCACGGTCAGGTCCTCGCTTGTAACGTCCAGATAGTCGTCGGCACGTTTCATCGTACCGTCGGCTGTCATTCCGTATCCGGCGCGGTACATTGCCAGACGGGCAATCAGCCCCAGGGCGAAGTCGCGGTTCATGCGCTCTACGCCGGCGGGCGCCACATCGGAGAACGGCATGTCTTCTTCGTGGTCGACCAATGCCTGGATTTCTTTGGTGAAGATGATGTTCTTGTCGGTCTTGGGCAAGTCAAGTTCCATGCCCGCCTTGGCTGCCTGGGCAAAGTAAGGCACATCGCCCCAGTTGCAGCAGAGCATCCAGTAGCGGTATGCACGCAAACAGTGGGCTTCGCCCAGCAAGGCTCTCATGCCCGGTTCCGTTTTTCCCGCCAGGCCTTCGATTACCTGGTTGCAACGGTCTACGGCGAGGTAATTGCTGTCCCACGCTTTCTGTATGTCACTCCAGTTTTCCAGCAGTCCGCCTTGCAGCGACCAGATGTCGCGGCGTGAGCCGTCCGGTTTGTCGCCCGGTGCAATACATTCCACGTCCGTGTTCTGCGCCCATACGTTTGCCATACGGGAAGAGAAGGGGTCTTCATTGAATTCTTTGTAGGCACCTAACAACATTTTCAGTGCGTCGTTCTCGTTGGAGAAAACATAGTTCGGGTCGAACTGTGAAGGAGATTCTACATTCAGGAAATCGTCGCATGAAGTCAAGGCTACGGCTCCCATGAATGTTGCTATGATATATTTATTTATTTTCATATTCGTACTATTTGTTAAGATTAGAAAGTCAAGTTTACACCTAATGTCCAGGAGAAGCTCTTCGGATATGCGGAATAGTCAACGCCCGGAGTCAGGCCGGATGCTTTGCTGCCGCGGATGGAAGAACTTACTTCAGGGTCATATCCCGAATAGTCTGTCAATACAAACACGTTGTTCAATGTGCAATAAACGCGGAACTGTTCGCACAGGAATTTCTTGGTGTATTTCTTCGGGATGGTATAGCCCAGCGTTACATTCTGCAAGCGCAGGAAAGAACCGCTCTCGATTGCCCAGGAGTGGGGGACAGCCACCGCATTGCCGAAGGACCACGGAGTCCAGTAGGCTTTGGCATTGGCGCCTTCGTTCATCGAAGCCAAGGTTGCCAGGTCGGTCACCAGGTTGCCGGCATTGTCGATATAGCTGTAGCGGTTGCTGCTGTTCATGATGTTCAGCAGGTTCGGGTTGTTGGTTCTGTATTGCTGGGTAGAGGCAATCTTCTCGGCGTTATAGATGTCGTTGCCCAATACGAAGTTGAACATGAGCGAGGCGTCGAAGCCGTAGAATGTACCGTTCAGCCCGAAACCGCCGGTCACCTTGGGAGTGGCTTTGCCGATTACGGTGCGGTCGTAGTCATCGACTACTCCGTCGGGCACACCGTCGGGACCGGAAATGTCCTTGAACTTGATGGTACCCGGGCGTATGCCGGCTTTGCCGCCGAGCAACCCTGTTGTGGGCACGCCGTCTTTCAATGTGTATTTCTTGGACGACTCGTCGTAGCCGGAGAAATCGTTGGTGGTATAGTATCCGTCGGTAATCCAGCCGACCATCAGCCCGATGGGTTGGCCCACTTCTACGCGGAAGTCATTGTAACCTTTGAGGTCGGTACCCGCCCAGTTGGAAGCAAACTCCATTTGCGTCAGTCCGTTCGCCAGTTTCTCTACGTTCGACTTGTTGAAGCCGATATTGAAGTTTGCAGACAAGCTGTAGTTCTTCTTTTCGAGTATGAATGCGTTCAAGCTCAATTCGATACCTTTGTTGGAGGTTTCCGCCGTGTTCTCCATGGTCTTCTCATAGCCGGGGGCCACGATGTTGCGTTCGATAAGCAGGTCTACGGCAGAGTTCCAATAGGCTTCGACCGTACCGGAAATCTTTTCGTTGAACAAGCCGAAGTCCAGACCGATGTTGCGTGTGACGGTAGTTTCCCATTTCAGGTTGGGGTTGGCAAGGAGCTTGCTGGCGGTGGCGTAGTAGTTGTTTATCTTGTCGCCGATGCCATAGGCTTTGCCGGTGTTGATTGCGTAGGTCGGCATATAAAGCATGTCGGCAATGCGGTTGTTACCTACCGTACCGTAGCTGAGGCGGAGTTTCAGGTTGGACAACCAGCCTTTTGTGTCTTCCATGAAAGGCTCTTCGTTGACGCGCCATGCCACGGCACCTGCCGGGAAGTAACCCCATTGGTTGCCCGGGGCGAATTTGGAAGAACCGTCGGCACGCATGGTGAATGTCACCAGGTAGCGGTCTTTGAAGTTATAGTTCAAGCGTCCGAAGAAAGAAGACAGGTTCTGGTTGGGGCTTACCTTGCTGGTAGTCTTGATGGTTCCGTCGGCAAGGCCGAAGTTGGCGAAAACCTTTTCGGCAGACAGGTCTTTGCTGAAGTGGTCGGCTTTCATGTAGTTTTCGTCATTCATCGTGCTGTTGATTTCCTGTCCCACCATCACGTTGAACTTGTGGTCTCTGTTGAGCGCGAAATCATAGGTCAGCGTGGCAGCCTCGCGCAGTTTGCGGGAGTTCGCCTTTGTCCAGTCCGCCAACGGAAGACCGCCCACGTAGGAAGCGTCCGAAGTGGTGTGTCCCCACCAGTTTTGTGTCTCGTTGAAGCCCCATTCATAGCCGGCCTCTACGCGGAATCTCAATCCCTTGATGATGTCCCAATTCAGGCCGCCGTTGAATTTGTAGCTTTTTTGCAGTCTCTTTTTCCAATATTGCTGCTGCTGTTCGGTCAGTGTCATGTTGTCGCGGATATACTGTTCGTATTCTTCGTCCGTCAGCTGGCTGGGGTCTATTTGCGTAAATCCTTCCAGACCTTTTATCGGGCGCGATGTGACAGCTTGCGAAGTACGTACCTTGTAGTTTCCGCCGGCAGTACCGGAACCGTTTGTCGTGGCATCCGCCAGGCGTGCGTTGAAGTCGAATTTCAATGCTTTGGAGATTTCGTGGCTCAACTTGAAGTTACCCGTCAGGCGGCTGTAGTCATTGTTTACCATCAAGCCGCCGTCTTTCTGGTAAGTGACGCTCAGGCTGTATTTGGTCTTTTCGTTGCCGCCCTGTATGCTGACGTTGTGTGACTGTGATATCACATTGGCGCCAAACATATCGTCCTGCCAGTCGATGGCTTCTATGCTGTTGTATAGATACAGGTCGTCGAATACTCCGAATTTCTTCTCGAAAGCTTTCAAGTCGCTGCTTCCGCCCAATGCTGCCAGTTCATAGTTGGCGAGCGCATACTCGTAGTTGTTCAGCACTTCCTTGCGCTTTGACAGTTTCTTGGACTGCATGTAGCCGTTGTAGGAAATTTGCGTCTTGCCGCCTTTGGCGCTTTTGGTGGTGATGATGACAACACCGTTGGCTCCTTGCGAACCGTAGATTGCCGTTGAAGACGCGTCTTTCAGCACATCGATTGTCTGGATGTCGGCAGGAGCCACGTCATTGATGTTGGATACCGGGAAACCGTCTACGATGTAGAGCGGAGAGTTGTCACCGGTCACAGAGCCGCCTCCGCGTACACGGATAAGCATTTCCGCATCGGGCGAACCGTCGGTGGTTGTAATCTGCACACCTGCCAGACGGCCGGTCAGGGCTTCCGCCGCACTTGCCACCGGAACTTTTGCCAGCGTTTCGCCGCCTACGGAAGAAACGGAACCGGTCAGGTCTTTCTTCTTCGTAGTACCATATCCGATTACCACCACTTCTTCCAATGCCTGTGCATCGTCTTCCAATACAATCTCAAGCAGTTTCTTTCCTTTCACGGCAATCTCCTGCGTTGTCATTCCCACATACGAAACGACCAACGTGGCATTGGATGGAACACTGAGGGAGAAATTACCGTCGATATCGGTAATGGTACCGTTGCCGCTATTCCCTTTTTGTACTACGGAAGCGCCGATTACGGTCTCTCCCGTCTTGTCTTTCACGATACCTTTTACGGTTACGTTTTGCGCTGATATACCGAGCGATATCATGGCTACCAACAGACATAGTAGCGCTGTGCGCATGTTTTTCATTTTAGACATTCTTTGCATATTAATTATTAAAAAAGTGATTTTCTTCTGTAGCGTGTGTTGGCGACACTGTTAATTCATTGGTGCAAATGTAGATTAATGTGAAAAATGATTTGTGGAATATTTGTTATTAGGTTGGTATTTTTTGTTTTCTGTAAGATTTTCTTGCTTGAAATCCCCTGCAAATATGTTGTAGGGCAGAAAACGGCGGGAAATGCACTATATGCCCGCGTTTTGCTGGCGGCTGTCCGCCGCTTGTTGGCGTTGTACGTATGAGGCAGGTTACGCGATGGGTTGATATAAAAGTAGAAGCCGAAAGTCAAAAACTACACATCAGGATTTGTAAGACTCTCTATATTTGCCGCCGTATAATTATAATTTAATACTATGTAATATGATGGACAAGAACAAGTGGGTATCATTACTGTGTATCCTTTTTGTGTGGGGATGCGGTTCCGATGCGGAAGGGAAAGGTGAGACGGATGCGGAGGCAGCCGGAAAGATAGAAAACCTGGCAGGACCTGCCGCCGCCATTTCCGCCGACGGCAAAGAGGCGGTCACCGTTACTTTTACCGCCAACAAGGCGTGGAGTGCCAAACCCGAAAAAGCCTGGTGCAGGATAACGCCCTCTTCCGGCACGGAAGGCGGAGACATAACCATTAGCGTTGCCGCCGAAGCAAACGGCGGTTACGACGAGCGAAACTCCAACATTACCATTGCCTGCGGCGATGCGGTGGCGAAGGTGACCGTTGCGCAGAAGCAGAAGGACGCGATATTGCTGACATCGGACAAGGTGGAAGCGAAGTGCGGGGGAGAAGTGTTTGCGGTGGAAGTGAAAGCCAATGTGGACTTCACCACCGAAATCGGCGAGAAGGACAAGGAGTGGCTGAAGCTTCTCCCCCGAACGCGTGCCCTTTCCGCTTCGGTCTTGGAATTTGCGGTGTCGGAGAACGAGTCTGACGCAAGGCGCGAAGGCACAATCCTGTTCAAGAGCGGCAACCTGTCCGAAAAGGTAACCGTCTATCAGGCGGGCGTCACCCCTTCGATTGTGGTCAGCAAGACCGACTACAAGATACCTGCCGAAGGGGAGGATATCACGGTCGAACTGCAAAGCAATGTGCGTTATGCCATTCAGATGCCGGATGCGGACTGGATAAAGGAGAAGCCGGGAACAAGGGGCATGTCCTCTTATACGCATCATTTTACGGTTTCCCCCAACGACGGGGATGCTTCCCGTAGGGCGGAAATCGTCATTACGGACAATAAAGGGATTACGGAGAAGGTGCGGATAGTGCAATACAGCCTTCACCCGGCGATGGAGCCGGTGGAGTTTGCCGCCTTCCCCGGTGCCGAGGGACATGGAAAGAACACCGTAGGCGGCCGTGGCGGCAAAGTATACCATGTGACGAGCCTGGAAGACGACGGCACCGAAGGCACGCTGCGCTGGGCGTTGGGGCAGAACGGTCCCAAGACCATCGTGTTCGATGTGGCGGGCACCATCCATCTGAAGTCCGACCTTAAGACGCAGAAGGACTACCTGACCATTGCCGGGCAGACCTCGCCCGGAGGCATCTGCATTGCAGACTATCAGTTCTGGATAAACTCCAACGATGTCATCGTGCGCTTTCTCCGCTTCCGTCCGGGAGACGCCGGCGGGGCGGAACCCGACGGGCTGGGCGGCATGGACAAGAAGAACATCATTATAGACCACTGCTCCGTAAGCTGGAGCGTGGACGAATGCCTGTCGGTATATGGCATGGAGAACTCTACCGTGCAGTGGTGCCTTGCCGGACTGGCGTTGCACAACTCCACCCACGGGAAAGGCTCGCACGGATATGGCGGAAACTGGGGCGGCAACAAGGCATCCTACCACCACAACATGATAGCCCATTGCAAGAGCCGTGTGCCCCGCCTTGGCCCGCGCCACACCACGCAGGAGAACGAGTATGTCGATATCCGCAACAACGTCTTCTACAACTGGTCCGGCGAGGGGTGCTACGGCGGCGAGAACCAACACGTGAACATCGTGAACAACTTCTACAAGCCCGGTCCCGCCACCAACTCTTCCGGCACCAGCAACCGCACCCGCTACCGCATTGCCAAAATCGGGGTGCGCACCACTTCCTATTGCCAGGATAAAGACGGAAGCTGGAACGCCTGGAAGCCTTCCCTGCACAAATGGGGAACCTTCCACATCGAAGGCAACAAGGTGGACGGCAACGCCGAAGTCACCGCCGACAACTGGACAAAAGGGGTCTACGAGCAGCAGGACAACAACGACAAGGTGGATTACCTCTGGACGGACGACGTGAAGACCGCCATCAAGGCTGCGGCTCCTGTGCTGGACGCCAACGGCGTCACGACGCACTCTGCCGACGGAGCCTATGCCCAAGTGCTCCGCTATGCAGGCGCCTGCAACTACCGCGATGCCATAGACAACCTGATAGTGAAGGATGTGCAGGACGGCTCGGCAAGCTGTTCCGCCGCCTCCAACAGTGCCGGACTCGGCTATATCAACACCCCTAAGGATGTACTCTCCGCGCTGCCGGAACTGAACGGCAATCCCTATCCCGGTCTGAAAGCCGACACCTCCATCGACCCGACGGACACGGACGGCGACGGCATGCCCGATGATTTTGAAAGGGAGTTCGGCTTGAATCCCGATGATGCTGCCGACGGCAATGCCAGGACGCTCGACCCGGATATGAACTATACGAACCTGGAGATGTACCTGCATTACCTTGTCAGGGACATTGTGAGCAGGCAGACCGAGGGCGGGGCAAAGTAAGAAGCCCTGCTCCGAAGTCGTAAAGAGCCGTGGGTAATAGCACACGGCTTTTTTCATTTAAGCCTTACGCCTGTTTCTCTATAATGAACGACATGCACGGCATAATAAACGACACGGACGATGCAGATAAATCAAGAAAGAAATCCGCACCGTCCGTGTCGTTTGTGTCTCAGAGCCTGTGTCCGAAGGATTGCGTCTAAACCGTTCCGTTTGCTATATCCGCGATTTCCTCCGCCTTCTCCACGATATAGTCCGGGCGGAACCCTTCCAGTTCCGTCCGCGGGCGGAAGCCCCAGGTCACTCCGCAGGAAGTCACTCCGGCATTGATTGCCGTCTGCATGTCCACGCCCGAGTCGCCCACGTAGAGCACGTCTTGCCCGGACACGCCGGTGATGGAGAGGATCTCTTCCACAATGGCGGGGTCGGGCTTCACGTTTATTCCTTCGCGCTGGCCGAACACGGCGGCGAAATGTATTTCGGGGAAGTAGTGTGCCACCAGTTTGCGGGTTGCCGCCTGATACTTGTTGGACGCCACCGCAAGTTGCAGCCCCTGTCCCTGTAGCTGTTCCAGCAGTTCGGGGATGCCGGGGTAGGGACGGCTCTTGTCGGCATTGTGCGCATCGTAATAGGGGACGAACTCCTTGCGGACGCGGAGCACGTTCTCCTTGCTCTTCTCCCCTTCGGGCAGCGCGCGCTCAAACAGTTTGTCGATGCCGTTGCCCACCATGAAGTTGTAGGCGGCTTCCTCGTGGGTGGGATAGCCCAATGTGCGCAAAGCATGGTTGGTGCTTTGTGCCAGGTCGGCAATCGTGTTCAGCAGCGTGCCGTCCAAGTCGAATATGACAAGTTTCTTCATCGTTTTTCTCTTTTTTGTTCAGGGTTGCAAAGATATAACAATTCATCGGGTTATGTGAAAACTTGCGGCGGATAACGGGAGTTGGCGGTACGGCTTTTTCATTTTTACAGGGGTTAGAGGAGCTACAGTAGTTAGGGTAGTTAAAGGAGTTAAGGGAGTTAGAGTAGTTACAGTAGTTAGAATAGTTAAAGGAGTTAAGGAAGTTAGAGGAATTAAAGTAGTTAGAGCCGATACTCTTGTGTATGACATTATTATAGAAGTATCGGCTTTAATGAACTTCTAAGCCGACTTGGCGGCTGATAACTCCCTTTAACTCCTCTAACTCCTTTAACTCCCTTAACGTACAAATGTACGACTCCTGACGAAGCGATGCGAAGTGATAACTCCTCTAACTTCCCTGAATGCAAAAACCGTGTTACGCCTGTGCTTTCTGACAGTTTGTATTTCTCGGCGCCGCAGAATCGCCTGTTTCCGTCCCGATGTGCTGCCTGCGGGAAAAAACGAGACGGAAAACGCTCATCTTGCACATAGCCAGCGCGATAGCGAAATACTTACAAACAAACCAGCGCGGAAAAACGCCGGAAATGCCCTGCGCGGGCGTCCCGTTTTCCGGATATTGACGTCTGCGGCGAGCGGCATTAATGCCGCTCGTGATAGACATTAGTGTCTATCGTGACAGACATTAATGCCGCTCGCGAGAGATGTTAATGCCGCTCACGTCAGACACTAATGTCTCTCGGCTGAAACACTTGTGTCCGACGGGAGAAAAAACGGATTTCCGCATAAACGGTGCATCTTTATCGGGAAAAAGCGCATGCGTATCCGCGTTTTATGCAAGCCGCCCCTGCACCGGAAGAAAGGTGCAGGGGCGGGAGTAAGCAAAAGAGCGGTTTTACCGTCTTTTTGTCATGAATCGAAACAGGTTTGCTCTCTTTATGCCTTGCGGGGAGGAGCTTGTTATTTGCTGATGCGGAACCAGTCTACGTCCGTCCAGCCGCCGTCGTTGGTGACAATGGCGGGGCGTGTGCAGAACATGCCCGTCTTGGCGCCTATCCATTTGCCCTCTTTCACCCGGAACGGCTTGCCCAGCGGCAGGTATTTCTTGCCGTTGAGGCTGTAGCTGAAGTGGCACAGCACCAGCAGGTCGTGCCCGCCTTCGCTTTTGGAGATTTTTGTGCCGTCGGAAGTGAACCTGGCACGCAGGTAGATGGTGTTGTCCTTCAGCCCTACGGTGCCGTTCACCGTTTCGGGCGTGCCTTTGTCGGCTTTTTCGCAGGATACTTGCGACAATACCAGCCCGTTGTCCGTGTTCTCCAGGATAAGCCCGGCATAGTCAAGCCCCATCACAACCAGTCCGGTACGTTCGCCTTTGTACTTTTCCGCCGGTTTGAAGGTCAGCTTCATGGTGGCGGTGAAGTTGTCCGCCGGGGTTTTCTGCAACAGCAGGTTGGGCACGTCCCAAAGGTTCTTGTACTCCTTGACCACCGGATAGGAGTAGAGCCGCACGATGCTTTGGTCTCCTGCGTAGTAAGCCCATTTCTCGTTGATGTTGGCGTGCCATTGCCATTGCGGGGAGAGCGTGTAGCCGTCGAACTCGTCGCTCTCCTGTGGGGTGCATACGGGATAGGTCCTGCCCACGTCCGGCTTTTTATGAACCAGCACCGGGTCGCCGCAGCCGTCACCGTCTTTGTCGATGCCGATGACGGGCCATCCGTCTGCCCACGTCATGGGTTGCAGGTGCACCAGGCGGCCGTATGCGCCCACATCCTGGAAGTGCAGGAACCAGTCTTCGCCGGTGGGGGTGTCTACCCATGCCCCTTGGTGAGGTCCGTTGACGGGGCTGCTGCCTTGCGCCAGCACCTTTTTCCATTCGTAAGGTCCGTAGACGTTTTTGGAGCGGAGCACCACCTGCCAGCCGGTGGGCACGCCGCCTGCCGGGTGGAAGATGTAGTAGTAGCCTCCTTTTTTATAGAACTTGGGACCCTCGCAGGTCTGGTGCGCCTGGTGCCCGTCGAAGATGACGCGCGACTGTGTGACGGCTTTGGTGGCGTCCGCGTTCAGCTCGCAGACGGATATGATGCTCTTCAGTCCGGCACGGCTTCCGGCGTATGCGTGCACCATGTATACCTTGCCGTCCTCATCCCACAAGGGGCAGGTGTCTATGATGCCCTTGCCCGGCTTTACGAGCACGGGTTCTGTCCACGGTCCTTTGGGGTCTTTCGCCTTTACCATGAAAGCGCCCTGGTCGGGGTCGCCCCAGAAGATGTAGAACTCGCCGTTGTGGTGGCGGATGGAGGGCGCCCATACGCGGTTGCCGTGTTCGGGGCGTTCCGGCGTTTCCACCGGCGGAAGGGCGTAAGGCACCGCCGCGCCGATGATGCTCCAGTTCACAAGGTCTTTGGAGTGCAGGATCTGCAAGCCCGGCAGGCAGTTGAAGCTGGAAGATGTCATGTAGAAGTCGTCGCCTACGCGGCAGGCGTCCGGGTCGGAATAGTCGGCATAGAGTATCGGGTTCTTGTAGTTGCCGTTGCCCTGGTCGGCTACCCATACTTCGGAGACATAGTTCTTTTCTTGCGCCGCCAGCGGCAATGCCAGCAGCAGGCTGAGCCCTAAAAGTGCGTTTCTGGTTTTCATGTTACGATTTGATTGTTTCATTCTTGATTGTCTAATTCTTGATTTTTACCTGTACCGGGTGTTGCAGGTCTTCCTTCCACAGGCGCATGTAGGCGAACCATGCCTCGGGGGTGGGATAACCGAAAGTCTCCTTGCACGAGGTGAACATGGTGTAGTGGTGGAAGCGGTCGCTGCCCGGCGCAGCGAGTGTATAGAGGAAATTGTCTTTGTCTTTTACTTCCTTGCGGACATATTCCCGGGGGATGTAGGTGGCGATGCCCACGGTCTCTTTGGCGTATTTCACGGTGTCGTTCACGGGCCAGTGCCTTCCCCAGCTGCCTGTCAGCCCTTTGTGGTCGGACTCCGAGCGTGTCTCGCCGCCCATGATGTCCTGCACGCCGGTGCAGAACACTTCTTCCTTCAGCGGTTCGTCGAAGAAGGTCTCCACGCGCAGGTCGCGGTGTCCGGCATAGAGTATGTAGCGGTTGGTCATGTTCAGTTCCGCTCCTTGGTACTCCCAGCCTTTTACGGCAACGTCCACTATCGTGCGCACCGGACCGTAGGCAAGGATGCTTTCCGTGCGGAATGCCACCGGTTCTATGTGGGTGGCTTTGGTTCCGTCCCAGCCTTTCAGGGCGCCGATGCCGCAACTGTTGCCCACCAGCAGCACGTCGTCGCCGAAGCCGCGTGCCAGCTGCTCGTCATTGGGATAGAAGCCGCTTTCTTTGATTTCCAGCCCTTTCTTGAACTTGCCGTACGGGTCTACGGTCTGCTTTTGGTTGAAATAGATGCGGTAGGCAACCAGCTCGGACTCGAACATCGGCCCGTGCCCGTGCAGCATGTTGTAGAAGTTGGTGGTGCCCGGCGCCGTGACCGACTGCACGGGGGCGTGCTTCTGCTTTTTGGCATCGCGCACCAGCATTTCGGCAAACACGCGCGGCGGGTATGCCTTGTCCGCTTTGGCGGAAGAGAGGGTAATGGTCAGCGTCTGCTTGCTTCCGGCGGGGATGTCCGTGACAAAGGCAAGTTCGTCGGCTCTTAAATCGCCGTCCAGGTCGTCCAGTTGCGAGGGAATCTCCTCGGCGCCGTTCATCACCACGGCGGAACGTACGCGGAAGCCGGGCCGGAGGTCTTTGATTTTCAATACTACCGGAGCATCCGCCTTGTCTTTGTTCCATGCGTTGCTCACTTCTACCGTGATGGTTTTGATGCCTGTCTGTGCCTGCGCGGCGGGAGTGCCTGCGCACAATAGCAGCAAACCGGTTAAAAAGGTCGTTTTCATAAGGAATGCGTTTAAATTGTCTGCGGCAAAATTAAACTAAAAAGAGCAGACAGCTCTCTCCATTTTGGCAAAAAGAGTGTCTGCTTTGAGCTAATTGCCTGTAGGGTTTCAGCGTCTGTTTAGGTTTTCTTCAAAAAGCATCCTCGAAAGGATGCCGGAGAAAATTTAAACAGGCTCTTAGAAATCCAATGTCTTTCCTTCCGCACCGATGCCGGCATATACTTTGCCTTCCACTTTCAGGTTCTTGGCGTTCTTCACGTTGAGCGTGTGTCCTTTGGTGTCTATGCGTATGTTTTCCAGCGTGACGCCTTCCGCCTGGCTGATGACAATGCCCTCTTGGGCATCGCTGATGATTACGTCCTTTACGGTCACATCCTTGATGGGCATTTCGGGCAGGCCGTTGAAGAACATGGCGCGTCCCGAGCCCTTGCAGATGATGTTGGAAATGTGGATGTCGCGGAAGGAAGGGGTTTCGACCGTCACTTGCGGAATTGCCGTCTTCATGCGGCCCTTCAGGTCTTCTTCCGTCTCTTCGCCCGCCGCCTTGCCGCCGTAGAACAGGTCGAAGAGCAGCGGTTCGTGAGGTATGTCGATCATGTGTATGTTGCGGATGTATATTCCCTCCACTACACCGCCGCGCCCTCTTGTGCTCTTGAAGCGCAGGCCCACGTCCGTGCCGAGGAAAGTGCAGTCTGCCACGTAGATGTTCTTCACGCCGCCGGACATTTCGCTGCCCACCACGAAGCCGCCGTGTCCGTGCAGCACGGTGTTGTTTTTTACGATGACGTTCTGGCAAGGCTCACCGCGCCTGCGCCCGTCTTCGTCCTTGCCGGACTTGATGCAGATGGCATCGTCGCCGGCATCGAAGATGTTGTTGACAATCAGCGCGTTCTTGCACGACTCCAGGTCCAGCGCATCGCCGTTCTGCGAATACCAGGGGTTGAATACTTTCACTTGGTTGATGGTGATGTGTTCGCACGACAACGGGTGCAGGCACCAGCTCGGCGAGTTCTTGAACGTAACCCCTTCCAGCAGTACTTTTTTGCTCTTGACGATGTTGAGCAGCACAGGGCGCAGCCACGGGCGGATTTCATTCCATTCCGCATCGGTCTCGATGCCTTCGGGGTTGTTGAAGTTCTTGCATGCCAGCGCCCCTTTCAAAGAGCCGGCTGTGGGATACCAGATGGAGTTGTCTACCACGCCGCCCGATTTGACGAGCGCGTCCCATTGTCCGGCGGTCAGCTTGCCTTTCTTCACCGGGCGCCAGCTGTCGCCCGAACCGTCGAATACGCCGTGGCCCGTGATGGCTATGTTTTCCGCATTGCGTGCGGAGATGGGCGACTGGCAGCGGCGGGTGTTCAAGCCTTCGAACGATGTCTGCAGGATGGGGTAGGCGTTGAAATCGTCTGTGAAGAGAACCAACGCGTTCTGCTCCGTATACAGGTTGACGTTGCTCAACAGTTCGATAGGCCCCGTCAGCCACAATCCTGCCGGGATGACTACCTTGCCGCCGCCTTTTGCGTTGACGGCTTTGATGGCGTCATTGATGGCTTTGGTGTTCAGGGTAATTCCATCGCTTTTGGCTCCGAACTGCACGATGCTGACCGTATAGTCACGGAACGTGGGCCGCTCCACCCTGGGCATGCTGAAAGGGAGCTCTTTATAGATGTTTTCGTCTATGGAGTTTTTGCATTGGGCATGAACCGCATGCTGTGCAGGCAGTGATGCAAGGAAAAACGCGGTAAGCGTAAATAGCTTCTTAAGTAATGTGTCCATTCGTGATACTATGTTTATTTATAATTTATAATCGGTCAATGTTTATTTATAATCAGTCAGTCGTCGGTGCTTGTCGGAATCAACAGCCGTTTCCTGTTTTTATTATTTCCCCGCAAGCGGCTCTCACGAGTGGCGTGCGAAAGAAATAATAAAAGATTCATGTTAACCTAATTCTAACCTTAAATAAATATTATGTAAAAAACCTCTTAATTACTACTTGCAAAAGTATCGGGCTTTGATGGAAAGTATGTGTACTAATTGTTGGTTTTAGTGTATTTTTTGTGGTTTTAGCCTTTTCTTTTGCATGCTTTCGGGGTTTTTGCACTATCTTTGCGGCTCAAAACTTAGTAAAAAAAGGTATGAGTTACAATTTGTTGAAAGGAAAAAGAGGCATTATTTTCGGTGCTCTGAACGAGCAATCCATTGCCTGGAAAGTAGCAGAGAAAGCAGTAGAAGAAGGTGCGGTTATCACCTTGTCCAATACACCTGTCGCCGTGCGCATGGGTGAAGTTTCGGCATTGGCGGAAAAACTGAATTGCGAAGTCATAGCAGCGGATGCTACCAGTGTGGAAGATTTGGAGAATGTGTTCAAACGTTCTATGGAAGTGCTGGGCGGACAGATAGACTTCGTTCTTCATTCCATCGGCATGTCTCCCAACGTGCGCAAGAAACGTACATACGATGATTTGGATTATGACATGTTGGGCAAGACGCTGGACATTTCGGCGGTTTCTTTCCATAAGATGATACAGGCTGCCAAGAAGATGAACGCCATTGCGGAATATGGTTCGATTCTGGCGCTGAGCTATGTGGCTGCGCAACGCACGTTCTACGGTTACAACGACATGGCGGATGCGAAAGCGCTGTTGGAGTCCATCGCCCGCAGCTTTGGCTACATCTACGGACGCGAGCATCATGTGCGTGTCAATACCATTTCCCAGTCGCCCACGATGACTACTGCCGGTTCGGGTGTGAAGGGTATGGACAAACTGTTCGACTTTGCCAACCGCATGTCTCCGCTGGGCAATGCTTCGGCAGACGAGTGTGCGGACTACTGCATCGTTATGTTCTCCGACCTGACCCGCAAGGTCACCATGCAGAACCTGTTCCACGACGGCGGTTTCTCCAGCGTAGGTATGAGTCTGCGTGCCATGGCAACTTACGAGAAGGGGTTGGATGAGTACAAGGACGAAAACGGAAATATAATCTACGGATAAGATACATAGTGTGCCGGCCGGTTGTCGGTGATTGGCAGGGTGCGCCGCCACATGGCGCGTGATACCCGCCACCGATAACCGGCTATCTATTACCCGTCACTTATCGCCTGTCATCCGTCACTCGCCATCATTCATTACCCGTTGCCATTTATCACTCGTCATCATTCATCATTATTCGTCATCATTCATCACGCATCATCATTCATTACTTGTCATCATGCTTCCAGCTCTTTATCTGTTGCCCGTCACTTTGGGCGACACTCCCGTTGAAACCGTATTGCCTTCTTATAATAAAGATGTGATTTTGGGCATCCGCCATTTTATCGTGGAGGATGTGCGTTCGGCACGGCGTTTCTTGAAGAAAGTGGACAGGGAGATAGATATCGATTCGCTCACGTTCTATACGCTTAACAAGCATACGTCGCCGGAAGACATTTCGGGATACCTGAAGCCGCTTGAAGCCGGCAATCCGATGGGAGTGATTTCCGAGGCGGGATGTCCGGCAGTTGCCGATCCGGGAGCGGATGTGGTGGCGATGGCCCAGCGCAAGAATCTGAAGGTGGTTCCCTTGGTCGGTCCCTCTTCCATCATATTGTCGGTGATGGGTTCCGGATTTAACGGGCAAAGCTTTGCCTTTCACGGATATTTGCCGATTGAGGCTGCCGAGCGTGCCAAGAAACTGAAGGCGCTGGAACAACGTGTGTACAACGAACATCAGACCCAGCTTTTCATAGAAACTCCTTATCGCAACAATAAGATGATAGAGGATATCCTGCACAACTGCCGTCCGCAGACCAAACTCTGCATTGCCGCCAACATCACGTGCGAGGGAGAGTATATCAAGACGAAAACGGTGAAAGAGTGGCAGGGAAGGGGAGTGCCCGACCTGTCTAAAATCCCTTGTATTTTTCTCTTGTACAAATAATCTCTCTGAGGTGCTCGTACTCGTATTCAAGGCAACTGCTGAAAAAGTCTTTATGAAGATTATGCTTTATCTGGCGGAAAGTCCAGAGCTTGCCGCCTTTAAACTCTTTGTTGCACAGGATGGAGTCGTCGTCCAGGTCGAGGGTGAAGAGGTAGATCAGGCGGTTGGTCGATTCGTTCTCGAAATGATAGGTGACGCTGAAGTGCAGGTTTTGCAAGGGCGCCGCAGGCAAGGTGCTTTGCAGGACTCTTTCCACGCCTTGTTGCAGGGTCTCTCCATACAGCAGATAACTTTCCATTAGCAAATCGGTCTTGCCCTGCTCCAATGCATCGCACTGGGGGCGTGGCAATAAGAACAGCATGCCGTGCGATGCCACGGCGATGCGGATGACCGGATTGATGTATTCGTTTTTCCGGCCGATGGCTTCGGATGCCATCACTTTGCCGATGACATCTCCTTTCTTTGTCACGATAGGTACGAATGCGGTATGACTCATTACCTTGTTGAAGTAGTATATGCCGAACTGGTTGAACAGGATGCTCAGGATGAACACGCAAGGCGGCATGACGCGGAACAAGGCAACGTGCGTCGCATCGCTTAGCGGACGGCTGAACAGCATGGCAAGTGATATGGCAAGGAAGTGCAGGAAGCCGGCGAGCAACAGTACGCGGGCGGACACGACAGCCGCCTCGACCCCTTGCCTGAAATATTGCCGGCGGCATTTGCCGGATTGCGCCGTGCGGCGGTTCAATAAGCGGTTGCGGTTCAGGAAGATGATGAGTGGCGGTATGATGGCACTGATTTCCAGCACGAACGGGACCATCGTCTTCGGACAATAGCCGGTAAAGAAAAAGGCGGTTATTGCCAGTAGCGACAACACGCCTGTAGTGCAGTACAGCATAATCCGGGGGATGTGCGCGCCCTTGCGCCGCAACATGCAGATACTCGAAACCAATCCTATGCCTGCGCCGATGTAGATGGCTGTGTCTTGCGGTATGAATTCACATAAGATGATGGATATAACGACGGGGATGTATCCCAGCGACATATTGAACCCGGATGATAGAACTCTTTGTTTGCCCATTATTATGTTATTTTGTCGTTTCCTTTCTTCCTTAACAAATAACTTTATAAAATGTTCTTTGTCTCATCTTTTTTTTTGCAGGAACAGGGTTGATTTTTCCGCGTGATAAGACGAGCGGACCAGTGGCGCGCTTTCTACCTGGGCAAATCCTTTCTGCAACCCGAGTTCTTTGTAAGCGGCAAATTGTGCCGGGGTGACATATTCGGCTACGGCATAATGCTTGTGCGTAGGCTGCAAGTATTGCCCGATGGTGAGTATCCGGCAACCGGCACCGCGCAGGTCGTCCATCAGCTCTGCCACTTCATCTGGGGTTTCCCCAAGGCCGACCATGATGCCCGATTTGGCGGTGATGCCGCTTCCGGCTATCTGCCGCAGTACTTCGAGGCTTGTCTCATAGCGGGCGGCGCTTCGCACCAGCGGACTGATACGCCTGACGGTCTCCATGTTGTGCGAGATAATGTCCGGCCGGGCTTCGATAACCTTGTCTATAAGCTCTTTTCTGCCTTGGAAGTCGGGAACCAGTACTTCGACGGTAGTTTCCGGATTGAGCCGTTTGATTTCACGGATGGTTTGTGCCCAATGGGTGGCACCGAGGTCCGGCAGGTCGTCCCTGTCTACCGAAGTGACAACGGCGTGAGAGAGTTTCATCAAGGCGACAGACTCGGCAACGTGCACGGGCTCTTGCGGGTCCAGGGGCAGCGGTATGCCTGTCCGGGTATTGCAGAATTTGCAGCAGCGGGTACAGATGTCGCCGCCTATCATAAATGTCGCCGTTCCTCTGCCCCAGCATTCTCCCATATTGGGGCAGCGTCCGCTGCTGCAGATTGTGTGCAGGCAGTGCGACTCTACAATGCGCTTTGTCTCGGTGTAACGCTCGTTGGCACCGATGCTTATTTTCAGCCATTCCGGCTTGCGTACTCTTTCGCTCATTTATCTTTTCAATTCCCGGTTAAAGAAGTTCGTCAATCTGGTGTACAGATGCAGGCGGGTGTTGCCGCCGAATATGCTGTGGTTGCGGTTGGTGTAGACCTGCATGTCGAACTGTTTGCCAAGCTGCACGAGGTGTTCGGCATATTCCACACAATTCTGGAAATGGACGTTGTCGTCCGCCATGCCATGCACCAGCAACAGGTTGCCGTGCAGATTGCCGGCGCGGGTGAAGGCGGAAGAGGCTTTGTAGCCTTCGGCATTCTCTTTCGGGGTGCGCATGAAGCGCTCGCCGTATACGGTATCGTAATAGTTCCAGTCGGTGACCGGGGCAACGGCAACCCCTGCCTTGAATACCGGAGTGCCTTCGCTCATGCTCATGATGGTCATGTATCCGCCGTAGCTCCAGCCCCAAATGCCGATACGGTCTTTGTCCACATAGGGTTGGCGTCCTAAGTACAGGGCGGTTTCCACCTGGTCTTTGGCTTCTTTGACGCCGAGATTCAGGTAGGTGCCTTTGGCGAAATCGGCACCGCGTCCACCCGTGCCGCGTCCGTCTACGCACACTACGACATAACCTTGTGATGCCATGTAAGTCTCCCAGCTCACACCGAATTTGTCGAGTACCTGCTGCGAGCCGGGACCGCTGTACTGATACATCAAAGCCGGATATCTTTTGTTGGCGGAGAAGTTTGCCGGCTTCATCATCCAACCGTTCAGCGTAGTGCCGTCGGAGGTTTGAAAAGAGAAAAACTCTTTCACAGGCATGTCATATCCTTTCAGTTTCTGTTTCAGGGCGGCGTTGTCTACGAGCGTCGCCAGCACTTTGCCGTTATTGTCATTCAGGGTGATGACGGTCGGAGTGTCCAGGCTCGAATAGCGGTTCATGAAATATTTCATGCCGGTGCTGAACTGTGCGCTGTTTGTTCCGGCTTGCAAGGATAGCTTTGTCTTTTTGCCTTTGCGGTCAATCTTGTAGACGGCGCTGCGCAACGGGCTCTCCTCGTTGCTGCTGTAGTAGAAGCTTCCCTCTTCGGGGTCGTAGCCCAGGAAGTCCTGTACCTCGTAGTTGCCGGAGGTGACCTGTTTGATAAGGTTTCCGCCTATGCTGTACCAGTACAGATGGTTGTATCCGCTCTTTTCGCTGACGAAACTGAAATGTTCGGGATAGAAAACAATGTTGTCGAATACGTTCTCGCGGATGTAGGTGTCGCTTTCGTCGCGTACCGCCAGCTTGCAGACGGTGCTGCGGGGGTCGGCAAAGTAGAGGTCGAACCGGTTCTGATGGCGGTTCAGCGTCATGACGGCAAGTTTGTTCGGGTCTTGCGTGAAGCGGATGCGGGGTATGTATCCGCCCTCTTCCAGCGGAAGATTGATTTTGCGGGTTACTTTGGACTTGATGTCGAAAGTATGTACGGATACCTTTGAGTTCTTTTCGCCTGTCTTGGGATACTTGTAGGTGTATTCTCCCGGATATTTCGCATAAGCGGCGATGTGGGGCGCCGCTCCGGCAAATACCGGGAATGTATAAGAGGGCACTTCCCGTTCGTCGAAGCGGACGAATGCCAGCATCTTGCTGTCGGGGCTGAATTCCAGTGCGCGGTTGAAGGAGAATTCCTCTTCGTACACCCAGTCGGGAATGCCGTTCAGCACTTCGTTGCGTTTGCCGTCTTCGGTCACCTGGCTTTCGCTGTTGCCGTAAAGCAGTTTGACGAGGAAGATGTTGTTGTCGCGTACGAAAGCCACCTGAAATCCGTCGGGCGAGAATACGGGAACCTGTTGCGGTCCGCCGTCCGACAGTTTCTCTACCACGTTGTTTATCTTGCCGTCCAGATTTCGTTTCAAGCTATATATATAATGTATGGCGGTATAGGAGCGGCGGTAGATAGGGGTTGTTTCCGTTGCGATAAGCAGTTTGCTGCCGTCCGGGGCAAAACTGTAGCTGTCGAATTTCTTGAACGGGCATTCGCGGGCGGTAGCGGCATCGAACAGCACTTCTACCGGTTTGCCTGTCTTGAAGGAATATTTGATGATTTGTGTCCTGTCCGCATTCATTTGCGAATAGTGTTCGCCATCTCCCGGAATGGGGATGACACCTGAAATGTTTTGGGGAACGAACTTTCCGGATACAATCTCTTTTAAATCGAGGGGAGTGCCGCTTTGGGCAAAGCTTGCCAGCATGCAAAGGCAGAGGAGAAGTGCAAAACTTATCTTTTTCATATCTCTTAATTCGGTTATTGTGTGCAAAGATAAATGAAAATCGCAGGAATTTCACACCGACAGGATAAAGAAAATGTTTTTTTCTTTAGAGGAAAGATAATGTAAAATTCTGATTAAGCGAGTGAAGAGGAAACGATATGGCGGAAATCCGGGGTAGGACATCCCGTGCTCTCCTGTCATGCGGAACGCTTGAACAGGATAAGCATGATGATAAGCGAACCTATCATCATATAAGGATAGAGCGTTATGCCGTTGTCATACACGGATATCATTCCCATGAACCCGTTCATGGCGGTTTGCCCTATAAGGGCTATGGCGAGCGCTATGCCGAATGCCGTGCCCGACAGGGCGGCGTAGCGGGTGCCGAGGATGCTCAGGACGACCGGATAGGTGGCGGACAATCCCATTCCTACCAATCCCATGCCTGTAGCCGCCCGTACAAATCCCGGAGACGCCGTCAGCATGCCAAAGCCTATGGCGGTGAGGGTAAGGCTGTAGGGAAGCACCGCTTCCGGCTTTATCTTCTTGAAAATCACGATTTGCAGTATGCGTGCTGCGGTGAGCCCGGCAACCATGCAGGTAAGCACTATCAGCGCTTGGCTGGCGGGGATGTCGGTCGCCTGCCCGAAGTAGCTTGTGGACCAGTTGTTGCACACCCCTTCAATGCCGCTTTGAAAGAATAGAATGGAACTGAACAGCAGTAGGCTGCCCTCTTTCAGCAACCTCAACCCCTCTTTTACGGGAAAGCCTTGCGCCTGCTTGGGCGCGGGGAAACGCACGGGGATGCAGAACAGGATGCCCGCCAGCATAATGATGCCTATGCCCTGCAGAATTGTCTCAAAAGGGTAATGTTCGGATAGGATGCCCAGAAGGCTCGGTATGCCGAGCGCTCCCAATCCGTAGAACATGCCCAGGAAGCTTAGGCGGGAACCTTTCTCCGATTCGTTGGAAATGTCGGACACCAGGGCATTGGTCTCTCCGTTGAGGATGCCGCCACCCACTCCTATGCCTACTATGGAGAGCTGGAGGAGCGGAACGCTCTTAAAAAATATCAGTCCTTCCAATCCCAGCAATACGGTGACGCAACCGGGCACCAGTAGTGCCTTGTGGCCGAAACGGTCGACGATAGGACCGAAAATCAGCGAGCCGGCCAGCATACCCAGCGGAAGAAAAGTGACTAATGAGGTGGTCTGCAATCCGCTCAATCCCAACTTCGCAACGAGGGAAGGCAGTACAGATCCTAACGTTATCATTGAAACGCCGAAGAAGCACATTCCGACACATGCCGCCGTAAATACGAGATTTTTGTGATAATTGTTATTCATGGCAAGTACTGATGGTTAATATCTTATACACGCTGAATGACAGGATGGTTTTTCAGGTCAACCCGCCAAGGCTATCTGCAAAGCTATGAATTTATTTCCATTTCCATTTCGCTTTCCGATAGTAAAACCGAAGAAAAGTCTTATTTTTGTTTCTAAAATAACATGGACCTATGAGTGTGACACCTCTTTATAATGAATTTCCTTCGTTTCTGAAACGCTATTTCCCGCATAAGGTTCAGAAAATCTCGTTGAACGCCGGATTTACCTGTCCCAACCGCGATGGAAACAAAGGATATGGCGGTTGTACCTACTGCAACAACCAGACTTTCAATCCCGACTATTGCCGTACCGAGAAGCCTATAAGCCTGCAACTGGAAGAAGGAAAGCGTTTTTTTGCCCGCAAATATCCTGAAATGAAATACTTGGCATATTTCCAGGCTTACACCAATACCTACGGCGAACTGGACTCCCTGAAGCGTAAATACGAAGAGGCGCTGGCGGTGGACGGAGTGGTGGGACTGGTAATCGGTACACGTCCCGACTGCATGCCGGACAGTTTGCTCAGCTACTTGGAAAGCATCAATAAGCATACCTTCCTTCTGGTGGAATACGGCATCGAGAGCACCAACGATGAAACACTCCGCCGCATCAATCGCGGACATACTTTCGGAGCGGTTGTCGATGCGGTGGAGCGGACGGCGGCTTGCGGGATATTGACGGGCGGACATGTGATATTGGGACTGCCGGGCGAGACCCGCCAAAGTATCGTGGCACAGGCGGAAGACCTGTCGCGCCTGCCGCTTGCCACGCTGAAGATGCACCAACTGCAACTGATACGCGGCACCCGCATGGCTTTGGAATATGAGCAACACCCCGAAGACTTTCATCTTTTTGACGTAGAGGAGTATATCGGTCTCGTGATAGATTATGTGGAGCATCTTCGTCCGGACATCGTACTGGAACGTTTCGTTTCGCAGTCTCCGAAAGAACTGCTTATCGCACCCGACTGGGGACTGAAAAACCATGAATTCAATCACCGGGTTCAAAAAAGAATGAAGGAACTTGGCGCATATCAAGGGAAGAAGTATGAAATGTGAGAAAAAACACTTATTTTTGCCACTGATAAATATGGAATCAATCTAAATTAGAAGATAATGACAATGAACTCAAAAACAGTGATAAAAGGAAAAATCCACTACGTGGGAGTGAACGACCGCAATAAACATCTGTTCGAGGGTATGTGGCCGTTGCCTTATGGGGTGTCTTACAACTCTTACCTGATAGACGATGAAACGGTTGCGCTGGTCGATACGGTAGATGTTTGTTACTTTGAGGTATATCTTCGGAAGATAAAAAGCATAATCGGCGAACGCCCTATACAGTATCTTATCATCAACCACATGGAACCGGACCACTCCGGCTCTATCCGACTGATCAAGCAGCACTATCCCGACATCATCATTGTCGGCAACAAGCAGACTTTCGGCATGATAGAGGGCTTTTATGGTGTGACGGGCGAGCAATATATGGTGAAAGATGAGGATTTTCTCGCTTTGGGCCACCACAAACTCCGTTTCTATATGACGCCGATGGTGCATTGGCCCGAAACGATGATGACTTTTGACGAAACGGAAGGCGTGCTCTTCGCCGGCGACGGTTTCGGCTGTTTCGGTACGCTGGACGGCGGTTTCCTCGATACGCGTATGAATTTGGACAAGTATTGGGACGAAATGGTGCGTTACTATTCCAATATCGTGGGCAAATACGGCTCTCCCGTGCAGAAAGCGTTGGCAAAACTGGGCGGATTGCCCATCACCGCCATTTGTTCCACTCACGGACCGGTGTGGACGGAAAACATAGCCAAGGTCATCGGCATTTACGACCGCCTGAGCCGTTATGCGACGGAAGAAGGCGTTGTCATCGTCTACGGTTCCATGTACGGCAATACCGAGCAGATGGCAGAGGCGATTGCTGCGGAACTTTCCGCCCAGGGCATCAAGAACATCGTGATGCACAATGTCAGCAAAAGCAATCCGTCCTACATCATAGCCGACATATTCAAATACCGCGGGCTGATAATAGGAAGCCCCACCTACAGTAACCAGATATATCCGGAGATAGAATCACTGCTCTCCAAGATATTGGTGCGCGAGGTGAAAGGACGCTACCTGGGGTATTTCGGTTCGTTCTGCTGGGCAGGTGCCGCCGTGAAGCGTATGGCGGAATTTGCCGAGAAGAGCAAGTTCGAAATCGTGGGCGATCCGGTGGAAATGAAGCAGGCGATGAAGGATATCACCTATAAACAGTGCGAAAACCTGGCACTCGCCATGGCGGAGCGTTTGAAGAAAGACAGAGAATAAGGGAATAATAGTAAACCTCCAATTTATTAACCTAATAAAATAATCGTAATGAGACTAATCATCCAACCGGATTATCAATCCGTATCACAATGGGCGGCACATTATGTAGCTGCCAAAATCAAGGCCGCTAACCCGACACCTGAGAAACCGTTTGTATTGGGATGCCCCACCGGTTCTTCTCCGCTGGGCATGTACAAGGCTCTGATTGACCTGAACAAGAAAGGTATCGTATCTTTCCAAAACGTAGTGACTTTCAACATGGACGAATATGTAGGCTTGCCGAAGGAACATCCCGAAAGCTACTACTCTTTTATGTGGAACAACTTCTTCAGCCACATCGACATCAAGCCGGAAAACACCAATATCCTGAACGGCAACGCTGCCGACCTCGATGCGGAATGTGCGCGTTATGAGGAAAAAATCAAGTCTTACGGCGGTATCGACCTCTTCATGGGCGGTATCGGTCCCGATGGACACATCGCTTTCAACGAGCCGGGTTCTTCCTTGTCGTCACGTACCCGTCAGAAAACGCTGACTACAGATACTATCATCGCCAACTCCCGTTTCTTTGACAACGATGTGAACAAAGTGCCCAAGACCTCTTTGACCGTAGGCGTAGGCACTGTGCTCAGCGCAAGGGAAGTGATGATTATTGTAAACGGCCACAACAAGGCACGCGCCCTTTATCATGCCGTAGAGGGTCCTGTAATGCAGATGTGGACTATCAGCGCCCTGCAAATGCACGAAAAGGGTATTATCGTTTGCGATGATGCCGCTACCGCAGAACTGAAAGTAGGCACATACCGCTATTTCAAAGACATTGAGGCAGATCACCTTGATCCGGCTTCTTTGCTGAAGTAAGGAATAGATAGCACAGATAGACGGGTGTCCGTTCTTCTCGCAACGAGAGGGACGGGCACTCTTTTTTTATGTATTCGGTTATCCATATCCATACCTTTGACCGGTAGCTTTTGTGATTTATGCTTTTGCTTTTACTGCATCTATCTGTTTTCTTCTCTATAGTGAAATATGATTAAAAGCCTTTTAATACGGCATTATAAAACTTTTAGTAGGGTGTTATAAAACTTTTAATCGTAACTCCCCTGTGAATGTGTCTCGGCTTGCTTGGCAAGACAATCTTTGAGATTCTTGTTTTTACTGATGTCTGCTTTCCGTTTCGTTTTCCCGTCTTCTTTCTCCCTTGTTCGCTTATCTTCTTCTTTCTTGTTTTCTCGTTCTTTCGTCTTTTAATCCCTTGTTTTTTCTCTTCTTGTTTTCCTATATATAATAAGGTATATACCCTATGTGTTGCATAACATTGTTTAGTAACACAGGCGTTTAATTGCTTTTTTTTCGATTAATTTCTAATTTGCGGCTCACTAAAATAATGGCATACGGAAGCATGCTGAGTATTCACTTTAAATCTTATATATCATGAAAGTATATCAGACGAATGAAATTAAGAATATTGCCCTTCTTGGCAATGACGGCTCGGGTAAAACCACTCTCACGGAAGCGCTGCTCTTTGAGAGTGGTATTATAAAACGTCGCGGCAGAATTACTGCCAAGAATACGGTCAGCGATTACTTTCCGGTGGAGCAGGAATATGGCTATTCTGTGTTTTCCACCGTTTATCATGTGGAGTGGAACGGCAAGAAACTGAATATAATAGACTGTCCGGGCAGTGACGACTTCGTGGGAGCTGCCATGACGGCACTTAATGTCACCGATACGGCTGTCCTGCTGCTGAACGGGCAATACGGTCCCGAAGTGGGCACCCAGAACCATTTCCGATATACGGAAAAGTTGGGCAAGCCGGTTATCTTCCTTGTCAACCAGCTCGACCATGAGAAGTGTGATTATGACATGGTGTTGGAGCAACTGCAATCAATCTACGGTTCGAAAGTAGTCTCCGTTCAATATCCGTTGGCTACCGGACCGAATTTCAATTCGTTGATCGATGTGCTTCTGATGAAGAAATATTCGTGGGGACCGGAGGGTGGAGCGCCCACTATCGAAGATGTTCCTGCAGAGGAAATGGAGAAAGCGACCGCCCTGCATAAAGCATTGGTTGAGGCTGCTGCCGAACATGATGAAACCTTAATGGAGAAATTCTTTGAGCAGGACTCTCTTACCGAAGACGAGATGCGCGAGGGTATCCGCAAGGGATTGGCGGCACGCGGCATGTTCCCCGTGTTTTGTGTTTGCGCGGGCAAGGATATGGGGGTGCGCCGTTTGATGGAGTTCTTGGGGAACGTTGTCCCGTTTGTAGACGAAATGCCGCCGGTGCACAATACACGCGGCGAAGTGGTGAAGCCTGATGTCAACGGACCTGCTTCCTTGTATTTCTTTAAGACTGCCGTTGAGCCGCATATCGGTGATGTACAGTACTTCAAGGTGATGAGCGGCAAGGTGCATGAAGGAGACGACTTCTCCAATGCCGACCGCGGTTCGAAAGAGCGCATCGCGCAGATTTATGCCTGTGCGGGAGCCAACCGTATCAAGGTGGAAGAAATGGTGGCGGGCGACATCGGTTGCACGGTGAAGTTGAAAGATGTGCATACGGGCAATACGCTGAATGCCAAAGGTGCGGAAAACCGTTTCAATTTTATTAAATATCCGAACTCCAAATATTCCCGTGCCATCAAGCCGCTGAATGAAGCCGATACGGAGAAGATGATGGTTATCCTGAACCGTATGCGCGAGGAAGATCCTACGTGGGTTATCGACCAGTCCAAGGAGTTGCGTCAGACCATTGTGCACGGGCAGGGCGAGTTCCACCTCCGTACATTGAAATGGCGTTTGGAAAACAACGAGAAACTGCCGATTAAGTTTGAAGAACCGAGAATACCGTATCGCGAAACCATCACGAAGGCGGCACGTGCCGACTACCGTCATAAGAAACAATCCGGTGGGGCTGGGCAGTTTGGTGAAGTCCATCTGATTGTAGAGCCTTATTATGAAGGCATGCCGATGCCGGAAACTTATAAGTTCAACGGTCAGGAGTTCAAGATGAACGTGAAAGGCGTTGAGGAAGTTCCGCTGGAGTGGGGCGGCAAACTGGTGTTTGTCAACAGTATCGTGGGCGGTTCTATCGATGCCCGTTTTATGCCCGCCATCCTGAAAGGTATCATGGCACGTATGGAGCAAGGTCCGCTGACGGGTTCGTATGCCCGCGATGTGCGTGTTATCGTATACGATGGTAAGATGCATCCGGTAGATTCCAATGAAATCTCCTTCATGCTGGCTGGTCGTAATGCGTTCAGTGAGGCATTTAAGAATGCCGGTCCGAAGATTTTGGAACCGATATATGACGTAGAGGTGTTTGTGCCTTCCGATAAGATGGGCGATGTGATGGGCGACCTGCAAGGACGCCGTGCTATGATTATGGGTATGAGCAGCGAGGCCGGTTATGAAAAACTGATTGCCAAAGTGCCTTTAAAGGAGATGTCTTCCTATTCTACCGCTTTAAGTTCGTTGACGGGCGGACGCGCTTCGTTCATAATGAAGTTTGCCAGCTATGAACTTGTTCCGGGTGATGTACAGGATAAGCTTATCAAGGAATTTGAAGCCAAACAGGCAGAGGAGTAGTTTATGGGCTATGACTTATGGTTTATTACATGATTTGTAGCTTATAATTTATAATCCATAACTTAATTAAAGGCCGTTGTCCGTTCATTGTGAGGGATAACGGCTTTTGTATTAACACTGATTAAGAATAAAAGGGGATGTGAATGTTAATATTTAATTTTTTATTAAATTTGCAAACCAAAGGTGTCTCATTTTGTTATAATGCTTGTAACATAACTTAAAAAACATGCTACGGTTAATTAACGAGAACCCGCGGTTAAATCAGGTTAATTTGTTAGGAATGTTAATTAGGGAGTGTTAATTTTGTCACTATGAAAAAGTCGACAATATGGATATTAGGCATCGTTATGGGCCTTTCTTTTCTCAGTTTGCTGTATTTGCAGATTAGCTATATTGAGGAAATGGTGAAGATGCGTAACGAGCAATTTGATGAATCGGTGAAGCGTGCTTTGATGGCAGCTTCGAAAGATGTGGAGTCCGCGGAGGTTGACCGTTGGTTGCGGGAGGATATCTCCGAAGCGGAAAAGAAAGCGTGGGAGCAGAGCTCGCGAGGCAAGGGAGTGGTACAGACACAGCGTTTTACGGTTACATCGCCGGACGGGACAAGCTATTCCGCCATTGAACTGAAAACGTTTTCCAACCAACCGTCGGAATTGCCGAGAGCGATGATTTCGCGTAAACACGGGACAAAAACGATACCTCAGACATCGCGTTCGCTGGCAGATGCCATAAAGAACCGCTATCTGTATCAACGGGCTTTGTTGGATGAGGTGACTTGGCAGATGATTTACCGTGCCAGTGACAAACCGATAGAAGAGCGGGTCAATTTCAAGAATTTGGACCAGTATCTGAAGTCGGGGCTGATTGACAACGGAATCGGGCTGAATTATCACTTCAAGGTGATAGACAGGGACGGCAGAGAGGTGTACCGCTGTTCGGATTATAGCGATGAAGGTAGTGAGAACTCTTATTCTCAACCTTTGTTCCTGAATGATCCACCTGCGCGGATGAGTATCGTCAAGATACACTTCCCGGGCAAAAGGGATTATATATTCGATTCGGTCAGCTTCATGATTCCGTCAATGATATTTACCTTTGTCCTGTTGATAACTTTCATCTTCACGATTTACATCGTGTTCCGTCAAAAGAAACTGACGGAGATGAAGAATGATTTTATCAACAATATGACGCACGAGTTCAAGACGCCGATTTCGACTATTTCGTTGGCGGCGCAGATGTTGAAAGACCCGGCTGTGGGCAAGTCTCCGGCAATGTTCCAGCATATATCGGGCGTTATTAATGATGAAACGAAAAGGTTGAGGTTCCAGGTGGAGAAAGTCCTTCAGATGTCAATGTTCGACCGGCAGAAGGCAACCTTGAAAATGAAGGAACTTGATGCCAATGAACTGATTACCGGTGTAATCAATACGTTCACCTTGAAAGTGGAACGCTATAACGGGAAGATAGAGTCGGATTTGAAAGCGGCGGACCCGATTATCTTTGCAGATGAAATGCACATCACGAATGTAATTTTCAATCTCATGGATAATGCGGTGAAATACAAAAGGCCGGATGTGGACTTGCTGTTGATGGTGAAGACTTGGAACGAACCGGGCAAACTGATGATTTCGGTGCAGGACAACGGTATAGGTATCAAGAAAGAAAACTTGAAAAAGATATTTGATAAGTTTTATCGCGTGCATACAGGTAATCTGCACGATGTTAAGGGCTTCGGACTTGGTCTGGCTTATGTGAGAAAGATTATTCACGATCATAAGGGGATTATCCGTGCCGAAAGCGAACTGAATGTTGGAACTAAATTTATTATTGCATTACCTCTATTAAAAAATTGATTGATATGGATGAGAAACTGCGTATTTTATTGTGCGAAGATGATGAGAATCTTGGCATGCTTTTAAGAGAATATTTACAGGCGAAAGGTTATGCTGCCGAGTTATATCCCGATGGAGAAGCAGGATACAAAGCTTTCCTGAAGAATAAATATGACTTGTGTGTGTTTGACGTGATGATGCCGAAGAAAGATGGCTTTACATTGGCACAGGAAGTCCGTGCTGCAAATGCGGAAATCCCCATTATCTTCTTGACGGCTAAAACCTTGAAAGAAGATATTCTGGAAGGTTTCAAGATTGGTGCGGACGATTATATCACCAAGCCGTTCAGTATGGAAGAGCTGACTTTCAGAATTGAAGCTATCCTGAGACGTGTGCGTGGGAAGAAAAATAAGGAGAGCAGCATTTACAAGATTGGTAAGTTTACGTTTGACACCCAAAAGCAGATTTTGTCGACACCTGAGGGGCAGACTAAGCTGACTACTAAGGAGTCGGAATTGCTGGGTTTGCTCTGTGCGCATGCCAATGAGATTCTGCAACGTGATTTTGCACTAAAGACTATCTGGATTGATGATAACTATTTCAACGCACGTAGCATGGACGTGTATATCACCAAGCTGCGTAAACACTTGAAGGGAGATGAATCTATAGAGATTATCAACATTCACGGAAAGGGATATAAACTGATTACTCCGGAAGCTGAGTCCTGATGGGCCCGGTTTTTGGAACGGTGGAAATAAAAAAAGGCGGTTGCATTGCAACCGCCTTTTTTTATTTCTTTTTCTTGATGTCAATCTGCGATTTTTTTGTTGATAAGGATGTAAGAAATCAATCCTACTACAACTAAAACAGCACTGGTGCCCAATATCGCATTGTTGTTTACATTGCCGGTAAAGGAACATGCAATGAGAATCGCAGCTCCTATCAAGATTAATATCAATCCCAGATTTTTTAATAAGCCTTTCATGTGTGTGTATTTTAATAGATTATTATTTTCATATTCTTGTTACAAAGAAAAGCATAATTCTTTAACAAGCGAAATTATTTTCGCAAAAAAACTATTATTCCTTCAATTTAGTTGGTTTTCAATTCCTCTCCGTGAGAATTTGAGACTAATCTTTCGTATTGAAAAATATTTTTCTCAGCACTTCTTGGCTGACGCTCAACTCTTCGATGGTGATATCTTGCAACGCTTCTTTCAGCGTTTGGTTGGCGATGACACGGGCGCGTTCTTCCAGTTCTTTTCCATCTTTGGTGAGGTGTATCAGGTTGGTGCGGCGGTCTTTTTTATCAGAGATACGTACTACAAGATGCTGGCGCTCCATATTGTCTATGAGGCGGGTCATGCTGGGTTTGTCCTTGAAAGTTGCGTTGCACAACTCTTGTTGCGTTACCCCGTCTTTTTCCCATAGGAAGATAAGGACGGTCCATTGCTCGGGAGTGATTTCCAAACCGTTCTGCCTGAAGTTGCGTGATAATTTGCGGTTAATTGCAGCGGATACCTTACCGTTGAGTATGGCGAATATAAGCCGGATGTCAAAGTTGAATTGCTCTATCATGAAATTATTGTTTAAACAACTTTGCAAATATACTATAAGTTGGATACAATCCAAAATAAGTCCGCTTATTTTTGCAGTTCTAAATAAAATGCCTACCTTTGCACCCGCATTTAATAAACAAATAATTTATTTATTTAATCAAACAAGTATGAATCAATACGAAACCGTTTTCATTTTGACTCCCGTTTTGTCTGATGTTCAGATGAAGGAAGCGGTAGAAAAATTCAAAGGCATCCTTACTGCTGAAGGTGCTGAGATTGTAAATGAAGAAAACTGGGGACTGAAAAAACTGGCTTATCCGATCCAGAAGAAGTCAACCGGTTTCTATCAACTGATTGAGTTCAATGCAGAACCTACTGTAATTGAGAAATTGGAAATCAACTTCCGTCGTGACGAGCGCGTTATCCGTTTCTTGACTTTCAAGCAAGACAAGTACGCTGCCGAATACGCTGCGAAGAGAAGAAGTGTTAAATCAACTAAAAAGGAGGATTAATCATGGCACAACAAGTTCAATCAGAAATCAGATATTTAACTCCGCCCTCAGTAGACGTTAAGAAGAAGAAATACTGCCGTTTCAAAAAGAGCGGTATTAAGTACATCGACTACAAAGACCCCGAATTCTTGAAGAAATTCTTGAATGAGCAAGGTAAAATCCTTCCGCGTCGTATTACCGGTACTTCTTTGAAGTTCCAACGTCGTGTAGCTCAAGCTGTGAAGAGAGCACGTCACTTGGCGTTGCTGCCTTATGTAACTGACATGATGAAATAATAGGAGGAGGAAAGTATGGAAATTATATTGAAAGAAGACATCGTAAACTTGGGTTATAAGAACGACATCGTAACCGTTAAGTCCGGTTATGGTCGTAACTACCTTATCCCGACAGGAAAAGCTGTCATCGCTTCTCCTTCTGCAAAGAAAATGCTGGCTGAAGAGCTGAAACAACGCGCTCACAAGCTGGAGAAAATTAAAAAGGATGCTGAAGAAGTTGCCGCTAAATTGGAAGGCGTATCTTTGAAGATTGCTACTAAAGTTAGTGCAACAGGTACTATCTTCGGTTCTGTAGGTAACATCCAGATTGCTGAAGAGTTGGCTAAGTTGGGTCATAACATCGATCGTAAGATTATCGTTGTTAAAGACGCAGTGAAAGAAGTTGGTAACTACAAGGCTATCGTTAAGTTGCACAAGGAAGTTTCTGTAGAAATTCCTTTCGAAGTAGTTGCTGAAGAAGCATAAATATAGGATATACACTATATAAAGGAAAATCCCGGTTTCTGAAAAGGAACCGGGATTTTTTTGATGTTATTCCTTTCCCGTCTTCTCCTCTCTGTCATTCAGAACAAAGCGAAGAATCTGCTCTCTTTACATTTCAGAAGAAAGAATCTTCGCTTTGTTCTGAATGACAGGGGATGGGAGGGGCTTGCCGGTGTCTATATATTCGGGGAAGCTATCTTAATATCCAGGAAGATAATAGGTGGATAACAAATGAACATCGGATTTATAATAAATGAATAGCGGATTTATAATAGATAACAGATAATCAGCAAACGAATGGGATAAGATGGCAAATAATCTGCAGGGTGTTTGAACAGTCGACGGTTACAGGCATAAAAAAAAGTCTGTCCGTACTTTCGTACGTCAGACTTTCAATTCTCTCTAATTGTTGTTCTGAATTATTCAGCTACAACTGCTGCGCTATCTACTTTAGCAGTATCAGCTACTTCAGCTACAGTTTCAACTGCTACTTCTTCAGCTACAGTTACTGTGTCAACCACTGCAGCTTGGTCAGCGTTAGCTGCTTTGTTACCACAAGATGCGAAAGATACTGCTACGATAGCTACTGCCATCAAAACTAATTTTTTCATTTTCTTTACTTTTAAAACGTAATACAATCAATTGCTTTATTAAAACGGTGCAAAGGTATGTACTTTTTGGATACGTTGTTCTCCAAAACCCAACTTTTTTTATACTTTTTTTTGAGGATAGCCTGTTTTTCCTGCTTTAAGCATGTTATAGAACATGTTAATCCTCTGCAATACTGTTGTATAAATACCTTTTGATGCTTCTTTTGGGTGTTTTCTCAAATTCTGTAGGATAAAGTTGTATTTGACTTACCTTTTCGTAAGCGGCAACACTGTTATTCAGGTTTTTGAGATTTTCGTCCATGATAGTCTTGAGATTTTCCGGATTGTTCAGTCCTAAGGAATCCAATGCTTCGTAGTCGGCATAAACCAAAGCTATCAGTCTCTTATTGCGTTCAATCACAAGGCTTTCCAGTACAAACGGCATGTTGTTGAGACGTGCTTCTATCTCTTCGGGGAAAATGTTCTGTCCGCTGGAACTGAGAATCATGGTCTTGCTGCGTCCTCGGATATAGAGATTGTTGTTCTCGTCCAAAGTACCCAGGTCGCCGGTGCGCAGCCAACCGTCTTCGGTAAAGACCTCTTTGGTAGCTTCCGGATTTTTATAATAGCCTACCATTACATTTTCACCACGCACCTGTATCTCGCCGAGTCGGTCGTCCGGATTTTCTTTGCAGATGCGCGCTTCCATAATATCCAACACGCGTCCCGAAGAGGAGGTTACGAACTCGTTCCACGGGGCGTAGCTGATAAGCGGGGCACACTCCGTCATGCCGTAACCGATGGTGAACGGAAATTTGATGCGATGGAAGAACTCTTCCACCTCCGGATTCATGGCAGCACCGCCGATGATAATCTCTTTGAATCTGCCCCCCAGCGCGTCTACCAGCTTTTTGCGGATTTGCCCATATATCTGTCCGTCCAGCAGAGGTATGCTGAGCGCCCATTTCATGGACTTTTTGTTGATAATGGGCTGGATGACATTCTTGTATATTTTCTCGATGACAAGCGGAACGGTTATTATCAGATTCGGCTTTACCTCTTCAAACGCCTTCATCAGGATTTTCGGGGAAGGAATTTTACCCAATAGCGTGACGTGAGTGCCTACCGCCGTAGCAGTCAGAAAGTCGAAAGCGCAACCGTAGGCATGTGCCAACGGCAGGAAAGAGAGCACCCTGTCACCCTTCTTCAACAATCCCGTGCGGATGCCGAAAGTGACGTTGCCTGCCAGGTTGTTTCCTGTCAGCATGACACCCTTGCTGAAGCCCGTTGTGCCTGAAGTATAGTTCAGCAACATTACTTTATCGTTGGAGAGGTCTGTGTAGGTCACGTCCTGCCGGGTGAAGCCGTTCGGATACACCTCTTCCATCTTCCGGTCCTGCTGTTTGAGGAAGCGTTGGATGGTCTCTCCGTCGCGCTGGTACAGGCAGCGGAAGTCGTTGAGCGAGAACACGCCGCGCAGGCCGGTAAGCCGTTCTTCCTCCAGTTGTTCCCAAATGGCATCGCTGGTGAATAGAAATACCGATTCGGAATGGTTGACGATGTGATGCACATCGTTGGGATGGAAGTCCTGCAAGATAGGGACCACGATGCCGCCGTAGGTGATGACAGCCATGTAGGCGATGCACCAGCGGGCATTGTTCTTGCCGATGACCGCTATCTTGTCGCCACGGCGCAAGCTGCAATGCTTGAAGAGCAAGTGCAGTCTGGCAATTTCTTTCGCCACCTCTCCATAAGTGTGGCTTTCGCTTTCTCCATAATCGGTATAGCAGGGGAGGTCCCAATTCTCGCGGAAACTATGCTCGTATAGCTTGATAAAGTTTTCTTGTATCATTGCACGTTTTTTGATGAATTGTGCAAAAGTAGGAAAAATATAATAATAATGTGTACCTTTGTCACAGAAATGTCATTTAGGCTCATGATAGATACCAATATATTTCAAGATAAGACAGCGGTTTACTATACGCTGGGATGTAAGCTGAACTTCTCCGAGACTTCGACCATCGGCAAAGCCCTGCGGGAAGCAGGAGTGCGTACGGCGCGCAAGGGCGAGAAAGCGGATATATGCGTGGTGAACACCTGCTCCGTTACCGAAGTGGCGGATAAGAAGTGCCGCCAGGCCATTCATCGCCTGGTGAAGCAGCATCCGGGAGCTTTTGTGGTGGTGACGGGATGTTATGCCCAGCTTAAGCCCGATGCGGTGGCGGGGATAGAAGGTGTGGACGTGGTGCTCGGAGCGGAGCAGAAGAAAGACCTGCTTCAATACCTGGGCGATTTGCAGAAGCGCGGAAGCGGCGAGGCATATACCTCCGCCTTGAAAGATATCCGTTCGTTCGCCCCGTCATGTTCGCGTGGCGACCGCACCCGTTTCTTCCTGAAAGTGCAGGACGGCTGCGATTATTACTGTTCGTATTGCACCATTCCTTTTGCCCGCGGTCGCAGCCGCAACGGAAGCATCGCTTCGCTTGTAGAGCAGGCTCGCCGGGCGGCAGCCGAAGGCGGCAGGGAGATTGTATTGACGGGAGTCAACATCGGTGATTTCGGCAAGACCACAGGCGAGACTTTTTTCGACCTGGTAAAGGCTTTGGACGAAGTGGAAGGCATTGAGCGCTACCGCATATCCTCTATCGAGCCCAACCTGCTGACGGATGAAATCATAGAGTTCGTATCCCGTTCCAAGCGTTTCATGCCGCACTTTCACATCCCGTTGCAATCGGGCAGCGATGAAGTGCTGAAGCTGATGCGCAGACGGTATGACACCGCCCTGTTCGCTTCCAAAGTGAAGAAGATAAAGGAGGTGATGCCCGATGCTTTTATCGGTGTGGATGTGATTGTAGGCACGCGTGGCGAAACAGAGGAATATTTTGAGCAGGCGCACCGGTTTATCCGAAGCCTGGATGTCACACAGCTTCATGTGTTCAGCTACTCCGAACGTCCGGGCACGCAAGCCTTGAAGATAGAACATGTGGTCTCTCCCGAAGAGAAGCACCGGCGCAGCCAGCTCCTGCTGGAGTTGTCCGACGAAAAAACACGTGCCTTTTACGCCCGCCATATCGGACAGGTGATGCCCGTTCTGCTGGAACGTTCCAAACCCGGCACGCCGATGCACGGTTTCACTCCGAATTATATCCGGGTGGAAGTTCCGCACGATGATGCGTTGGACAATCAGGTGGTTTTGGCGCGTATGGGTGGGTTTAACGAAGAAGGCACGGCACTTCTGGGAGTGCTGGGAGCTTCTGTTTAGTGATAAGTGATTAATAATAAAACAAGGTGAAATCGAGATTAATTTATTGGTTGACCTACGCAGGCATGTGGCTGCTTGCCCTGTTGCCTTTCAGGGTGCTTTATGTACTTTCCGACGGATTTTGCTTCTTGATGCGCCACGTTGTACGCTACCGGCGCAGGGTGGTGCGTGATAATTTGCGCAACGCCTTTCCCGAAAAGTCCGAGGTCGAGTTGCGCGGGATAGAGCGCAAGTTCTACCGTTACATCTGCGATTATATGCTGGAAGAGGTGAAGCTGCTGCGCGTCTCCTTCAAGGAGCTTTGCCGCCGCATGGAGTATGACAACAAGGAGGAGTTTCTTGCCATGATCGAAAAGCACGGCGGCATTGTGCTGCTTATACCGCACTACGCCAACTTCGAGTGGATTATAGGCATGGGCGCCATCATGCAGGAAGGGGACATCCCGGTGCAAATTTACAAACCGTTGCATAACAAATACATGGATGCGATGTTCAAACGCATCCGTGCGCGTTTCGGCGGCTACAATGTGCCGAAACATTCTACGGCGCGCGAAATCATAAAACTGCGCCGTGACAACAAGCGCGTGGTGGTGGGCATGATAACCGACCAATCGCCCAATCCCAACGAAGCGCACCACTGGACCGTTTTTCTGAACCAGGATACCGGATTTATGGACGGTGCCGAGCGTATAGCCAAACTTATGGACTTTCCCGTATTCTACTGCGAACTGCAAAAGCTGAGAAGAGGATACTGCCGGGTGCGCTTCGACCTCGTCACCGAAACTCCGAAAGCCACTGCCGGCGGAGAGATAACGGAACTCTTTGCCCGCCGGTTGGAACAGACCATCCGCAGGGAGCCGTCATGTTGGTTCTGGTCGCATAAACGTTGGAAGCTGAAACGCGAGGATGCCATACAACATGGATAAGACGGCTGTTGTCATATTGAACTGGAACGGTTGCGAGATGCTCCGTTCCTTCCTGCCTTCCGTGGTGCGCTGTTCGCAAACGGAAGGTGCGCGGGTTTATGTGGCGGACAACGGTTCGACGGATGCTTCCGTCGAGATGCTCCGCCGGGAGTTTCCTTCCGTGCATCTTATCCTGTTGGGCGAAAACCACGGTTTTGCCGAAGGGTATAATCTCGCCTTGCGGCAGGTGGATGCCGAATACGTGGTGTTGTTGAATTCCGATGTGGAGGTGACCGGACATTGGCTGTCACCGCTTATCGGCTATATGGATGCCCATCCCGAAGTGGCGGCGTGCCAGCCTAAAATCCGGAGTTGGCGCCAGAGGGAGAGGTTCGAATATGCAGGTGCGGCAGGCGGATTCATAGACCGCTACGGCTATCCCTTTTGCCGGGGGCGGATAATGAGCGTGGTGGAGAAAGACAACGGGCAGTATGATACGGTCGTGCCTCTATTTTGGGCGACGGGTGCCGCCTTGTTCATTCGCCGGAAAGACTATCTGGATGTCGGCGGGCTGGACGGACGGTTCTTTGCCCACATGGAGGAGATTGACTTGTGCTGGCGGCTTCGTGCCCGTGGGCGGAGGTTGGTTTGTGTGCCTCAGAGCACCGTCTATCACGTGGGTGGCGCCACCTTGAAGAAAGAGAATCCCCGTAAGACATTTCTCAATTTCCGCAACAACCTTCTGATGCTCTATAAGAATTTGCCGCAGGAAGAGTTGGCTGCTGTGATGCGCATGCGTACGGTGCTCGATTATGTGGCGGCTCTGAACTTTCTGTTGCGGGGGCAGTTTGCCAATATGTGGGCGGTAGTCCGTGCGCGCCGTGCATTCCGGCAACTTCGTCCTTCGTTTGCGGCGGCACGCAAGGAGAACTTGGACAAGACCTCGGTTACGGTTATTCCCGAACGTACAAAAAGCAGCATCCTGGTGCAGTTCTATTTGCACGGGAAGAAACATTTCTCCCGGTTGTAAGAATTGCCGGAGCATCGGCATGCTCTTCCTGCCGGAAAAACGGGCTGTGCATCGGAATGGCGGCAGTAGCCTTATCTGTCGCAATGCACTTCCACGCCTGCCGCATCCAGGTCGGCACCCATCGGCGGATTGCGTTTGGACAACTTCAGATCGATGCTTTCGATGGCGGGGAAATCGTGGAACAGGCGCCGGATGATGCGTCCGCACACGTGCTCCAGTAATTTGGAAGGGATGGCCATCTCTTCCTTCACTGCTTCATATACATCGGCATAGCTCACCGTGTCCGTTACATCGTCCGTTTCGGCGGCACGGGCGATGTCTGTTTTCAGCCGCAGGTCGATGATGAAATCATTGCCTGCTATGGTTTCCTGCGTGCCGACACCGTGATAGGCAAAAAAGTGTATCCGGTCTAAAAAGATGTAGCTGGTCATGTCGGATGGATTTGTTTCTTGCGTGCAAATATAGGGAAAAATCCATTAGGTATTTTTTACAGTCTGGAATATTCTGTATCTTTGCGCCATGACAACAATGTTTAAATCGGATTTGGTGTGGTAAACAATCTGTATCGTTGATGCAGGTTGTCCTTTCGTTTGCTCTCGGATTGTTTCTTTCCGGGGCGTTTTCCTGTGATTATAATTCAAGTTTTATCTGCATACGGTGCCGGAAGTATTGTACGCTTCCCGTGTATGCGAAATATACTGAGAACAATGAATGACAAAAATAAAACAATTCACGATTTTGAACTTGACCTGATTTGCGATTTCTTTTCTACTATGGAACGTCAGGGACCGGGAAGTCCCGAAGTGACGTTGCAGGCATTGGGTTTTATTGATAATCTTACGGACAACTCCCGCATTGCCGATTTGGGCTGTGGCACAGGCGGGCAGACGATGGTGCTGGCTAAGTATGCGCCGGGAGAGATTACGGGAGTTGATTTGCTTCCTGCTTTTGTTGATATCTTCAATCGCAATGCGCAACAGGCTTCTCTGCAAGACCGGGTGAAAGCTGTTGTCGGTTCGATGGACAATCTGCCTTTTCAGGCAGGGGAGTTGGACCTGATTTGGTCGGAGGGGGCCATCTACAATATCGGTTTTGAACGCGGGCTGAACGAGTGGCGCAGGTATCTGAAGCCGGGAGGGTATATCGCCGTATCCGAGGTGTCGTGGCTGACGGACGGACATCCTGCGGAGATTGATGATTTCTGGATGGGCGCATATCCCGGCATAGATACAATGCCCAATCAGGTGGCTAAGGTATGGAAGGCGGGCTATCTGCCTGTAGCTACATTCGTGCTGCCGGAAAATTGCTGGACGGAGCATTACTTCATTCCGAAGCGTGCGGCTCGTGAAGCCTTTCTTTCCAAGTATGCGGGCAACCGGGTTGCCGAGGAGTTCGCCGCGCTTCAGGCGGACGAGGAAGAACTGTACAGGAAGTATAAACGTTTTTATGGCTATACATTCTTCATTGCAAGGAAAGTGGAGTAGACAGGTTTGTTTCGCAAGATAAAAAAATCACCTCATAAGATGGATGGTATCCTCTCATGAGGTGATTTTTGTTTGTCTTGCCGCCGCTCGTTTATCGTCCGGTCTGTGCGATAAGTCCTCTGATTTTTTCGTTCAGGCTTTCGGCTTTCATCAGTTGTTCCAGTGTGAGGTGCATGCGCCAGCGCCAATAGTGGCGCGGATTGGCAGGAACGTTGATGCGCTCTTCCTGCACGTTCGGGTTACGCCATTTGCCGTCCATCGACAGCCAGTCTTGCAGGGACGGGATGCACAGTATGGAGTTGCTTTGCAGATGTTTGCGCACCACCTCTTCGCAAAGTTCGGGAGTGGCTACGGCAGGAGCGGCGCCGTAATGTCCGAGCATTGTGTTGTAGTAACGTTGCGTTTGCTGGAAGTCTTCTCCCCACCAGCCGCGCAGCGTGGACATGTCGTGCGTGGATATGGTGCAGACGGAGCAGTATGGATACCAGTCCGGATGCCCGAATTCGTGTGCCGGGTCTTTGGGCATACGCTGTATTTCCAAGGAGAGGATACGCAAATCGTTCATCACCCATGCCACACAGTCGGGAATCATGCCCAGGTCTTCACCACATACCAACATCCGGGTGGACTGTGTCAGTTGCGGCAGTTTGTTCATCGCCTGCTCGTGCCAGAACTGGTTGTGGCGGTGGTAATAGTATTGGTCGTACAGGAGGTTGAAAGCCGCTTTTTCCCAATCGTTCAGCGAGCGGTAGATGTAGTCGTGCTGCACGCCGATGCGCGGGTGGTACTTGTGCGGGTCGTGGCGGTCGGGCACAAAGAGCACGTCGCTGATAAGCGCGTACAGACCGTCGCGCACCCAGATGCTGTTTTCGTCCGTCTTGCCGGCAAAGTAGGCTTCTACTTTGCGCTGCGTGTCGAACTCGGGGCGCATCCGGTAGATTTCCCAAGTCTCCGTGGGTTCGATGAAGGTCTGCTTCACGTAGTCGGTATGCGGACCGAATATCTGCCCAAGGAAATACTCGTGTATATACGGTTTCAGGAATTCATTGCGGAAGGGGAACCCATAGCTCTCTATCTCCTCGCTCGTCATGGGCAGGGCAGGGGAGAATTGCCCCAACAGGCCGTGTACGGCGTGCATGGGAATTTCCCAAATCCGGAAGAATCCGAGAATGTGGTCGATGCGGTAGGCATCGAAGTATTCCGCCATTTTGCGGAAGCGCTTCATCCACCAGTCATAGCCGTCTTTCTCCATGACATCCCAGTTGTAGGTAGGCAATCCCCAGTTCTGTCCGTTCACGGAGAAGTCATCGGGTGGCGCGCCGGCTTGGCCGTTCAGGTTGAAGTAGTAGGGTTCTTTCCAGGCTTCCACACTGTTGCGGCTGATGCCGATGGGAATGTCGCCTTTCAGCACTACGCCGTTGGCGCGTGCATGCTCGGTGGCGGCGAGCAGTTGCAGATGCAGGTTGAACTGGATGTAGTAGTAGATGGCTATCTGCCCGTAACCGGCAGAGTCCGGCCGGCACAGTTGTTCTATTTCTTTGGCATCGTAGGTGGCATATTCGGGCCAGGTGCGGAAGTCGGGTGTCTTGTAGGCATCGCGCAGGTAGCTGAAGGCGGCGTAGGGCTGCAACCACTCTTTGTTGGCTTCGTAGAAACTGCGGAAAGCGTCCGATGCCAGTACTTTTTCTCCTTCTTGGTTGAAGATGAGCCGGAAGTAGTCCCACTTCGTCTTGTTCACGGCTTCGTAGTCCACGGCGGGCAGGGCGTTCAGCTCTTTTTGGCGTTTTTCGAATTGTGCCATCGCCTTCTTGTCTTTTAGGTTGCCCAATTGCCTCAAATCGGCATACATGGGGTGGAAGGCGTAGATGGAGATGCTGCTGTAGGGATAGGAGTCTGTCCACGTATGCGTCATCGTGGTGTCGTTGATGGGCAGAATCTGTACGGCTTTCTGATGGGTGGCAACCGCCCAGTCTATCATGCGTTTCAAATCGCCGAAGTCGCCTACGCCGAAGCTCTTCTCAGAACGGAGCGAGAATACGGGAACTGCGACTCCCGCACCTTTCCATGCGGGAAGGTTGAAGTATACGTAGCGGTCGCCGACGGCCAGCGTCTCGTTGGCGCCTGTCTGCGGATTTGCCATATATCGGTTCGGGTTGTTTTCCCAGCAGACAGCGCGGCGTTCTTTCTTGTTGTATAAGATGAACTTATATTCCAGCGGGAAGCGGATTTTGGTTGCGTCTACCTCTGTTTGCCATTCCGGAAAGTTGGCATCGCTCATAAGCACGGCTTTGTCGGGGTTCCAGTCGCCGAATGCCGGTTGGTTTCCGCAGATGCCCAGGCAGTGGTCGCTGTCGATGCAGGGAGCGTATGCCTTTATCAGCAATCCTTTTTTGTGGCTTTTGGGTGCGGTGTCGCGCTTGTGGTGTGCCAGGAGTGATTCCGTAAAGGCGGAAGTATAGAGATATTGCTGTTCCGGCAGGTTCTTCCAGCAGTCCAGTATCCGGTAGGCCTTATGGGAGGCTCCGGAAAGATAAAGCGTGCGTGGCAGGTTGTTCCACTCCGTCCGTGTGCACTGTCCGTTGTAGAAGATATGGTAGCTGTATTGGACACGTCCGCTTTCCGGCAGTGCGATGTTTACTTCCGCAGTCCAGTGGATGCCGTCTACGGTCTGTAGCGGCAAAGCTTTGTCGGGATGGTTGTTTCCAAGTTCAGGTATGGAGCCTGACACTCTGACTTCTTCACCCCAATTGGTTCTGTACTCGATATTGAATGATAAAGTCATATATATTAGATTTAGAAATAGCAATAGCTGCAATGATTATGCAAGTATAGGAAATATTCCTCATAATCATGCAGCTATTGCCGGCTATCTCATTTAAATTACTATGCAAACGTTTGTGCTTGCCGTTTTTTTATCCGCAACGGGATGCGCCGCAAGTGGTGCAGATAAGGCAGCCTTCCTGGTAAACGAGCGTTTCGTTGCCGCAGTTCGGACATTTCTTGCCTTTGGCTTCTGTTCCGTCCGTCACGTATTTCTTCAATGCACGTTCTACGCCGTTTTTCCAGGTGTTGATGTGTTCGCTGTCCAATTGCAGCGAGCTTACCAACTTCATTACCTGCTCGATAGGCATGCGGTAGCGCAATACGCCGGAGATAAGTTTGGCATAGTTCCAGTATTCTTTGTTGAATTTCTCGGACAGTCCTTCGATAGTGACCTTGTAGCCGCGTTTGTTCTCGAACTGGAAGTCGTAGCGTTTGTTGCCGTTTTCATCGACATTCTTGATGATATGGCCCGATGAAACGTTCTTCGGAAGGATGATGCCTTCGTCATCGTCTTGAAGCCCGGTGAATATCTCGTAAGGATGTCCGTCCAGCAGACCGACGAATGCCACCCATTTTTCCTTGTTGTTCTGGAAGCGTACGACATCCGCTTCAAGTACTTTAGGACGGGTTTCGACAACCGTAGGCGGTTTACACGGCGGGAACTCCTCTTTCTTCTTGCTCTTGGTGGAAATCAGCACGCCGGAACGGGAACCGTCACGATAGACCGTACAGCCCTTGCAGCCTGATTTCCATGCTTCGACGTACAGGCGGTTTACCAACTCTTCGTCCACATCGTTCGGCAGGTTGATTGTAACGCTGATGGAGTGATCCACCCATTTCTGGATGCGTCCCTGCATCCTGACTTTCATCAGCCAGTCCACATCGTTGGAAGTTGCTTTATAATAAGGTGATTTTTCAACGAGCGCATCTATTTCGTCTTGTGTATAGCGTTTGGCGGGGTTGTAACCTTCCGCTTCCATCCATGTGACGAATTTGGGGTGGAATACGGTGTATTCCTCAAAAGCGTCTCCGGTCTCGTCAACGAAGTCGATGTGTACGTTGGCATCGTTCGGGTTGACTTTGCGGCGGCGTTTGTAAACGGGCAGGAATACAGGTTCGATACCCGAAGTGGTCTGCGTCATCAGGCTTGTTGTGCCTGTGGGCGCAATGGTGAGACAGGCGATGTTGCGGCGTCCGTATTTCCGCATCTCTTCATACAGTTCCGGATCCGCTTCGCGCAAGCGGTTGATAAACGGATTATTCTGTTCGCGTTCGCTGTCGTAGATTTCGAAAGCGCCGCGTTCTTTTGCCATTTCCACGGAAGAACGGTATGCGCTCAATGCTACTGTCTTGTGCACTTTTTCGGCAAATTCGGTTGCCTCTTCAGTGCCGTAACGCAGTCCCAATGCCGCAAGCATATCGCCTTCGGCGGTGATGCCTACGCCGGTACGCCTGCCTTGACCGCTCTTTTTGTAGATTTTCTGCCACAAAACATTTTCGGTGCGTTTCACGTCTTCGTTCTCCGGGTCGGAATCGACCTTGGCCAGGATGCGCTCTATCTTTTCCAATTCCAGGTCGATGATATCGTCCATGATGCGTTGTGCCAGTGCAACGTGCTTTTTGAAAAGGTCGAAATCAAAGTATGCGTCCGGTTTGAAAGGATTGACCACGTATGAATACAAGTTGATGGCGAGCAGGCGGCAGGAGTCGTAGGGGCACAAAGGTATCTCACCGCAAGGATTGGTTGATACGGTACGATAGCCCAGGTCCGCATAGCAGTCGGGTACGGACTCTTTGATGATGGTGTCCCAGAAGAGTACGCCGGGTTCGGCGGATTTCCATGCGTTGTGCACGATTTTCTTCCACAAGTCGGCGGCACTGATTTCTTTCTTGAATACGGGTTCGGAGGCATCGATAGGATATTGTTGCACATACGGCGTACCGTCAATGGCTGCTTGCATGAATGCATCGGTCAGCTTGACGGAAACATTGGCACCCGTAACCTTGCCTTCCGTCATCTTTGCGTCTATGAAAGCTTCCGAGTCCGGATGCTTGATGGATACGCTCAGCATCAACGCGCCCCGGCGGCCGTCTTGTGCTACTTCGCGCGTGGAGTTGGAGTAACGCTCCATGAAAGGCACCAGTCCGGTTGACGTTAACGCGGAGTTTTTCACCGGAGAACCTTTCGGGCGGATGTGCGACAGGTCATGCCCTACACCGCCACGGCGTTTCATTAACTGCACTTGTTCTTCGTCTACTTTGAAGATTGCACCGTACGAGTCGGCTTCGCCGTCCACGCCTATGACAAAGCAGTTGGAGAGTGAAGCTACCTGATAATTGTTTCCGATTCCTGTCATCGGGCTTCCTTGCGGAACGATGTATTTGAAGTGGTCTAACAGCCCGAAGAGCTCTTCGGAACTTAGCCCGTTAGGATACTTTGCCTCAATGCGGGCAATCTCATTGGCTATTCTCCAATGCATGTCTTCCGGAGACTTTTCGTAAATATTTCCGAAAGAGTCTTTGACTGCGTATTTGTTTACCCAAACCCTTGCAGCCAGTTCGTCGCCTTGGAAGTATCGTAAAGATTCTTCGTAGGCTTCGTCATAAGAATAAGTTTTCTTTTCCACGATGCGATATCCTTAGATTTAATTGTAAATAAGTAAAAGTGTAGAAGTCGTACTTATTTGCTAACAAATGCGTTTGCAAAGCTATGAATGTTTTTCGTTATGGCAAAATAAAAAATATTTTTTTTATGAACAGGTTGTTAGTTTCCTGTTTATATCGGTTAATATATTGATTTTTATATGAATAGGTTTTCTTTAGTAGAGGTGAAGTTTTCTAAAAAGAAAACCATGCATCTGTTTGATGCCTGCTGGGGTTATCCGGTTTGGGTAAACGATGAAACATATTCGGCGTTATTAAACCACACTCTGTGTTTCTTTTCATATATTTGCAGAAAAAAGAAAGAATGGAAAACTTGAAACAAAGGAGAACAATTCGTAAATATCAGCAGAAAGACATTTCTTCTGATTTGTTAAATGATTTGCTTGAAACCTCTTTCCGTGCTTCTACGGTCGGAAACATGCAGGTTTATAGTGTGATTGTGACTCGTGACGCTGACCGTAAAGCCAAGTTGGCTCCTGCGCATTTTAACCAGCCTATGGTGCGGACGGCACCGGTAGTCCTTACTTTCTGTATTGACTTGCGCCGTTTCAGCAAGTGGTGTGAACAGAGAAAGGCAATTCCGGGATATGACAATTTTGAATGGTTTGTCACCGGAGCCGTAGATGCTTTGTTGGTGGCACAGACATTCTGTGTCGCAGCCGAGGAGAAAGGGTTGGGCATCTGCTATTTAGGCACCACCACTTATAATCCTCAAATGATTGTGGAAACATTGGAATTGCCCCGGTTGGTTTTCCCCATCACTACTGTTACTGTGGGCTGGCCTGCGGAAACTCCCGCGCAAGTAGACCGTTTGCCTTTGGAGGCTATTGTGCATGAAGAAACTTATCATGATTATACTCCTGAGGATATCGACCGCCTGTATGCTTACAAGGAATCTTTGCCCGAGAATAAGCAATTCATAGCCGAAAACTGCAAAGAAACGCTGGCTCAGGTCTTTACGGACGTGCGTTATACAAAGAAAGATAGCGAAGCGATGTCCGAAGCGCTTTGGAAGGCAATGAAAGCGCAAGGATTTTAGATGAAGTGTAAATGTATAGGATGTTTTCGTAAGTAGGGATATTCCTGAAATGATAAAATTTAAGGCAGCTAATTCTTCACGAGTTAGTTGCCTTAAATTTTATCATTTCAAGAATATCCCTTTGTATACATAAGGAGAAGAGGTTCTTCACTTCGCCCTGAATGACAGATGGTGATTTTCTATATTTACTTATGCTTTTACGCCTTCTGCTTAAATTCAGTTCCCTTTTTTCAGTGCGGCTTGTATATCTTCGATTTCGGCGCGGAATGACTTGTCCACTTCCTTCAGCTGCTTGATGGTTTTGCAGGCGTGCAACACGGTAGCATGGTCTTTATTGCCGATTAACGTGCCGATTTTTGCCGTAGAGAAGTCCGTATGGTTCTTGGCTAAATACATGGCAATCTGACGTGCCTGCACCACTTCGCGTTTACGCGATTTTGTATGTATGGCAGCGTTTTCCAAACCAAAGTGTTTGCATACGGTAGTAATGATATCGTCGATGGTGATGGCTTTGCTCTCGCAATTCACGACCTTGCGTACAATGCGTTGTGCCAGTTCCAGGTCAATCTCCTTGTTGTATATGGTGGAGTGTGCCATGATGGAAATGACAATGCCCTCCAGGTCGCGGACACTATTGCCTACATTCTCGGCTATGTAGTCGATGACTTCCGGCGGGAATTGCAATCCGTCGCGATGTATCTTGTTGCGCAGGATGTTTTTGCGCAATTCCACCGTCGGTTTCTCCAGTTCTGCCACCATTCCCCATTTGAAACGCGTAATCAAGCGCTCTTCCATGCCCTGAAGCAGTACGGGAGAACGGTCGGAGGTAAGGATAAGCTGCTTGCCGTTTTGATGCAGGTGATTGAAGATGTGGAAGAATGTGTTTTGCGTTTTGGTAACGCCCGCAAACTCCTGGATATCATCGATAATCAATATGTCGATTGTCTGGTAGAAGTTGATGAAGTCGTTGGTGGTGTTGTTACGTACGGAATCGGTGTATTGCACCTGGAATAAATGTGCGGACACATACAGCACACGTTTCTCCGGATACAACTCCTTGATTTTCGTACCGATGGCATTTGCCAGGTGGGTTTTTCCCACACCCGATGCTCCGTACAGAAACAACGGGTTGAATATGGTCTTGGCAGGATTGAGCGCTACGGCTTCTGCAACACTGCGCGAAAGTTTATTGCTGTATCCTTCAATAAATGTATCAAAATTGTATTCCGGATTCAGATGCGGGTCCAAATCGGGAACAGGTATTTGCGGGATTGCCTTGTCTATCGTTTGCTTTTGGGGTATAATGGTGCGATGGGTAGATTCGTAGTTTACGGTCTTTTCGGGCCGTGAACTTTTATCTACCATAACATTATACATCAACTTCGTTCCCTCTCCGATTACCTTATAAAGGGTCTTACGCAACAAGTCTACAAATTTATCCTCCAGAAATTCATAGAAGAACTGGCTGGGAACTTGTACAATGAGCGTTTTGTCCTCGTATTTTAACGGGATAATGGGGAGAAACCAAGTTTTATATGTCTGTTCCGGAACATTGTCTCTGATGATTTCAAGACAGCGGTTCCATAATCCGACATGATCCTGTTCACTCATAACGGCTACTAAAACATTTATTAATTAAGCAAAACTTCTACGTTTGCAAAATTGGCAATCTTATTTGAGAAAAACAAATCGCTTTTTTCTTGCGTTTCTCAATAAAACAATAATCACTTTACTCTCAGTTACTTATGTCTGTATATCCAGCCTGTGTCTTTATGGAAACCCTTGCTTTTGTATAACGTCTTGTAATGTAGCGGGTTATCTCTGTTTGCCGATGTTCGTGGCTTCAGGCGGCAGCGTGGATACAAACCTCTTTTCCACTTTATATATAGCCCTTACCAAGGGCTTTCTTTTCCAATGACATACACGCTTTGCTATTTAGACAAAATCTATATAAACGCCTTTTTTACTTATCTTTCTTGCCGAATAAAGAGAAATGGACATAGCGTTTCGGATGCGCTTTCAGGTCTTCCAGCAAGCTCGCCGCATTTGCAGTCGTGGCATTCAGGTTGTTGTAAAGTGCAGGGTCGTTCAGTAATAGCCCGACCGTGTTGTCTTTCCGGTTCAATTTATCTGTAATTATCTTTACATTAGCCAATGTCGAGTCTATGCTTTGCATGGCTGTCGCAAAATCTATCTCCTTCAGATTGCTGGAGATAAGCACGAAGTTGTCCCCGATGGCATTCAATTTTCCTGTGAGTTGTGGGATATCCTTGCTCATTAATGTTTGGAGTTGCCCGCTGGTTGCGGCAAGGTTTGCCGTCAGGTTCTCCACATTGTGCAGGGTGGCAGGGATGGCGGGGTCTGCCAATACGGCATTTAAAGAGCCGAGGATAGAGTCCAATTTAGGCAGCATCTTCTCCAGTTGCGGCATCATGGTGGCTACCTTTTCCATCATTCCGTTGTTGAGCGTGCCGGGAATGGTATCTCCGACACGGTATTTTTCGCGTGGATTGTTGGCAAGGAGAAGGTTCATTTTGACGCCGCCCAGCATTTCCGCCGTCAACTCTGCGGTACTGCCTTTAGGGATGCGCAGGTCGGTATTGACGTCTATCTCGGCAACGACCTTTCCGGGTTGGGTATAATCGTAGTACAAATCGCGTACGATGCCCACGCGGAAACCGTCGGCAAAGACGGGGCTTGATTTGGTAAGCCCGTTGACATTGTTGAATTTGACATAGAAATAGCTGGAAGGCTTGAACATGTTGATGCCTTTCAGGTAATTGATGCCATATACTAATATGCAGAGAGCGGCTATGCCGGCAATTCCTATTCTGACTTCCTTGGTAATATACTTCATGATGTATGCTGTTTATTTCTTTCTGTTCTTGAATTCGTTGATGGCGGCATTGACGTTCATCTTTTTCCCGTTCTTGAAGGCTATGATGAATGCGTCCTTGAATTGTGCCGTAATGGAGCGTTTGGTGCGTAACGTCTTGTTATAATCGGTCGATGCGCCATAGGTGTACTTGTATAAGCCGCCTTCCTTGTAATAATCCACGTTCTTCAGCCCTTTCAGCCGCTTGTCGTTCTTTGCCAGCGGGCGGGAAGAGGTGAGTATCTGTATCTTAAACACCGGAACATTGTCTTCTGTTTGTGTGGCGGCGGTTTTTTCCGGGCGCTGCGCCGTTGGCGCGTTGTGCCGGCCGTTGGTTTTGCTTTCCGTTTTCGGCGCTGTGCTGTCGGGGGCGGTGTCCTCCTGTGCCGGTTGTGGCGCCTCTTCCGGCAGGATGGTTCGGCTGCTTCCGTTCAATCGGATTTCCTGCTCGCGCTTGTAAGTGAGGAAAGCGCGGAAGATGCCGTTGGCAAGGTTGGTGGTGCCTGCATCGGTGTTCAGATAGCGCTCTTCTTCCGGAGTGGATATAAAACCCAGTTCGACCAGGATGCTGGGCATGGCACTGGTTTTCAGCACAAGAAATCCCGCCTGGTGCACGCCACGGTCTGCCCGCCGGCATGTATGGCGGAACTGCTTTTGCACGAGTGAAGCCAAGTGTACGCTTTGCGACATATACTTGTCCTGCATGAATTCGAAGATGATGTAAGACTCGGCGGAATTCGGGTTAAACCCGGCGTAGCGCGTCTTGTAGTCGCTTTCATAAAGGATAACCGAGTTCTCACGTTTGGCAACTTCAAGGTTGGCGTCCGATTTTGCAAGACCTAAGGTCCAGGTGGATGCGCCCTTGGCGGTGCGGTTGTTGGCAAGGGCGTTTGTATGGATGGAGATAAACAAATCCGCTTTGGCATCATTCGCTATCTCCGAACGGCGGTCCAGCGGGATAAAGACATCCCGCGTACGGGTATATACGACTTTTACGTCCGGACAGTTTTTCTGTATCTGTTTGCCAAGCTTGAGCGCGACATTCAGGTTTATGTTCTTTTCTTTGGAAATCTTTCCGACCGCGCCGGGGTCGTGTCCCCCGTGTCCGGCATCGATGACGACTACAAAATCTTTCGCTTCGGCACTGCCGCTGCAGCAAAAAGAGAGGAACAGTCCCAAACAAATGCCTATATATAATATGTGTCGTTTGTATGATTTCATATAAAAATTGTCGCAAAGATAGTGCAAGCCCTATATTTCACGCTGCAAATGTAATGTAAATTTGCAGAAAACTCATGCTTTGCTTTTAAGTTTTATTTGTAACAGCTTCTTTTTAGGGAGATTTGCTCTGTATGGCACGGCTTTTTCGATAAAAAACTGTTTTCGCCTTTCAGACGCGGATTTTATTTTTATCTGTTCATCGAATAATCCGCTTCATCCGCCAAATCCGTGCCTGAAGCATAGTCGTAAGGCTTAAATGAAAATGTTTCCTTTCACTCAGGCTAATCCGGCTTGCCTGCAACCTGCCCTTTTGGGGAGACTATTGCGGATAACCAATATGGGTAATCCGCCAAATCCGCTTTAGCCGTGTTTGAAAGATGAGTGCGGTGCTCCAATGAGAAATCCGTGTCTGGTTGGGAGTAAATTTCTTGGTGATATGCCTGCTTGTTGATAATATCCGTAACTTTGCACGCGAATATTAATGGATGGATACAGGTATGTTTCTTCGTTTTATAAAGAATTGGACATTGCCGCTGGCGATGCTTACAGGTGCTATGGGTTATTTCCTTTTTGCAAGGGTCTCTTGGCTCGCCCCGGTAAAACCTTATGCGGACGGACTGACGGCTTTCCTCACTCCGGCTTTGATTTTCGCCCAGTTGTTGCTTACTTTCTGCAAGATAGAGGTGCGCGAGCTGAAGCCGAAGGCATGGCATGGCTGGTTGCTGCTGTTCCAGACGGTTTCGTGCCTGGTTGTTGCGGCGTTGCTGGTGTGTTTCCCCATGCAGGAGACGTACAGGGAAGTGTTCGAGGGTGCCATGGTGTGCCTTATCTGTCCTACGGCAACTGCCGCTGCGGTCATCACCGGCAAGTTGGGGGGCAGTGCATCGAGCCTTACCACGTATACGCTGTTGTCCAATCTGCTGGCTGCGGCGGCTGTCCCGCTACTGTTTCCTTTGGTGGAACCGCATGCGGATATCACTTTCTTTGCCGCCTTCCTGAAGATACTGGGCAAGGTGTTCCCGTTGCTTCTTCTGCCATTCTTCCTGGCATGTTTTCTGCGGGTGTTTGTCGGGAAGGTGCATCGGCGCTTGCTGGAGTTCCGCGATGCTGCTTTCTACCTGTGGGCGGTGGCGCTTGCCATTGTGTCGGGGCAGACGGTGCGTTCGTTGATGAACAGTGATGCGCCGGTGTTTGTGGAAATGCTGATTGCCTTGGCAGGATTGGTCGCTTGCTGCGTACAGTTCTACTTGGGGAAAAGAATTGGCGGGCATTACAACGACCGCATCAGCGGCGGGCAGGCGCTGGGACAGAAAAACACGGTACTTGCCATCTGGATGTCTTATACTTATCTGAACCCGTTGTCTTCCGTAGGACCGGGTTCGTATGTGTTGTGGCAGAACATCATCAACAGCTGGCAGCTTTGGAAAAAACGGAAGAGGGACTGTGCCTGAATGGTTGGCATAGATGATATAAACGGAAAAAGCCGTGTCGGCATACTCTTTCGGGCATTTCTTTTGAAGGAAGATGAAACCGGTTCTTAAGTTTGTCTTTTTATCTTTTGCCTTTTTGTCTTTTTGTCATCCCGTCCGTATCTTCTGACAATCTGTATTTCCCGTTGCCGCAGAACCGGCTGTTTCCGTCCTTGCGTACTGCCGGCGGGAAGAAACGGAACGGGAAATGTTTATCTTGCGGATAACCAGGTAGATATCGAGATATTTACAAACAAACCAGCGGGAAAAAGCACGGGAAATGCCGCGTGCGGGCATCCTGTTTTACGGATATTGACGTCTGTCGCGACAGACACTAATGCCTGTTGCGATAGATGCTAATGCCTGTCACGACAGATGCCAGTGTCTGTCGGCAGAAACACCTGCGTCCAGCAACGGAAACATCTGTATTCAACGGCGGAAACGCCCGGTTTCTGCATAAACAGCGCATATCCATCGGAAACGGAAGCATATCTATCCGCATTTTATGCACGATGTTCCTGTTTTGGCAGAAAGTGGCAGGAAGGGGAGTAAGGAAAAGGGCGGTTTTGCCGCCTTTTTGTTGTGAAATGAACGGATGGCGCTTCATTTTGTACCCGCGCAAACAGCCGTGTCCGGTTTGTTTCCGGTATCTGCCCGGCTGTTTGCGCGGGTGCAAAGTGATTCAAAACGGAGAAAGGTGGATGTTGTTATGGAATAATTCGTATTTTTGCAACCTGGAAAATGTATGGGCTGCCTGCCGCTCTGCGTGTTTGCGGCGTAGGGGGGGGAAGTGCCCGATTATAAATGTAGCAAAAGTAAGATGAACCCTCACGAGTTAATTGATAAGTACTATCCGGAAGCGAACGAGTTGCGGCATATCCTGCTGACGCATAGCCGTTCCGTTGCCGACAAGGCTTTGTGGATTGCCGATAACCATCCGGAGTTGTCTTTGGACAGGGATTTCCTGTATGAAGCGGCGATGCTGCACGATATAGGCGTGTTTCTGACGGATGCCGACGGCATCTGTTGTTTCGGAGACAAGCCTTACATCTGCCACGGCTATTTGGGAGCGGACCTGGTGCGTTCGGAGGGCTATCCGCGGCATGCTTTGGTTTGCGAAAGGCATACGGGGGCGGGACTTGCGTTGGAAGATATTGTTGCACAAAACCTGCCTGTGCCCCGCCGGGACATGCTTCCGGTAAGCATGGAGGAGCAGGTAATCTGTTTTGCCGATAAGTTTTACTCAAAGACGCATTTGGACAAGGAGAAAAGCGTGGAGAAAGCACGGAAGAGCCTGGAGCGCTATGGCGAAGCCGGTTTGCAGCGCTTTGACCGTTGGTGCGGCCTGTTCCTGTAGCCGCGGCTCTTTCATTGTAGACTTGTTTTTATCCTTCAGGCGCGGATTTGGCGGATGAAGCGGCTTTTGTTTTTATCAGCTAAGTTAGAGCCTGTTTAAATTTTCTTCAAAAAGTTTTTCTTTAGCTT
>NZ_CAJTSC010000006.1:0-29657 GCF_910578895.1 uncultured Bacteroides sp.
CCGGTATCATATACAGGCGGCAGGTCTTCTCAGAACAGACAAATTTTGTATCCTTCAGCTCTTCCGCTTACTGATAACAAAAAAATAATCCCAATTGCCAAGAAACAATTGAGATTATTTTATTTTGTTTTCTAAAATTCAACTCTTACTCACGCAGGTTGTTCAACAGTTTCACCTGCTATCTCATCTAAAATCTTTAAAGCCCTATCAAGAACTGTAGTATCATCAATCATCACTAAACCGCCATCCGGACCGGGTTCTAAATGAATTCCAACACTTTTACCTTCCTTAAAGTTATGACCACCAAAAAAGTTTCTTACCGTGTCAACATTCAGTCCGAGTTCATCGGCTATTCTATGCATACTACCACTAGGTAATGCGTCTTTAATCTTACGGAGTTCATTAAATGTTATTGTTCTCATATTCATAATTTAATGGTTAATACTTTTGTTATTTGTTTATCACGCTATAAACTTAAGGAAAAAAAAAGATAAAACAAACTATTTACCTGTATTTTTCTATGATATCTTTAATATTTCCATAAAGACAAAAAGAAGCCCGTATGAAGTAAATCTTTTTACTCCATACGGGCGCTCTAATTCTCAATAATATAAGAGTATTTCTAAATCATTTCCATTGCAGAAGCTGGAATCCACCCTACTTTACCGTCTTCCAAACGAATTTCTTTCCATTCACGCATGGAATTATCCTTAATTTCAACCTTATATCCCTCATGTAAAACAAACAAACTGGTGCCACTTTCACTCGGAGTACTTCGTACTGTGACACTGGGAGACAAGATTATTGCTTCATTCCTATCCGTCAACTCGCTTTTTTGCTTTGAAGCGAAAATATTACTTAATACTACAAATATCAAGAATATAATCCCTGTCATAAATCCGCTTTTTTTCCAAATAATCTGTTTAGAAAAAAAGAAAAGAGACAATGAGACAAGTAAAAGAATAAAGAATATGATTCCTAACTTTGCCCAAACATCTACACTCAAACAATTTATCAATGAGTTAGTCCAAGCTACGAAAAATATATCGGGAATTGAAGCTACTTTATCTATCGTCTTAGAACGTGCAATCTCCAGGTTAGCACGAATATCGGTATTACCAGGTTGTAACAATAAAGCGCGTTCATAATTCAAAATCGCTCTTGCCATATCATCGGTCTTGTAATAACTATTACCTAAATTATAATAGATTTCAGCAGCCTCTCCTTGTTTCAATAAACTTTCATATATTTGAATAGCAGAAGCATAATCATTTCGCATATATGCACTGTCACCTTGTGTTTTTGTTACATTGACATCTAACTCAACTGTAGAAAACTCGGTAGTATGGGTCCCTATGGACACTGAATCTTTAACAAGAACCGATGCATCTGTTGTAACCGTATCTTGCCCCCAAGCAACCAACACCATCAATAGACCAAATGTCAAGGATATTATTTTCTTCATCATTGTATTCTCCCTAATTAATGTTTTATAGAGTTTTCCATTTTACTGATAATTTCCAAAGAATCCGAATAAACCTTATCCATAGCCTGATTGTCATCTCCAGGAGCAAAACGGGCAAATTCGCAATTATTCAATGCGTTAAGGAAATCTTTTATCAATGCATCATCCACACCATAAACGCGAAGTTCTTCTTCGATATTATCCTTCGACAGGCGCGAAACCGGAATATTCAATTTATCGCTAATATATCCCCATAATGACTTCAATACTTCATCATAGAATGCATCTTTCTTATTATCAGCTAACAATTTACCAGCCAATTTCATGCGTCTCACAGCAACCTTATTTGCTTTCTTCGTACGCATTTTAGCCACATTGGCATTGGCTGCAATCTGCTTACGGTAAATTATAAAAAATAGAGCAAATGCAATGCCAGGCACAATATAGAATAGCCAGTAAAGTAAAGAGCCAAAGAAAAAATCACCTTTTTGAGAAAGAACCACATCATTTTGCTTAATATAGCGTATGTCTTCATTCAAAACCTTCAAATCTTCTTTATTAGTAAAGTTTGCAACGGTTTGAGTCGCATTACCGTTTCCTTTTTCAACGTGGAGTTCATACTCCTCAGTAGTTATAGTCTTATATGTCCGGGATTTAATATCAAAATAACTAAACTCCACAGCAGGAATCTTATACGTTCCCGCATTACGAGGAATAGCAAGGTACTCTATTACTTGGTTACCGGAAAGTCCGGCATTTGTCAAACGGAACTTATTATCCACTTTCGGATCATAGACTTCAAAATCCTCCGGAAATTTAACTTCCGGAGTAGAAACCAATTTCAGATTGCCAGTACCGGAAATAACAAGTTTCACTGTAACGGCATCATTTGTCTTGACATTCGTGCCATTTATAGAAGAAGAAATACCGAACTCTCCCACTCCACCTGAAAATCCTACCGGCTTACCCTCCGGCAATGCTTTCACATCAACCGTCAATTGAGGCGTTATCAACGTTTTCTTTATTTCTACATAATTATTACCACCATTGAAGAAAGCTTCAAAAGGATCGACCACATGAGTAGCTTTAGCTATAGATGCGTCAAAACGTGCTGCATCAATGGTTATCTTTCCCGGTTGTTGCGGAAACAGTACAAACTGACGGTATATAGTTGTTTGATAATTTCTTCCTTTATAATGCTCAAGGCTCCACTTACGGTCATTAGGCAATTCGACTTCTTGTGAATGAAATCCTTTAAAATCGGGAAGCTTTACATTATCAAATCCCCTTAAATCCACTAAAGTATATATCTTATACGTCAATAAAAATGCCTCTTGCTCATACAAATTTGTTTTACTAGCGGTAGCGGTAATAAACAAGTCACTATTTGAAACGGATGTTCCTGATGAAGCACGACTTGCCGAACCGCTTTGCTGTCCACCATTTTTCGAAGATGCTCCTCCATTTGCACGGTCCTCCGGAAGTACATTAATATGTACTGAATTAGAAACCATTTGGTTACCCTCCGCTGTTATGGTGGCACCGGGAATGGTAAAACTACCCTCTTCAGTAGCCATCAAGATATACGTGAATGTAATACTACTAGTAGAAGTGGTCTGCCCGTTAATAATTTGCACACTGTTCTGTTGCGAGCGGCTGGGTCCCATAAGTACATCAAATCCTTTTATAGAAGGAACCCGAAAATCTCTCACTTTCTGCGTAGTCACTGTATATGACAATCTGAACTGATCACCCACCGCCACTGCATCGGGGGCAGACGCAGTAAACGATACTTTGTTATCCGCAAAAGTATGTAAACAGATAACCATCAATGCCATCCATAAGAAAACTATTTTTCTCATATATTATTTTCCTGTTACATTTAATTACCAATCCTTTTCCAAACGACCACCTTGAATAACCTGCTGCTTTTTTACTTTATCCTGAACATTTTTTTCATCCTGCATCACTGAGTTCAAAAGTTGTTCGGCATTCTCTTTGGACATTTCATTATCCTTTTTCTGCGGCTGAGGTGGTTGCTGCTGGTCTTTATTTTGCTGTTGGTCTTTATTTTGGTCTTTCTTATTCTCTTGTTGCTGCTGTTGTTGGTTTTGATCCTGGTTTTGTTGGTCTTGTTGTTGTTGTTCTTTCAACATTTTCTGAGCCAATGCCAAATTATAACGTGTTTCATCATCCTTTGGATTATTGCGCAATGATTGTTTGTATGCTTCTACTGCTTTTGCATAATCTTTTTCTGACTGAAAAATGACTCCCATATTATGATAAATCTGCGCCAAATTATACTTATCTTTTTCCATTTTCGTAGCGGCAACATATTGTTCCATAGCCTCTTCGGACTTATTCTGCTGTGCCAATGTATTTCCAAGATTGAACATGGAAACAGTAGACTTAGGATTTATTTCCAATGCCTTGCGGTAATTCACCTCTGCATCAACAAACACACTGTCCTTGAAAAATCGGTTCCCTTTCCGGATAAAATCACGTTCGGTTTTCTGAGCCGAAACTGTAGCCGTTACCATTAACAACAATAAAATCATTCCTATGTATTTCTTCTGTAACATACGCCTTATTTCTTATTAGAAAACAAATGAACATTACGGAACAAAGGATTCTTACGTTCCAATATCAACAACTCTGCCAACAGTAACAACAAAATAATCCATGCCACTGCTTGAAATTGTTCGTTAAACTCTGTATATACCTGCGTTTCCACATCAGCTTTTGCCATCTTATTAATTTCTTGACTAATTGCCTTTTGAGCCCCATTTGTATTATCTACACGTACATAAATACCATTACCCGCCTTAGCTATCTCCTGACACATCTGCTCATTCAAGCGGGTTACAATCACGTTTCCTTCACGATCACGACGATAATCATTAGTTCCTTCTATCGGAATAGGTTCTCCTTCAGGCATACCCACACCAAGCACATTCACCTGAATATTTTTCTCCATGGCAGCCTTAGCAGCTTCCACTGCACCACCCTCATGATTTTCGCCATCAGTAATGACAATCACCGCACGTCCCACCCCTTCTTGCGGAGTAAAACTACGGGAAGCCAAATTAACAGCCGCACCAATTGCCGTACCTTGTTTGGAAATCAATGAAGGATTGATAGATTCCAAAAACATTTTAGCCGATATATAGTCGCTTGTAATAGGAAGTTGTGTAAATGCATCACCTGCAAACACAATCATACCTACTTTATCATTCTCCATTTTGTCCACTAACTGTGCCACAAGTCTCTTTGCTTTTTGTAGACGGCTGGGCTGCACATCCTGTGCCAACATTGAATTGGAAATATCCAATGCAATCATCACTTCTATTCCTTGGCGCTTTACTGTTTCCAACTTAGAACCGAACTGGGGACGAGCCAACAATACAGCAAACAATCCGATAGCAGTAAATACCATCCAAAATTTCACATCCGGACGATACTTGGATACATCCGGCATCAACTGTACCATTAACAGCGGATCACCAAATATGCGAATTTTCTTTCGTCGGCTATAATTGGAATACAAGTAAAAGGCTGCCAACAAAGGCAATGTCAGCAATAAGTACAAATATGCAGGTTCTTCAAATCGAAACATTTTCTTATTTACTATTTTACAATTTACTATTCTATAATTTGTATACGATACAAAGCCTATTTAAAAAAGTCTACTGATTATGGAATTTTCTTCAAAATTGAATTACGCAACAAAACTTCCAACAACACACACAAGAAAGCCGCCAATGCAAACCAACGATATTCTTCTTGACGCTTACTGTATTCCTTCACGTTCAGTTTCGTTTTCTCCAACTTGTCTATCTCCTCGTACACTTCCTTCAACTTCGAATTACTTGTAGCACGAAAATAATTACCATCAGTTGTTCCGGCAATTTGTGTCAGAGTTTTTTCATCAATCTCAACCGGCATATTGACATATTGCACTGTGCCTCCCACCGGATAAGGGTATGGAGCCATACCGTTAGTTCCTACACCAATAGTATAAACACGTATACCAAAACTTTTGGCAATCTCGGCAGCCGTTAGCGGAGAAATATCCCCCCTGTTATTTGTACCGTCCGTCAACAGAATAATCACTTTCGATTTGGCTTTACTGTCTTTCAGTCGGGTAACCGCATTGGCGATACCCATTCCCACTGCCGTACCGTCCTCTATAAAACCACACTTTACATCTTTTATCAGATTCAAAAGCACAGCGTGGTCTACCGTCAACGGACATTGTGTAAAACTCTCGCCGGCAAACAGCGTAATACCAACATTATCATTGGGACGACCATTGATAAACTCCGCCGCTACATCCTTAGCTGCTTCCAAGCGGTTAGGTTTCAAGTCTTCTGCCAACATACTGGTAGAAACGTCTATAACGAGCATTATATCAATGCCTTCTATTTCACTGTTCTGCCAACTATCAGTGGTCTGTGGTCGGGCTAAAACAAGAATAGTCAATATCAAAGCAATTATCCGAAATACAAACGGTACATGCAACAAATAGTTTTTATAACTTTTTGGGGTATGTGCATATACATGAGCGTCCGAAATCTGAAGCGTAGCTGCACTTTTCTTCCTCTTCATGATATACCATACTATATAAGGTATAAGCAACAGTAGCAAAAATAAATATTCAATATTGGCAAAAACCATGATATTTACAATTTTACAAATTACAATTTATGATTGGAACGGATTTCCTACCATCAGGCAAAATAGTTATACAATTCCAAACCGATATATATCAGCGAACCAATAAGATTCGCTATTAATACAACAATACCTATACCAAGCAATATCTTAGTACGCAAAGAACGTTTTTCGATAATAGTAATCTCAGTAGGTTGTGGTTTAGCATTTTCATCTTCCTTCTCTTTTGTATCATTGACAAAATCAATTGCATTAATCAAGTTAACGTCATTTTCATTCATCAACGGATTATGCTTGGCGAATTTCACCAAATCCGCTGTTTGGAAAAGAGTACGCAAATCAGATATGGCACATTTATCATCTATTTCCAATAACTTATCAATAATTTCAACAGAAGTCATTTCCAACGCATTAAATCCGAAACGATTTTTTATATAGGTACGAATAGTATCTGTCAACTCCGTATAATACTCTTTCGGCTGTCCTTTCTGCCATACTTTCTCGTTCTTGATACGCTCTATCTCCTGCATAGCTAATTGATGCGGAGGTAATTTCGGTTCTACTTTCACCTTGCGAATAATCGGTCTGTTGTCACAAATACACTTCACCAGATAAATAAGCAACAACAAGAATGGTACAAACAATACGGCACAAGCAATAGCCACATACCAATCCTTCCAAGCAAAGGGTGCTTTCATTATCGATTTCGGACCGAAAAACTGTTCAGGATGTAATGTATCTACCGGAATCGAATATACCTTCAACGCCAAAGCTTTGGAACGATATGCCTTCTTATCGACAAGCACTTCCATCGGCGGCAAATAGTACAATGCCGAGTCAAAAGAAGTAACAGTATACTCTTGGGTTATCAACGAGCGCCTGCCGTCATTCAACATTTGCGTATCCGGCTTGGCTATATCAATAATTTCCACTCCTCGTACCAAAGTATCAGTGTAGATAGGAAATATAGCACGCTTATCAGTGTCCAATGATACTTGAAGCTTGATTTTGGCCTGCTCACCAATAAGGATTTGCAAGGAATCAATGGTAGCATCCACTGTCACCGACTGGGCTACTGCCCTACTCGTCAATGCTACCAATAACGTTATCAGAAATAAATATCTTTTCATTTTCCGATTAATTTCTTTTCGCAAATAAATTCATCAATGCCTTCACGTAATCCTGATCGGTACGTATTGATACATTATCGACATTGCTTTTGGTAAATGTATCGTTCAGTTCCATCTGTTTGTTCACCCACCAATCGCGGTGCGCACGCCGAACAGCACGCGAAGAGGTGTCAATCCACTGTTCGTGTCCGGTTTCCGCATCTTTTATTTTCATCAAACCTACGGCAGGTAACTCTTCCACACGACGATCATATATTTGGATAGCCACGACATCATGTTTACGATTCGCAATAGTCAATGCACTTTTGAAGTTCTCCTGATCTATAAAATCTGATAAAACGAAAGCAGTACAACGACGTTTCATAACATTCGTAAAATATTCCAATCCAAGACGAATATTTGTTCGACGACTTTCCGGATGAAAATCAAGTAACTCACGAATGATATACAGTATGTGTTTACGTCCTTTCTTAGGCGGAATGAATTTTTCTATCCGGTCTGAAAAGAAGATGACACCAATCTTATCGTTATTCTGAATAGCAGAAAATGCTAATGTGGCAGCAATTTCGGTTACCATATCTTTTTTCATCTGCTTTATCGTACCAAATTCCAAACTACCGGAAACATCCACCAGCAACATTACTGTCAATTCACGCTCTTCTTCAAATACTTTCACAAAAGGTTTATGAAATCGAGCCGTTACATTCCAGTCTATATCACGTATATCATCGCCAAACTGATATTCACGCACTTCGGAAAAAGCCATACCTCTCCCTTTGAAAGCCGAATGATATTGGCCTGCAAAAATATTATTGGACAACCCATGCGTCTTTATCTCAATCTGACGAACTTTTTTTAATAAATCAGTGGTTTCCATTAGGGTACTTCAACCTTATTCAATATTTTGCTGACGATTTCATCTGAAGTCATATTACTTGCTTCAGCTTCATAAGTCAAACCAATGCGGTGACGCAATACATCATGTGCCACAGCACGTACATCTTCCGGAATTACATAACCACGACGTTTAATGAAAGCGTAGCTACGAGCGGCCAATGCCAAATTAATGGATGCACGAGGTGAACCGCCAAATCCAATCAAATCTTTCAAATCTTTCAAATCGTACTTCTCTGGATAACGGGTTGCAAATACAATATCAACAATATATTTTTCAATCTTTTCGTCCAGATATACTTGACGCACTACCTTACGTGCTTCTATTATTTCATCAGCTTTCAGGATAGGTTTCACATCTAACTTATTACCATTTATATTCTGACGTATAATTAATTTTTCCTCTTCCAATTTAGGATAGTCAATAACAACTTTCAACATAAAACGGTCTACCTGTGCTTCCGGCAATGGATATGTACCTTCCTGTTCAATAGGATTCTGAGTAGCAAGCACCAAGAATGGCTCGGGGAGTCTGAATGTCTCCTTACCTATAGTAACCTGGCGCTCCTGCATGGCTTCCAATAAAGCACTTTGAACTTTAGCAGGAGCACGATTTATTTCATCCGCCAATACAAAATTAGCAAATACAGGACCTTTCTTTACCTGAAAAGTTTCATCTTTCTGGCTGTAAACCATTGTACCTATGACATCTGCCGGCAACAAATCCGGTGTAAACTGAACACGGCTATATTGCGCGTCAATTAATGAAGCCAGCGTCTTGATAGCTAATGTTTTTGCCAAACCGGGTACACCTTCCAACAATACATGCCCGTCAGACAATAAACCTATTAATAACGACTCTACCAGATGCTTTTGTCCTACAATAACCTGGTCCATGCCCATAGTAAGATTGGTAATAAAAGCACTTTGTCTTTCAATCCGTTCGTTTAGTTCGCGGATATCAATTATTTCAGCCATAAATCAATGTATTTTAATGTTTAATTTTTTATTTACTCCAGCCAACTGCCGGTTATTATATTTTGTTCCCAAAAGTACGGGAATAAATTAACCATAGCAACTAATTTTTATTAAAAAACGATGTGAAACCTTTAGATTAAACTACTTTCATAGAGTTTAGTATTTAACAAAAAAAGAAGCAGTAAATAATTACTACTTCTTCACTAATTTTGGTATCTTTATCGTTGTACCTGCAGGTACGTTATCCGGTTTTTTGATAACATCCGGATTATGCTTTACTATATATGGATAAAGCGCCTTAGTACCATAAAAACGAAGAGCAACTTTAGTTAATGTCTCCCCTGGCTTAATAGTATATATTGTCTCCGTCCCCACAATCATATAATTAATAGAATCGGAAGTATAAGCAACTTTGGATTGTTGTTTAGACTGAGACTTGGGCGTATTGACAACAGCAGACTGTTTGATAACAACCTGCACATCCGGCTTTTTAGTTACGGATTCTACTATAGAATTCCCTAATGTTGTATCCGGTTTTACACTATCTACAGAATCTTTAACAATAACACTATCTACCAAAGCAACACCATCAATTGGTGTATCGGTTTTTACACCAACTATTTTTTCTAGCTGTGGATTGATTGACGATTTATTAAATAAATCCGGATAATATAAATAGACAACAACTCCTGCACACAACAGTACAACCAAAACGACAACACCGATAAAGTATCTCATGACAGAAGCTTCTTTTCTGACATCTCCTCTTTCTTCTTCTTTTGTTTCTTCACTACCAACTATTCTTTCTGGAGTAACAGAAGAAACCTTCATAATCTCCTGACCTGTAGTAGTCTCAAAAACAACTGTTCCTACTGAAGAAAGAGTCTCTTCCAAGGAATTCATTCCTTCAATATTTTCAGTATTCTGTGGTACTTCAACTTCTTCAAGCGCATCAACAATTATTTCCGGAAAATTCGCCTTAGCAGTTTCAGAAAGACACACTGTTTCTTCTACATTTTGAAAGTTTTCAGCCGCATCCATCACAATCTCCGCCTTTTGTTCAGCGCCTTCCTCATCCTCATTACTACTCCCTATAGGAGTATCTTCTAAAACCGTATTATCATTAAGTACAACAGGTTCAAAATGCGAAAACGGTTTGTTGATGATATCCTTCAAAGATGGCTCCGGAGCAAACGAGACCTTTGTATGTCCTTGTATTTCAAAGCGTTCTCCTGTATTGACATTGACACTTTTACGACTATCCACATCAATCAGTTTAAAAACTCCCAATCCCCTAATCTTCACATATTTATCTTTCTCCAGTGCTTCTTCTATCAACTGAAAAAACTCTTTCACGAAACTATCAGCATTCGCCTTACCCATACCATGCTTTTCAGCAAGCAAGTCAATCAAGTCCTGTATGTTTACTTTTTCATTCATACTATGGAAGATTTTAAAAGAAAGACTACTTAAACTTATCTTTTAACGATATACTGGGCTTATACGCCAAGACCAATTTTGGTGGAATCAGCATACGTTGCTTTGTTGTTGGATTTACAAATATACGTTCCACTTTCTTTTTCACTTCGAATGTCCCAAAGCCTTGTACAGAGATTGTATTCCCGTCTTCCAACTGCCGTGCCATATCCGACAGCAAAGATGCGACCAATTCCGAGGTATCTTTTACTGTATACCCTAATCGTCGTGACAATTCATAAGTAAATTCTTTATTATTCAAAATCTAAACTTTAAAATTACAAACCACGGTACTATATTAGCAAATCTTATCTATATATACAGAAGTTCGGAAAAGATATTTAAACAACCTTGCCAAAAAGGTCGAAATCATCGGAGTTTATTATCTCTACTTGGTAAAAATTGCCAATCTCCAATGTCTTATCTTCATATTTAATCAACACCTCCGGATCTACTTCAGGAGAATCAAATTCCGTACGTCCGATATAGTACTCCCCTTCCAAACGATCAATAATCACTTTCATCCGTTGCCCCACCTTTGCTGCACTCAGTTCCGCTGAAATACCTTGTTGAATAGACATTAATTCATCCAATCGGCTTTGTTTCACTTCTTGAGGAATAGCATCTTCATAATAAATAGCAGCATACGTGCCTTCTTCTTCGGAATATGCAAAAGCCCCCATTCTATCGAAACGTGCCTTATAGACAAACTCCTTCAATTCCTCAAAATCAGCTTCTGTCTCTCCCGGGTGTCCTACCATAAGCGTAGTCCGTAAATGAATTCCGGGAACCTCCTCACGAAATCTTTCGATTAACCGATACGTTTCTTCCTTGGTTACATGACGGCGCATCTTATCCAATATATTGTCACTAATATGCTGCAAAGCAATATCCATATATTTACAGACATTGGAACGTTCGCGCATCACCCGAAACAAATCTGTTGGGAAATGGACCGGATAAGCATAGTGCAAACGTATCCATTCTACACCCGGAATATCTGAAATTCTTTCAATCAGTTCAGGCAACATCTGCTTTTTATACAAATCTATACCATAATAAGTAAGCTCCTGCGCAATAATCTGAAATTCTTTCACACCACGAGCCACAAGATATCTTACTTCATTCAGAATTTCTTCTATCGGACGTGATACATGCCGCCCCGTAATAATAGGAATGGCGCAATACGAACATTTACGGTCACATCCTTCCGATATTTTTAGGTAGGCATAATGCTTGGGAGTAGTCAATATACGTTCTGTATCAAGTTCATCACGGTATACCTTGCCTAAATCTTGTAACAATTCTTTCCAATTGAACTTACCATAAAACTTATCAACCTGAGGAATTTCAATTGCCAATTCTTCCAAATAACGTTCCGAAAGGCATCCCATTACATAGAGTTGCTCCAAATCACCCTCTTCCTTGGCTTGTGCAAACTCTAAAATCATATTAATGGATTCTTCCTTGGCATCACCAATGAAACCGCAAGTATTAATCACTGCAATCTCTCCTTCCGGACGTTCGGAATCATGCGTCACATGAAAACCCGCTTCTTCCAATTGGCGCATCAAATGTTCCGAATCCACCAAATTCTTGGAACAACCTAATGTTATGATATCAATAGTTTTCCGTTTCATGAATCTCTCCCAAACAATGAATCTACAAACTCTTTTTTACGAAACACCTGCAAATCCTCTATACCTTCTCCCAAACCGATGTATTTAACCGGAATTTTAAACTGGTCGGAAATCCCTATTACAACACCGCCTTTCGCTGTTCCGTCTAATTTAGTTACAGCCATTGACGTAACTTCCGTTGCCAAAGTAAACTGCTTGGCTTGCTCAAACGCATTTTGCCCGGTAGAACCATCCAAAACAAGCAATACCTCATTAGGGGCATCCGATACCACTTTCTTCATTACGTTCTTAATTTTGGTCAACTCATTCATCAACCCCACCTTGTTATGAAGACGTCCAGCAGTATCAATAATCACCACATCAGCATTATTAGCTACAGCAGAGCTTAAAGTATCGTATGCCACAGATGCTGGGTCGGCACCCATTTTTTGTTTTATGACAGGAACTCCTACACGTTCACTCCATATCACCAATTGTTCTACTGCTGCCGCACGAAAAGTATCAGCCGCTCCTAAATAAACGGATTTACCGGCTTTTTTGAACTGATATGCCAACTTTCCTATAGTTGTGGTCTTTCCTACTCCATTCACTCCAACCACCATGATGACATAAGGCTTTCTTGTAACTGGAGTTTCAAAATCATCCACATCATCCGAGTTATTCTCTGTCAGCAAAGCGGCGATTTCATCGCGTAAAATCACATTCAATTCCTGCGCATTCATATATTTTTCATCTGCGGCGCGCTTCTCAATACGCTCAATAATTTTCAACGTAGTCTCCACACCCACATCCGAAGTAATCAATACCTCTTCCAGATTATCCAGAACCTCATCATCCACCTTCGACTTACCGGCTACAGCACGAGCTATTTTGCCAAACACACTTTCTTTTGTCTTAGATAATCCTTTATCTAATGTTTCCTTCTTTTCCTTGGAGAAAAAACTAAAAAATCCCATAGTTTACTTTTTTGTACGATACATTATGCTACAAAGATATAACAAAACTAACAAATAATAAAAGTCGAAACTGTTTAATAACAAAAAAAATCCCCTCACCGACATATCCAGTGAGAGGAACTTTATAAGTAACCAGCGCTTCACAGCAACTGCATTCATCTTATTTCTTGAAAAAATCCTGTACTTTTTCGTTAGGAACCATCTGTTCATCAAAGATGTAGGCACCTGTTTTCGGAGACTTAACCATCTTGATAACCTTTGTATAAGCACGACCTTCTTTAGAACCTTCGTGCAAACTTGCTACTGTTTTCTTTGCCATGGGTTATACTATTATTATTTAATTTCCTTGTGTACTGTCACTCTCTTCAGAATCGGATTGTATTTCTTCAACTCCAATCTCTCGGTAGTATTCTTTCTGTTCTTCGTTGTAATATAACGAGAAGTTCCCGGCATACCGCTATCCTTGTGTTCTGTGCATTCCAGAATCACCTGTACTCTGTTACCTTTTGCTTTCTTTGCCATAATCAGTATTCTCCTCTACTTTTAGCCAATTACTTTAATGCTTTTCCAATCACAATAACCTTTAGCTACTGCATCTTTCAAAGCAGCATCCAACCCTTTTTTATTAATAACGCGCAAACCGTTAGCGCAAATACTCAGACTGATCCAGCAGTCTTGTTCTACATAATAGAACTTCTTATTAAACAAGTTCAAATCAAAGGTTCTTTTAGTTCTTCTCTTTGAGTGTGAAACATTGTTGCCAATCATGGCTTTCTTTCCGGTAATTTGACAAATCTTCGACATTTCTATCTTTATTTTATAGTTTTTATCTATACTTATTTCAAACAGAGCGCAAAGTAAGCACTTTTATCATTACAAAACAAGTTTTTCCAAAAATAATTCATTGTGCAAGAACATTTTTTCCTCACTTCAGCCTATCACAAAGCATCAACAGTGCATTTTGAATAGCCGACTGTACATTTTGCATTCTTCCAAAGTCTCCTTCCTGCTTCATAGTCACAATTTCATTTTTATAGGCAACGGCTATCCACACTACCCCTACCGGTTTTTCCGGCGTACCACCACCAGGTCCTGCAATACCTGAAGTGGCAACCGCACAATCTGTTTTCAACGTTTTCATCGCACCTTTTGCCATTTCAACAACCGTCTCACAACTCACCGCACCATACTTAGCCAAAGTTTCAGTTGAAACATGAAGCAAAGACTCCTTTATCTCATTAGAATATGCCACAATCCCACCACTGAAATACTCTGAACTCCCCGGGACCGAAGTTATCAAAGCAGCTATTCCGCCACCAGTACAACTTTCAGCGGTGGAAAGGGACAAATTCTTTGCTTTCAACAGTTCTCCTACCTCCTCTTCCAGTTTCATACCTTATTATATATTATTACAGAGTAACACGCGAATAAGCCGGAGCCTCTATCGGACAGAAATCCCTATCCAGATACTTGAAGTATCCGGTAATGGCAATCATCGCGGCATTATCCGTTGTATAACTAAACTTGGGAATAAAGATATTCCAGCCGTATTTTTGAGCATGCTCACGGAAAGAGTTGCGCAAACCGTTATTGGCAGACACGCCGCCTGCCACAGCTACATCCTTTATATGATATTGCCTTGCTGCTTTACGTAACTTATCCATTAATATGTCAACAACGGTAGCTTCCAACGAAGCAGCCAAATCCGCTTTATGATGTTCAATGAAATCAGGATTCCCCTTCATCCAATCACGCAAAGAGTATAGAAAAGATGTCTTCAATCCACTAAAACTATAATCTAATCCTGGAATATGCGGCTTACTGAAAGTGAAAGCTTTTGGATTCCCCTGCCGTGCAAGTTTATCAATAATCGGTCCGCCAGGATACCCCAACCCCATTACTTTAGAACATTTATCAATAGCTTCGCCTGCGGCATCATCAATAGTTTGTCCCAATATTTCCATATTGTTATACGCTTTCACCAAAATAATCTGAGAATTTCCACCGGAAACCAACAAACAAAGAAAGGGAAACCTGGGTTGAATATTTTCTTCACCTTCCTCTTTAATAAAATGAGCTAAAACATGACCTGTCAAGTGATTAACATCCACCATTGGAATATCCAAAGAACGAGAAAAACCTTTGGCAAACGACACACCCACCAGCAATGAGCCCATCAATCCCGGACCACGCGTGAACGCCACCGCACTCAACTCATCTTTCGTAACTCCGGCACGCTTCAATGCCTCATGCACTACCGGCACTATATTCTGTTGATGCGCCCGCGAAGCCAATTCGGGCACTACTCCGCCATAAGCCTCGTGGACTGCCTGGCTTGCTACCACATTCGATAACAGGTAACCATCTTTGATAACTGCCGCAGAAGTATCATCACATGAAGATTCTATTCCTAAGATTATTGTACTCATAGTGTTTATTTACGTTTAAACGCTGCAAAAGTAGTGATAAAAGTAGTATCCATAATGTATTATTTCATATTTTTGTATCCTTGAATAAAAAATTAACCGCCTATCAGAACACTGAAAACAACAGTACGCTGGGTAATCGGTATAGTATTGGGACTCTATATCGGAATAATTATATTGCTGAACATTCCTTATGTACAGCGCCAAATGTCCATGCTCGTAGCCAAAGAACTGAGTGCCATATTAAACAGCCAGCTCAACATAGGACGAATCAACATAGGGCTACTGAACAGGATTATCATTGATGACTTAATATTAAACGACCAATCAGGCAAGGAATTGTTGAAAATAGGACGCCTGTCAGCCAAATTCGAGATACTCCCTCTGTTCAACGGAAGAATCTCCATCGGAAACGTACAGCTATTCAGTTTCAATGCTAATCTGGAAAGAGCTACTCCTCAGGAAAAAACTAATTTCCAGTTTATACTTGATGCTTTTGCTTCCAAAGATACCCTTAAAGAAAATAACAATCTAAATCTTCGTATTAATTCGTTGTTGATACGCCGTGGAAAGGTATCTTATAATGTGTTATCAGCAAAACAGACCCCGGGAAAGTTTAATCCACAGCACATCCGTCTGTCCAATATTCTCGCCAATATTTCATTAAAGGCGCTTCAAAATGATTCAATCAATGCCGCCATAAAGCGAATGAGCGTTGAAGAAGAACACTCCGGATTTGAGTTAAAAAAACTGAGCCTTAAGATAGTAGCCAATAATCAACGGATGCGGATAGAAAACTTTACTATTGACTTGCCCAACACCTCTTTGGCAATGGACACTATCCGGATGGAATATGACAGTTTGGAAGCTCTTAGCAATTTCACCAATGACGTTCGTTTCTCATTCCGCATGTTGCCTTCGGAAGTCGCATTGCAAGACTTATCGGCTTTTGTACCCGCTTTTAAACCTTTCAAGGAGAAGTTGCAACTGGAGACAGAAGCTGTCGGAACAGTCAACCAACTCAACTGCCCGAAGTTACTAATCTCCGCCGGCAATCATTTTCTGCTGAAAGGTGATGTGTCCCTGCAAGACCTATCACATCCTCAGGATGCCTACATCTTCGGTAATCTCTCCAATTTATATGCTAATCCGGATGGAATCGCATTCTTAGTCCGCAATTTGAGTAAAGACTATAAAGAGGTTCCGTTAGCGTTACAACATTTGGGCACAGTGTCTTTCCGGGGAGAAATCTCCGGATATTTCACCGATTTGGTTACCTATGGAGAAGTGCGCACGGATATAGGTACCGTAAAAACAGACCTCAAGTTCAGTTCCGACAAAGAGAAAGGTTACTTCTCCTATTCCGGTGCAATAAAGACCACAGAATTTGAATTGAACAAACTGCTTGACAACGACAAATTCGGAAAAGTGACCTTCAATATGGATGTCAAAGGTAACCATTACACCCCCAAATACCCCACCATTACGATGAAGGGGCTGGTGACATCCATAGACTACAGTAACTACACCTATGAAAACATCGCTTTGGATGGAGAATACAAGCAAGGAGGCTTCAACGGAAACATATCGTTGGATGATGAAAACGGTACCATACTACTGAACGGTTCTATCAACACAACGGGCAAAACCCCGACATTCAATTTCCGCGCCGCTATCAACCATTTCCGCCCGAACATTCTCCATCTTACTCCTAAGTACAAGGACACGGAAATATCCGTAAAAATTAAAGCCGATTTCACCGGCAAGTCCATTGACGACATGAACGGTGAAATCAATATCGACAGCCTGCAATACTCTGCTCCCGACCACAATTTCTTCATGGATAACCTGCGCATTGCCGCTGGCTGGAACGATGCTCATCAGAAACGGCTGACCGTCAACTCCAGTTTTCTGCGAGGTGTGATTGAAGGAGACTATTCCTATCAAACCTTGCCTACCAGTGTACTAAACATCCTGCGATGCTACATCCCCGCCCTAATACTGCCAAACAAACAACTGCGGGAAACAGCAAACAATTTCTACTTCGATTTGCACATCTACAATACGGAGATATTGTCTACCGTATTCCAAATACCGCTGAAAATATACACCCATTCTACGTTGAAGGGTTACTTCAACGACAAAGCGCAACGGATACGAGTGGAAGGTTACTTCCCGCGACTGAGTTATGGAGAGAAATTCTTCGAGTCGGGAGTTATTCTCTGTGAAAATCCAGGCGAACAAATCCAAACAAAAGTGCGCTTCACCAATCGAAAAGCAACTGGCGCAGTAAATGTCTCCTTGGAAGCCAAAGCACAGAACAACCGGATACAAACTGTTCTCAATTGGGGAAACAGCAGTACCGTGACGTATAGTGGTAAGTTGGAGACAATCACGCAGTTCATCCGCGAGTCGGTCGAAAAGACAGGTAACGATAAACCGTACATGAAATCCCTTGCGCATACAGGTAAAAAAGCCATTCCCACCCTGAAAACAATTGTCAACGTTCAGGAGACAAACGTAATCCTTAACGATACTACATGGAAGATACACCCTTCGCAAATCGTAATAGACTCGGGAAAGATACACATCAACAACTTCTATTTCAGCCATAAGGAACGTCACCTGCAAATCAATGGAACTGTATCCGAACAGTTTCAAGACACGGTATACTTAAACTTGAAAGAAATAAATATAGGGTATGTATTCGACATAGCCAACCTGGGAGTCAACTTCAAAGGCGAAGCCACCGGTCCGGCATACGCCAGCGGAGTACTGAAAACCCCCGTGATGAGTACTGACCTACTCATCCGCAACCTCGGTCTGAACGAAGGGCTTTTGGGTGATGCCAACATCCACGGCGAATGGCATCATAATGTAAAAGGCATCTATCTAGATGCCCGTATCCGCGAAAAAAACATTGCCCGAAGCCATGTCTACGGCTATATCTATCCCATAAAGCCCACCAGCGCGCTTGACCTGCAAATCGAAGCCGACAACACCAACCTGAAATTCATCCACCACTATATGCAAAGCATAACGCCTGAATTTAATGGACGTGCCAGTGGTCATGTACATTTCTATGGCAAATTCAAGGCGCTGACAATGGAAGGTCACGTATTCGGCGACGCTTCCCTAAAGGTAGATGTACTCAACACCACTTTCTCCCTGAAAGACAGTATACTAATAGAACCGGGTGGACTTACTTTCCGTAACAATCGTATTTTTGATACGCAAGGACATCAAGGGCGCGCCAATGGTTACCTGCACTACCAACATTTCAAAGACCTAAAGTATCGTTTCCGATTTGATGTCGACAACATGCTGGTGATGAACACTAAAGAGTCTCCCGAATCCCCCTTCTACGGTATGGTATATGGAACAGGTAATGTCACCATAACCGGCAATACGACAAACGGAGTAAACATTGACGTAGCAATGACCACCAATCGAAACACCAATTTCACCTATATGAAAGAAGGCGTTGCCTCGGCAGTCAGTAATCAATTCATACGATTTGTCGACAAGACACCTCGCCGTATGCTCCGAGATTCCGTCATGCTCATGTCTGACTACGAACAGGCACAAAAAGAGGTCATGGGAAAAGAAAGCGATACTGACATCCGCCTGAATCTTCTGATAGACGCCACCCCGGATGCCACCATGAACATCATCATGGACCCTATTGCTGGCGACTATATCAGTGGAAAAGGCAGGGGAAACATCCGTACCGAATTTTATAATAAGGGAGATGTAAAGATGTTCGGCAGCTACCGTATCAGCCAGGGAGTGTATAAATTCAGCCTACAAGAAGTAATTCGCAAAGATTTCATCATCAAAGATGGAAGTACCATTGCTTTCAACGGAGCACCACTCAATGCCACTCTCGACATCCGAGCAGGTTATCTTGTAAATTCTGCTTCGCTGAATGACCTTGTTCCCGATGCCAACAATTACGTTAATCAAACCAACATCAAGGTAAACTGCCTTATGTCATTGACCGGACAACTCACCTCACCGGACATCAAAATGAGCTTGGAACTACCCAACGAACGCGATGAAGTACAAGCGCTGGTACGGAATTATATCCCTACGGATGAACAGATGAACATGCAGATACTCTACCTGCTGGGCATTGGCAAGTTCTATACCCCAGAGAATGTAGACGCTACCGGTAACTCCAATATGATGTCAAGCGTACTCTCGTCCACCCTTTCCGGACAGTTGAACAATGCACTTTCGCAAATTATCAACAGTAACAACTGGAACTTCGGTACAAACTTCAGTACTGGTGAAAAAGGCTGGACCGATATGGAGTTCGAAACGATGCTTTCCGGACAACTGCTGAACAACCGCCTGCTCATAAATGGTAACTTTGGTTATCGTGACAATCCAATGTCAAACACAAACTTTGTAGGCGACTTCCAAGCGGAATGGCTTGTAAACCGTTCCGGAGATATACGTCTGAAAGCATATAACGAAACCAATGATCGTTACTATACTAAGGCCAATCTTACTACACAAGGCATAGGTATCATTTTCAAAAAGGACTTCAACAAGTGGAATGAGTTGCTTTTTTGGAACAAATGGAAACTGAAAAGGCTGAAGAAGCAACAAATGGGAAAAAGCACATTTGTCACAGACAGTATTTCTCAAAAGAAATCCCGTCCGGAGATACAATCCAAACAGGAAAGAGAATAACAACATACACTTTCATGCCATTGTTAATCAACTATATATAACACCAACAAATATTAGCAGCTGTCAATTCCTCGCCATAACACCAAAAAACACCTTAAAGCAACAGTTGTATTTCATGGGGATAAAAAAATTATGGGTATGTATCAAAATGACATAACTTGTCTGTTTTAATTTTGACACACACCCATGAATTAACTTGTCTTACAAAATTAGAGAGAATTAATAAGAACGTGCAAATATCACACGGCAGACAGACGGCTTGCCCGTAACCATACATTTACCAGATTCTTTATCTCCCGGCACGAAAGAGTCGAACGGAATACAGCGAATAGTGGCTTTGGTTTCTTCTTTAATCTTCTCCTCTGTTTCGGGCGTTCCATCCCAATGAGCCAAAATAAAGCCGCCTTCTTCAATCTTTTCCTTGAACTCCTCGTAACTGTCTACTGCAGCAATACGGCTATTGCGATAATCCAACGCTTTCTTATAGACATTTGCCTGGATTTCCTCAAGCAGGTCTTTTACATACTCTTCAATACCATCGCAAGAACGAGTCTCTTTTTCCAATGTATCGCGACGCATCACTTCCATTGTATTGTTGTCCAAGTCGCGACTACCCATAACCAAACGAACAGGCACTCCCTTCACTTCGTAATCGGCAAACTTGAAACCCGGACGTTTGTTATCGGCATTGTCATACTTCACAGAAATACCCATAGATTTCAGTTTGGCTACGATACCAGCCACTTTCTCATCAATCTTGGCAAGCATTTCGGCATTCTTGTAGATAGGCACTATTACTACCTGTATCGGAGCTAAGTGCGGCGGAAGCACCAAACCGTTGTCATCAGAATGCGTCATGATAAGCGCACCCATCAAGCGCGTGGACACTCCCCAGGAAGTAGCCCATACATATTCCAACTTGTTTTCTTTGTTTACGAACTGCACATCGAAAGCTTTGGCAAAATTCTGTCCCAAGAAGTGCGAAGTACCACTTTGCAACGCTTTACCGTCTTGCATCATCGCCTCAATGGTATAAGTATCAAGAGCACCTGCAAAACGTTCATTAGCAGACTTCACTCCTTTAATGACGGGCATAGCCATGTATTTTTCAGCAAACTCACCGTACACATTCAGCATACGCACCGCTTCTTCTTCGGCCTCCTGACGGGTAGCATGCGCTGTATGACCTTCTTGCCAAAGGAACTCAGCCGTACGCAGGAACAGGCGGGTACGCATCTCCCAACGTAACACATTTGCCCATTGATTGCATAGGATAGGCAAGTCACGATAGGAGTTAATCCAATTCTTATAAGTATTCCAAATAATGGTTTCCGAAGTAGGACGTATGATAAGCTCCTCTTCCAACTTTGCAGCAGGGTCCACTACTACACCACCACCATTCGGATCATTCTTCAAACGATGGTGCGTCACCACGGCACACTCCTTAGCAAATCCTTCTACATGTTCCGCTTCGCGGCTAAGAAATGATTTCGGGATGAGCAAAGGGAAATAAGCGTTTACATGTCCCGTCTCTTTAAACATCTCATCCAACTGACGCTGCATCTTCTCCCAAATCGCGTACCCGTAAGGCTTGATTACCATACATCCACGCACAGCCGACTGTTCTGCCAAATCAGCCTTTACCACCAACTCGTTGTACCACTGCGAATAATTCTCGCTACGTTTGGTCAGATCTTTCAATTCTACTGCCATTCTATTTCGTTTTTAAAGTTTTCTATTCAAGTTCATTAAACGGATTGCAAAAATACAAATTTCTGTGCGAAAAGTATTTATTGTATAATCACTATTTTTTGCAGAGTACACAAATGCTGACTTTTTACACAAACACCCAAAATTTTCAGGCTAAATCAACAGAAAAAATGGTAACACTTCGTTTCTACGCCGGCTTGACCATAATGGAAGGCAACTCCATGCCTCTGCGCGTGGATATAAAAAAAACGAGCAAGTCCTTCCGAACTCCTCGCCTCGTGTAAGAAAAGCCCAAAAGGCTTTTCTTTCTTCTTAACGTCAAATTGTTGTTACCTAAAAATCAATCTTTCTTCTTACCTCTAAAAAACAAACTTCAATTACCTATCAAAACAACTATTAAAACCTTTTTTACCTTTACCTAATTACCTATTCTTAATTTATAAATCCATTTTATCAACTAATGCAATCTTTTTACCTCTAAACTAATAACCTTGTATTGAAAACTTACATTTTTAAATCTTTATGAGCAGTTTCACAACTGCACTACAAAGGTAAGTGTTTTTTCCGTGTGCGCAAACGGAAGCGGGAAAAAGTGAGTATCTTATAACATTGTTTTAGAGTTCAAGAGCCGCTTTTACACTTATAAACAAAAAACAAACCACCGGAATGCGTGGCATCCCGATGGTTGTTCCCTTTAAACACCTTTAAACAAAATGAAAAATAAAAGCCTGTTTTACATCTCCTCCAATAGTCCCCTAATGAAAAATATAGGGGAACAGGCTCTTATGGAGAAATGATTATTTTCTTGCTTCGGCAATGTAAGCCAACGCTTCCTTACACTTCTCCGTAACGTATGTCCAGTCTTCGGCAGCCACCTTATCGTTTGGAAAGAGCTTGGAACCCATGCCTACGCAGAAAACACCAGCTTTAATCCAAGAAGTAAGGTTCTCTTGTGTGGGTTCCACACCACCAGTCACCATTAACTTAGACCACGGCATCGGAGCCAAAAGACCCTTCACAAGCTTGGCACCCAATACATCACCAGGGAATATTTTGCAGAGGTCACAACCTGCTTCTTGTGCGAAACCTACTTCCGACACGCTTCCACATCCGGGAGTATAAGCAACGAGGCGACGATTACAAATCTTAGCAATTTCGGGGTTGAACAACGGACCTACGATAAAGTTAGCACCCAACTGCAAATAAAGCGCTGCCGTAGCAGGGTCTACAATAGAACCTACACCCATAGCCATTTCAGGACATTCTTTTGCCGCATACTTCACTACTTCGGCAAATACTTCGTGCGCAAAATCACCACGATTGGTAAACTCGAATGCGCGTACACCACCTTCGTAGCAGGCTTTTACTACTTTCTTTGCCACTTCTGCATCTTTATGATAGAATACAGGTACCATGCCGGTTGAACCGATTTTGTTCAGTACGGCTATTTTATCAAATTTTGCCATTTTACTGCTTTTAATAGTTATGCTGTCAAGTTTTTTAAACAGAAGAACAAAAGAACATTTTTTTAAGGAGCACTCTCGCTCTTCTGTCCTATCTTCTTATCGCTGAACACGCCCGCTTGCGTCACCTCCAGCCAAAGCTTCCACTTCTTCTACTGAAACAAGATTAAAGTCACCATTGATAGTGTGCTTCAAGGCAGAAGCAGCCACTGCGAATTCAAGGGCAGCTCCCTGGTTGGGCTTCGTAAGCAAACCGTGAATGATACCGCCAGAGAAAGAGTCACCACCACCTACGCGGTCAATGATGGGATTGATATCATAGCGTTTTGATTCGTAGAATTCCTCACCATTGTAAATCATTGCCTTCCAGCCGTTATGTGTTGCAGAAAACGATTCGCGCAAAGTAGAGATAACATATTTGAAACCGAATTCCTTAGCCATCGCCTTGAAAATACCTTTGTAACCTTCGGCATCCGTCTTACCACCTTCCACATCGGCATCGGGTTTGAAACCGAGACAGAGTTCAGCATCTTCTTCGTTGCCGATACATACGTCTACATACTGCATCAGAGGTTTCATGATAGACTGTGCTTTCTCTTTCGTCCAAAGTTTTTTACGGAAATTAAGGTCTACAGACACTGTAACTCCATGACGTTTAGCTGCTTCGCATGCCAAACGGGTAAGCTCGGCAGCCTTATCGGAAATGGCAGGAGTAATCCCCGACCAGTGGAACCAATCAGCTCCCTCCATAATGGCATCAAAATCGAAATCCGCAGCATCAGCTTCGGCAATTGAAGAGTGGGCACGGTCATAAATCACCTTGCTGGGACGCATGGATGCACCGGTCTCTAAATAGTATATACCTACACGGTCGCCACCACGGGCGATGAAGTCTGTCTTTACACCATATTTACGCAAAGCGTTTACTGCCGACTGACCGATTTCGTGCTTCGGCAATTTTGTTACAAAATAGGCATCATGACCGTAGTTAGCACAACTGACAGCAACATTTGCCTCACCGCCACCATATACTACGTCAAATGAATCGGACTGTACGAAACGAGTATTGCCCGGAGTGGACAGTCTCAACATAATCTCACCTAATGTAACGACTTTCTTTCCCATAATTCTATGTTTTTATTAAATATATGATTAAATTGACTCTTACAAATTATCATTGCATTTCCAAAAGGAGCTAACATCCTGATAAAATGCGGAATAAACAACAATAAAGTCCACCATCCGCATCTTTCGTGTGCGGGCACAAAGATACAATAATTTTCGTAATTACAAAAATTGTTATATATTTGTGGAGAAAATATTTAGATTATTATTGTGCACGAGCACAAGAGCGATTCATAGTAACAGCAACCTATCACAGATGGAAAGGATTCGAATCAAAGATATCGCCAAGATGGCGGATGTGTCGGTGGGGACCGTAGACCGCGTTATACACGGGCGTAGCGGAGTATCGGAAACCAGCCGCAAACGAGTGGAAGAGATATTGGAAAAACTGGACTACCAACCCAACATGTATGCCAGTGCATTAGCTTCGAACAAGAAGTACGCGTTTGCCTGCCTGCTACCGCAACATGATACGGGCGAATACTGGACCGATGTAGAGAGCGGTATACACGAGGCATTGACCACTTACTCAGACTTCAACATCACAGTGAAACTAACCTACTACGATCCGTACGACTACCACTCTTTTGCCCATGCGGCGTGTAACATCGTGGAGACCAGACCCGATGGCGTACTCTTTGCACCTACTGCCCCGCAATACACCACCCCTTTCACCAATGAACTGGAGAAACTACATATACCTTATATATATATAGACTCGAACATCAAGGAAGCACCCGCTCTCTCTTTCTTCGGGCAGAACTCGCACCAAAGCGGATATTTCGCCGCACGTATGCTGATGCTGCTTGCCGGCGAGGATGCGCAGGAGATTGTCATCTTTCGCAAGATAAACGAAGGCATTGTGGGTTCCAACCAACAGGAGCGACGGGAAGTGGGCTTCCGCCAGTATATGCTGGAACATCACCCCGCCTGCCGTATTTGGGAACTGAACCTGCACGCCAAACGCGACAGTGAGGACGCACAGATGCTGGACGACTTCTTCCGTACCCATCCCACCGTAAAGAACGGCATCACTTTCAACTCCAAAGCATACGTTATCGGCGAATACCTGCAAAGACACCAAAAAACAGATTTCAACCTTATGGGATATGACCTGCTGAAACGCAACGTGGACTGCCTGAAGGCGGGAAGTATCTTTTTCCTCATTGCACAACAGCCTACCTTGCAGGGATTTGATGGCATCAAAACGCTATGCGACTATCTGATTCTGAAAAAGGAAATAGCAAGGGAGAATTTCATGCCGATAGATTTACTGACAAAGGAGAATATCGAATATTATTATAATAAGTAAGGAAGATATAAAGAACGAAGAGTTATCGAACGAAACCAACTAAAAACATACTATATGGAAACAAAGTATCTGAAAATTAATCCTGCCGACAACGTTGCAGTAGCAATCACGACATTGGTTGCCGGCGAAAAGTTTATAGTAGACGGCAAGGAGATTGTCCTAAACGAGGATGTGCCTGCCGGACATAAGTTCGCTCTAAAAGATTTTAAAGAGGGGGAAAATGTGATTAAATACGGTTATCCCATCGGACATGCCTGCACTGCCAAATATCAAGGCGATTGGATGAACGAGGACAACATCAAGACTAACCTTGCCGGGTTGTTGGACTATACGTATAATCCTACGGAAGTAAACTTGGACATTCCGTACAAGAACCTGACATTCAAAGGATACCGTCGCAAGAATGGCGATGTGGGAGTGCGTAATGAAGTGTGGATCATCCCCACGGTAGGTTGTGTGAACGGCATCGCCAGCCAACTAGCAGAGGGCCTGCGGCACGAAACCGGAGGCAAAGGTGTGGACGCAATCATGGCATTTCCGCATAACTACGGTTGCTCTCAATTGGGAGACGACCACGAAAATACCAAGAAAATCTTGCGCGACATGGTGCTGCACCCCAATGCAGGTGCTGTACTTGTAGTGGGATTGGGGTGCGAGAATAACCAGCCGGATGTGTTCCGCGAGTTTTTGGGCGACTATGACACGGAACGCGTGAAGTTCATGGTGACGCAGAAAGTGGGCGATGAATACGAGGAAGGTATGACGCTACTGCGGGAACTTTACGAGAAAGCCTGCAAGGACGAGCGCGTAGACGTACCCTTGAGCGAACTGCGCGTAGGACTGAAGTGCGGTGGCTCCGACGGTTTCTCCGGTATCACAGCGAACCCGCTATTGGGCATGTTTTCCGACTTCCTTATCGCGCAAGGCGGCACAAGTGTACTGACGGAAGTACCCGAAATGTTTGGCGCGGAAACCATACTGATGAACCGCTGCCGCAACAAGGAACTATTTGAGGAGACGGTAAAACTGATTAACGACTTCAAGGAGTATTTCCTTTCACACGGTGAACCAGTGGGCGAAAATCCCTCTCCTGGAAACAAGGCAGGCGGCATCTCCACGCTTGAAGATAAAGCGTTGGGATGTACCCAAAAATGTGGCAAGAGCTACGTGAACGGCGTGCTCGCCTATGGCGAACGCTTGAAAGTGAAGGGACTGAACCTGCTTTCAGCCCCGGGCAACGATTTGGTAGCGGCTACTGCCCTGGCTTCGTGCGGATGTCACATGGTGCTATTCACCACGGGACGCGGAACGCCGTTCGGAACTTACGTACCTACCATGAAAATCTCTACCAACTCCACCCTTGCCAAGAACAAACCGGGCTGGATTGACTTCAACGCCGGTATCATTCTCGAAAATGAACCGATGGAGAAGACCTGCGAGCGGTTCATTGACTATATCATCCGCGTGGCAAGCGGCGAGTTCGTCAACAACGAAAAGAAGGGATACAAAGAGATTGCAATTTTCAAGACAGGGGTGACTTTGTAAGGCTGTTTTTATAAAAGTCCTCGGATAAGTCTCATCCATACTTTAAGATGTGCCAGAATTTTAACGGAATTTTGGTACATCTTGTTTTGTTTTACGCATCTTCAATTTCGTTTTAGATACTTTCCGTTTGGTAAAATCAAATAAACTTGTGTGCGCTCGACTTATTCGTATCTTTGTCGCCGATTTACTCAGAATATCGTTTTATAATTCCATAACAGAAAAGTATGTCTGCAGATACAAAAAACTCTTCCCTTTCTCCCAAGCCTACGAACGGCTGGTGGTCACTCAGTCCACTGGCGGTATTTCTTTGCCTGTATCTCGTCACATCGTTGCTTGCAAATGATTTTTACGCAGTACCTATCACGACAGCATTCCTGCTGTCATCATGCTACGCCATCGCCATTATGCGAGGAATGAAACTCGAGGAGCGTCTCCGACAATTTTCCACCGGAGCAGGCAACAAGAACATACTGCTGATGATATGGATATTCGTTCTTGCCGGCGCATTTGCGCAGAGTGCTAAGCAGATGGGAGCTATCAATGCCACGGTGAACCTCACCCTACACATCCTACCGGATAACCTGCTCTTAGCGGGTATCTTTATTGCCGCTTGTTTCATATCCCTGGCCGTAGGTACAAGCGTAGGGACTATTGTTGCGCTCACACCGGTAGCAGTGGGACTCGCAGAAAAGACAGGCATCGACCTGCCCTACATAGTGGCAGTAGTGGCAGGCGGTTCATTCTTCGGGGATAACCTTTCGTTCATATCGGATACCACGATTGCCGCCACTCGTACACAGGGTTGCTCCATGAAAGACAAGTTCAAGGTGAACTTCCTGATTGTAGTACCGGCGGCACTCGTGGTGTTAGGTATCTACATCTTTCAGGGACTATCCTTGTCTGCCGCCCCACAGGTACAAGAATTGGAATGGATAAAAGTCATCCCCTACCTCATCGTGCTGGGAACAGCGATAGCGGGGATGAACGTGGTATTGGTGTTATTACTCGGAATTTGCTCTACCGGTATTGTAGGGCTTTTCACCGGGACGGGGCTCTTCGATTGGTCTGCGGCACTGGGGACAGGCATCACCGGCATGGGCGAACTTATCATCATCACCCTGCTGGCAGGCGGAATGCTGGAAACTATACGCTACAACGGCGGAATTGACTTTCTTATCACCCGACTCACCCGCCACGTCACAAGTAAGCGGGGCGCGGAATTTAGCATAGCCGCACTGGTGAGCGTAGCCAACCTCTGCACCGCCAACAACACCATCGCCATCATCACCACCGGTCCGATTGCCAAAGACATAACCCACCGCTTCCGTATAGACCGCCGAAAAACGGCAAGCATACTTGATACATTCTCCTGCCTCGTCCAAGGTGTCATTCCTTACGGCGCGCAGATGCTAATAGCCGCAAAACTGGCGGGCATATCACCACTCAGCATCATAGAGCATCTGTACTACCCGTTCTGTATGGGAGTTTGCGCACTGGTGGCGATATTGATAAGGTATCCGAAGAAATATTCGGGAGAATCTTGAATTACGAATTTTGAGTTAGTTACTTTATACTTATGTACTGTACTATTTCCTATTTTTGTTCCACTTAAATGACAAGTATAAGATAATAAATCATAATTCTTAACTTAGAATTTAAATTCATCATTCAAAATTCGAAATTCTTTCCTACCTTTGCACCCGCTGTTACGAGTTAGCAGCATCATTCAAATCATTAACTAAAAAACATTTATTAAAAATGGCAACAAAAATCAGATTGCAAAGACATGGACGTAAGAGCTATGCTTTCTACTCTATCGTAATTGCAGACGTAAAAGCACCACGTGATGGTAAATTTATTGAGAAGATTGGTACTTACAATCCCAACACCAATCCTGCCACAGTAGATTTGAAATTCGACCGCGCACTCAACTGGGTGCTGAAAGGCGCACAACCCACAGACACTGTTCGCAGTATCCTCTCTCGTGAAGGCGTATACATGAAGAAACATCTTCTTGGTGGTGTAGCAAAAGGCGCATTCGGCGAAGCAGAAGCAGAAGCTAAGTTCGAAGCTTGGAAGAACAATAAGCAAAACGGTTTAGCTGCCCTGAAAGCTAAGGACGAAGAAGCAAAGAAAGCAGAAGCCAAAGCACGTCTCGAAGC
>NZ_CAJTSC010000006.1:29667-89946 GCF_910578895.1 uncultured Bacteroides sp.
GAAAGCCAAAGCGCTGGCAGAAAAGAAAGCCGCTGAAGAAGCTGCTAAAGCTGCCGCTGAAGCACCTGCCGAAGTAGAAGCTACCGAAGCTCCCGCCGAAGAAGCTGCTGCAGAATAAGACCAGTGCACGGTTACCCCTATGAAAAAGGGACAAAAAACATAAAATCCTCATCGGTTATACCGATGGGGATTTTTTATTGCTATCTTTGTCCGCATAAATTATTCACCTAAAAAACAAAGCAATGAAAAAACTTACTTACTTGTTCGCTGCCGCTGCCGTATTCGCAGCTTGTAACAGCGGAAACAACGGTTATACCGTAACCGGAACAGTAGAAGGCGCAGCCGATGGAGACACTGTCTTCCTGCAAACCGCAGAAGGACGCCAACTCGTAAAGCTCGACTCCGCAGTCATCACCAATGGAACATTTACCTTCAAAGGTACGCAAGACTCAGCTGTCAACCGTTACATCACCTGCCGCCCATCGGGCAAAGAAGGCATGCTAATGGACTTCTTCCTTGAGAACGGAACAGTCAACATCAAACTCAGTTCCGGTGAAAACGACTCTGCCACAGGTACAACCAACAATGACTTGTACCAAAGTATCCGCGACCGTCAAAATGAACTGAACAGACAGATTAATGTCATCTACCAATCCATAGCCGACACAGCCCTGACAGACGAACAACGCGAAGCCAAAGCCAAACAAATGAACGAGTTGGAAAAGCAGTACACCGCTGTCGCCAAAGAGGGTATCAAACAGAATATCAACAATGCGGTGGGTGTATTCCTGCTCAAGAAGAACCATTACTACATGAGTGTAGAAGAGCTTGATCCATTGATGCCTCAAATCCCCGAAGCATACGCCGTTGACGAAACCATCATCCGCATCAAAGAGAATGTGGAAAAGATGAAAGCCACCGCCGTGGGACAGAAGTTCACCGACTTCGAAATGCAGACACCCGAAGGCAAAACCGTGAAACTGTCCGACTATGCAGGTAAAGGCAAGACTGTACTCGTAGACTTTTGGGCAAGCTGGTGCGGTCCCTGTCGCCGCGAAATGCCGAACTTAGTAGAGGCATACGCCAAATACAAAGATAAAAACTTCGAAATCGTAGGTGTTTCTTTAGACCAAAGCGCTGACTCCTGGAAAGAAGCTATCAAACGGCTGAACATCACCTGGCCGCAAATGTCCGACCTGAAATACTGGAACTGCGAAGGCGCCAAGTTGTATGCCGTGAGCAGCATCCCGCATGTGGTACTGATAAGTAGCGACGGCACCATTCTCGCACGCGGTCTGCACGGTAAAGAACTGCAAGATAAGCTGGCGGAAATCCTGAAATAAGGCAAAGAAAGGAAAGCCGACAGAAAAAAGAAAAAAGAACAAAGAACAGACACGGATTACACGGACGATACGGATTTTGCCAGATGGCAGTTCCGTAAAATCCGTGAAATCCGTGTTTGAACATTATGACACATACCATTTCCAGGCAGATTGGGAAACTAATGCGATAGTGATTTTACAACCCCAAACCTACACAATACCATCCCATACAATTACTGAAACAGTACAACTACGCAAACGCCAAAACTCGGAAAGTTTTCTATTCCGCATAAAACAACCACTGTTTATCAATACGTTAACCGTTTTTAACCCAAGAAAAGTTTTCCAAAACAGAAAACTTATGAAAAGTTCCCCTACCTTTGTTTCGTAATTAAGCCTATTGTAAAATCAAAAAAATATACAATCAACATGATACAAACGGTACTCAAGCGTGACGGACGCATCGTCGGCTTCAACGAAGAAAAAATAGTAACAGCCATCCGCAAAGCCATGCTTCATACGGACAAAGGAGAAGACATGCAACTGATACGCCAGATTACCGACCACATCTCTTTCAAAGGCGATGCCCAAATGACGGTAGAAGCCATCCAAGACCTCGTGGAAATGGAACTAATGAAGAGTAGCCGCAAGGATGTCGCACAAAAATACATCGCCTACCGCAATCAGCGTAGCATAGCCCGCAAAGCAAAGACGCGGGATATGTTTTTGGAGATTATCAACATCAAATCCAATGACATCACCCGCGAAAACGCCAACATGAACGCCGACACACCGGCAGGCATGATGATGAAGTTTTCCAGCGAAACCACCAAGCCTTTCGTAGACGATTACCTGCTGAGTGAAGAAGTACTGAATGCCGTTGGCAACAACTATCTGCACATCCACGACAAAGATTATTACCCTACCAAGAGTTTGACCTGCGTACAGCATCCGCTGGACCATATCCTCACCTACGGTTTCTCTGCCGGACACGGAGAATCGCGCCCTGCCAAACGCATTGAGACCGCCAGCATCCTGGGATGCATCTCGTTGGAAACCGCCCAAAACGAAATGCACGGAGGACAGGCTATTCCAGCTTTCGACTTCTACCTCGCCCCCTACGTACGCAACAGTTATATTGAAGAGGTAAAGAACCTCGAAGAACTCAACGGAAAGGACTACTCACACCTCTATTGCAAAAAACTGGCAGACTATCTGAAGCAGCCGCTGGACGGGTTGGAGGGCGACGACCGCATCGTGCAACATGCCGTGAACAAGACTGTGGCACGTGTACATCAGTCTATGGAAGCCTTCATACACAACATGAATACGATACATTCGCGCGGTGGAAACCAAGTGGTGTTTAGCTCCATCAACTATGGCACGGACACTTCCGCAGAAGGTCGCTGCATCATCCGCGAACTACTTAAAAGCACATATCAAGGAGTAGGCAACGGCGAAACCGCTATCTTCCCCATTCAGATATGGAAAAAGAAACGCGGCGTAAGCTATCTGCCTGAGGACCGCAACTACGACCTCTACCAGCTTGCCTGCAAAGTAACTGCACGTCGTTTCTTTCCGAACTTCCTGAATCTGGATGCCACCTTCAACCGTAACGATGACTGGAAAGCAGACGACCCTAAACGCTATGAACACGAAGTAGCAACGATGGGATGCCGTACGCGCGTATTCGAAAACCGTTTTGGACCCAAGACATCCATCGGGCGTGGCAATCTCTCTTTCTCCACTATCAACATCGTACGCCTTGCCATAGAATGTATGGGTACGGCGGACAAGGAGCAGCGCATTGCTCACTTTTTCGCCAAACTGGACGCCATGCTTGATATCACCGCACGCCAGCTCCACGAACGCATGGAGTTTCAGAAGACGGCATTTGCCAAACAGTTTCCTCTGCTGATGTCTTCCCTGTGGATAGGCTGCGACAAGCTCAAACCGAATGATGACATCTCGTCCGTCATCAACCAAGGTACATTGGGCATCGGGTTCATCGGGTTGGCAGAGTGTCTCGTGGCTCTATTGGGCAAACATCACGGAGAGTCGGAAGAGGCACAGGAACTGGGAATAAAAATCGTAACGTACATGCGTGACCGCGCCAATCAGTTCTCTGACCACTACCAGCACAACTACAGTGTGCTTGCCACTCCAGCCGAAGGTCTGTCGGGCAAGTTCACGCGCGTAGACCGCAAGAAGTTCGGCAACCTGCCGGGCATCACGGACCGTGACTACTACACCAACTCCAACCATGTACCCGTGTACTACAAATGTAGCGCCCGTCACAAAGCGGAAGTTGAAGCCCCCTATCACGACCTGACACGTGGCGGACACATCTTCTATGTGGAGATAGATGGCGATGCCACCCATAATCCCGAAGTCATCATGCGGGTAGTGGACATGATGGACCATTACAACATCGGCTATGGTTCGGTAAATCACAATCGCAACCGTTGCCTGGCATGCGGATACGAAAACTCCACCGCCAACCTGGAAGTTTGCCCCAAATGCGGCAGCACCCATATCGACAAGCTGCAACGAATCACCGGCTACTTAGTGGGCACTACCGACCGTTGGAATCAGGCCAAGCTTGCCGAACTCAACGACCGCGTCATCCACAACTAAAAAAACAACGGAAGTATTATTTCTCAATCCTTAATTCCCAATTAAAAAAAGTGCTTTCCATTCTCGACATATTAGAAGATACCACGGTAGACGGTCCCGGTTTCCGCACTGCCATCTACGCAGCCGGATGCCCCAACGGATGTCCGGGCTGCCACAATCCGGAGTCGTGGGACATTAACCACGGTCGTTGGATGAGTACCGATGAAATATTGCAAAAAGTACTTGCCGACAGTTTCGCAGACGTCACGTTCAGCGGAGGCGACCCGATGTTCCAGCCGGAAGGTTTCACCGAACTGGCGCAAGCCATCAAGCAGCAAAGCCGGAAAAGCATCTGGTGTTACACCGGATATACTTTCGAAACCTTGTTGCGCAATCCCCGCCAAGCAAAACTATTAGAGTATATCGATGTGCTGGTAGACGGCAAGTTCAAAAAAGAGCTGCGCGATGAAGATCTCTGCTTTCGCGGTAGCCGAAACCAGCGGCTGATTGACGTACAGGCGTCATTGAAAACAAATGAGACCGTAAGTTACCAATACAATCCGGGCATTTAAAAATGTAAAAAGCGGTAATCTATCTTTTCCTTACTAAAAAGTAATCGTCCGACATATATTTCCCTTTCGTTCGACAGCTGTTGAATTATCGTTCGACAGTTGTCGGACGAAAAGAAAACGACTGTCGGACGAAAAGATTGATGGAAACAAAAATATAGTTCCCTACGGACGAGGAATATTTTCATGCCACTTCCATTTTACGATGGTTATATCACGGTTTTTCCATACATTTGCAGCCGTTAAGACAAAGAACCTACAACGAGACGCTGAAACCGTGAAACGAAAACAACCGAACCACAGACAGACGATACGTTTCCGGCGCTGGAGCCGGAAAGCATACGCTGCATTTGCCAGCATAGGCAGGTGCGTCACCATCGGTTGCCTGCGCAAAAACGTGGCAGACAGCTCGCTACGGAAGCAAGACGCGGTTCAGACTCTCCCCTATTTCATTCACACCATGACTATTAATGAACTGAAAGCCCAGGTATTGGCAGGCATAGACATATCGCCCAAGCAAGCCGCCTGGCTGGCGAACACCGCCGACCGTGAAGCGCTATATGCCGCTACACACGAAATTACCGTACAGTGTGCACAGCATGAGTTTGACATGTGCTCCATCATCAATGCCAAGTCGGGACACTGCCCCGAAAACTGCAAATGGTGCGCACAATCCGCCCACCACCACACCACGGTCGATACCTACGACCTGCTCCCCGCCAAGGAATGTCTCAGGCAAGCGCAATACAACGAACGACAAGGCATCAATCGTTTCTCCCTCGTCACCAGCGGACGAAAACCCTCTTCCCGACAATTGGAACAACTTTGTGACACAGTGTGGCACATCCGCCGCCACTCGTCCATACAGCTATGCGCTTCTTTAGGGCTACTGGATGAAAACGAACTGCGGCGCCTGCACGACGCCGGCGTCACACGTTACCACTGTAATCTCGAAACCGCTCCCTCTTTCTTTCCCGCCCTGTGCAGCACACATACGCAAGAAGACAAGCTGCGTACCCTGCAAGCCGCCCGCAACGCAGGCATGGACATTTGCAGCGGCGGCATCATCGGCATGGGCGAGACGATGGAACAGCGCATCGAATTCGCTTTCACGTTGAAGGAACTGGGCGTACAGTCCATTCCCATCAACTTGCTTAACCCCATTCCGGGCACTCCGTTAGAGAACGTACCGCCGCTGACAGAAGAAGAGGTGTTGGTCACAATCGCCCTGTTCCGCTTCATCAACCCCACCGCCTCTCTGCGCTTTGCGGGCGGACGCTCGCAACTGGATAAAGATGTGGTGAGGAAAGCATTGCATATAGGAATCAACTCCGCCATCGTAGGAGACCTGCTGACAACGCTCGGTTCCAAAGTGTCCGAAGACAAGAAGTTGATAGAGGAAGCCGGATACGAGTTCTGCAGCTCGCAGTTCGACCGTGAACACCTGTGGCATCCGTATACTTCGACCACCAATCCGCTGCCCGTCTACAAGGTGAAGCAAGCCGCCGGAGCAACAATCACATTGGAAAACGGACAGACACTGATAGAGGGGATGTCCTCATGGTGGTGTGCCGTGCACGGGTATAACCATCCGGCACTAAACCGAGCCGCAACGGAACAACTTGGCAGAATGTCACATGTCATGTTCGGCGGACTGACGCACGCCCCCGCCATCGAACTGGGCAAACTGTTGTTACCGTTGGTGCCCCCTTCCATGCAGAAGATATTCTATGCTGATTCCGGTTCGGTAGCAGTGGAAGTGGCACTGAAGATGGCGGTGCAGTACTGGTATGCCAAAGGGCAGAACGGCTCGCAACCGGACGCATCAAACAAGAAGCAGAACTTCGTCACCCTGCGTAACGGCTACCACGGAGATACGTGGAACGCCATGTCAGTCTGCGACCCTGTGACGGGAATGCACTCACTGTTCGGCTCGGCACTGCCTGTACGCTATTTCGTGCCGCAACCCCGCTCACGTTTTGACGGCGAGTGGAACCCCGAAGACATCCGACCGCTGGAAGAACTCATTGAACAGCATGCCGATGAACTTGCCGCCCTGATATTGGAACCTGTGGTGCAGGGTGCAGGCGGGATGTGGTTCTATCATCCGCAATACCTGCGCGAAGCGGCAAGGTTGTGCCGCAAGCACCGCCTACTGCTTATCTTCGATGAAATAGCAACCGGCTTCGGACGCACCGGCAAGCTGTTTGCTTGGGAACACGCCGGAGTGGAACCGGACATCATGTGTATTGGCAAGGCACTGACCGGCGGATACATGACACTGTCGGCTGTACTCGCCACCAACGAGGTGGCAGACACTATCTCCAACCATGCCCCGGGGGCATTCATGCACGGACCCACTTTCATGGGAAATCCATTGGCATGTGCCGTGGCGTGCGAATCGATACGCTTACTCACCTCACCCGAATACAACTGGCAGGAGAAAGTGGCGCGCATCGAGGCGCAACTGAAACAAGAGTTGGAACCTGCCCGGCACTTGCCGCAAGTGGCAGACGTGCGCATACTCGGAGCCATCGGTGTCATCGAGACCCGTAAGCCTGTGGACATGGCTTGGATGCAACGCCGTTTTGTCGAAGAGGGTATCTGGGTGCGTCCGTTCGGCAAATTAGTGTATCTGATGCCGCCTTTTATCATTGAACCGGAACAACTTGAGAAACTAACAAAAGGATTGATTAAGATTGTAAAAGAAATCCGGGAGGAATAAACATGACAAATATTCATACCATGACCATATTCTCACCAATGCAGCAAGAGTTGCAATTCCTTGAGGAACATAGCAACCTACGCCACCTGCCCTCAATGACACACGACGGAAGGGATGTCATCATAGATAGTAGGCGTATGCTGAATCTCTCGTCAAACGACTACCTGGGGTTGGCATCCGACCGTACGCTACGTGAAGAGTTTCTGCACACGCTCACCCCGGACACATTCTTGCCGAGCGCTTCCTCTTCACGCCTACTGACGGGCAACTTTACCGTCTGCGAAGAACTGGAAGCCGAACTGGCATATCTTTTCGGCACGGAAGCCGCACTGATCTTCAACAGCGGATACCACGCCAACACAGGCATCCTGCCCGCTGTGAGCGATGCGCGCACACTGATACTTGCCGACAAGCTTGTCCACGCCAGCCTGATTGACGGCATCCGCCTTTCCGCCGCCAAGTGTATCCGCTATCGTCACAATGACCTGAAGCAACTGGAGCGGTTGTTGGCGGAGCATCACGCCGCTTTCCGCCAAATCATCATCGTCACCGAAAGCATCTTCAGTATGGACGGCGACGAAGCCAATCTAACGGCTTTGGTAGAACTGAAACGCCGTTTTAGCAATGTACTGCTCTATGTAGACGAAGCCCACGCTTTCGGCGTACGCGGCAGGCAAGGGCTCGGTTGTGCCGAGGAACTGGAGTGCATCGGCGACATCGACTTCCTGGTAGGCACGTTCGGCAAAGCGGCAGCATCCGCAGGTGCCTATATTGTATGCAACAAAGTGATACGCGAATATCTCGTAAATCGTATGCGCACGCTCATCTTCACTACTGGGCTTCCCCCCGTAAATATAGCATGGACACTGTTCATTGTGCGCCGGTTGGCGGATATGCAAGTCCGGCGGAGACATTTGGCACAGGTTAGCCGGATGCTGCGCGAAACCTTGCAGGCACGAGGATATGCGTGCCCCAGCGTAAGCCACATCGTGCCGATGATAGTGGGACAGAGTGCCGATGCTGTCCTACAGGCAGAAGCATTGCAACGGCACGGTTTCTACGCCCTACCCGTACGCCCGCCCACGGTACCGGAAGGGACATCGCGCATCCGCTTCTCACTGACAGCGGAAATCAAGAAAGAAGAAATAAAGAAACTGAGTGATTACATCAGTGTTCATGATTGAAACTTACCACTGAAACACCCGCTTATAACCAAAGAAAGACAGAACCAAAGAAGAATGAAACAAGTTTACATCATACACGAGAACTATCCGAAGTTGCTCCTGCTGTTTGCCGGTTGGGCAACGGACGAAACACTTTTCAGACAATACCGTCCCAAAGATATGGACTACATGATTTGCTACGACTATCGTACGCCCGATTTCGACAAATCCGTCTTCACCCGCTATCGGCAAGTAAACGTAGTGGCGTGGTCTATGGGCGTGTGGGCGGCTTCCCTCATCCTGAGCAACATGCCCAAAAACAACGTGCTTAGTTTTGCTTTCAACGGCAGTACACACCCCATCAGCGATGTTCACGGCATTCCGCTGAATATCTATCAGGGTACGCTTGACGGACTCACTCCCGTCACACTCCAGAAATTCTTGCGCCGCATGTGTAAAGACAGTCAAGCCTACAAAGCATTCATGGAAATCACTCCCCGACGGAACTTCGATGAGATAAAAGAGGAACTGGCACTCATTCGGGAACAATATTTCGCAACGAGCGGAGATACAAATAAAGACGGCAACACCACTCCCGATGAAAAAAGTGATGAATGCCGCCCTCAATGCCGTTACGAATACAACTATGTGATTATCGGTAATAACGATCGTATCTTTCCGCCCGAGAATCTAAAATGCAACTACGGATGTCATAATCACAGCACTATAATCTTGACTGACAGTGCACACTATGACGAAACCATCTTCCGACTGTTACTGCAAGAAATGTGGGAGATGCCTGCCGACGACTTCTTATGTCTTCTTAAAAATAAGTATCTGGCATAATGACTGAAAACATGACTTTGACTACCCCAAAATCCATTGATAAAAATCTCGTTGCAAGGCGATTTGCCCATGCACGAAACACGTACGGCCGCGAAGCCCGTGTGCAGCAACAAGTAGCGGAGAAAATGTTACACCTACTCACAGAGCATGCTTGCCCGCCCACCGCAACCTCGCCTTTCCACCATATTGCGGAGTTCGGGTGTGGAACGGGCTGCTATTCCCGCCTGCTACTGCACGCGTTGCAACCGGAGACGATGTTACTCAACGACATCTGCCCCGAAATGGAAGAATGTATAAGCGACATCTGCCATCGGGACCATCAAGGGCACATCAGTTTTCTGCCGTGTGATGCGGAGACACTTGACTTCCCGCCGGGCACAGACTTAATAACTTCCTGCTCCACATTGCAATGGTTTACCGATGCGGAGCGGTTCTTTGCCCGTTGCCACCACTTTCTCACGGACGGCGGCATTCTTGCGTTCAGTACTTTCGGCAAGCAAAACATGCGAGAGATACATACCCTGACCGGACACGGTTTGGAATATCTGTCGCTCGACAGCCTGACAGCCCTGCTCTCCCCCCACTTCAAAGTGCTTCATGCTGAAGAGGAGATTGTATCGCTGCCTTTCAGCACTCCACTCGAAGTGCTACATCACTTGAAGCAGACCGGAGTGACTGGTACGGAAAAAAGAATTTGGACCCGCGGACACCTGCAAAATTTCTGCAACGAGTATGTGCGGATGTGTGGCAATGCCGATAACAGCGTGCAGTTGACTTACCACCCGATTTATGTAATTGCAAGAAAGAATTAAACATAAAAAATCATGAAACCAAACATTTATTTCATTAGTGGCATTGACACGGATGCCGGAAAAAGCTATTGTACCGCCTGGTACGCCAATAAACTATCCCAAAACGGACTGCGCGTCATCACCCAGAAGTTTATCCAAACCGGAAACACCGGCCGCTCCGAGGACATTGACCTGCACCGCCGCATCATGGGCACGGGTTATCTGCCCGAGGATGAAGAGAGGCTCACGATGCCCGAAATTTTTTCTTACCCCTGCTCTCCCCATCTTGCGGCACGTATTGACAACCGCCCTATTGACTTTGACAAGATAGAACGCGCCACGCACGAACTGGCACGCCGCTATGATATTGTACTTGTGGAAGGTGCCGGCGGACTGATGGTGCCACTGACGGAAGAGTACCTCACTATTGATTATATTGCCGAAAAGAACTACCCCCTTATTTTCGTGACGTCCGGCAAGTTAGGCAGCATTAACCACACCCTTCTAAGCCTTGAGGCAATCCGGCACCGGAAAATTATACTCGACACCGTATTGTACAACCTTTATCCTACAGTAGAGGACAAAACCATACAGGATGATACGATGCGATATATACGAAATTACCTGTCCGTATATTTTCCCGAAACGAGATTCGAAGTGGTTCCGGAAATGAAATTATCCGCACCAAGCCATACGATTCTATAGCAAATTTCATAACTTTGCACATTCTAAAAACGTCATACGACACAACATGGAGGCATTTACATTCGACACCACCGAAAAGATATTACTCGCAACAACAGGAGTACTTTTTCTCGTTCAAGCCCTTTACTATTTTTGTCTGTACAACCGTATCCACGCGCACAATCGTGCCGTGCAACGAAATAGTGTGTCTTTCTCGCAAGAGTTGCCCCCTATATCGGTCATCATCTGCGCCCGCGAGAAGTCCGAGAGTCTGCGCCGCAACCTGACGGCGGTACTGGAGCAGGATTATCCGCAGTTCGAGGTTATTGTTATCAACGATGGCGAAACGGATGAAAGTGAAGACTATCTCACCTTGCTGGAAGAGAAATATCCCCACCTCTACCATAGCTTTGTACCCGACTCTTCACGCTACATCAGCCGGAAAAAACTTGCCGCCACCCTTGGTGTGAAAGCGAGCAAATACGATTGGCTCGTATTTACCGAAACCGATTGCCGCCCGCAAAGCAACCAATGGTTGCGCCTGTTGGCACGCAACTTCACCTCGAGCACGGAAATCGTACTGGGATACAGCGGTTATGAGCGTGGCAAAGGCTGGTTGCATAAACGTGTGGCATTCGACAATCTCTTCACCGCCATGCGTTACCTCGGTTTCGCGCTTGCCGGAAGCCCGTATATGGGCATCGGGCGCAACCTTGCCTACCGCAAGGAACTGTTCTACAGGGAAAAAGGGTTTTCTGCTCACCTCAATCTGCAACGGGGAGATGATGACCTATTCATCAACCATGTGGCAACGGTGGAAAATACCCGCGTGGAGACCGATACGAATGCCATCGTACGCATGCAGCCCGTATTACGCTCCAAAGACTGGCGGGAAGAAAAGATAGGTTACGCATCTACCGCCCGTCTCTATCGCGGTGCACAACGTTGGTTGTCGGGAGGGGAAACCACTACGCGAATAGCATTCTATGCCGCATGGATAGCAACATTCGTAACGGGGATGCTGAATTTCCATTGGTTGACGGCAAGCATTGCGTTCCTTCTATGGATACTCCGTTTCATCTTGCAGGCAACCGTCATCAACCGTACTGCAAAAGACTTGAACGAACAACGCAGGTATTACTGGACACTGCCTGCGTTCGACATGCTTCAACCCCTGCAATCTCTCCGCTGGAAACTCTACTGCCTGTTTAGGAAGAGAAGCGGATTCTTAAGGAAGTGACAATCCTCAAAGAAGACTACTCGTAGCGCATGGAGTTTGCCGGATGAATCCGTGTGATGAGATACGATGGTCCCAATAACATTATGATCGAAGCCAGCAATGTACCGATATTCAGCAACAAGAAAATCCAAAGATTAAAAGATACGGGAACGGTGTCCATATAGTACGTCTCCGGATCGAGTTGGAACAGACCGAATTGTTTTTGGACAAAATAAAAAGCCAACCCTATTACATTTCCCCACCACATACCCTTTCCGATAAGAAACACCGCCAACCAAAGAAACAGTTTGCGGATAGTAAGATTATCGGCACCCAAAGATTTCAGGACACCAATCATGGAGGTACGTTCAATGATAATAATGAGCAATCCCGAAACCATCGTAAAACCTGCCACGCCAAGCATCAAGATAAGAATCACCCATATATTGACATCCAATATATCGAGCCATGCAAAAATAGACGGATTCAGTTGCTCCACATTACGCACACAGTAATCTGCCCCATAAGCATCTGTATATCTGCTTATTTCATCGGCTATCCGGTAGGTAGCTTCTTCCAGTCTGCCATAATCGTGCAGTTCCAACTCCACTCCGCTCACTTGGTTGGGATGCCACTTGTTCAGTCGGTTCACCAAATATAAATCGGTAAGCAGGAACAGGTTGTCATATTCGGAAAAGTTAGTCCGGTAAATGCCTACAACCGTCAAACGGCGGGCACGCACGTCATCCTGTATGTAGTAAGTATCTATCTTGTCACCGAGTTTCAACTCCATCTTGTCGGCTATCGCCTTTGAAATGACAATTTGATTGGTGGAAACTGAGTCGCTGAACTGCGGGAACTCCCCCTCTACCAGATGGCAGCGGAAGAAAGAAGTGTCGTATTCAGGACCGATTCCTTTCAGCACCATGCCTTGAAAAGCATCAGATGTCTTTATCATGCCCGGCTTGGTGGAATATCGCTGTGCATGCTTCACTTCGGGATTGCCCGCAAAAGCAACCATCATACTGTCCGTCACCGCAATAGGACGGGTCTCGAAAGAACGTGCCGCGTCCGAATTACTAATCTGGATATGAGCTCCGAAACCTACTATCTTATCGCGAACCTCACTCTTAAAACCGATAATCACCGACACGGCAATTATCATCACCGCCAGACCGATAGCCACACCGATAGTTGCAATCAGTACAGCAGGACGGGATACTTGCTTTCCGGTATCACCGTCACTATAAATACGACGAGCGAGGAAGAGAGGAAGAGACATTCTTTTTTAAGTATAAAATAATAGGTTAAAACATGAGACAAGTATACCTCACTCCGTCCGTCCCGGATACGCCTCAAGCGCCTTCGCCAATACTACCAGCGCACGCATCAAATCTTCCTTTTTCAGCACGTAGGCTATGCGGACTTGGTTACGCCCCGAACCCGGAGTAGTATAAAAGCCGGAAGCCGGAGCCATGAACACGGTCTGCCCTTCATACTCGAATTCGGAAAGGCACCATGCACAGAACTTGTCCGAATCGTCTACCGGCAGCTTCGCCACGGTATAAAACGCTCCCATAGGAATGGGCGAATACACACCGGGAATGCGGTTCAAACCGTCAATCAGGCATTTGCGGCGTTCCACGTATTCATCGTAAGTATCACGCAGATAATCCTCTCCGGCATCCAATGATGCTTCTGCGGCAATCTGTCCTATCAGCGGCGGGCTTAAACGCGCCTGACAGAACTTCATGACGGCATCACGTATCTCCTTGTTCTTCGTTATCAGTGCACCGACGCGGATACCGCATTCGGAATAGCGCTTGGAGACGGAGTCTATCAGAACCACATTGTTTTCGATTCCTTCCAGATGGCAGGCAGATATGTATGGAGAACCCGTGTAGATGAACTCACGGTACACCTCATCGGAGAAGAGGAAAAGATCGTACTTCTTCACAAGGTCGCGTATCTGGTTCATTTCGCGGCGGGTATACAGATAGCCGGTAGGGTTGTTGGGATTACAAATCAGAATGGCACGGGTACGGTCGTTAATCAACTCCTCGAACTTTTCCACCTTGGGCAGTGAGAACCCCTCTTCGATGGTAGTGGCAATGGTACGGATTTTAGCACCGGCAGAAATGGCAAATGCCATGTAGTTGGCATACGCCGGTTCCGGTACAATAATTTCATCCCCTGGATTGAGACATGCCATGAAAGAGAACAACACAGCTTCCGAACCGCCGGACGTAATGATTATATCATCGGCAGTAAGTTTGATGTTATACTTATCATAATATCCCACCAACTTCTCACGATAGCTGCGATAACCTGCACTTGGACTGTATTCCAACACTTTACGGTCGATATTTCGAATGGCATCTATTGCCACTTGCGGTGTAGGCAAATCAGGTTGCCCGATATTGAGATGGAATACATGAACTCCTCTTTGCTTGGCGGCATCCGCCAAAGGAGCCAGCTTTCTGATAGGAGATGCGGGCATCTCCATTCCGCGAATAGAAATTGTCGGCATGAGTTTTTTATATCATTTTATCATTTGAGTCGCAAATGTAGTGATTTATTTGATACCAAAGGGAAGCCTGGACATAAAAACTTTAAAAACCTTATCTATATTAAAAACACTATGCTATTTTAAAAAGAAACTCGTACCTTTGAAAGAGCAAACAAACAGACAACTACAACTGTTGTATCATAGACCAATTAAAAAAACTGTAAGTAATACCATGACCATCAACCTCATAACTTTTGCTTCACTGCTGCATAAGCAAGCATCTGTCCGTAGTTCACATGAAATCATATTAACCGAACTGGAGAAATACTTTACCGTCAACTTCATTAATTATCAAGATATCGACAAGCTGTCCCCCAATGATTTCAGTATCTTGTTCATCGCCACCGGCGGTGTAGAACGGCTCGTCATCCAGCACTTCGAATCCCTGCCTCGCCCTGCTGTCATATTGGCGGACGGCATGCAGAATTCGCTTGCCGCCGCCCTTGAAATATCTTCCTGGTTGCGTGCGCGCGGAATGAAAAGCGAAATCCTTCACGGCGAACTGTCTGAAATCATCAAACGCATTTTTGTGTTGAATGGCAACTTCATGGCACAACGCCGCCTCTCCGGCATGCGTATAGGGGTAATAGGTACCCCATCGAACTGGCTCATCGCCAGCAATGTAGACTACCTGCTTGCCAAACGACGTTGGGGAGTGGAATACACCAATGTCGCTTTGGAACGTATTTACGAATACTATCACCAGACTACCGACGACGAAGTGGGTGAAGCCTGTGCCCGTCTTGCCAGAAAAGCGCTTGCCTGCCGCGAAGCATCTCCCGAAGACATGATAAAAGCCATGCGTCTGTACCGTGCCATCCATAGGATAGTAGAAGAAGACCACTTAAGTGCAATCACCCTGAGTTGCTTCCGCCTGATAGAACAAACGGGCACCACCGGTTGCCTGGCACTGTCATTACTGAACGATGAAGGCATCATTGCCGGATGCGAAGGTGACCTGCAATCCGTATTCACCATGCTTGCCGCCAAAGTGCTTACCGGAAAACCAGCTTTCATGGCAAACCCTTCCATGATTAATGCACGTACCAACGAAATCATACTGGCGCATTGCACCATCGGCATCGCCCAAACCGAACAAATTATCATCCGTAATCACTTTGAGACGGAAAGCGGCATCGGCATACAAGGTATACTGCCTGCCGGAGACGTGACAATCGTGAAATGCGGTGGAGAGTGCCTGGACGAATATTATCTCGGCACAGGCACGCTCATCGAAAACACCAACTACATCAATATGTGCCGCACGCAGGTACGTATAAAGATGAATACCCCAGCGGAATATTTCCTAAGAAATCCGTTGGGGAACCATCACATCATGTTGCATGGTAATCATGAGCAAATGCTCAACGAATTCCTGCAAGCGAACGGATGCAAGCGGACAGAATAATAACAGTTAATCATCACACAAAGCCGTTACCGGATTCTGTCCGTATTGTTCTTGTAAAATGCGGAATACTACTCGCTGCGTAAAACCTCAGCCGGTTGTATCTTCATTGCTTTACGCGCCGGAATGCTGATGCCGATTAGAATCATCAACCCAATAAGGACAAAGCTAATAAGGGCACAAAGTAGCAAACGCCCCCACTCCAGAGTGGTACCGTTACGCCACGAATTCAGTTCCACATTTGCCAGGTTATAGTCGATAATCAATGCTATCGGCGTGACAAGCAACAGTAAAAGCAACCCTTCACTGATCAAACGACTGAATATCTCCATGTCCGAGGCTCCATGTGCCTTATGCAAGGCAATCTCCGAACGGCGTTGCTGCGTACGGAACCAGAAAGTGCCGAGCAGCCCTAAGAAAATATTCAGTAACAGAAATCCCATTCCCATCACATAATTACGTACATCATTACTCCACGACTGCTGAAAATTACGGCGAATATCCTTAAAAGAGCGTATCTCGGAGATAAAGATATTACCAAGACGGAACTGCTTCTCGCTGTCCGCTTTCAGACGTTGTATGAAGTCATGGTCTTGACCTTCACGGACACGGACACAAAGTTCGTGTCTCACACCATACCAATCGAGTTTATAAAGGTAAGTATAAGATTCACAAGCTTGTATAAAATCACAATAGCGCACCGGTTTCACAGTTGCTCCCAACCGATAGGTTCGCGTTGTATCGCTAAAGAGATAGAATCCTTTGCCTATGAACTCGCCTAACGGACGGTCGTACTTTTGGAAAAGGTGGTTGGAAGCAATGAATTCTCCTCTTTCCAATACCTGGGCAAGGTGGTCGGGCGTTTCGCCATTTGCACCCTGATAACGGAATACCCGCATAAAATCGGGAGTCACCATACGTCGGATGGTCCACTCCGGAGATGCCAACGTATCACAAAAAATTGGCTGCGAAGAGTTACTGCCGTTATACGGATATGAATTTTCCGAAAGGCTTACCGCCTCTATCTCTGGACGGCGACGCAGACGTTCCACCAATTCAAGGATATCCGCCTTTTCTTCTTCAGTTGTCCGGTCCGCAATATAATCGGGACTCTTATCGGTAAGTTTCCCCATTTCAATGTTATAACAATGGCTGATGTCAAAGCCCCGCGGTTCCATATAGGTTGCCGCACGTGTATAAAGATAATCCACCACATACCACATCACAACACTTACAACCAGCAATTCCAAAGCCAACCACAGGTTGCTGCGCCATTCATTCTTTATCTGTGCTAAAAGTTTCTTAGTCATTTTTTCTGTGATTAATAATTAACGATAAACATTTAGTGCAACCGTCCTCCTAATGCATTCACTATCCCGATATGAGACGCCTTCCATGCCGGCAATCCGCTGCTCAGTAAATTCAGCAAAAAGCAGAAAAGCAATGCCCAAACGAAGGTAGAAGCGTGAAGTAGCATGGAAGCATCCACTGCAGGCGGATTCAAGGTCTGACTAAACGCCTGCGCAAAGAGTAACGTGTTACCTACATACGCAAAGCCTATGCTCAACAACAAACCGACCACACCCGCCAATAAAGTCACCACCAGATTCTCCGCTATAATCTGTCCCATCAACTCTACGCGTGTGCTGCCGAAAGCACGGCGCACTCCAATCTCCGATACCCGCTGACGTAAACGGCTCTGCGTCATGCTTGAAAGATTGATGGCAGGCACTATCAGCAAAATGGCAAAGATAATAAACCGCTGACGACGGGCGGCATTCACATCCGGCTCAATATTGGCTGAGGAATCTATGGCATGTTTTTCTTGGTCGTAAGGACGGTTACGATATATCAGTTCCCATCCATCTTTGCAGATAGACGTATTGTACTCCGCCTTACGGCGTTCCACTTCCTGACGGATGGCAGGGAAATCATCCCGGCTGTTCGCCAAAATCGTACAACTCATCCTACCCATGAACTGGTAGTTCCAAGTATTACTATCCTCACCGGTCGAAGTAAACGGTACCCACACCTGCCCGTAAGCACATTCTGCCAGTGTAGACACATCTTTCACCACTCCCGCCACCCGATATGGCGCATGACTAAGCAGAAAGTCACGTCCCACGGCATCGGTCGTACCGAAAAGACTGCGTGCCACGCTCTCTGTAATCACCGCCATCGGTTGTCCGGCATCGAATGTTGCTTTATCATAAGGTTTCCCTCCGATAAATGAAAAATCAAAGACACGCCAAAAGGCATCATCCGTTTGCCGCAAATCCACACTGACCGACGGATTTCCCGGTAAAGATACGGGAGTTGATACTACGGCATAGGTGTAAATGGTGACAGCTTCCGGCGTACTCAGCGATTGGAAGCATTCACGGGCAGTGCGTGCACTCATCGCACCATTGCTCATCCCGTATTTCCAATTTGAGTTAGTGATCCCCATCCACTTGACATGCAAAAAACGGTTGCGGTTACTTTCGGGTGCAAAAGGAGCCACCTTTACCTGCTGCATCATCACCAACAACATAATGAGGAAGATGGCAAGTGATGTTCCGGCTATACTTACCCCGCTGATTAACGGTTGCTGGCGAAGCTGTGCCCATGCTTGTATAAAATACTGTTTTATCATCTGTTCATTCACGATTTAACGATACGATATTATAACCTATTTCCCGACTTTCAAATTACGAGATATTTCCTACTTGTTCCATTATTCCACCTGACGGCCATCAAAGAAACGAATCGTACGGCTGGTCTGTTTGGCCTGTTCTTCATTATGAGTCACCATAATAATGGTGCGTCCGTCCTCTTTATTCAACCGATGCAGCAGTTCCATTACTTCCGCACCCATTTTTGAGTCCAGATTACCGGTAGGCTCATCGGCAAGGATTATCTCAGGATTACCGATGATGGCACGCGCAATGGCAACACGCTGACACTGACCACCGGAAAGCTGCGTAGGCATGTGGCGCATACGATGGCTCAGACCTACTTTTCGCAAGACCTCCTCTGCCAAGCGATGACGTTCTTTGGCAGATACTTTTCTATACAACAAAGGTAATTCCACATTATCCAGCACATTCAATGAGTTAATCAAATGAAAAGACTGGAACACAAAGCCCAATTTCCGATTGCGAAAAGCCGCCAGTTCCTTATCCTTCATGCCATCCACCCTGGTACCCGCTATCTCGATTGTGCCGCCGGTAGGCGTGTCCAACAGCCCCATAATGTTCAGCAGAGTAGACTTACCGCAGCCGGAAGGTCCCATGATGCTTAGAAATTCACCTTTATTGACTTCGAGGTTTACATTCTCCAATGCTACGGTTTCAATCTCATTGGTACGATAAACCTTATTGATACCTGTTAATTTAATCATAATAGTTAGTATTTAAAATTAATTTATATGACCGTATGGTATAAGATAATTAATCGTTACACATTTATCTAAATTCACTTAACATGTTAATAGCCGGCGGCTTCACACCCACAACATACGAAGTATCGAGCTACACAATTCTGCTTGTTTCAAGTATGATTTTATTATGATTTCCATATTGATTAACCCAAAGGCTTACGCTACTTCAATTTCAACTTATTCTTGTTCTTATATTGGCTCATGTCACTCACCACCACTTCATCACCTGGTTGCAGACCGCTCACCACTTCCACAAATTCAAAATTCGAATCACCCAACTGCACTTTACATTTCACAATCTCCTTATTGGAATTACGGACAAACAATTCGTACAATCCGGGACCCATATAATATGAGGAATTGGCAACACGTATTACATCTTCTTTCACAGCATTCATCACATACACATCGGTTTTCAAACCGGAACGTAGACGACGGTTGTTATCTTCGTTCAATTGTACAATAAAGGAAATAACACCATTCTTGGACAATGGAGTGACACTACTTATCATACCTTCCAGTTTCTCTCCACCTATCTTGACTATTGCCCTGCCTCCAGCGGCAACACGGTCACCGTATGTGTCAGCTATCTCCCCCTCTACCTTAAAGTGGCTCAAATCGGAAATGACCGCAATCTGCGAGCCTTCCGCCACCTGTGCGCCGATTTGGTTGTTTATATAGGTAAGGGTTGCCTTACGGGGCGAACGAATCTGCGCATCGTCCAACGTACGCTTCGTCTCGGCAAGTGTTTTCCTGAAGATACTAAAATCCAGTTCCTGTACTTGATATTCGGCATTCAGTACCTCTTTTTCGTTGGCGTATTGTTGCTTCAGTTGTTCATACTCCAACTCTGCCACGTTATAACTCAGTTCCGCCTGACGCACCTTGTCAGTAGTACCCGAACCAAGGCTATCAAGATATTGCTCGTTGCGCAGCTCCACCTTCTTACGGTTCAGCTGCATGGCCGATACTTTCACTTTCATCTCCAAGTCATTCAGCTTGGTCATATTCTCAAGCTTGAGTTGTTTCAGTTTATGGCTGCGCATCTGTTCCTCGTCCAGTTTCTGTTTATAATCGGTTTCGGCGCTCTGCAGGTCCAGTTTCAGAATCGGCGTGCCGATGTCCACACTGTCGCCGCCTTTTTTGTACACTTCCAGGATACGGGTATTGATAGGTGAGTTTATAATCTCCTCGAACGCCGGAACCACTTTTCCGGAAGCACTCACACTAACCTCGATTGTACCTGTGCTTACCTGGGAAAACACGAGGTCTTTTTCTTTTACCCCCGTACGCATTAATGAGAAGAGTACGCTAATGATAACAATGCCTGAAGCAGCCATACTGCCATAACGGATAATTTTCTTATTACGTTCCTTGTTGCGAACTTCTTTGGAAATTTCTCTGTCCATATATATAAGTAGATATTTAAAAATTAAGTGTAAAATAATTAATCATTGGTACTCAGTAAAATCCTGCATATAGTAAATCCTGTCCCTATCTATCCCTTTCTGTCAACTACAAAAACGGACACCAGAAAATCAACACCTCTATATTTGCGAAATCTGTGCCAAAAACGTAAGCAATTGAAAGAAAGCATAAAAGAAAATGCACAGAGTGTCCGAAAACGAACACCCTGTGCATTTTCGAATAGAAAAACGGGGATTAAAACCAAATAAAAAAGCAGGAAAACAGAAAAAAAGACAACGTACATTATCGCTCGTGCCTTACCACAGTATGACAGATGCCTGCCGTTGATAGGGCATATACCATACTTGGGTACGATACCTACGGCAAGTACTCCTTGTATCCAACCACGGTATTTCCTTACGCACCTATTCTAATTGAACACCAAGAAATTAAAAACAACATTCCAAAGCATTATCTCAAGCGTAATCTATCGCCCACTTCGGGCACATATTCCGCATCTTTGCGGTTCATCTTATACAGGTTTTTCAGACGGATGCCATACTTCTGTGAAATAGAGTGCATGGAATCACCGTCTCTTACAATATAAACCGTATAAGGCTTGGATGCTTTCTTGCGTTTACTTTTCAGGTAAATAATGTCCCCCGCCTCCAATGTGTAGTCTTTGTGCAGGTCATTGTAGCTCACAAGTTTACGCCAACTCATATCAAACTCCTTGCCCAAGAACTGAAAAGTGTCGCCATCGCGTGCCACTACATAAGCTATACCATTAGCAATATACACCTGATGCGGATTGGCAAGCCAAGGTTTCTTTTTCAGCTCTTTCTCCCAGTTCCGAGTATCCAGGTTGCTCATGCCACGAGCATCATACTTATACAAGTCGTAGTCTTCGATAATGGTTATCAAACGGTTAGCGTAAGATGGATCGGTAGCATATCCCGCTTTTTTCAATCCACGCGCCCAACCTCTGTAATCCGTAATCTTCAGTCGGAACAGGAAAGCATAGCGGGCCCCCCGGGTCAGGAAGAGCGAATGGTCCTCATAAGAATCTCTCGGATTGCGATAAGCACGGAAACATTCGTTACGGGCATCGTCATCGTGTCTCACACTACGTCCCCGCCAGTTGCTGCCGCACTTTATGCCAAAGTGGTTGTTGCTCTTACGCGCCAACGTGCTTTGTCCCGCACCACTCTCCAGCAGACCTTGCGCCAGCGTGATACTGGCAGGTATCTTATGCCGCTTCATCTGCTCTACGGCAAGCGGAGCATATTGCTTGATGTATTCATTGTAACGGGCATTCCTGCGTTGCGCCTGCAAGGCTACAGATATGAAAAGAAGTGCTATAACAGCGACTGATCTGAAAATAAGTTTCATACTTCGAATGTTGAATTTGGCACAAAAGTCTGCAAAAGAATTGAAAAAACCAATCTCTTTCCTATCTTTGTAACATTAATTACAATAAACCATTACTCCATGAAAGACTTGAATATAAAAATTGCCATCAAGATATACGATTACGAAGAGTTGAATACCGCCGACTGCGAACTGATAGACGCCGCCCGCCAAGCTACCAACCGCAGTTATGCCCCCTATTCTCACTTTTCGGTAGGTGCCGCCGCCCGGCTGGCAAACGGCATGGTTATCACAGGCACTAATCAAGAAAACGCCGCATATCCGTCGGGACTTTGTGCGGAACGTACTACCCTGTTCTATGCCAACTCCCAATATCCCGACCAGCCGGTAGAAACGCTCGCCATAGCCGCTCGCAATGAATGCGGAGAATTTCTTGCCGAGCCCATTCCGCCGTGCGGTGCCTGTCGGCAAGTAATGCTCGAAACGGAGACACGCTTCAAACACCCCATGCGCATCCTGCTATTCGGCGAAAAAGGTATTTATGAATTAAAGAGTGTAGGAGCATTATTGCCACTTTCGTTTGATGCCTCTTCCATGTTATAAATAAAATGTGTATCTTTGCACCCGCTAACTAACAATTACCACCGATGAGAATATTCAAATAAAGACAACACATTTCGGTAAACATCACTTTTTATCACATGCTTTTCCTATCAGAACGCTGAGCATCACCCGAAACGTAGATGTTTAGCCTTTACTGTGTTTGTCTGTATCCCCCAACTTCGTAAGAATTGAAAATGTGTCATGCGGACACATTATGTATTTACCCTAAACACAGTATTTTTTATGAGTATTATTATCAAAAACCTCAGTTACATCCATACTGACAAGGAAGTTCTGTTTTCCAACCTCAACCTGATTATCAATTCCGGAGAAAAAGTTGCCTTGACTGGCAACAATGGGTGTGGAAAGTCCACCTTGATGCGCATTCTTGCAGGAGAAATGCTGCCGACCGGCGGCTTTGCCAATTGCTACGGACATCTGTACTATGTACCCCAACATTTCGGACAATACGATTACCTGACGGTTGCGCAAGCATTGGGCATAGACCATAAATTATCGGCACTGCACGCCATTTTGGAAGGCGATGCGTCGGAACAACATTTCATCCGGCTCGATGACGACTGGAATGTCGAGGAACGTGCACAAGCCGTCCTTGGAGCCTGGGGATTGGACGGTATGCCTCTTCTTCATCCGCTGGAAGGGCTAAGCGGCGGGGAGAAAACCCGCCTGTTCCTTGCCGGCATGGAACTGAAATCACCTAATGTCATCTTGCTGGACGAACCGACCAACCACTTGGACACCATCGGACGGGAACGCCTGTATGATTTCGTACGCCGCACATCGGCAACCCTGTTTGTTATCAGTCACGACCGTACTCTGCTAAACCTCTTACCCGCCATTTGTGAACTCTCACACAACGGACTGAGTTACTATGGCGGCAATTACGATTTCTACAAAACGCAAAAGGAGATACACAGAACCGCTCTTTTGCAACAACTGGAAGAGAAGGAAAAAGCATTGCGCCTTGCCCGAAAGACCGCCCGCGAAGTAGAAGAGCGAAAAGCCAAACAAAACGTACGGGGTGGAAAAGCGTCTATAAAGAAAGGTATTCCACGCATTATGATGGGTAACCTGAAAAACCATGCCGAAAACAGTAGCAGCAAACTCAGTAATGTACATGCTGAAAAAACGGGTAAACTCCGACAAGAGATAACTGGCCTGAAAGATTCCTTGCCGCAAACGGACAAACTGAAGACGAACTTCAACGCTTCCACTCTGCACGCAGGCAAAATACTTGTCACGGCACAAGCAGTTAACTTCCGTTATCCCGACAGTAGCGCAGACCTTTGGCGTATCCCCCTGAGTTTACAGTTGCGCAGCGGTAATCGGCTATGTATCAAAGGAAACAACGGTAGTGGCAAGACAACTTTGTTGAAGCTAATCACCGGCGAGTTGGCACCTACCGCCGGAGTCATGGAACATGCAGACTTTACCTATGTCTATCTGGACCAAGAATATTCCCTCATCCGAAACGAATGTACCGTTTTGGAACAGACGGAGGCATTCAACCTGCGACACCTGCCTGAACATGAAATAAAAACTATTCTGAATCGTTACCTCTTCCCGCAGAACGTATGGAACAAGCCTTGTGGCAAACTGAGCGGTGGCGAGAAGATGCGGCTTGCCTTCTGCTGCCTGATGATTGCCGACAATACGCCTGATTTGTTTATACTGGACGAACCGACCAATAATCTGGACCTCGAAAGTATTGAAATCATCACCGCTACGATACGCGATTATCAAGGTACCATATTAGTGGTCTCGCATGACCGGGAGTTTCTGAAAGAGACAGGAATTGAACAAGAAATAAGCTTTTTTCCGTAAAATTAGCAAAAACACCCGTAATCAGTGTACATAAACTAATCGTAAACTCCGTATTTTTGTGACGACAAAACTATTATAATTATGTTACGTACTATCAGACTGACACTCGCGATTGTATTCTTTACGTTCATCACACTGTTGTTCCTTGATTTCACCGGAACGCTACACGGTTGGATGGGCTGGATGGCAAAGATACAATTCATCCCCGCACTGCTTGCACTGAATGCAGGTGTAGTGTTGCTGCTTATTGTATTAACCTTATTGTTCGGACGCGTCTATTGTTCCGTCATCTGTCCGTTGGGTGTATTCCAAGATATCATTTCCCGATTTGCAGGCAAACGGAAAAAGAACCGTTTCCGTTATTCTCCTGCATTGAAATGGTTGCGCTACGGTATGCTGGCACTCTTTGCCCTTGCTCTCGTTGCAGGGATACGCTTTCATGCAGTCGTTTCGTTGCTCGAACCGTATAGTTCCTACGGGCGTATCGCTTCCAATCTTTTTGCCCCTGTCTATCAATGGAGCAATAACCTGCTGGCACATTTAGCGGAGCGCGCGGACAGCTACGCCTTCTATGAAACAGAGGTGTGGATAAAGAACCTGCCTGTCTTCATCATAGCGGCAATTACTTTTATCGCACTCATTGTATTGGCATGGAGAAACGGGCGAACCTATTGCAACACAGTTTGCCCGGTGGGCACGATACTTGGCTTCTTGTCCAAATATTCCCTCTTCAAACCGGTAATAGATACCACAAAATGCAATGGTTGCGGACTCTGTGCCCGTAATTGCAAGGCATCGTGCATTAACTCCAAAGCACACAAGATAGATTACAGCCGCTGTGTGTCGTGTATGAACTGTCTTGATAAGTGTAAACAGGGAGCTATCAGCTATACTCGCCGCAAAGCAGATACAGTAGCAGGCACGACAGAAGTATCCGTTCAGAATAAAAACCGGAAAACCGTAGGTTCTGCCCCACAGGTGGATGATACCCGGCGCGCTTTCCTTTCCGCAACAGCACTGTTGGCTGCAACAACCGCACTGAAAGCACAAGAAAAGAAAGTGGACGGCGGACTCGCTGCTATCGAAAATAAAAAAATCCCTGCACGTGCCACTGCCATTGTTCCGCCGGGTGCATTGAGCACACGTAACTTTGCACAGCACTGCACGGCTTGCCAACTCTGTGTGGCAGTATGTCCCAACCAAGTGTTGCGCCCCTCTTCCGACTTGACGAAGCTGATGCAGCCGGAAGTATCCTATGAACGTGGTTATTGCCGTCCCGAATGTACCAAATGCTCGGAAGTATGTCCGGCAGGTGCTATCCGGCCAATAACGAAAGCTGACAAATCTGCCATTCAGATAGGTCACGCTGTATGGATTAAGGAGAATTGCATCTGCATCACCGATGACGTGGAGTGTGGAAACTGTGCCCGTCACTGTCCGGTCAATGCAATACAAATGGTAGCTTCGGATCCGGAGAATGCAAAGTCCAGAAAAATACCCGTAGTCAATGCCGAGCGGTGCATCGGTTGTGGAGCGTGCGAAAACCTGTGCCCGTCGCGCCCGTTTAGTGCTATCTATGTGGAAGGGCATATCATGCACAGAACAGTATAAGATTAGTGATTTAAACATTCTTCGCCATGTTCTGAATGACAGATAGTCAATGATAGAAACCAATTTTCAACACCTATTTAATATGGAAAATAACAATAACAACAAAATAAATCGCCGGGACTTCTTCAAGCTTGCCGGCACAGGAACACTCGCATCGGCAGCCGCTATATATGGTTGTTCCGGCAAAGGCAACAGTTCGGACAGCGAAACGGCGGCATTGGGTGAGATACCTACTGACCAAATGGTCTACCGCACCAATCCTACTACGAACGACCGGGTATCACTGTTGGGATATGGTTGCATGCGCTGGCCCACCCGGAAACGCGCAGACGGAAACGGGGATGAAATAGACCAAGAAGCCGTCAACGAACTGGTAGACTATGCCATTGCCCACGGTGTGAATTATTTCGACACATCGCCTGTGTACGTACAGGGTTGGTCGGAAAAGTCTACGGGCATAGCACTAAAGCGCCATCCGCGTGAGAAATTGCTGATAGCCACCAAATTGTCGAACTTCTCCAATTACACCCGTGAAAATTCCATTGCGATGTACCGGAAATCGTTCGAAGATTTGCAGGTGGACTACCTTGATTATTATCTGTTGCACTCTGTCGGCAATGGTGGCATCGAGACATTCCGGGCACGCTACATCGACAACGGTATGATTGACTTCCTGATGGAAGAACGAAAAGCCGGACGTATCCGCAACCTGGGATTTTCGTTTCACGGGACGGTAGAAGTGTTCGATGAGATATTGGCGATGCACGACCAAATACATTGGGACTTTGTACAAATCCAACTCAACTATGCCGACTGGCGACATGCTTCACGCAGAAATGTAAATGCCGAGTATCTGTATGGAGAACTCGTAAAACGTGGCATACCTGCCATTATTATGGAGCCGTTGTTGGGCGGACGCCTTTCCAGACTGAACGACCACTTGGTGGGACGCCTGAAACAACAGCGTCCACAAAACAGCGTGGCATCCTGGGCATTCCGCTTTGCCGGAAGTTTCCCCGGTGTACTGACAGTACTAAGCGGCATGACGTATATGGAACATCTGCAGGACAATCTCCGTACCTACTCCCCGCTCGACCCTTGCACGGAAGAGGAACTGTCCCTACTGGAAGATACGGCACAGCGGATGCTCGCCTACCCCATCGTTCCGTGCAACGACTGCAAATATTGCATGCCTTGCCCTTACGGATTGGATATCCCTGCCATTCTGCTACATTACAACCGTTGTATCAACGAAGGCAATGTACCGAAAAGCAGCCAGGACGAGAACTATCGCGAAGCGCGCCGCGCCTTCCTCATCGGCTATGACCGCAGTGTGCCGAAACTCCGGCAAGCAAGCCACTGCACCGGATGCGACCAATGTAACCCGCACTGCCCGCAGAGCATCGATATCCCCAAAAAATTACGGGAAATAGACCTATTTGTAGAAAATCTAAAACAAGAGAGACTATAGTACAAACGAAAAACGAAAATACGCCCTATCTTTGACGTGCCAAATGAGAAAGAAAGTGATACAAATGAAAGGAAAAATCATATTACTCTTTTTGATAGCCGCCATTTGGGCAACGGTAGGATTTGCACAAACAGCCAAAGACAGTACGCGTATTGCCCGAAACCTCACTATAGATGAAGTGGTGGTGACCGGAACGAGAAACGAAACGGACATACGGCATCTGCCGATGACTATCTCCGTAGTAGGACGCAAGGCACTGGAACAAAGTTTCCAATCGTCCGTCTTGCCCGTGCTGACAGAACAAGTGCCCGGACTGTTCACCACAAGCCGCGGTATCATAGGATACGGCGTGTCCACAGGAGCGGCAGGCGGAATGAGTCTTCGCGGCATCGGCGGAAGCCCTACAGCCGGTTTGCTGGTACTGATTGACGGGCATCCCCAATATATGGGTCTGATGGGTCATCCCATTGCCGATGCCTATCAGACTATGATGACTGACCGGGTGGAAGTCATTCGCGGTCCGGCATCCGTATTATATGGTTCCAATGCAATGGGAGGCGTTATAAATATTGTAACCCGTAAGATGCAGGAAGACGGGATAAAGACCCATGCGCAGGTTGGCTACGGCTCGTACAACACGTTGCAGACGGAAGTCTCCAACCGCATCAGGAACGGTCGTTTCAGCAGTGTCGTCACTGGCTCGTACAACCGCACCGACGGACATCGCGATAATATGGAGTTTAAGCAATACGGCGGTTATGCCAAACTGGGATATGACTTCAATAATGCCTGGAAGTTGTGGGGAGATGTAAATATCACCCGTTTCAATGCTTCCAATCCGGGTGAAATCGGTAATCCGTATATAGACAACGATTCCCGCATTACACGTGGCATGACTTCGTTCGCGCTCGAAAACCGTTACGAAAGAAGTTCCGGTGCCCTGAGTTTCTTCTACAACTGGGGACGCCATAAAATTAACGATGGATATCATCCCGGCGGTACACCACAAGAGTCTCACTTCAACTCTAAAGACCGGATGCTGGGTGTATCGTGGTATCAAAGCGCAACGCTTTTCACCGGCAATCGCCTGACTGTCGGGTTTGACTACCAGCACTTCGGCGGCAAGTCATGGAACCGTATGATAGCTACCGGCGAACACATTCCAGGCGTTGATAAACAAATGAATGAATATGCCGGTTACATCGACTTCCGTCAAGACCTTGGCAGATGGCTCTCTTTGGATGCCGGCATCCGCATTGACCACCATTCGCACGTAGGCACGGAATGGATACCGCAAGGCGGTCTTTCATTCCATCTGCCCAAACGGGTGGAGATGAAAGCGATGGTCAGCAAGGGTTTCCGCAATCCCACCATTCGCGAAATGTATATGTTCCCGCCGCAGAACCCCGATTTAAGGGCGGAAAGTCTGATGAATTATGAGTTGTCTTTCTCACAACGGACATTGGACAGTGCTTTGTCTTATGGTATAAATCTCTACTATATCAATGGTGAGAATATGATTATGACCGTCCCTATTGATGGCAAACCCAAGAATTTGAATACCGGTAAGATCGAGAACTGGGGCGTTGAAGCCAATATCGGTTACCGTATCACTTCTCACTGGTCGGTAAACGCCAACTATAGTCGACTGCACATGAAGAACCCGGTGGTTGCCGCTCCCGAACACAAGTTCTATGCGGGTGCCGATTTCACACAAAACCGTTGGAGTGTATCAACCGGTGTGCAATATATAAAGAACCTACACACAAACGTAAGTAAAGGCAAGGAGAAGCAAGAAAGTTTCGTCCTTTGGAACCTGCGTGCCAATTATCGCCTATGCCGTTATGCCGGTCTATTTGTAAAGGGTGAGAATCTATTGGCGCAACGTTACGAAATCAACGACGGTTTCCCCCTGCCTAAAGCTACCGTTATGGGCGGGGTGAATATCAGTTTCTAACTAATCAAAGCATTAAAAATTACTCTATAAACTAATAAGAACATGGAAACAAAAACAGTAAAACTCTATTCGCTGGATTACAGCAATGCAAAAACTTATTTGATTGCCGCATTATTCATTGCAGGCAACTTGGCATTACCCCAACTTTTCCACCTTGTGCCACAAGGCGGCATCACGTGGTTGCCCATCTATTTCTTTACCCTTATCGGTGCCTACAAGTTCGGCTGGAAAGTGGGGTTACTGACTGCACTCCTCTCTCCTGTCATCAATTCCCTGTTGTTCGGAATGCCCCTTCCGGTAGCGCTTCCCGCCATCCTGTTGAAGTCTGTATTGTTGGCTGTGGCAGCAGGTTGGGCGGCACATCGTTTTAATCGCGTCTCCCTTCCTATCCTATTGGCTGTGGTACTGTTCTATCAGGTAACCGGCACGTTAGGTGAATGGGCCATCGTTGGCAATTTCTTCCAAGCCGTACAGGATTTCCGCATCGGTCTGCCGGGAATGGCTATGCAGGTAGCGGGTGGATATGTGCTGATAAAGTATAGTGCTTCGCTTTGATACTCAACAGAAAGATTAAAGAGGAAGTCTGAAAAAAGATACTTTCTTTATACATAGAAAAGGAGATGTGACGGAATGTTCACATCTCCTTTTTTAATATATATATCCTGAATTAAATAAGACATTATTCTTTCACTATCCGTACTCTATTCAATCAGAAATATATAATTCTCTATATTCGTATATCCATTAGATGCAATCTTCATGGCATCTGCCGGATTATTTTTATCAAGATGGTATTTATCCTCAAATTCGTCCGGCATACCGTCATTATCGGTATCCAAAGGAGCGGTTGCAGATTTTATAGTACCCGGTCCTTTTGTCGGCATATCTTCTTCCGTATGGATAATCAATCCTTTCTGTCCCAATGAGGTCAGTTCATTGATAAGATAAGAATCAACCTCATCGCGTGTGGGAAGGGAAGCTCCGCCATTGGCAACAATCCATTCGTAAGCTTCTTGCGCAGTCATCAACCCCTTGATTTCCGGATGCACATCAGACGGACGTTCAAGAAACGTAGGAGCAGTTATAATCTCCTCTCCTGCTACAACCGTTTTTTTCATGCAATCCGCCCGATTCAATTCACGGCCATTCAAGACTCCGTCCTTATTATCATCATAGAAATTGCCGGACAAATAGGCATTGAAATATTGGTTAAATCGGGTGAAAGGGGCTGTTGCCCCCAACTTCTTACCATCATAATTATCCGTAGGTCCCACAATAAAATAATTATTCCGAATATCAGCATCCGATTTTTGTTGGGTATCGCCCATAATATAAGCCCCGCCGTTTCCCCAGTTATAAAGGACATTGTTGACAAACTGGTTTAAACCTTTCACTTTCGGATTACGGGTTTTATTGTCTATATACAAATTCCGGTATAACGTAACCCCGTCATTTATTGCAGTTTGGACAAGCCCTCCACAAGAATGAGGTTGCAGCCCCTGCCCTATGAATGAGTTCTGCACTGTAATATTCCGCGGTTGGTCGGCAGGCTTCTTAGGATCTCCATTGATAGAAAAACATTCATCACGTCCCCAAGTTACGGATATGTGGTCGAAAATCATATTCGAACCATAGGCAACACCGGCCGCATCTTTGCCTTCCCGTCCGTTAATCCCCATTCGCACACGTAAATAGCGGCATATCAAATTGTCCGCTCCCGAAAAGGAAACCCGATTGCCATACACGACAACCCCGTCACCCGGAGCTGTCTGTGCCGCAATGGTAAGGTTCTTCGAGAAACTCAGAGGAGACTCCAGCCTGATTACCCCTGCCACTCTAAATATGATAATCCGATTCGGTTTGCTGACAGCATCACGTAAAGACCCCTCACCGAAATCTGCCAAAGTCGTCACCTGATACACCTCACCGGTTCTGCCGCCTGTAGCATAACGTCCGTAACCTTCTGCACCCGGAAAAGCAAGCGTTTCACCATAATCCGGAAAAGAGACGTTCGGGTTGTCTTTCACGTTTTCCCGATTGCAAGACAAACATGCCCATGCAAGACAAAAAAGTCCTATTATATTCATATCACACCTCATTAATCAGAGTCATTAGTTTTTGTCAAATTGCCGGAAAATCAATCCAAGACCTTAATCCAACGCGGATCACCGTATTCTGATTTATAGATAACGGATTCCGCATCAACCACAGTAAAGTCATCTGTCTCGGCATTACGGAATAATGAAGCATCGTCCATATCCAATGAGATAAGCGGCAGACCTGCATCAGACATTTTTTCAAAATCCGATGTACAATAATTATTCTTCGAATCTAAATTAATACAGCCTGCGTCAAGTACCTTTCCCAAACTGCTGCCAAATACACAATTACTTACTGACAAATTCAACGGCGCAGTGAGTTTGGAGAAATTACCGACCGCCCTATAAGCGGCTTTACTTGTGTCCTTGTTGGAGCCCCAATTACAGAAAGTACAATTGGATATAACCACCTTATTGCCGGCAACGACAGGAACATCAGCAGCCGGTACTCCAAATACACCGGGTGAAATATAAAACTCATAGAATGTAGAATTGGTAACAGACACATCGCGCCATACATCAGAGCCCTTATTTACAGCATGAATAAAGCCGAATTGCTTCGTTACATTTTTGGTATCGTTAATACCGGAAACCAGACAATTATCTATACGGATATGGTTGATTGTAGTTACCCCTTCACTGGCGTCGCTCATCATCAATACCGCAGACGGTAAAACGATGTCCGAATTTCTAATTTCAAACCTATCTATTGTAAAATCGGTACCGGCATTATGTTTCCCGATATTCAGTAAACGCGTTTTACTACCTTTACTGGGTTTGCTATCAGTATATGTTTCTTTAATATTCACATTCTCGACAATGAAATATTCAATATCCGGCATATTGCCGACTTCCGGTTTTACAATGAAGCATCCTTCACGAATATACAGAGTAGGGCGTTCGCCCGGATTAGCAAGCAAGGCAATACTCTTAGTCAGTTTTATCTCACCGGTTTTTGCCGCTACGGCTCCATCTTCTGTCAGATAGTAATCCGCCCCATTTTTCAACTGGAAGACAAGTGCCTGCTTATCCACATCTTCCATGCCGGTCTTAATCTTATTCATCAAATCAACTCCGTCTTCTACCAAAACCGCACCGGCAGGCATTCCGGCAGTAGTAAACTTCTGTTGATTATATTTCTCGGCACCTTCCGGCGCCGCACTGTTTGTCAAAGCCACACAGTAAGTAGTACGGGGAACCAAACCGGTAATTGTATATTGTCCTGCAGAAGCATTTTCCAAACCTATCTGTTTCTCTTCCGTAGTTCCTTCTTCCCATATCGCCAGTCCGTCAACCGGATTTTGTTCAGATACCACCCAACGGATTACTGCGGAAGTCTCATTAATCCGTGAACCTTCTACCGCATACAAAATTTTAGGAATGGTGCGGGACAAAGTTGAAATAGAAGAACCCATCTCCGTCCAATTCGAGGTTATAGCCAAAGTTTCGTTATTGGCTCTGACACGAGCATAAAACTTAGTTTCATAACGTAAGTTAGTAAACGTACATTTGCCTTTTCCCACCGTCAGTGTTTCAAATTTCTCCGATTGGAAAGTGGCATCCTGAGAAAGTTCTACCGTATACGAAGTTGCTTCGCCGGATGTTCTCCAAGCCAATGTTATTGTATTGCCCTCCGCAAAACAGGAAGAAACAATAAAAGAGGGTCTGAACAAACGGGGCATTTCTGCCGTATCATCCTCACATGCCACACAAGCGGACAGACAGAACAGTAAAAACGGTACAATATATCTTATTTTCATCCTATTATCAGTTTTAATATCCATAATAATTTTTCAATAATCCCTGATGGCTTGACAATGCGTCCGGCGGTATAGGCACCAAATAGCGTACAGGGTCTGTCGCGGGATTTACGGAACCCGCATTCGAAGCGTTGATATACCCGTAGAAAGAATGCAGGATACGGACAGACGGTTCCCACTGACGCGGATTGGAGTTTTTGACCTGCGTACAATACTGATTACACATATCCACACGCGAATAGCCGGAAGGAGTTGAGGAAGGATACGAAGATAGCGCTTCATCATAAGAATTGATTTTACCGTCCCTGTACCAATCCATTGTTTCCGCCACACAAACAGGGAACAATGATTTATCTGCCGGTACCATCTTATAGTAAGCTACGGCAGGGTAAGCATCAAAGCGCGCATCGTAAGTAGGATTCTCAAAAGGAGTTGTCGTATTTTCATACTGCTTGGTACGAGCCACTTTACCCAATTCAATCCAACCGAAATACAAATCATACAGCGTTTTTCCATACAAGTTCCAACGTGCCAAATCATAACGCCGGTGTTTCTCTCCGCCAAATTCCCATGCACGTTCCTGCACAATGGCAGTAAAGAAATCCTCTTTCGTGCCTAAAGCATCTACATAAGCATCTACCTTTTCCGTATAATCTTCCTGTGCAAAAGCCCTTTTGCGTACCTGTTTCAAGGCATCTTTAGCTCCGGCAGTTGGTCCGTCATGATTTTCATTGGCAGCTTCCGCATACATCAGCAACACATCGGCATAGCGCATATAGGTATAATTGATTCCGGTTCCTTTATTGGACGTGCTGCCCAACGGTGATTGCATAAACAAGCGGTTCCATTTACCACAGCCAACGTTAAGTTCGGAAAAAGGCTTCTGAATGATAGAACTCATCCCGGAATTTTCATAACGGAACATTTCGCAGGTTATATCTCTACGCAAATCAGCCCTGTCAAAAGACAGCATATAAGTCAGCGCCAACCTGGCACCGCCGGATGAATATCCATGTGGAGCATTGGAAGCATTAACTCCTTCCGAGTTCTTTGACGACACAATGTATGTTCCCCAAGAATAGGCCAATTCCCCGGAACCGCCGACTTTAGCCGGTACATCGAAAATATTATCATCATTGACCGGTACTATCCAGTTGCATTCATCTACCCAAACCTGACGGAAAGAACGGGTCAAAGAGTGCTTGCCTTCGGAAATGACTTTTCCGGCATATTCTTCGGCTATTTCATAGTACTCTTTCCAATCATCGCTGCGTTCCATTGCACCTACAGCCGCAGGATTATCATAATCCGGCCTGAGGCTCCAGCCGCCTCTTTGCAAAGCCATACGGGCTATCAATGCCTGACAGAATTCTCTTGACGCGGCTTCCACTCCCCTGTCGGACTCTTCGGCATACAGCATCAAGGGCTCCACTTCTATCAAATCATTTATCATGTCCGTCAATATCGTATTACGGTCTGTAGCCCCAATGAACAATTCCTCCTTGTTTCCGGCAGGCTTTCTCCTGTAAGGTACATCGCCCCAGTTCCTGACAAGTTCCAGATAATACATGGCACGCAAAACTTTCGCTTCTCCATAATAATGCATCAGACGAGACGGTCTGGTCTTATCGGCAACCTCAAATAGCGGGCTCTGCTCAATACCCTCTATAACATCGTTTGTCCGGTTCACCCCGTCATACATTCCCGTCCAAATATCACCGTACGACTTTATATCGCCTGTACTCGGTACAAATGCACGTTCATTGAGGTTGGACGCAGCAGACAACCCGCTGAACTCCACATCTGTATTAAACAACATTTTTTTGAGCAAGACCCCTACCCATCCCTTTCCGCTTACCATAGGTACATACATTCCATTAACAGCGGTAGCGATTTCGGATTCACTGCCAAATACATAATTCTTATCAAACGTAGACGGAGAATTCACATCCAGATAATCAGAACAGGACGCAAACAATAATATGTTCGCAATCACCAATATATATTTTCTCATATACAATATATTTTAGAAATTCAAATTAACACCAACTGTATAAACACGGCTGCGCGGAGTCACATTATTGTCAATGCCCGGTGTCAGACCTTTTTGGATATTCACTTCCGGATCATAACCGCTATATCCTGTTATCGTAAACAAATTACTTCCGGAAAAGTACAAACGCAAACTCTTAACGACTCCCAAAGCGCCCAACCAATGTTTAGGAAGCGTATAACCGACCGTTAACGTACTCAACCGAAGGAAAGAACCGTCTTCAACCAGATCGGTCATCGTTATGCCTTGGGTTACGGACATCCACGAATAGGTCGTGGCATTCTCATTCAATGCAGCCAAAGCAGCAGGATCACCGGAGACATTCACCCCGGCATCATCCACATACCGGAAACGATTGGCAAGATTCATATCCGTAGATAAATTGGAATAATTGCGACGGACAGCCGAATGCAGATAAAGTTTATTCACATTAAGCACATCAAAATCGCACATATAATTGAAGAATGCCGTAAAGTCTAAATTCTTCCAGCTACTGGAAAGTCCGAAACCACCGGTCACTTTAGGATTGGTATCACCGATAACCGTCATGTCATCTTCCGTAATCAGATTTGATTCCGAAGCGGACAGTTTCTTGAATTTCATGGCTCCCGGTTTAAAGGCAAAGTTACCGGAACTGAATGATGAATTATCGGGTATGCCCGGCTTCAATGTCCATTTTTTCGTAGTCGCATCAAAATCAAAGTCATCTACCTTGTAGAAACCGTCATTGACAAATCCGTAAATCAACCCCATGCTCTTGCCTACTTCCATTTTATAGTTATAAGTTCCATACCAGTTAGACAACGAGGCTTTGGTTTTCCATTCAGCCTCACCGGTAGCAAGTTTGTCTACCTTGTTCTTGTTGAACGCAACATTGAAATTTGCCGACAACTGAAAATTCTTTGTCTGCACAATTTTTGCATCTAAAGATAGTTCAACTCCTCTGTTTGACGTCTGCCCCACATTGGTCATCTGGCGGGAGTAACCGGATGAATTGGGGATAATGGAAGGAACCAACAAATCTTTAGTCGTATTCCAATACACATCAATCGTACCGTTCAAACGGTTTCTGAAGAAACCGAAATCCACACCGATATTACGGGTTATTGTTGTTTCCCACTTCAAGTCGGGGTCATAAAGATAGGTCTGGTCGGCAAACTGATAATAATTATATTCCTCATTGCCGAAAGCCGGAGCAGTCGTTCCGCTGTACACTCTATAAATGTTGTGCCACAAGTCATTTCCAATACGGTTATTACCCGCCAAACCGTAGCTGGCCCTTAACTTCAAATCTGAAATAAATCTTATAGGCTTCATCCATTTCTCATTGGAAATTCTCCAAGCAACAGAACCGGCCGGGAAATACCCCCATTGCTTACCAGGAGCAAACTTGGTAGACCCGTCGGCACGAACCGTCAGAGTTGCATAATAACGGCTCTTATAATCATACAATGCCCGCCCGAAGAAAGAAGCGGTCCTGTCGGGAGCGCTTTTATAGCTGGTACTCTGATTAGGAGTTCCCAAAGCAAAATTTTCCAATGCCGCCTCTGCCGTTACTGAAACCGGGAAAAACTTGGCACTCATAAAGATGTTATCGTTCTGCACATGGTTAATTTCCTGTCCCAACATTATGTTGACGTTATGAGACTTCTTAAACAGATTACGGTAAGTCAACGTATTTGCCAGACGATAAGATTCTTTATGGGTTTTAGTACGTTTAGCCGAAGGCATATTATTCATACCTGCGGCAGAAGCCGTACTGGACAATGGTCCGTAAAACTGATTATCATTCGAATTAGCTTTACTTATCCCATACTCGGAACGAAATTGCAATCCTTTTATCACATCCCATACCAACGCAGCCTTCAGGCTGACGGACTGTTCATCCCGTTTTCTATAATTTTGTTTGTTCTCTTCTACCGGAGTATACTTCTGATTCAGAGAGTTTCCATCTTCATCCAGGTTTTCTTCGTCATCTTCAGGATCGATAGCAACTCCTGCCGACAGTCCGTTGGTAGGGCGAAAGCGAAGCGCCGTAACAATGTTTGTCCCCGAAGTTCCGGCACCGTCAATAACGCGTGTACGATAAGTCGCATTTGTTTCCAGTTTCAAGTTCCTGAACAACTCATGATTCAATTTCAGATTAATGTTATTACGTGTCAGTCCCGAACCAATCAACTGTCCCTCATCCTTATTGCGGGTATAACTCAAATTGAATTTAGTCTTTTCATTACCGCCATTGACAGTCACATTATAATATTGCGAAATAGGATTCCCCCCCAGAATCTCGTCCTGCCAATCAGTAGTGTTCGTGTATTTATACAAATCAATGTCATCATAATAACCGAAATTCTTGATAAAACCCTCATCCGATCCTTTACGGATTTGTTGATATTCGTATTCGGCCATAACAAACTCGTAGTTATCCATTACCGGAATTTTACGCGCCAACGTACGCATTTGCAGATAACTGTTGAACTGTACACTCGTTTTACCCATTTTAGGATTCTTGGTAGTCACAATGACAACGCCGTTTGCCCCCCTTGCTCCATAAATAGCTGTCATTGAAGCTTCTTTCAACACGTCGATAGACTCAATATCCGTCGGAGGAATGCCGCTTAAATCATCTACCGGAAAACCATCCACCAAAAACAACGGGGAATTATCCTGGGTAATGGAACCGCCGCCACGCACGCGGACACTGATTTCGGCATCCAATGCGCCGTCCGTAGTAGTAATCTGTACACCTGCCATTTTGCCCGCCAAAGCATCTGCCACGGAAGCCGAAGCAACTTTGGATATAGCCTCGGACGACACAGACGAAATAGACCCCGTCACATCACTACGACGTATATTGCCGTATCCCAATACTACAATCTCATCCAATACATTCGCATCCTCGTGCATCGTAATATCCAGTTTCTTGCCCTGCAAAGCCTTTACCTTACGCGTCTGATAGCCAATGTACGAAATTTCCAGAATTGCATTATCCGCAACTTCCAACGAAAAACCGCCATCAATGCCGGTAATCGCCCCGTTAGTTGTTCCATGTTCCCTGACAGTCGCGCCAATTATTGCCTCTCCCGCATCATCCACAACCTTGCCAACGGCTCTGAGTCTTTTTATTTTTTTATTGTTCTCCGACCGTGCTTTCTTCACTATTATCCGCTTATTCCGGATTTCATAAGTCAGATTTTGTCCCTGAAAAATTTGCTGAATGACCTCATCAATGGTCGCTTTATCCGCAGATATTGAAATCTGCTTATTCGTATCTACATCGGCAGATGAAAACACAAATGAGTAGCCTGCTTTTTCTTTCAATAGCTCTATTGCATCCTTCACCGTTATTTGCTTAGTTTTCAAAGATATATCTTGCGAAAAAGCAGAAAGATGAAGACAAAGAGCTACCGAGGCTATTAAAATAGCCTTACTGAAGTTTCCCATAAACTTTTTTGAATTTATAATTAATGAATAGAAATAAGTGGTGGTAATAAATCACCCTATGGCGCTGACTCCCGGACTATTATCCGGAAAATAAAATACTAATGTCAGCCGGAAAAAGTAAATCTCATACAATTCATGTTCCTCATATTTCATTTTTTAAGTTCAACATTAATATAGTATATATACACCGTTCTCAATTTTATAATTCATCTGCCTGGTAGAAACCATCACATCCAAAATCTTGTCAATCGTATTGCCCGAAATGCCAAAACTTCCATAGAAGCGCTTGTCGCGTAAAGAATCGGCAACTTCTATCTTTACATTATAACTGCGCATCAGTTTTTTAGCTATATCTTCCAATAATTCCTCATCAAAGAAAAGTTCATCATTAATCCAGACATTAGCCTTATCCGCCCTTGTACAACTTTTCACCATTTGACCGGTCACTTTATTGAGAACCATCTTCTCATTCGCAATCAGATAAAGTTCCGGCATTTCCCTGACGCCATTCTGCAAGGCAACCTTTCCTTCCAGCAAATTTACAGTCACCTCCTCGTCATCCGGATAGTTTCTGAAATTGAATTTTGTGCCCAATACTTGCAAGCTCAGTTCTTCCGTCTTTATTCTAAAAGGTAATTCTTCGTTCTTCGTTACCTCAAAATACCCTTCTCCTTCCAGCCTCAAGCGCCGGTCGTCCACTCCAAACCCTTGCGAGTATACAATTTTCGATCCGGCATTCAGCCATACCAATGTTCCATCCGGTAAATAGAGTTTGGTATGTGCTCCCATAGGCGCCTCTACAATCATATCCGCAAAATTCTGCTTCACTGCCTGTTTTCCTTGCCAATAAGCAGCAAACGGAATTATCAGAACCAATGCAACGGCAGCCACCCGCATAAATGTCTTCCACGAAAAACGAAGCGCTCGTTTCCGTCTCTTCTCAGACTCGGCAACACGTTGTTTAAACAATGAGAATGCCTTATCCTTATCAAACTGCACAACAGTATTGGCAACTCCCGAAGAAAACCATACCTCCAACTTATTCCGTACATATTTCCGGTTAGACTCAGACTCCAAACTCCGGCGTTTCAGTTCAGCAAAGGATTCCTTGTCCATTTTTCCCGAAAGGTATCGGGTTATCAATAAATCCATATCAGTATGTTCTTCCAGTCGCATAATTCTGTTGCTTTATATATAAGACAAAAAAATCAAGAATGAGGGTAGTCGGAAAAATATATTTTTTTTCAAATATCCATAAAAATATAAATAATCAATAGATGCAAATAGTGGTCCAAACGCTTTTGAAGAATGGATAAGGCATTCTTTATATGATACTTGACCGTATTGATAGAGATACCTAATTCCAAAGCAATCTCTTCGTACTTTTTTTGCTCGAAACGACTTTTCTTAAATACAGTCCGGCATTCCGCAGGCAGTTCTTCAATACTACGGGTAAGTTCATCTTCCAGTTCTTGCTCAAGCAATATCCCCAAAGGCTGGTTCTCTTCCACAAAAACAGAATCAAGGAATTCCATATTTTCAGGCAACATGAAAGAGGAGAAATGCAGTTCTTCGCGGCGGCTCAAAGATTGCAGCTCATTCAAACAACGATTACGTACAGCACGCATCAAATAGGCACGAATGGAATATGTTATTTCTATCTCCTCACGATGTTCCCATAAATAAAATATAGCGTCATCCACGACCTCTTCCGAAAGAGCCGCATCATTCAAGATTTGATTGGCAAAACGGCAAAGCAGAACATAATGACGCTCGTAGATGCTCTTAAAAGCACCCTCCACTCCTCTACGTAACTGTTCAATGATTAATGTGTCTTTCATAGCCGCCTCTATCTATAGAAGAACAAAAGTAGTGAAACTTGGATAACTACACGCAATCATTAAGAGAATTTTTCAGAGAAAGATATTTTTTGCATACTAAACTCTTTTCGTTTGACAGCTGTTTTCCTTTCGTTTGACAGTTGTCGGACAAAAGGAAAACAGCTGTCAAACGAAAAGGAAACATATATCGGACGATTACTTCTTAGTAAGAAAAATATATCGTTTAATATTTGACTTAGAATTTGATTTACTTTTCACGTAATTAAATACAGCTAATTGTAGCATTACAAGAAGAGTATTAACAAAAAAAGCAGTCACATACATATGCAACTGCTTGATTTTCATATTGAGCGGCAAGCGAGGTTCGAACTCGTGACCCTCAGCTTGGGAAGCTGATGCTCTACCAACTGAGCTACTGCCGCAAATTTTGTTTTCCTCTGTTCCGAAAACTTTGGCAAAGGTAATGAAATCTTTAAAAAAGAAAAAAGGAAAACGCTAAAAAATGTTCGTTCCTTGCCACTGATGCAGAAATCATGTACATTTGCTTCCCGTAAACTTCAAACAAACCAATGAGACGAATCATACTCATCACCGGCGGAGCCCGCTCGGGCAAAAGTACTTATGCGGAGAAGTTGGCGCTTGACCTCTCGCCCAATCCCGTCTACCTTGCCACGGCGCGTATATGGGATGAAGAGTTCCGCAAACGGGTAATACACCATAAAGAAAGACGCGGACCGGAATGGACGAATATAGAAGAAGACAAGGAATTGAGCCGTCATTCGTTGTCGGGACGTGTTGTGCTGACAGACTGCGTAACGTTGTGGTGTACCAACTTTTTCTTTGACCTGAACGGCGATACACGCCAAGCCCTTGCCGCTGCCAAAACGGAATTCGACCGCTTTACCGCACAGGATGCCACCTTTATATTTGTCACCAACGAGATAGGCATGGGCGGCACATCCGAAAATGAAATACAACGGAAGTTTACGGATATGCAGGGATGGATGAACCAATACATAGCTACGCAAGCCGATGAGGTCATCTTAATGGTATCCGGCATTCCCGTAAAAATCAAAAATTAAGAATATTAAATACTGAAAGAATACAATGAAAACGTTTCATATCTCCCGTCCCGACAAAGCTATCCGTCCGGCACTGCTTGATAAAATCAATAATCTGACCAAGCCGAAAGGTTCTTTAGGCACGCTGGAAAATCTTGCGCTACACATTGGGTTCATCCAGCAAACCTTATCTCCCACCCTGCAACATCCGCAAAACATTATCTTCGCTGCCGACCACGGCATTGTAGAAGAAGGTGTCAGCCTTTCACCCAAAGAAATCACCTGGCAGCAAATCAGTAATTTTCTTCACGGGGGTGCGGGTGTCAACTTCCTGTGCCGCCAACATGGATTTACACTAAAGATAGTGGACGCCGGAGTAGATTATGACTTACCCTATGAAAAAGGTATCATCAACATGAAAGTGCGCAAAGGCACACGAAGCTATCTGCACGAAGCGGCAATGACCGAAGAGGAAATGGAGCTTTGTCTTGAGCGGGGCGCCGAAGTAGTGCGCCATTGTCACGAAGAAGGCAGTAACATACTCAGCTTCGGGGAGATGGGAATAGGCAACACTTCTTCTTCTTCCTTATGGATGAACCGTTTCACCGGTATTCCGCTGAAAGAGTGTGTCGGTGCGGGAAGCGGGCTGGACGATGCGGGTATCCGCCATAAGTACGAAATACTGAAGCAGTCGTTGGACAATTATAAAGGAGACGGAACGCCGCGCGACATCATCCGCTATTTTGGCGGACTGGAAATGGTAATGGCAGTAGGTGCCATGCTGCAAGCCGCCGAACTGAAAATGATTATTCTGGTAGACGGATTTATCATGACAAACTGTATACTTGCCGCCTCCAAGTTATACCCCGAGGTGTTGGATTATGCCGTATTCGGACATTGTGGAGACGAGTGCGGACATAAACTTGTACTTGATTCATTGAACGCTAATCCGTTATTGCACTTAGGATTAAGACTTGGAGAAGGTACGGGAGCAATCTGTGCATACCCCATTGTAGACTCGGCTGTGCGCATGATTAATGAAATGGACAACTTTGCACACGCTTCCATTACCAAATACTTTTGAATCCGAAAAACAATACTCCTGAACGGAAATCCTAAAAACAATATAACATGAATATACTGGCTGCATTTATCTTCTTCACACGGTTGCCTTTTTGGAAAGTCAAGGAAGTGCCCGCCGAATGCTTCAAACACGTAGTGCCCTACTGGCCGCTTGCCGGTTGGCTGACGGGAGGCATCATGGCAGGCACACTATGGTTGACCGGACAGATGCTGCCCGTATCCCTTGCCTGGATTATGGCTATCATTGCCCGCCTGCTTGCTACGGGATGCCTGCATGAGGACGGATTGGCGGATTTTTTGGACGGTTTCGGTGGCGGCACCACCCGTGAGCGCACACTCGCCATCATGAAAGACTCCCATATAGGAAGCTACGGAGTTATCGGATTGATATTCTACTTCTTGCTGTTGCTTCAAATGCGCAATCTTCCTCTGAATTTCCTTTGTATCCTCGTCTTCTGCGGCGACTGCTGGTCTAAGTTCTGCGCATCCCAACTTATCAACTACCTGCCGTACGCCCGAAAGGAAGAAGACAGCAAGGCAAAAGTTGTATATAACCGTATGAATCTGAAAGAGCTGATATCGGCATTTGCCTGCGGATTAATACCGCTCGTCTTGCTCCTGCCCGTAAAGATGTGGGCTGCCTCCCTCTTCCCGTTACTTACATTCGTACTGCTATGCCGCCTTATGAAACGCCGCTTGCAGGGATATACGGGTGATTGTTGCGGAGCGACCTTCCTGCTTTGCGAACTTTCGTTCTACACAGGCAGCCTTGTGATGATTTATATCTATGCAGGCTATGGCATTGATTTTCTAACGGAATATGTCTCCGTTCCTTTTTATTTTCATTAAACATTTAACCTGAAAGTTATGGAAATCATACTGATTCGCCACACCTCTGTCGATGTGCCTCCCGGTGTATGCTACGGGCAAACGGATGTTCCTTTACAGCCGACCTTTGAGCAGGAAGCTGCGGTTACGAAAGAGAACCTGAAAGCCTTTTTACCTTTCTGCCATGTATATACCAGTCCGCTTACGCGTTGTACACGACTTGCCACTTACTGCGGCTATCCCGATGCGGAACGGGATAAACGGATTATGGAAATTAATTTCGGTGATTGGGAAATGAAACCTTTCGATTGCAATGACGACCCACGGCTACAGGAATGGTATGCCGACTATCTGAATGTAGCGGCTACGGGCGGCGAATCATTTGCCATGCAATACCAGCGTGTCAGCCGCTTCTTCAACGAACTGAAAGAAAAGCCCTATCAACGGGTAGCCGTCTTTGCACACGGCGGTGTCTTGATTTGCGCGCAAATATATGCCGGTATCATCAAGCCTGAAGAAGCATTCGGCGCATTGACACCTTATGGCGGAATCATCAGGATTGTCCTTTAAAATATAAACAAGCTCTTAAAGAAAGAAGGGACCATACATGCAAGTGGCAGTCGCAATAACGATAATTATCATCATCCGTTCTACATTGCGATTAATACGTATGGCAACTTGCATATCTTCGGTTGTCAAAGTTCGTTCATTGTCACCTATATAGGGTTTCCATACTTCCTCGCCAAAATAATAGTGGGGACCACCGAAACGACAATTCAATATTCCGGCAAGTGCCGCTTCCGGATAGCCGGAATTGGGACTGGCATGCCGGCTACCATATTTCCCGACAAAAAACAACAATGAAAATCTGCCGGAAACCATTACCATGAGAAAAGCTGTCAGGCGGGCGGGAATATAGTTGGCTACATCATCCAAACGTGCCGCAAAACGACCGAACCGACGGTAACGTTCATTCTTATACCCTATCATGGAGTCGAGCGTGTTCACCATCTTATAAGCAAGCATTCCCGGAACGCCTAACAGAATATACCAAAATAACGGAGCGATAACACCGTCACTCAAATTCTCCGCCAATGTCTCCAACGCCGCCGTACGGATTTCCCGAACAGATAGTTCGGAAGTATCACGCCCTACGATACGTGCCACCTGTTTCCTGCCTTCTTCCGGTGAACGGTCTACGGCATTAAATACCTCGCAGACTTCACGCACCAAAGTAGTACCTGCCAGACAATAGAATATGAACAACACCTGCATAGCCAAAAGCAAACCGGAAGAATAGTACGCAGCCAAACGCAGTAAGAACAGAGTGAGCAGATAAACGCCTGCTACAAGCATCGATGAAACGACAGCCCCTTTCAGAAAACGGGCATTCCCTTTATTCAAACGATGTTCACAGAAAGAGATAGCTTTACCAAAAGCTATCACCGGATGCGGCAACCAAACAGGGTCGCCCAGCCAATAATCAAGTAACCACGCCGTGAGCAATGGCAGGTTCAAATTAAAAGCAATACCTAAAATAATGATTATCTCTTCCATAAGCATAATACGTTAATCGGAGTTTAGACACACACTTCCAACTTCAGATTTGCATAAATTCCGTTATCGCTGCCACCAACCTGTCATTCTCTTCGGGAGTTTGTGTGGCTATGCGGAAAAACTGTTCGTTCAGACCTGCAAAATTGGACGCGTCCCGAATAAGTATGCCATGTTGCCCGGCAAGATACTTTTTCAAGGCAGATGCCTTACCCACACGAAGCTGTATCAGCATAAAGTGCGTCTGCGTGTCCCAAACATCCAAACCGCCTACAGCCTTAAGCGCCTTGCCCAAACGTGCCGTTTCCTGCAAGTAGGCAGTCACATCCAATGGTTCGGACAAATCATTCTCCAACAGGAAAAGCCCCGCTTCGATGGCAAGCCGGTTGACCGACCAAGGCATACGGTTGGTACGTAACCGTTCCAACAAACCGGAATCACCTGTCACATATCCAAGCCGTAAACCGGGAATCGCATACCTTTTCGTCATGGAATGCAGCAATAGTACATTCGGATATGTTACCGCCTCTGCCGGAGAAAAGAGCGGACACAACGTAAAGAACTCGTAGGATTGGTCTATAATAAAACAAACCTGCGGATTATGTTCAATCAATCCGCGCATATACTCTTTATCAATTACCGTTCCTGTAGGATTGTTGGGATTACAAATCCACAACATCCGCACATCATCCGGCAGGCGATAACCTCCTTGTTCCTCCGGTAACCGATAGAGCGACCCCACCCGATGTCCGTGCATACGGCAGGCATCCGCATACTCGCTGAAAGTGGGTTGCAGGATTGCCGTATTTGTTCCCCGGAAAGTCTGTGCAAGGAGATATATAGCCTCTGTCGCACCGTTAGTCACACAAACAGTACCGGACGGCAGATGATAGCGCGAAGCTATACGCGCTTCCAATGTATAAGGTTCCGGTTCGGGATAATTACTTATCTCCCCGATACATTCGCACAGATGGGTTTTCAACCGGGAAAGATTTATCTTGCTATAAATGTTAGAACTAAAATTAGCCGTTAGCGGACGACTGAATTTATAAGCATCGTCTCCGTGTCCGTCAATCATATCTTGTCCGATTTTAATTATTTCCCGTCAATATCTTATAAATAAGCGGCATGTTGACATGCTGCCGCACGTGGTCGGCAAGTTTATCATACTGTTCTTCCTTAAACTGCCGATAGTCAAACGTTCCTGCCGTTCCCGATAATTTATCGGTAAACGGTTCAAGCAGAAAGTCAATAAATTCCGAATTATCAAGAATGCCATGAATGTAAGTCCCCATACATGTACGGTCTACAATATATCCGTCATGCTGCCCGTCTTCCAATTGGTTCAATGGAGAAACGCAAACTCCCTCTGCAGGTACAGTACTGCCCATGTGTATTTCGTAGCCGGACAGAGGAAATTCCAATTTTCCATTTCCAATTAATTTGAATCGTACTTGCCTTGTCACCTTCTCTCCTGTCATCCTTGTACATACAGGCAGCAGTCCGAGACCGGGCAATCGTTCTATGTCTCCCTCTACATGGTTTGGATCAAGCACTTCCTGTCCCATCAGTTGATAACCGCCGCAAATCCCCAAGACGGTAGCACCCTCGCGATGAGCACGAACAACGGCTTGTGCCACTCCGTTACGGCGGAGTTCATAAAGATCATCAAGAGTGTTTTTACTGCCGGGCAGAATGATTATATCCGCTTTCGCCAGTTCATCCGTATTATTGGTATAGAAAAGATGTACGCGAGGGTCACGTTCCAGTACATTAAAATCTGTAAAATTACTGAGATGACGTAAAAGAACCACCGCTATATTCACCTTACCTTGTTCTGCCTGCAAGGATTTAGAAGCAAGGACAAGGGAGTCTTCTTCCTCGATATATATATCTTTATAATAGGGAACCACCCCCACTACCGGAATTCCGCACAGTTCTTCCAACATCTTGACACCGGACTCGAACAGGCGTATGTCTCCCCGGAACTTATTGATAAGAATACCTTTGACATGTTTACGTTCTTCGGGAGTAAGCAACATCACCGAGCCGTACACACTGGCAAAAACGCCACCACGGTCAATATCCGCTACCAGGATAACATCGGCACCGGCATACATCGCCATAGGAAGATTCACGAGATCCACCTCTCTCAGATTAATCTCGGAAATACTTCCCGCGCCTTCTAAAACAACAGGATTATATTTCTGAGCAAGACGGTCATAGGCCGTACAAACTTCCCTGCGTAACTCCTCACGTCCTTCCTTGCGGAAATAGTCGTATGCGCCACGGCTACCGATAGACCGACCGTTCAATATCACCTGCGAAGTTTGGTCCGACTGGGGTTTTAACAACAACGGATTCATGTCCGTATGGCACAACACACCGGCAGCTTCCGCTTGTACGGCTTGTGCACGCCCTATTTCCAACCCTTCGGGAGTGGCATACGAGTTAAGAGCCATGTTCTGTGCCTTGAATGGGGCAGGCTGATGTCCGTCCTGTTTGAATATGCGGCAAAAAGCGGCAGTTATAATGCTTTTACCAACATCACTGCCGGTTCCGGCAAACATCAGAGGATGAAGTTGTTTCATTTGTTGAGCTAAAATGCGACACCCGGCACGGTCAACCTTGCCGTTCTCCGTTTGCGGTATCAATTCTGTTATAAAGATATGTTTAGGACGATGATATGTTTCCAATACCGGCTGCAACTTACTTTGCAATTCTTTGATATCCTGCTGTCCGGCTATCAGCAGAGTGAGTGCTTGCCCCAAACGCAAATCGGGAACTGAAGTAACAACAAAAGGTGCAGGAATAAACGGCCGGAGTTTCTTCTCCATTTCCTCTGCCTGTATCTTGATTCCGCCGCTATTAATGACGTTATCTTTCCGCCCTGCGATAGTAAAACTTCCATCAGGGTAGATACAAGCGATATCATTAGTCTGTAAAACATCATCACAAACCAAAGGAGCTTTCACGACCAATGTATCATCGGCAGATAAAGACAACTCAACCGAAGGAAAAGGATGATAGTGTCGGGAAGCAGTATCTCCGTTCAGACGGCGTAAGGCAATATGAGACAATGTTTCCGTCATTCCATACGTAGAATAGACCGCTGTCGGAAGAGTTCTTATTTCCGCTTCCAAACTATCGTCTACCGCCCCGCCACCGATAATCAGGATATCCATCTGCTTCAACCTCGCCTTCTCTTCAGGAACACGAAGCGTATTATAAACCTGCAAAGGAACCATCGCCGCAAACTTCAAGGGTACTTCTATATCGGAAAGAGGATGACCGGAAGCCGGACGTACTATAAGATTCAGCCCTGCTACCAAAGAACGTACCACCATCATCATCGCCCCTATATAACGAAGGTTCATGCACAGCAAAGCAGTATCTCCCGTTTGCAGATTCAAAAATTCACAAGTAAGGCGCGCACTTTGCATCATCCGGTCTTTACGCACCACCAACGCTTTCGGAATACCCGTGGATCCTGAAGTACGGACGGTGATAACCGGAGAAGCGTTAAACCATTCATTCAAGAAAAGATACAAATCCCATAAAGCAGGCTGACAGTTCCCTGTCCCTTCCGCCACAAGCCGGGATATATCCTCGGGAGTATACTCTTTTCCTTCCAACAGCAGGCGCTGACGTTGCCGGTCGAATATCATTGAATACCTTTAAATATCATCATTACAAAACCATAAACAATCTTTTCTTATCTCAAGAGGCATCTTTACATTGTCCGTAAAAAGCTGTCCGGTTCCCAAGCCCTGAGGTAACGGATTATCGAATGTGGCACACCATTGGGCAATGGCATTCAAGCCGATATTCGACTCCAAAGCAGAAGTAATCCACCAACCGATATGCCGTTGTTCCGCTTCGGCAATCCACTCGTTTCCTCCGCATATCCCTCCATGAAGAGAAGGTTTGAGAACAATATATTGTGGATTGATAACCGAAAGTAATTTCCGTTTCCCTTCTGGTGTATTGCATCCTATCAGTTCCTCATCCAAAGCTATCGGCAACGGAGATTGGGAAACAAGACGCGCCAATTCTTCCCACTGCCCCGCACGGATAGGCTGCTCGATAGAGTGCAAGTCCAATTCGGACAAGCGCTTCAACTTCTCCATTACATCCGATGGAGAAAAAGCGCCGTTAGCATCCACACGCAATTCTATCTCCTTAGCGGAGAAATGAGTACGAATATGACGAAGCAAAGCCAATTCCTCCTCAAAGTTGATAGCGCCAATCTTCAGTTTGATACAACGGAATCCGGCTGTCATCTTTTCCTCTATCCGGGAGAGCATCTTGTCAAAGTCTCCCATCCAGATAAGCCCGTTTATCGGAATTCCTGCCTGTCCTTGCGAGAAAGCCGTATCATACAATGCCCAACTGCCTGTCCGAAAATGCCGGACGGCAATTTCCAATCCAAACAGAATGGAAGGATAATCACGTAAAGAATTCACATCCGGTTCTCCCCCACACTCTTCAAACTGACGGCAAGCCTTTGCGAGTATCTTTTCGTAATCGGGACAGTCATCGCAGCTCAATGCCGGCAAAGGAGCACACTCGCCTATTCCTACCCTGCCCGGATAGTCGGGAGAGGTCAGATGAAGATACCACACTTTCCGTGTCGTGTACACCCCCCGGGAAGTTCCCGCCGGTTGCTTAAAGTGCAGTAACCGGGGAATAATCTCTATCCTGTAATTCATTACGAAATCAAGGAAACTTGGGATATTGCTTGAAGTTCGGTTTACGCTTCTCCAAAAACGCATTCTTCCCCTCCTGAGCCTCATCCGTCAGGTAATACAGCAATGTCGCGTCGCCTGCCAATTCCTGAATACCGGACTGCCCGTCCAATTCCGCATTCAGTCCTGCCTTAATCATGCGCAAAGCCAACGGGCTAAGCAACATCATTTCTTCCGCCCATTGCACATATTCATCTTCCAGCTTCTCCAAAGGTACTACCTTATTAACCAATCCCATTTCCAATGCTTCCTGCGCATTGTATTTCCGGCAGAGAAACCAGATTTCACGCGCTTTCTTCTGACCTACCACACGCGCCAGATAAGATGCGCCAAATCCTGCATCAAAACTTCCCACACGCGGACCTGTCTGCCCGAAAATGGCATTCTCCGAAGCGATAGACAAATCACATACCACATGGAGCACGTGTCCGCCACCGATGGCAAAACCGTTTACGGCAGCAATCACAGGCTTCGGAATACTACGGATTTGTTTCTGCACATCCAATACACTCAAACGGGGAACACCGTCCTTGCCGATATATCCACCACGTCCTTTCACGTTCTGATCGCCTCCCGAACAAAAAGCTTTGTCTCCGGCTCCGGTAATGACAATCACACTAATATCCGCTTCCTCGCGGCAAATACGCAACGCGTCACTCATTTCGGCCGTAGTAGTCGGAGTAAACGCGTTTCGGTAACGTTCGCGGTTGATAGTGATACGGGCAATTCCGTTATAGTAATCAAAAAGAATATCTTCATATTCCCTGATGGTTGTCCATTCTCTTTGTGTCAGCATAATCTATATTTTATTTAATTGATGATAATAACTCTTCAACATCCGGGTATCTTCGCCCTTATCGGTAAATACTTCCAGCAAGACAGGCTGTTCTGCTGTTTCCGGACAAGTAAAAGATTGCATAGCCTCTGCCAGTTGTCCTCCATTTTCCGCACGCAAATAAAGAAATCCCCGTTCTTCCGCCCAACCTTTTGCCGAGGTCTTGTGAACTGCCGTGATAAATTTCTGCGAAGATTCCGACACATCAAGCCCCGGCAATGTATGAAAGATTTCTCCACCGCCATTATTCAATAAAAGAATACGCAGGTTAGAACCGATATTGGCATTCCACAACGCATTCATGTCATAGAAGAAACTCAAGTCTCCGATAGCTACAAAATTCAGTTTATCGGAAGCCACCGCATAACCTACCGCTGTGGAGAGCGAACCTTCAATGCCACTGGTCCCCCGGTTACAACAAACCTCAACTGTGGGAGAAACAGCATACAACTGAGCATAACGCACCACCGAACTGTTTGCCAAATGTAGCACAGATGCTTCCGGCAAAGATTTTATCAATGTGCCCACTGCCGACATCTCCGAATATGCAAACTCCGGTTCAGGAACAGCCTTACAATAATCTTCCCAGATACGGGAATATTCAGGAGTACGGTTTTCCAAAAGGTTTGCTATCTTTTCCAGAAACTCAAACGGATCCATTTCAATTACCGTAGTCAATGAACTGTAAAGGTCGGTCACTTCTCCGTCCGGTGATACGTGCCAATGTTCCTTAGGCGGATGTTGACGAAGGAATTTTTTCAATCGTTTGGAAATGATATGTCCGCCGTAGGTAATCAGCAGTTCGGGAGCCATTTGCATCATTTTTTCTTCGGACATGGCATAAAGTGCCGTATCAAAATTCTTCACGGGAATACCAGGAACCGTTTGGTTACCGATATGCTCCGTCAACCATGCAAAATGTTTATATAGTAATTTAGTATAGCGTTTTTCAAACAGGTAGATAAGATTCATCTGCCCTACCACAATCATCCGCTTCCGGTATTTATTCATGCGGTCGATGAGATCGTTATAATCGCGATCGTAAATGTTCAATCCCTGATAACGAGTGATAACACGTGCTTCGGGCAAGGTATTTGTCGTAAAATTGAATAGAGGTTCGGAAATAGGTACATTGATATGTACCGGTCCTTTTCCATGATGATTCGTTTCCAGCAATGCCTCATTTATCAATCGGTTACAGAACCATTCATCTTCGTCCGTATGAATTTCGGGAAGACTGACAGACTTCTTCACCAACGACCGGAACACATCCGGTTGTGGAATCGTCTGTCCGTCCATTTGTCCAATCCAAGCAGACGGACGGTCGGCGGAAATTACTATTAAAGGGACTTTCTGATAAAAAGCCTCTGCCACAGCAGGATGAAGATTTAGTAAGGCTGTTCCCGAAGTGCAACAAACCGCAACGGGCCTACCGCTATTCAAAGCCAAACCAAGAGCAAAATATCCTGCACTCCGCTCATCCGTCATTGCATGACATACAAAATCCGGATGCTCAGACAAAGTATGCACAATAGGAACATTACGGCTACCCGGACACAACACAACCTTGGTTACACCATGCGCTTTGAGAAGCGCCACCAGTTGAAGTATATTCTTTTTGTCTGTATACATGGTGAAGTTAATGATTAAGATTAATAATCAGACGTTTCATAGTTTGCAGTTTCTTTTCCGTTTCCAACCACTCATCATTCAATTCCGAAGAAGCCAACAACCCGCCGCCGGCATAAAAAGACAACTGTCCGTTTTCAATGTGCATACACCGCAAATTCACATACAAATCCGTCTTTCCATCAGGATCGAGCCATCCGATGAAACCGGAATAATAACATCGGTCATATCCTTCGTTTTCCAATATGAACCGATATGCCTCCTTTTTCGGTAATCCGCACACTGCAGGAGTAGGATGCAGAGTGTCCAAAAGACTTCCCAATCTTTTGTTATCTTCCAAAGTAAAATGAAAACTTGTTTTCAGGTGAGACAATGCTCCGGCATAAACAGCATACGGACCGTTTTCCGTAGGGTGAATACCCGCAGAAAGGAGCTGACGGCGGATATAGGATACTACATAATCCTGTTCTTGCCGATTCTTCTCACCCCATTCCTGCGGAAGTTTACCATCTTGCAAAGGCTGGGTTCCTGCCAATGCAACCGTATTCCACTCGTTTTTCTCTCCGGACAAAATAATCTCAGGGGTACTGCCCATCCAAATACCGGTTTGAGGAGTGTAACATAAATATATATAAGAATGAATGTAATGCTTACATGCCGCACGAAATACTGCCGAAAGAGAAAAGCCCGAAATTTGTCCAATGACGGACTTACGGGAAAGAACTAATTTTTCAAACCTCTTATTGCGTAAAGCTTCTATGAATGTACGGAAACACGTTTCATATTCTTCCGTACAAGTATCCGAAAAGGTTTCCTCTTCCTGAAGCAAACGGGAAACCTCCCGTTCTTCTTCCGTGTACTCACCAAGGGATAAAGGTTGCCCCCACTGCTCCGGTTGTATCAGTACAATCGGACACGCCTCGTTTACTCTGAAAGGTGCTATGACGAAACCTCTTTCCCCATCCAGTTCCTTAAACTCATACAATAAACGGACGCTTCCCGTTTCTTGTGTCAACAGACGGGGAACAGTCTCTCCGGGAATACGATAAACAGCAAAAGGCTGTTTTTTCCGAATCAATCTATCAATAACTGTCAGATTACTTATCTCTTTGTCAATCATCTTGTTCCATAAAAGAATAAAATTACTGCAACATTCGGGTGTACGCTACATAATTTTAATTCGGATGACAAAGATACAAAATCCTTTTTCATAGAATATATAAAGCGAAAAATTGTTTGCGTTGTCTTTTTATGAATAAAACAAAGAAAGCACAAAAAAATGCCGATATGGATGAATATCCCCATATCGGCATAAAGAATTTACCTTATTGAAACCATTCAAAATCAGATTTCTACTCTTTCCTGTGTTTTTCTGCTGCCATAAGCACCGGCAACGCAACACAATACAGCTCCGAACAAAATAGCGAAGAATGAAACCAAAGCAGAACGTGCGGCTGCGTCCGTCGCTTTATCGGCAGCCACTAATGCTTTATGCTTGACCTCTTCCCACTCTTGTACCGCTTTTTGCAAATTGGTTTCCAAGTTATCTATCTGTACTTTGGCATCATCTATCAGATCCATATACTGTTCTACCGTTTTGTCTGCTTCCGCCTTTGACATATTGGTATTGTTGGCTATGGCTTTCGACAAATCTTCCCGATCTATGTTCTTGCTAAGATTTTCCGCACGTTGTTTCAAGCGCCCCAAAAATCCATTGAGCGTTTCATCCGTTTCCTGAGGAGAAGCAACAATTGTCTTGATGGATTTACTTAAGTCATTTTTCACCTCTTCCAACTGTTTCTTCAAATAGTCCGGTTGTAATTCTTTTACATTGCTTTTGACAAGTGCGGTACGGATATTCTGCGGTATATCCCCATCTTTCAGGGTTGCATTGAAATCAACCTTACCGAATAATTTCTCTGCTTCTCCAGACAATGCGGACACTCCGCTTCCGACAACATTGCCTGCTCCGGACAGAACGCTACCCGTAACAGAAGAAACAGCCCCAAGTGCGTTCGCCGTCATCTTTGCCGTACCTACAGCTAAGAAAATTCCCAATATTACGGCAACAATCAATGTAGTGGCCCAAACCAGAAATCCATGTATTATGCCATCCATACCGGCCAACTTTCCGGCGACAAAACCACCGGCAGCCATGCCGACAACCAAAATAACTGCGGAACCAATCCCGACAGCAGCGCCTATGCCCGAAACAGGATGTTCGGACAACGGGTCGAACATAAATAATCCGATACTCGAATTCAAAATGGACAACAACACGGATATCGCCAAGACGGTCATGACACCTCCTAAAACACTTCCCCAGGACACTCTGCCCCTCAGTTCTATAAAACTTAATTTTTTCATAATTGTTAGGTTTTTAATTAATACTATGTTTGATATTTCATAAAACAAACAGCGTTGAAAGAGCATTTGTTTGATTAATGTTTGTCATTACCATAAATATTTGTGTTAAAAAGCGCACGAACGAATATATAAAAGTAGATTGGGCGGTGTTATATATGACTTCAGGGAACATCCACCCTGCCATCAGGAATATATTTTTATAACCAATACGAAGTCTATATACTTTTGAATTCTTAAATAGATGTTAAAACCTCTCCCTCTTTCCGAACTATCTGTTTTTACGGACTGTTTTTTAGGCAAAGGTCAGTGACAAAGTAATTCATTGCCTTGTATACAATCATAACTATACAACTGACAATATACTGTGTGTGACATTTTATTGTATTACTATTAATTTATTTTTTAATTATGAAAAAATCTATCTTTGCTTTAGCACTAAGCATGGGCATTCTTACCCTGCATGCGCAAAATGACCGTACAGTCCTTGAGGGTACACGCCCTGGCGACAATTGGTCTATTGAACTGAAAACCGGTGCCGTGACACCTCTTACTCACAGCGCTTTTTTCAAAAATGCCCGACCGGCATTCGGATTCGGGATTGGTAAACAACTTACGCCTATATTCGGTTTGGGCATTCAAGGTATGGGATATGTAAACACCTCAGCCAGCAAAACCGCATTCGATGCTTCCGAAGTAAGCGTACTCGGTAAGGCAAATCTGATGAATCTCTTCGGAGGATATACGGGCGAGCCACGTGTCTTTGAAATTGAAACCGTGACGGGTATAGGCTGGCTGCATTATTATCAGAATGGCCCCGGCGACACGAATTCCTGGTCTACGCGCCTTGGCCTAAACCTGAACTTCAATCTGGGTGAAGAAAAAGCATGGACATTCGGCATCAAACCTGCTGTCGTATATGATATGCAAGGAGACTTCAGCAAAGCCAAAAGCCGTTTCAATGCCAACCATGCAAGCTTCGAACTGACTGCCGGACTGACTTATCATTTCATGGGTAGCAACGGCAAACATCATTTCACAAATGCAAAACCCTACGATGCAGCAGAAGTGGCAGAGCTGAACGGTGCAGTCAACGACTTGCGTTCACAACTGAGCGACAAAGACATGCAACTGAGCAATGCCATGCAACATGCAAACAGTTTACAAAGAGAATTGGCTGATTGCAAAGCTCAAGCTGCCAATGTAGAAACCGTAGTAAAGACCAACCGGATTCCAGAATCCATTGTTACTTTCCGACAAGGAAAATCAACGGTTGACGCTTCTCAATTGCCTAATGTGGAACGTGTGGCAACTTACATGAAGAAACATTCTGATGCCAAAGTTATCATCAAAGGATATGCTTCTCCCGAAGGTAAACTTGCTTTCAATGAAAAATTGGCAAAAGCGCGTGCCGAAGCCGTAAAAAGCATACTTGTAAGAAAGTATAAAATTGACGATACCCGCATCACTGCCGAAGGACAAGGAATTGGCGATATGTTCTCCGAACCGGATTGGAACCGCGTAAGTATTTGTACTATCGACGAAAGCAAATAAGCGACTGTCATAGGAAGACAAATTCCTACAGAATAAATACTCTATTTTTCACGAGGGTGTATCGAAACTCTGAAAGACCTAATATATTGTCATTCAGTGTTTGGATACACCCTCTAAACATCAATATATATTATGGACTTACATTCAGGATTACCTTATTGGATTATCAGAAACTCCCTGTTTGACTATTTTCATCCCTTGGAGGATGATTTGTCAACAGACGTCGTCATCATAGGTTCCGGTATAACGGGTGCCTTGATGGCGCATGAGTTGTGTCGTGCCGGAATAGAATGTTGCATAATTGACAAGCGCAGCATCGCTACCGGTAGTTCTGCGGCAAGTACGGCCCTACTGCAATATGAGATAGACATTCCACTCTGCCGGATGACGGAAATTATCGGTGAAGAAAACGCAGCAACAGCCTATCATGCATGCCTGCAATCCATTACCGATATTAAAACCGTATTGAAAGAAACAGGTATCGATGCAGGCTACGAACAATTACCCAGCCTCTTCTATGCCAGCAATGCGGCAGACAACAAACTACTGGAACAAGAATATGAAATACGGCAAAAGCATGGGTTACCGGTCAGCCTGCTTAAAAAAAAGGAAACCGTAGAACAATATCATGTGAAAGTACCGGGCAACGCTCTGGTAAACAAAGCATCCGCGCAAATGGATGCCTATAGAGCCGCAACCGGACTGCTTACTTATAATATGAAAGAAAACGGACTGAAAGTTTTCACCCATACCGGTATAAAGGAGTATACCGAAACGTCTGGCGGTTGTGTCATGACAACAAATAAAGGAAACAAAATTACGTGCGGATATATAATCGTAGCCGCAGGATTTGAGGCCGGACAATTCCTACCCCGGAAAATCATGGACCTGACCTCTACTTATGCGCTCATATCACATCCGGTAACTCCGGAACATCTATGGCCGACACGTTGCCTCATTTGGGAAACAGCCGATCCTTATCTGTACATCCGTACCACCGACGGCAACCGGATTATCGTAGGCGGCGAGGATGAAAAGTTGAGTGACCCGCAACGCCGTGACTCACTGCTCAGAAAGAAAATCGGTATTTTGGAGAAGAAATTCAAAAAGTTACTGCCCGATATTCCTTTCAAGACGGAAATGGCATGGTGCGGCACATTCAGTACCACCAAAGATGGATTGCCCTTCATTGGTAACTGGCCCGGCAAAGAACGGACATTTTTCGATTTAGGATACGGTGGAAATGGAATTACTTTCAGCATGATCGGAGCACAAATCATCTGCCGTCAATTACAAGGTATCAAGGATGAACGCAGCCATGTTTTCGGTTACGAAAGAATTGAAAAATATTGGTAACCATACTCACGGTTATTTTGAAAACAAATATCCCAAAACAAAAATGAACCGGTCATTCCTATCGACCATACATTTTCTGTTTTGGGATATTCCTGTTTAGTCAACAAACACGACTATGCCATCTTCAAGACCTTTCAAGACCGACACCTAACCATTGTGCCATATGATACTTCCCATAGAAATAATAGAAAAGCAATCCTACCCAACTGGTAAGAAGTATCAGAACAATGGCTATCAGCCTTCTTTCTACCGGCGCATGAATACGCCATATTTCCAAAGCGGCTCTGATAGTCAGTACCAATCCTACAATCCATATTATAAATCCAGTCATAATCTACTTATATACAAAATATTACTACCAACAGAAGGATACATCCAAAAATCAGTCAAGCTTCTTCTCAACTTCTTTTTTTACATCATTATATCCTTCTTTTATTTCTTTCTTAGCCTTTTCGGCACCTTGTTTGACATCTTGCTTCGCATCTTTCCATGCATCTTTTACAGCATCGGCACCATCTTGAACTTTATCAGACACTTTATCTGCCGCATTATTGACGTCGCTTTTTACTTTTTCTACTTGATATTCCACTTTTTTCTGCTCTTTCTTATCACGACAGGATGTAAAAGAAGCTACCAATGTCAATACCAGAACTGCAAACAATAACTTTTTCATATTCATTCAATTTTAATAATTAAAAAGGGTGTGCCGAAATCAATGACAAAATGTAAAGCTGATTTATCAGAATTTCAACACACCCTCGTACAAATTTCAACGTTCTAAACTCTTACTTCTTCTCTGCTTTTTTGCATGAGGTTGAAGACTTACACTCTTTGGCCTGAACATCTTTTTTAGTGCTCTTTGCCTCTTCCTGTTTTTTTTCAGTTTTCTTGTTCATAATTAAATGGTTTATGGTTAATACTCACAACGGCTTATAAACCGATGTTTCTTTTAATTTACTCATACTTGCACCAAGACATATTCTTCTCCGGAGTAGCCGACAAAACCTGCTCGCTACGTTCCTTGGACAAACGCGTCTCTTTCTTGGCAATATCTTTTTTCGAACGGTCCGTACCTTCCGGCTTCTTATTCAGCAATCCATTGGTGCTTCTTACTTCTTCCAACGGCTTTTCTATATATTGCCATTGTTCTTTCAGTTGCGTACTCTCTCCTTCATTCCACGGCCCGCGAGCATCATTGCCTTTCGACAGATTGAAATGCAGGTTACTGTATTTGGGGGAAGTTTGGAATACTCCCGGCGGAAAATTGGGTTGGATTGTCGCTAAAGCCGCCTCAAACTGTTGATAGTGAGTCACCTCGCGAGTCATGAGGAAACCGAGCGTTTCCTTTACCAAAGGGTCGTCTGTCAGTTGAAGAAGGTTTTCGTAACCTATTTTGGCACGTGCCTCTCCTGCCATATTGGAACGAAGATCCACCGTCAGTTCTGCCGTAGCAGATACATAAGTCGCACACCAAGGATTTCCGTTACTGTCCGTCAAAGCCGGACTGCCGGGAGCACCCACTAAGAACTGCGGATTGGTGAATGCCTGATGAATCAGGTCTTCCTTTGCCGATTTGCCACTCATCATCGTATGGAGCGGCGTATCTTCAAGGGCATCCTTCATTTCTCCGTTAACTTTTCCCAAAAGCATCTGAATGGTCGCTCCTACAATTTCCAAATGTCCGAATTCCTCGGTAGCGATGTCCATCAACATGTCATATTTGTCCGGAAAAGGATTATGACAACCGAAAGCCTGCACGAAATACTGCAAAGCTGATTTCAACTCTCCGTTCGCACCACCAAACGCCTCAAGCATGACCCGGGCGAAACGCGGGTCGGGTTGTGAGACCCGAGCGTTAAACTGCAAGTCTTTTACATGATAAAACATAATCTTTACAATTTGAAGTTAATAATTCAGGTTCAACTCAAACTCATACTTTCTTATGTAAGGGCAGTCTGCATCGCATATCTTTTTCCAGCCTGTCCCGCTTCCGGCAGATGACATGCACCTGTTCCCGAACAGATTGCCACAACAACGCCTGTATGCTTCGAGGGCTTTCTTTTTCTCCTCATTACAACCTTCGGCGTAAGCCAGCAAAAATATCCGGTGCAGTTCTTCATAAACTGCGTCTCCATCATCAACGGGTAATTGCCGTTTCAAGCTTTCTTCCCATTTCATAAGCGTATTCGTTAATCAACAAGCCACTTGTTCCGATTTATTTCTTCACTTCGTAAGCCATTGTATGTACCTTGCCTTTCAGATCATCCGCTTTCCCTGCAAGTTCGGAGGTTTTGTCAGCCACTTTGTCGGCTACGGTCTTTCCGGCATCCGCCATTTTATCCTTGGCTTTGTCCAGCATATCTTCTGCCTGACCGGTTATCTTATGATAAGCATCACATACTTTTTCTTTCAACTGCTTACCCTTTGATGTACGTGAAAAACGATAAGCCAAAGCACCGAGGACCGCACCTACTC
>NZ_CAJTSC010000007.1 GCF_910578895.1 uncultured Bacteroides sp.
GTATTAGATTTAAGGTTAACAAAGGTTGGAGTACGGCGGTACTCCTTTTTTTATGCCAACAAGTGATATACTCCCCCTACCAGTGTCTTTACCATCCCTTTCATTTCCAGTTCGAAGAGCAACGCACTCATGCGGTTTACGGGGATATCCGCTTCTACTACAAGCGTATTGATATGCAAGTCGCCCTGGCGGGACAGTATGCCCGCCACCAGTTCTTCCTCGTCCGTAAGCTCCGGAAACAGGTTACGCTGGATGCCTTCCGCCTTAACCGGAGACGCCGCATCCGCCCATCCCATCGCCTTTACGAACTCTTCGGCACTCTGCACAAGTTGCGCCTTATTGTCCCGTATCAAGCGGTTGCAGCCGATAGAAGCGGCATCCGTCACCCGCCCGGGCACGGCAAAGCAATCGCGGTGATAGCCGTCCGCCAAATCCGCCGTAATCAAAGAACCGCCTTTAGCAGCAGACTCCACTACAATCGTCGCATCGCACATGCCCGCCACAATACGGTTGCGGCTGACGAAATTATGCTTGTCGGGGGTGGTTTCGGTAAGGAACTCGGTAAGCAGTCCGCCGTTTGCCAGCATGTCGACAGCCGTTTTGCGATGCACAAAGGGATAGATGCGGTCCAAGCCGTGGGCAAGGACGGCAACGGTGGAGACACCATCCGCCAAAGCCGCACGGTGCGCATGGATGTCGATGCCGTAAGCAAGCCCGCTCACCACCAGCACATCGGGACAAAGGACGGATAAATCGTGCACGAAGTCTGCACAAAACTGTTTGCCGTACTCCGTGGCACGGCGTGTGCCTACCATATTGACGACATGCAAACGGTTGAAATCGACATTGCCCTTGAAGAACAGGACTATCGGAGCATCCTCACACTCGCGCAGGCGGGAAGGATACGCCTCATCCTGCAGAGTAAGGCAAGCCAGCCGGTTCTTTTCCACGAACTCCATTTCGCGCCCGGCACGAAGAAAAGCGGCAGGAGAGTCGAGAGCCGCCACGACGGAAGGATTTATACCGGGCAGAAGTTCCGGCAACGCTTCACGCTGCCTGAAGACATCAACGGCACTGCCCATGCCGTCTATCAAACGCTTTGCCCCGATATGTCCTATGCCGGGGCAAAGAGTCAGGGCTATACTGCAAATGCGCTCGTCGTTACTCATGGTCAAGGTAAGGGGCAAAGACGTTATCGAATAGCTTGCTGTCGCTTAAACGTCCGTTTACCACACATACCGTTTCAACCACTGCCTTAATGACTGTTTTATTATCACTCGCTCTGAAAATATCCTGGTAGAACACATACTTGATGCCTTCCTTCTTCATATATAACTTGGAGACAAACTCATCACCGCTCTTCAACGGCGTCTTGAATGACATGTTGATGCGCGCCACCACAGGATCTACCCCCTGTTCGTGAAGTGCGGCAAAACTGACACCCGTGCCCGACAGGAACTCGTGTCGCGTATGCTCCAGATAATGCTGGTAGTTGGCATTGTTGACAATGCCCTGCAGGTCGCACTCATAGTCGCGTACCTTCATTTTCAGTTCGTAGATATACTTTTCCATATTATTTCTTCGTTAAGAAGTTATTAGAGCGAGGAGTGATTTATCCCCGTTTCTGTTCCACGTCCAGCCCCTTGAACCGCTTCAGTTCCTCGACGGAGACGAGTTTGTAGAGTTTGTCACTGGGACGTATCTTGACCGACTTCATGGAGAAATGCTGTCCTTTCTTCACTGTCTGCACCGGCTTCAGATCGACACGGGCTTCTTCCAGAGTGACGAACTCGGCACCCGTTGTGGGTCCCGTTATCAGCAGCTTGTCGCCCACGTTGATTTCGGCAGCTTCCACCAGAAACTCCGCCACGCCGATATTCGAGAAATAGCGGATGCCCTTGCCGACGTAAATCTTGCGTTCGGTAGCTGCCGAACCGTAATTCCGGGTCCATTCGCCCAAGCGTTGCCCCAAGTAATAACCGTCCCAGAAACCACGGTTGAAGACGGTTTTCAGCCGCTCGTCCCAAGCGGCTATCTTCTCGTCAGTGAACGTGCCGTCCACATAAGAGCGGATGGCAGCTTTGTAGCACTCCACTACGGTGCGCACATATTCGGGACCGCGGGCACGCCCCTCAATCTTGAACACGCGTACGCCCGCATCCAGCATCTTGTTCATGAAGTGAATGGTTTTCAAGTCTTTGGGCGACATGATGTACTGGTTGTCCACCTCCAGTTCCACATCCGTCTCCTTATCGCGCACCGTATACGAGCGGCGGCACACCTGCATGCAGGCGCCGCGGTTGGCGGAATGGTTCATTTCGTGCAGCGACAGGTAGCACTTGCCCGATACCGCCATGCACAATGCACCGTGGCAGAACATCTCGATACGTATCCGTTCGCCGCCCGGCCCACAGATGTTCTCCTCGCAGATATGACGGTAGATTTCCGCCACCTGCTCCAGGTTCAGTTCACGTGCCAGCACCACCACATCGGCAAATTGCGCATAGAAGCGCAGCGCCTCCACATTGGAGATATTCAATTGGGTGCTGAGGTGCACCTCCTGGCCTATCTGCCGCGCATAGCTCATCACAGCCACATCCGCCGCAATCACGGCGGAGATTCCCGCCTCTTTTGCCGCATCCACAATGGTGTGCATCAGAGGAATGTCATTATCGTATATAATGGTATTGACGGTAAGATAGCTTTTCATGCCATGCGCATCGCAGGTTCGGGCAATCTCCCGCAAATCGTCAATGGTAAACGTATTGGCGGAACGTGCACGCATATTCAGGTTCTCTATACCGAAATAGATAGAGTCGGCACCCGCCTGAATGGCTGCCGCGAGTGATTCGCGCGAACCTACCGGCGCCATGATTTCAAAATCGCTCAGTTTCATCATTTCTTGTCTTTATAAATAGAAGGGCTGTTAATCAATTCTTCAACCGCATTGATAAAAGTCCGCTTCGCCCAAAGTACCATGAGCAAGCTCCAAACGATAGCTGAACATAGCAGCCGCGCGTTTCATTATCCAACTGCTCTTTCATATCGCCACTCCTTCCTCAATCCTTTTTTCATAATTCCAACCCGGTTAAACCAATGAATGATACAAAGGTAGGCTTTTTTCCGTATTTTTGCAGCGAAATAATCATTTAGTTCAATTCATTCATGAAGATAGCCAACATAGACCTGGGCGAACGCCCCGTACTCCTCGCCCCTATGGAAGACGTGACCGACCCCGCATTCCGCCTGATGTGCAAAAACTTCGGGGCGGACATGGTATATACCGAGTTCGTGTCGAGCGACGCGCTGATACGCTCCGTCAGCAAGACCGAACAGAAACTGAACATCAGCGACGCAGAGCGCCCCGTGGCGATACAGATATACGGCAAAGATACGGAGACAATGGTAGAAGCGGCACGCATCGTGGAGCGGGCACGCCCGGATATCCTAGACCTGAACTTCGGCTGTCCCGTGAAGCGCGTGGCAGGCAAAGGAGCCGGAGCCGGCATGCTGCAGAACGTTCCGAAGATGCTGGAGATAACCCGTGCCGTGGTGGATGCCGTACGGATACCCGTCACCGTAAAGACCCGCCTTGGCTGGGATGCCGGCAACAAAATCATCGTAGAACTTGCCGAGCGGCTGCAAGACTGCGGCATCGCCGCCCTCACCATCCACGGACGCACCCGCGCCCAGATGTACACGGGCGAGGCAGACTGGACGCTGATAGGCGAAGTGAAGAATAACCCCCGCATGCACATCCCCGTCATCGGCAACGGCGACATCACCACCCCCCAACGTGCCAAAGAGTGCTTCGACCGCTACGGGGTGGATGCCGTCATGATAGGCCGTGCCAGCTTCGGACGTCCCTGGATATTCAAGGAAGTGAAACATTACCTCGAAACGGGCGAGGAGTTGCCGCCCCTCAGCTCCGAATGGAAACTGGACGTGCTCCGCCAAGAGGTGGAAGAGAGCGTAAAGCTGCTGGACGAACGCCGAGGCATCCTGCACGTGCGCCGTCACCTGGCGGCAAGCCCCTTGTTCAAGGGCATTCCCAACTTCCGCGACACGCGCATCGCCATGTTGCGGGCAGAGACGAAAGAGGAACTTTACCGCATCTTCCGGGAGATTAGGTCTCTAATATAAATATGAGTGAGAGTTAGTCAGAAGAAACCAGCGCCGCCCTTGCCTCACCTGAACATGGGTTGCGCAAACCAGCGCTTGAACATCCACGTCACCACCACATACAACACGATGGCAGAGAAAAAGCCGACGATAGCGTCAATGAGGTAATGCGCCTGGATATAGACCGTGGCGCCGCACAGCAGCAGGTAGAAGGGAAACAGGCAGGCAAACAGACGTTTGCTGCCGCGCCATGCCATAATCATCAGCATGGTAGACATGCCGACATGCGAGCTGGGAAAAGCTGCCGTGGGGCGCTCACCTACCTGCTGCGAACTCTCCACCAGGTTGTAGAAGAAGCCGTGTTCGTATCCTGGACCGGGCAGTAACTCCTGGTTATGGTTGAAATAATCGCCGATGGCGGGAAATATCCCCTGCGCCACGTTGTCGGCACCGATAGCCGGGAAATAGAACTGCGGTCCCGCTACCGGCACGAAGATGTAGAACAAGTAGTAGATGAAGAAAGCGGTGACTATGACGAACGACACTTTCTCGAAAAGGTCGAAGCGGTAGAGGAAGTACCACACCACCACGAACAATATCATCGGATAATAGAAGAAGTAGCCCAGATTGAACGGCTCGCTGACCCACATCTGCGGAAAGCGCAGGCAGAACCACACGGCAGGCTGCCCGCCGAATATCCACTGCTCCGCCGAGGCAAAGATATGGTCGAGGTTGGGGAAGACACGGTTGAACTCGAAGGTGTCGGGATACCAGTAGGAGAGCAGCGACATCTGGATGGCGATACGGACAAAGGCGGAGAACCTGCAAGGCGCCAGCCGGTAGAGGTACATCAGCAGGAACGTCATGCCCGCAATCACGACACGGTCAACGAGCATCTGCACCGGATGATCCATCTTCTGGAAAAGAAACAGTATGAGAATGGAAGTCAGCAGATTGTATATCAACGTAATCTTCTCTACCGCAAAAAGCCCTTTGCGGGTTTCTACCCGCTTGAATAAGTCTAAAGCCATCCTTTATCTTTATACCAGGCAATGGTCTCCTTCACACCCCGCTCCAAATCGTATCGGGGAGCGTAGCCCAGTTCCTCGACGGCGGGGGCGATGTCGCATTGCCAGTTGCGTTGTTTCATTATTCTATACTTGTCCGAATTGAGCGTACTGGCGGCATTCCGGCGTTTCGCCCAATATTCGGCGAGCAAAGATACAACTTTCAATATAATTAACGGACATCTCAGGCGAATTACAAACGGATTTCCCAATTCTTGCCGTATCAGGTCGGAAAAAGCGCGACTGCTGTACACCTTGCCGTCTGCCAGGAAATAGGCACGGCGCGACACCTGCTTCCCTATCCCGAGGAAGACCGCCTGCACGATGTCCTTGACGTAGACAAACGTCAGGTCCTGCCGGCGGAAGCCCACGGAGAAGTCCGTATGCCGCCTGATGGATTTCGCCATGAGGAAATAGTCCTTCTCGCGCGGTCCGTAGACGCCTGTGGGGCGGTAAATGACGTATGGGAAACCGGGTAGGCTTTGCAGATACGCCTCGGCTTTCAGTTTGCTGCGCCCGTAGGCAGTATTGGGCATAGGGGTGTCCTGCTCCGTAATGGGGGTGTATATCTTTTCGCGTACCGGACCGAAGACACTCAGCGTGCTGATGAAGATGAACTGACGGGGTGTCATGTCCAGTTGCCGCAAGGCGTCCGCAAAATGTTTGGTCTGCAGGTAGTTCACCCGTTCGAAATCTTCCTTGTCCACGCATTTGGTGGCTCCGGCGCAATGGACAACGTAGTCGAACCTGCCGCAGGCGTCCTTATGGGCGGCGAGCTGCGCACGGAGCTTGTCGGGATGTGCGAAGTCGAGTTCGAGGAAATGTATCCTGCCGTCCTGCAAATATTCCCGGCTACTGGACCGACGGATGCCCGCCCATACGCCAAACTCACGTCTCAACGCCTCTTCCACGATGAAACTTCCGATAAACCCGCTTGCCCCTGTTATTAAAATCGTTTCCACTTCAATGATGTTTACTTATATGATTTCTGATTTCAGATGTTAGATTTCTGGTTTCAGATTTCAAATTCATGATTCATGCCATACGGAATACAGCAAAAAGAAACCAGAACTCTGAAACCAGAACTCTGAAATCTAAAATCTGAAATCTGAAATCAAAAATCCCTCCCTCATTTCACCGGCTCCACATGGATGCCCACGTGCGTCCCTTTGCCGAATCGCGCTCTCAATGTGTTCTCAATGGCGGTTGCCGTGCGGTGGGCTTCCTCCAACGTTATCGCACCGTCCATACGCACGTGCACCTCTATCGCATAATGGTTGCCTATACGGCGGGTACGCAGATGGTGCGGCGAACTTACTCCCGGGCAGGAGAGGATAATCTGCCTTATCTCATCCTCCACATCGGCAGGCAGCGACTTCTCCAGCAGTTCATCCACACAAGGAACCAACAGCTGCACGGCTACCTTCATGATGAAAAGGCTGACAACGACCGCAGCTATGGGGTCGAGCACCCGCCAACGGTCTCCCAACAGAATGGCTCCGCCAATGCCGGCGGCAGTTCCTATGGAAGAGAGCGCATCGCTCCGGTGATGCCACGCATTGGCAACCACCGCCTGAGAGTCCAGACTTTTTCCCTTGAACACCGTGTAGCGGTAAAGCGCTTCCTTAAAAGCGATGGACACCAACGCCGCCGCCAGTGCCAACATGCCCGGCTCCTGCAAGGAACCTCCATGAAGAAAATGATAGATGGATGAAGCGCCGTTCCAGAAAATACCGAAACCGACAAAAAGCAACACAATGCCGATGATGGCGGTTGCCAGCGTCTCGTACTTGCCGTGCCCGTAGTCGTGCCCCTCATCTTCCGGTTTGGAGGAGATACGTACGAACACGATGACAATGATGTCCGTCACAAAGTCCGACAGCGAGTGGACGGCATCCGCCAGCATGGCGGCACTGTGCCCCACGATGCCCGCAAAAAACTTGAGCAGCAGCAGAAGGAAGTTCACCGCACTCCCCACGACCGTCACGCGGTAAATGCCTTTTTCCCTCGCAACATCTTCCTTATCCACAGGCTGTACTTCCATGCTCTTTCTCTCCAAGTCGTTGCAAATATAGTACATAAATCCGTTACGGCGGGGGGGGTCATCTATAATTTTCAGTGAGACAGGACGATTTTTGAACACCGAGTGAACGAGTGAACGCTTTTATTTGTTTACTTTGCACAGGCGGACAGAAGCCTGCGTCATTTTCATGCCGCACCCAAGCAGGCGCTGACGTACACACTAAAATATATTTCCAAAATTATGGCTAAGACAAAAAAAGAAAAGAAGGAGAAGAAAGCAGGCAAGCGAATGAAAAAGAAAGAGCTCGTCAAAGTACTGTTGGACTTCTTCCACATAAAACAGAACGAGGTGCTCTCCCTGAAACACATCTTCGAGCAACTGCGTCTCACTACGCACCCGCTGAAAATGCTGTGCATGGACATCCTGTCCGAACTCCAGGACGACGACTATATCACCGAAGTAGACAAGCATAAATACAGGCTGAACAACCACGGTGTGGAAATGACCGGCACTTTCCAGCGCAAGAGCAACGGCAAGAACTCCTTCATACCCGAAGGCGGCGGCGACCCCATCTTCATTGCCGAACGCAACTCGGCACACGCCATGGCGGGCGACAAGGTGCGCATCGCCTTCTATGCCAAACGCCGCGGACGCGAAGCCGAAGGCGAGGTCATCGAAATACTGGAACGCGCCAACGACACTTTTGTGGGGACATTGGAAGTAGCCAAGTCATACGCCTTCCTCGTCACCGAAAACCGTACGCTTGCCAACGACATCTTCATCCCCAAAGAGAAACTGAAGGGCGGAAAGACGGGAGACAAAGCCATCGTCAAAGTGGTGGAGTGGCCCGATAAGGCAAAGAATCCCATCGGACAGGTTATCGACATCCTGGGAAAAGCCGGCGAGAACACCACCGAAATGCACGCCATACTGGCGGAATTCGGCCTGCCGTACATCTATCCCGCTTCCGTGGAGAAAGCTGCGGACAAGATACCCGCCGAAATCCCTGCGGAGGAATATGCCAAGCGCGAAGACTTCCGCAAGGTAACCACCTTTACCATCGACCCCAAGGATGCCAAAGACTTTGACGACGCCTTGTCCATCCGCAAACTGAAGGACAACCTTTGGGAAGTAGGCGTGCACATAGCCGACGTGACGCACTATGTGACAGAAGGCGGCATCATCGACAAAGAGGCGGAGAAACGAGCCACATCCGTCTATCTCGTAGACCGTACCATCCCGATGCTGCCCGAACGGCTGTGCAACTTCATCTGCTCGCTACGCCCCGATGAAGAGAAGCTGGCGTATTCCGCCATCTTCGAAATGACGGACAAAGGTGAGGTAAAGGACTCGCGCATCGTGCATACGGTCATCAAGTCCGACCGCCGCTTCACTTACGAGGAAGCGCAACAGGTTATCGAAACCAAAGAGGGAGACTTTAAAGAGGAAATCCTGCAACTGGACGCATTTGCCAAGATATTGCGCGAGAAGCGGTTTGCAGCCGGCGCCATCAACTTCGACCGCTATGAGGTGAAGTTCGAGATTGACGAAAAGGGAAAGCCCGTCAGCGTATACTTCAAAGAATCCAAAGACGCCAACAAGCTGGTAGAGGAGTTTATGCTGCTTGCCAACCGCACGGTGGCGGAAAAGATAGGACGTGTGCCCAAAAGCAAAAAGCCGAAGGTATTCCCCTACCGCATCCACGACCTGCCGGACCCCGAGAAGCTGGACAACCTGTCGCAGTTCATCGCCCGCTTCGGCTATAAACTGCGCACCGGCGGAAGCAAAACGGATGTATCCAAATCCATCAACCACCTGCTGGATGATATCCAGGGAAAGAAAGAGGAGAACCTCATCGAGACCGTCTCCATCCGTGCCATGCAGAAAGCACGCTACTCCGTGCACAACATCGGGCACTACGGATTGGCATTCGACTACTACACCCACTTCACCTCGCCCATCCGCCGCTATCCGGACATGATGGTGCACCGCCTCCTCACCAAGTACCTGGACCAGGGCGGACGAAGCGTGTCCGAACAGAAATACGAAGCCCTCTGCGAGCACTCCAGCAGCATGGAGCAGATTGCCGCCAATGCCGAACGCGCCTCTATCAAGTACAAGCAAGTGGAGTACATGACAGAGCGCCTGGGACAGACTTACGACGGTGTCATTTCGGGTGTCACCGAATGGGGATTGTACGTCGAACTGAACGAGAACAAATGCGAGGGGCTGATACCCATCCGCGACCTCGACGACGACTATTACGAGTTCGACGAAAAGAACTACTGCCTGCGCGGGCGCCGGAAGAAACGCACATACAGCCTGGGCGATACCATCACCGTCAAGGTGGCACGCGCCAACCTGGAGAAAAAGCAATTGGACTTCGCGCTGATGCCCTGACTTTAGCAGGCAGTTGGCAAGAAGGTTGACATAAACAGTGCATACGCATGAAAACAATTACCATTACAGACCACACACAAATAGAAGAGATTATCCGCAAATGCCCCTACTGCACGGTCGGAATCACCGACAAAGAGGGCAACCCGTATGTAGTGCCCATGAACTTTGCCTGGGAGAACGGCACCGTTTACCTGCATTCGGGTCCCGAAGGGAGCAAAGTGGAAATGGTGGCGCGGCATCCGCAAGTCTGCATCAACTTCTGTGAAGGAAACGAACTGGTGTATATGCACAAACAGGTGGCTTGCAGCTACAGCATGAAGTCGCGCAGCGTCATTTGCAAAGGCAAAGTGCGCTTCATAGAAGCGATGGACGAGAAACGCCGGATACTCGACCTTTTCATGAAGCAATATACGGACAATGTGTGCGGCTATGCCGAACCGGCTGTGCGGAATGTGAAAATCTGGGAAGTGAAAGTAGAGAAGATAAGCTGCAAATCGTTCGGGCTGCGGCCGAGCGAGATAAAATGAAGGTTTAATTCCCTTACCTCCTTTATTAAATGCAAAAGCCGTGCATAAATGTGACTATAAATAAGGTATATGTAGGAAATTTGGCGAGTATTTCATACCTTTGTAGCCACTTTATCAATAAAGGATATCATAATGAGTCCATTCAGTTTTACTCACATCCTGACACAGGCAGTCGATGAGCTATCGGAAAGCGAATCTTACAAAGGGCTGTTTCACCAGCACACGGACGGCAATCCATTGCCTTCAGCCAAAGCCTTGTGCGATATCATCGAACTTGCCCGCGCCATTATCTTTCCCGGATATTTTGGAAACTCAACGGTCAACAGCCGCACGATGACCTACCATATCGGAGTCAACGTAGAGCGGTTGTTCGACCTGCTGACAGAGCAGATACTGGCAGGACTCTGCTTCGGCAGCGATGACGAAAGCAGCTGCACAGGGCTTCAACGCGAAGAAGCCGCATCCGTCGCCGCCCGCTTCATCAGCCGCCTGCCCGAATTGCGCCGCGTATTGGCAACAGACGTGGAAGCCGCCTACAACGGCGATCCCGCCGCCCACTCGTTCGGCGAGGTAATCAGCTGCTATCCCGCCATCCGTGCCATCAGCAACTACCGCATAGCACACGAGCTGCTAATACTCGGCGTGCCCCTCATCCCGCGCATCATAACCGAAATGGCGCACAGCGAAACCGGCATCGACATACATCCGGGAGCCGCCATAGGCAGCCACTTCACGATAGACCACGGCACAGGCGTGGTAATCGGCGAGACTTGCATCATCGGCAATAACGTAAAACTATACCAGGGCGTGACGCTCGGAGCCAAAAGTTTCCCGTTGGACGAAAACGGCAAACCCATCAAAGGCATTCCGCGCCACCCCATATTGGAAGACAATGTCATTGTCTATTCCAACGCCACCATATTGGGACGTATCACCGTAGGGAAAGACGCCACCGTAGGCGGCAACATCTGGGTGACGGAAGACGTGCCGGCAGGCGCAAGGATAGTGCAACCAAAGGCGAAAAAATAGGGAAGCCCTCCGGAAGGGTGCAGAAGCCTGAAATACGGAGGCATAACGGTGGGGCGGACAGACACTGGTCTTTGACTTGACAGACACTGGCGTCTGTCCTGACAGACACAAGTGTTTGAGCGGACAGACACAAGTGTCTGAGACGACAGGTACAAGTGTCTGTCAGGACCGGCAACAACGAACCGAATTACAACAGATATAGAAACAGTAAAAACAACTAATAACTAAATGAGCGAACAATCATTTGAAATGATTGCCAAAACTTTCCAGGGACTGGAAGAAACATTGGCACAGGAGCTGACCGCTTTAGGAGCAGACGAGATACAGATAGGACGCCGCATGGTATCATTCCGCGGCGACAAGGAGATGATGTATAAGGCAAATTTCTGCCTGCGAACCGCTATCCGCATCCTGAAACCCATCAAGAATTTCGTAGCAAAGAATGCCGATGAGGTGTACGAACAAATCAAGGCAATCCACTGGGAAGATTATTTGGATATCGACAAGACCTTCGCCGTCGACGCGGTTGTGTTCAGCGAAGAGTTCCGCCACTCCAAGTTTGTTTCCTACAAGGTGAAGGATGCCATTGTGGACTACTTCCGCGATGCCTACAACAAACGCCCGTCCGTGCGCATCAGCAAACCGGACGTACTGCTGAACATCCACATCGCGGAAACCAAGTGCACGCTTTCCCTCGACTCGTCCGGCGAGTCCCTGCACCGCCGCGGCTACCGCCAGGAAGCGGTGGAAGCTCCCCTGAACGAGGTGTTGGCTGCCGGCATGATACTCATGACGGGCTGGCACGGCGAATGCGACCTGATAGACCCGATGTGCGGTTCGGGCACCATACCCATTGAGGCGGCACTGATAGCCAAGAACATCGCACCGGGCGTATTCCGCAAGGAGTTCGCTTTCGAGAAATGGCTCGACTTCGACCAGGAACTGTTCGACAAGATTTACAACGACGACAGCCAGGAACGCGAGTTCACGCATAAGATATACGGATACGACAACAACCCGCAGGCAAACGAGATAGCCACCCACAACATCAAAGCGGCAGGCGTGTCCAAGGACGTGACGTTGAAGCTACAGCCTTTCCAACAATTTGAACAGCCCAAAGAGAAGGCGGTCATCATCACCAACCCGCCTTATGGCGAACGCATCTCCACAAACGACCTGCTGGGGCTTTACTCCATGATTGGCGAACGCCTGAAACACGCGTTCACGGGCAACACCGCATGGATACTCTCTTACCGCGAAGAGTGTTTCGACCAAATCGGGCTGAAAGCCACCGCCAAGATCCCCCTGTTCAACGGCGCTTTGGAATGCGAGTTCCGCAAGTATGAAATCTTCGACGGAAAATACAAAGAGTTCAAAAAGCAGGAGAATGAAGAAGGCGGCGACAAGGAGTACCGGCCTTACGCACCACGGGAAAGAAGAGAGTTCAAACCCGGCGAACGGAGGGAATTCAAGCCCAGAGAGAAAAGAGAATTCAAACCGAGGGAAAGAAGAGAGTTCAGACCGGACGACAAGCAAGCGTTCAAGCACCGCGAATACAGAAAGCCGGCAGACGGGGAATGGAAACCGAAACGGGAATTCGGCAAGGGACGGGAGTTCGGCAATGCCCGCAACCCGAGAGAATTCCGGAGAGGGGACGATGAACGGAACAATGACTGACATCGCTAAAATGACAGGCTATGGACATAAAGAAAATCAGTAAGGCAATCAAGGTACTGCTACCGGCAGTATCTGCTTTATTTTCAATGGAGCTTATGGCACAGGACTTGAAAAAGCCTACGCTGGAAGACCTCATTCCGGGGGGCGAGACTTACCGCACCGTCGAGAACCTCCACGGTTTGCAGTGGTGGGGCGACGTATGCATAAAACCCGGCATCGATTCATTGTTTGCCGTCAACCCCAAAAACGGGAAGGAGACATTGCTCACGACACGAGAGAAAGTAAACCGCGTGCTCGGTTCGCTGATATCCCCTACGGAGACGGAAACGGCTTCTGCGGAAACGGAAACGGCGTCCGGACCAAAGGGAAGCAAGATACAGCACTTCTATAACACCGAGTTTCCGTGGCACGACAAACCGTACATGCTTATCAAGTTGCCGGCAAGATACATCATCTACGATTTCGAGAAAGACGAATTTGTCAAAGGCATGCCGCAGGCGGGAGAAAGGAACGGCGCGAACATCGACTATACCCCGCAGGGCGGACATATAGCCTATACCGTAAAGAACAACCTCTTTGTCGACAACAAAGCCGTAACTGCGGAGCCCGAAGGGATTGTATGCGGACAGAGCGTCCACCGCAACGAGTTCGGCATCAGCAAAGGCACATTCTGGAGCCCTCAAGGAGACCGGCTCGCCTTTTACCGCATGGACGAAAGCATGGTGACGCAGTATCCGCTGGTGGACATCACCTCCAGGGTGGCTTCGGCGAACCCGATACGCTACCCGATGGCAGGAATGTCCGGCCACCAGGTCACCGTAGGCATCTACAACACGGAGACTCAAACCACCGTCTACCTGAACACGGGCGACCCTGCCGACCGCTATTTCACCAACATCAGTTGGGCACCCGACGGCAAGAGCCTCTACCTCATCGAACTGAACCGCGACCAGAACCACTCCAAACTCTGCCAATATGACGCGGAGACGGGAGAACCTATGTCCACTCTTCTCGAAGAGACGCATCCTAAATACGTTGAGCCTCAGCAACCCATCGTATTCCTGCCGTGGGACAGCAGCAAGTTCATCTACCAGAGCCAGCGCGACGGCTACAACCACTTGTATCTGGTAGATACCAAAATCCGGATGTATCCCGAAACACACGCTACTCCCGTAGGTGGAGGCACCTGCCGCCAAAGTTATAAAGTGAAGCAGCTGACCGAAGGCAAATGGCTGGTAAACGCCATCCTGGGCTTCAACGCCCAACGGCAAGAGGTCATCTTCAATGCCATCGATGCTACGGGAAGCGCCAACTTCGCCGTAAACGTAAACAGCGGCAAGCGCAGCCTGCCTTTCAGCATCAACACCGATACCGACGGCGTGCACACCGGATTGCTCAGTGCGTCAGGCACGTACATCATCGACAGTTACTCGTCGCCCACCGTGCCCCGCAATATCGACATCATCAACACCAAGACCTTCAAAACCGTCAACCTGCTAAGGGCAAAGAATCCGTTCGAAGGCTTTGCCATGCCGGGCATCGAGACAGGCACCCTAAAGGCGGCAGACGGCAAGACCAACCTCTACTACCGCCTTGTCAAGCCCGCCGGCTTTGACCCGAACAAGAAATATCCCGCCATTGTCTATGTATACGGCGGACCGCACGCCCAATTGGTTACTAACGGCTGGATGAACGGCGCACGCGGATGGGACCTCTACATGGCGAACAAAGGCTATATCATGTTTACGCTCGACAACCGGGGCAGCAGTAACCGCGGGCTGGAGTTCGAGAATGCCACTTTCAGGCAGCTGGGCATTGAAGAGGGCAAAGACCAGGTGAAAGGGGTGGAGTATCTGAAAAGCCTGCCCTATGTGGACGGCAACCGCATCGGCGTTCACGGCTGGAGCTTCGGCGGGCACATGACCACCGCGCTCATGCTGCGCTATCCGGAAATCTTTAAAACAGGCGTTGCCGGCGGACCGGTCATTGACTGGAGCTATTATGAGATAATGTATGGCGAACGCTATATGGATACCCCGCAGACAAACCCCGAGGGTTACAAAGAGACGAACCTGAGAAACCTTGCGGGTAATCTGAAAGGGCATCTGCTTATCATACACGATGACCACGATGACACATGCGTGCCCCAGCATACGCTTTCTTTCATGAAGGCGTGTATCGATGCGCGCACCTATCCCGACCTGTTTATCTATCCCGGACACAAGCACAACGTGCTGGGACGCGACCGGGTGCATCTGCACGAGAAGATTACGAGGTATTTTGAAGATTATCTGTAAGGAAGGAGTTAGAGGGGTTAAAGAAGTTAAGAAGTTAAAGGAGTCAGAGAAGTTAAAGCCGATACTCTTGTTAATCGTCAGTCGCTAACCATTAGCAAAACTATCGGCTTTAACTCCCGACAACTCACTTAACTCCTAAGAAAATGAAGAAACTTAAAAACGAAAACAATATGAAGATATTACTGTTAGGCTCAGGCGGCCGCGAACATGCTTTGGCTTGGAAGATTGCACAAAGCCCGAAAATAGAGAAACTGTATATCGCTCCCGGCAACGCCGGAACAAGCGCAGTAGGCAAAAATGTAGACATCAAAGCTACGGATTTCCCCGCCCTCAAGGCTTTTGCCCTTGAACATGGCATCGACATGATTGTAGTGGGTCCGGAAGACCCGTTGGTGCAAGGCATTTTCGATTTCTTCAAAGGGGATGCCGCCACACGCCACATCGCCGTTATCGGTCCCTCGGCAAAGGGCGCGCAACTGGAAGGCAGCAAGGAGTTTGCCAAAGAGTTCATGTTGCGCCACAACATACCTACCGCCCGCTACAAAAGCGTGACAGCCGATACGCTGGAAGAGGGGCTTGCTTTTCTTGAGACCCTCTCCGCCCCCTACGTGCTGAAAGCCGACGGTTTGTGCGCAGGCAAAGGCGTGCTGATACTTCCGACGCTGGAAGAGGCGCAAAAAGAGTTGAAGGAGATGCTGGGCGGCATGTTCGGCAATGCCAGCGCAACGGTGGTCATCGAGGAGTTCCTCAGCGGAATAGAGTGTTCGGTATTCGTCCTGAGCGACGGCGAGCACTATAAGGTATTGCCCGTAGCAAAAGACTACAAGCGCATCGGAGAAGGCGACAAGGGACTGAACACCGGCGGCATGGGCAGCGTGACTCCCGTTCCCTTTGCCAACGACGAATTTATGGAGAAAGTGCGCCAACGCATCATCGAGCCTACCGTAAACGGCTTGCGCGAAGAAGGCATCCTTTACAAAGGCTTCATCTTCCTGGGGCTTATCAACGTGCAGAACGAACCTATGGTCATCGAATACAACGTGCGCATGGGCGACCCGGAAACGGAGAGCGTGATGCTGCGCATCAAGAGCGACCTCATCGACCTCTTCGAAGGCGTGCACCAAGTGAACCTCGATACCAAAACGCTGGAACTGGACCCGCGCACGGCGGCTTGCGTGATGCTGGTGAGCGGCGGTTATCCCGAAGCCTACCAAAAAGGATATCCCATGAGCGGTTTCGACTTGGCGGAAGCCACGGACAGCATCCTGTTCCATGCCGGCACCACCGTAAAAGACGGACGTATCGTCACCGACGGCGGACGCGTCATCGCTGTCTGCTCGTATGGAGCAACGAAAGAAGAGGCTTTGGAGAAGAGTTATAAAGTGGCAGACATGTTGAGTTTCGAAGGCAAATACTTCCGTCGCGACATCGGATTCGACCTTTAACAATCAATGAGGATTCAAAGATTCCAAAACCGGGTGACGGCGGGACGCTTTACGCTTCCCGCCGCTATCCTGATATCGGTAGCCTGCTGGATACTGAGCGCTGTCCTGTTGCCCGGTCAGGAACTGCCCACAAGCGGTTATCCCTTGTGGAACACATTCTATGGTTCGTGCATTCCGGCTTGGGGCGCACGCCTTTTCAGTTTTATCCTATACTCCGTCATAGGATATTTTCTTATCGGGCTGAACAACGCATTCGCCATCATCCGCATGCGGGCATCGGTGCAGACAGCCATCTATTTCCTGCTGATTTCCGTCTGTCCCGGCATGCACATGCTGCACGCCGGCGATTTGGCGGCGGTCGCTTTTCTGGTAGCCCTCTATTTCCTGTTCAGGAGTTACCAGGAGCCTACCCCTGCGGGCTATCTGTTCCACGCATTCGCATTCATAGGAATGGGCAGCCTTCTCTTTCCGCAACTGACACTCTTCGTGCCCGTATTCTGGATAGGCGCTTACAATTTCCAGTCTCTCCAGCCCAAGAGCTTCTTCGCCTCGCTCATCGGCTGGAGCGTGCCGTATTGGTTTCTGCTGGGATATGCCTACCTGTCCGGGCATATAGACTTGTTCTACCGCCCCTTCCTGGAACTGGCGGATTTCCGTCCCATCCGGTACGGTTTCCTGCCTTCGGAACTGGTAACCATCGGATATATACTCCTTCTATATATAGTAAGTTCGAGCCACTGCCTGATTGCCGGCTATGAAGACAAGATACGCACGCGCAGCTACCTGCACTTCCTGATACTGCTGACCTTCTGCATTTTCGCCTGTATGGGATTGCAACCTATGCTGTATCCCCACCTGGTGCCGCTGTTACTAATCGGCGTCAGCATCCTGACGGGACACTTATTCGTATTGACCAATAGCCGGAGTTCCAACCTGTTCTTCATCATCATACTTGTCGGACTATTCTTCTTATTCGGATTTAACTTATGGACGCTTTTATAAACACGTTGATACAACTGCTGATTGACTGGGGATATGTAGGGCTCTTTGTGTCGGCATTGCTGGCGGGAAGCATCATTCCCTTCAGTTCCGAACTGGTGATGATAGCGCTCGTCAAGGTAGGGTTGAACCCTACCGTCTGTCTCTTTGCCGCCACACTGGGAAATACGGCAGGCGGCATGACCTGCTACTACATGGGACACCTTGGCAAGACAGACTGGATAGAGAAATATCTCAAAGTAAAAAAGAAAAAGATAGACAAGATGCAACTGTTCCTGCAAGGGAAAGGAGCGCTCATGGCGTTTTTCGCCTTCTTGCCTTTCGTGGGAGGGGTCATTGCCGTGGCATTGGGATTTATGCGAAGCAACGTCCTGCTGACCGTTTCTTCCATGTTTGCCGGGAAACTGATACGCTACATAGTGCTGTTGCTGGCACTGAAAGAAGCGTTGTCGGTGATTAGTGTTTAATGAGTGGACTGATGAGCATGAAACGGATTATAGAACGGACGGAAGATGGGAGCGCCACATTGTTTGTGCCCGAACTGAACGAACATTATCACTCGGTAAAAGGGGCGCGCACCGAGTCGCAACACATCTTTATCGACATGGGACTGAAAGCAACCGCCGCTCCCCTGCCTCATATCCTCGAAATAGGCTTCGGCACGGGGCTGAACGCCTTGCTTACGTTGGAAACTGCCGGACAGGAACAGCGTCCGGTCCGTTATACCGGCATCGAGCTGTATCCCCTGTCGTGGGAAGAGGTCGATGTCCTGCATTATAGCGACAATCCTTTGTTTAAAGAGCTGCACGCGGCGCCGTGGAACAGGGACGTGAACATTACGCCGTACTTCACGTTACACAAAGTACAAGGAGACGTGACCAAAGCGTTTAGCGGCAATCCATCGGCGATTAGCAACGAACCGTCTGCCAATCATCTGCCGCTAACTGCCGGCTCTCCTTTCGATGTTGTGTATTTCGATGCCTTCGCCCCCGAAAAACAGCCGGAAATGTGGGGCGAGGAGCTCTTCCGGAACATATACGCCGCCATGAACACCGACGGCATACTGACCACGTATTGCGCAAAAGGCGCCGTCCGCCGGCTTCTGCAAGCCGTAGGGTTTACGGTGGAACGGCTTCCCGGTCCGCCGGGCGGCAAACGCGAGATACTCCGGGCAAGAAAATAGAGAACGAATCATAAACGATGAAATCATAAACCTGAGACTAAACCCCGAAACATACCACAGAACAGATGAGAAAGATATATTTTTTATTGCTTGCCGCGATACTGGCAGCTTCCTGCAAACCGAAAGGCGGACAAAGCAACGATACCGGCGGCAAACCGGTCATCACCGTTACCCTCGAACCGTTGCGATACCTTACCGAAGCCATTGCCGGTGACCGCTTTACGGTAGTCAGCATGGTTCCCAAAGGCACAAGCCCGGAAACCTACGACCCCACACCGCAACAACTCGTAGACCTTGCCCGCAGCAAAGCCTACTTCCGCATCGGCTATATCGGTTTTGAGCAGACCTGGACTGACAAACTGACGGAAAACGCCCCGCACCTGCAATTCTTCGACATGTCAGAGTGGGTGGAACTTATCTACGACGACACCCACGCGCATGCCCACAGCCACCATCAGCCGGCACACTCTCCGCAGACAGCCGGACAGGAGCACCACCATCCCGGCGGCGTGGAACCGCACATTTGGAACTCTACCGTCAATGCCCGGATCATTGCGCGCAACATTCTTCATGCCCTGATTACGCTCGACCAGCCCAACAAACTGGAGTACATCGGACGCTACAAACAACTCAGCGAACGGATAGAACGCACAGACAGCCTTATCCGCGAAAAACTCTCCACTCCCGGTGCAGACCACGCCTTCATGATTTATCATCCGGCGCTCTCCTATTTCGCCCGCGACTACGGTCTGCATCAGATTCCTATCGAAGCCGGCGGCAAAGAACCCTCGCCCGCACACCTGAAGGCATTGATTGATACGTGCAAGAGCGAACAAGTGCATGTCATTTTCGTGCAACCGGAGTTCGACCGCCGCAATGCCGAACTCATCGCCAAGCAAACGGGTAGCCGGGTGGTAGGCATCAATCCCCTGTCGTACGACTGGGAAGCGGAGATGCTGCATACGGCAAAGGCACTGGCAGAACGATGACAACCGCACGGAGCCCGCACCGTCCGTGCCCGAAACCATCAACCATATACGTATATGAACATGACACCAATCATCGAGATAAAAAACCTCCATGCCGGATACGATGGTCGCACCGTGCTGCGTGATGTGGACCTCACTGTGTACGACCGTGACTTCCTGGGAATCATCGGTCCGAACGGCGGCGGCAAAACCACCCTCATCAAATGTATCCTGGGATTGCTTAAACCCATTTCCGGTGAAATAACCTTTACCACTCCCGGCAAGGCAGGCAACTCCCGGCTCACCATGGGCTATTTGCCACAATACAACAGCATAGACCGTAAGTTTCCTATCACCGTCGAAGAGGTAATCCTATCAGGTCTCAGCAGCAAGAAATCCCTCGTTTCACGTTTCACGAAAGAACATAAGGAAAAGGCGCGCCAAGTCATCGCCCGCATGGGACTGGAAGGACTGGAAACCCGCGCCATCGGTGCGCTGAGCGGCGGACAACTGCAACGTGCCTTGCTGGGACGTGCCATTATTTCCGACCCCGAAGTCGTCATCCTCGACGAACCCAGCACCTACATCGACAAGCGCTTCGAAGCCCGCCTGTATCAGTTGTTGGCGGAAATCAACAAAGATTGCGCCATCATACTCGTCAGCCACGACATAGGCACCGTGCTGCAACAAGTGAAATCCATCGCCTGCGTCAACGAAACACTGGACTACCACCCCGACACGGGCATCACCGGCGAATGGCTCGAACGCAATTTCAATTGCCCCATAGAGCTGTTGGGGCACGGCACGTTGCCGCACCGGATACTGGGGGAGCATTGTCATCGTCATTAGAAGCAAATTGTAAGGCATTTGAAATGGGACCGATAGACGACCGCCGCTGGATGGAGTCCATTGAGTCCAAAAAGCTGACCTCCCACAACTACGATGATGAAGTGGCATCGGAAATCTACGAGACAATCATGCAGCTATATTATCCGTTGCTCTGCGCTTTCGAGGAGAAAATGCAGTCGTTATTGTCCACTCCCTCTTTCTTATAGTCTTGTATTACTTATGTACGGACTGACCGACAACAAACTCCACGAACTATGCACGCTTCTCGCCCGCTACGAAGAGATAGACCAAGCCATCCTGTACGGCTCGTTACTTCCCTACAACTTCGACCTCTCTATCCTGCACCAACTGAAAAGCCTCGAACTATTGGAACATATACAGCGTAGGGGGATTGTTATTTATACGAAGTAGGGGGACAAATAATTATTGCCATACTGCTCATAGAATTTTAGGGCACAATATTGCGCAAGTATAATAAAAAAACATAAAAATACAAGATAAACCTTGCATATAAGAGTTCTTTTGCTTATACTTATGAAACTAATCAATAATATAGTTACAATGAACAAAAAGAGAATTATCGGTTTGTGCATCTTACTATTTGTAAGTGTGCTTGTTTTTAGTGTGTACTTTTCTACAGAAATGAAAAATGAAAAATTGAGTAACATCATGTTAGCAAATGTTGAGGCATTGGCCCAAGATGAATACAATTATGAAAATGGTTCTGCTGAAAAAATCGTCAATACATACGACTCTGACCCTACTTATACAATAAGTCCTGATGGGGAAAAAATTATAGAAAATATAATTGTATGTACAGAAACAACTTGTTATGGTTCAGGTATCATTAAGTGCGAATATGATTTCAGTATGGATCTTGCAACAAGAGTATTAAACCCATGACAAAAAAAACAATTCATACCCTCATACTGACCATCCTGTCGCTTCTTATAACAGGATGTGCCACGTCTCACTACGGGGATGAACCGACCATCACGCTACAGGTAAATGAAAAGTCGATAACAGACACCGCTTTTCTGTACGCGCCGCGCACTATCCGTTTGGAGACCAACAACGAAACACTGATAACCCGTATCAATAAAGTGATTGAGTGGAACCGGACACTGTACGTTCTCGATAGGAGAGGAAACCAACTGATTGCTTTCGATGCTGACGGCAGACACAAATACACCATCCATCGGGTAGGCAGCGGCCGGGGCGAATACAGTGCCATCATCGATGCGGCTATCAATAAAAAGAAGAACGAATTGGTGTTGCTGACAGACCCGTCGGCACTGCTCAGTTTCGACAGCAAAGGCCGTTTCGTTGGTAGCCAAAAACTACCCGCCTACTACAACTCCATCTCTATTGACGGTGATTACATTTACCTGGGAAATGCCACTTACGCCAATAACCGTCCGACGAAATATTCAATAACGATTTTGCACAACGGACACAGCACCGAGATATTGGAACCGCTGAAAGAACTGGCTCCCTATTGTACCACCGAAGGACGACTGCTGGGTGGGGCATCCCCCACTCTGTTCACAAGAAAGTTCGACCCTACCATCTATAAAATAACCAAAGAAGAAATCGCTCCCCTCTACCGTATTGATTTCTCCAAAGAAACTTTCCCCGAAGATGCCAAGAACAAAGTATACGATTGCCGTGAGCTAAACAGGTATACCATCAGAAACCGATTGGTCTATCTGATGACCGATGTTGTAGATGCAAAGAAGACCTTACTGTTCAAGACCAACCTGCCCGGCAGCACATACATCCTGTCCAAGGCGGACAGTACACTGTCGGAATACAACGTGGTATACAACTCGCAATACAAATTCCCCCTGCCTAAATACACCTCGACAACGGGAGAAGAAGATGCCGTCTGCTTCATTGTGCCCGCCTCTTCCCTGATAAATCTGAAAGTTGTTTCGGACAAGAATCCGAACGCGAAAGCCATATCGCAAGAACTCAAAGAACTTGTCGGTAATATAAAAGACGACGACAATCCTATCCTTTTCCTTTACAAACTCAAGTGAAAATACTCGTATCTTTTTTATCGGTAGCTCGTTTTTTTGAGCTACCGATAAAAAAGATACGGGCACTTTTATATGAAACTTTACGCGAAAGACATTAATATCTGTCGCGAGGCACGGCTTTTTCATTTATAGAAGTCGTTATTAAAGGGAGTCTGAAGGAGTTATCTTCCTTCGGGACAGGAGTTAAAAGCAGACAGCCATACCGGAGAAGACGACTAGATAGACCGCACAAACAAACAGGCAGAAACAGGCATACGGAAACGGACCGGTGAAGAACAAATGGACAAGAAAAGACCGGTGAAACATCCCCGCAAGATATTTATTGTCAGCGGCATACGAGTGCCACATGATTTCTGAACGGTGGAACTTTATTCCCAGTTAACCGGGAACGCATTCCCTCTTAATTGGGAATATGTTCCCACCGCACAGGGAACATGTTTCCAATTAACTGGGAACAATCTCCCGACATACAGCCCACTCCATACCCTTTCTTTTTTGCATAAATTCCTGTTATATCTTTTAACCAATCCTAATAATCCGCCTTATCTTCACCTATTTAGAACCGAAATCATTATCTTTGCACCCGTACATGCTGAAATTAAAAATAAAACTATAACGAATTTCATCCGAATGAAACAGTACAAAACTGTAAACAACCTGATGGGTTGGATTACCTTCCTCATTGCGGCAACGGTTTATTGCATGACCATCGAACCGACTGCAAGCTTTTGGGACTGCCCGGAGTTCATCACCACCGGCTATAAGCTGGAAGTAGGCCATCCGCCCGGCGCACCGTTCTTCATGCTGGTGGCAAACCTTTTCTCACAATTCGCTTCCGATGCAAGCAGCGTTGCCAAAATGGTGAACTATATGAGCGCACTGATGAGTGCCGCCTGTATCCTGTTCCTGTTCTGGAGCATCACGCACCTGGTACGCAAGTTGGTAGTGACCGATGAGAACAACATCACCAACGGACAACTGGTTACCATCATGGGCAGCGGACTGGTAGGTGCGCTGGCATATACATTCAGTGACACATTCTGGTTCAGTGCCGTGGAAGGCGAGGTATATGCCTTCTCCTCACTGTTTACGGCAGTAGTATTCTGGCTGATACTGAAATGGGAGGATGTAGCAGACGAACCGCACTCCGACCGCTGGCTGATACTTATCGCCTACCTCACCGGACTGAGCATCGGCGTGCACCTGCTGAACCTGCTCTGCCTTCCGGCTATCGTGTTGGTATACTACTACAAGAAAGTGCCCAACGCCGATGCAATAGGCTCCCTGTTGGCTCTGCTTGCTTCGGGAATATTGGTAGCCGCCGTGCTGTACGGCATTGTTCCGGGCATTGTGAAAGTGGGCGGCTGGTTCGAACTGCTTTTCGTCAATGGAATCGGCATGCCTTTCAACAGCGGTGTCATAGTGTATATCATTCTGTTGGCAACTTGCCTTATCTGGGGAGTGTACGAGAGCTATGTCGAAAAGCACAAATTGCGCATGACACTATCGTTTGTACTGACCATAGCCATGCTGGGCATTCCTTTCTACGGACACGGAGCCAGTTCCGTCATTATCGGCATTATTGTCATTACGTTGTTGTCAATCTACCTCGCACCGGAGATACAGAAAAGCGTTAAAGAGAAATTCCGCGTATCGGCACGTACACTGAACACGTCGTTGCTGTGCACCATGATGATTGTCGTCGGATATTCATCCTACGCGCTCATCGTAATCCGTTCCACTGCCAATACTCCGATGGACCAGAACTCTCCGGAAGACATCTTCACATTGGGAGAATATTTAGGACGCGAACAATACGGCACACGCCCGCTGTTCTACGGTCCGGCTTACTCCTCACAAGTGGCACTGGATGTAAAAGACGGGTATTGCGAACCGCGTGTCTCCTACAACGGAACGAAATATATCCGCAAGGAAAAAACCGCTGCCGACGAGAAAGACAGCTACATCGAAATCCCCGGACGCATCGAATACGAGTATGCGCAGAATATGTTCTTCCCGCGCATGTACAGCAGCGCGCATGCTGGCCAGTATCAAGCATGGCAAGACATCAAGGGATACGACCTGCCCTACGACAAATGCGGCGACATAGTTATGGTGACCATGCCTACGCAGTGGGAAAACATCAAGTTCTTCTTCTCCTACCAGCTCAACTGGATGTACTGGCGCTACTTCATGTGGAACTTTGCCGGACGCCAGAACGACCTGCAAGGTAGCGGGGAGATAGAGCACGGCAACTGGATTACCGGCATCAAGTTCATCGACAACATGCTCGTAGGCAACCAGGACTTGCTGCCGAAAGAGCTGAAAGAGAACAAAGGACACAACGTATTCTACTGTCTGCCGCTGTTGCTCGGCATCATCGGCCTGTTGTGGCAGGCGTATCGCGGGCAGAGGGGCATCCAACAGTTCTGGGTGGTGTTCTTCCTCTTCTTCATGACTGGTATAGCGATTGTGCTCTATCTGAACCAGACCCCCAGCCAGCCGCGCGAACGCGACTATGCGTACGCCGGTTCGTTCTACGCTTTCGCCATCTGGATTGGCATGGGTGTGGCAGGGTTAATACAGGTTGTGAACAACTGCACAAGGAAACAAGGCTACATGGGAACAGACGAAGCAAATGACGACAATGCTTTTGCGCCCTCGTTGACTTCCGCCCTCGCTGTCTCATTGCTCTGTCTCTTCGTCCCCGTGCAAATGGCAAGCCAGACGTGGGACGACCACGACCGCAGCGACCGCTATGTGGCACGCGACTTCGGCCAGAACTACCTGATGTCGTTGCAAGAAACGGGCAATCCGATTATCTACACCAACGGCGACAACGACACGTTCCCCTTGTGGTATAACCAGGAGACGGAAGGTTTCCGCACCGATGCCCGTACATGCAACCTCAGCTACCTGCAGACCGACTGGTACATCGACCAGATGAAGCGTCCCGCCTACGACTCTCCTTCCCTGCCCATCACATGGGACCGTATGGAGTACGTGGAAGGCACTAACGAGTATATTCCGATACGCCCCGAATATAAGAAGAGTATCGACGCATTATATGCCGAAGCGGAAAAGCAGGCTTTGAACGGCAATGCCGAAGCCATGATAAATGTGAAGAAAGAGTTCGGCGACAACCCTTACGAGCTTAAGAACATACTGAAATACTGGGTACGAAGCAAGAACGAAGACCTGAAGGTAATCCCTACCGACAGCATCGTCATGAAAGTGGACAAGGAAGCCGTACGCCGCAGCGGCATGATGATACCGGGCGATTCCATCCCCGACTACATGCATATCTCGCTGAAAGGCAAACGTGCCCTCTACAAAAGCGAACTGATGATGCTCGAAATGTTGTCGGAAGCCAACTGGGAACGTCCTATCTACATCGCAGTCAGTGTAGGGCCTGAAAACCAGTTGAACATGAGCAACCACTTCATTCAGGAAGGTCTTACCTACCGCTTCACCCCGTTCGATACGGACAAGCTGGGTGTGAAAATAGACAGCGAAAAGATGTACGACAACCTGATGAACAAATTCAAGTTTGGCGGCATCGACAAGCCCGGCATCTACATTGACGAAAACACAATGCGCATGTGCAACTCGCATCGACGCATTTTCTCACAGCTTGTACAACAGCTGATACGCGAAGGCAAGAAAGACAAGGCAATAGCCGCACTGGACTATGCAGAGAAGATGATTCCTGCCTGCAACGTGCCGTACGACTGGCAAAACGGCGCCGTACAGATGGCGGAGGCGTACTACCAACTGGGCAATTCCGCACAAGCCGAAGAAATGATGAAAGCCCTCGCCGACAAGGCAGTGGAATACCTCACCTGGTATCTGAGCATGGACGACTACCGTTTCGCGGTTTCCAGCCGTGAATTCGAATACCATTTGGCAGTGCTTGATGCCGAGGTAAAAATCATGAAGAAATACAATTCCAAACTGGCGGAGACCTACGACCCGAAGGTAGAAGAGTTGTACAACTTATATGTAGAAAGACTTAAACAGTGACAAGCGTTGGGCAGCGGGCGGTCAGCAAGTTCCCTCCACGGTTACTAACCGCCCGCTGCCCAACGCCTGTCACCAATCACTAACCACCAATCACTGATTAACCGTGTTTATAGAACAGCCTCCCGAGTTCGTTCGTAAGTTATATCCCAGTGCCGTCTGGCGAATGGACCCGAATGAGAGGGCCGTATACCTGACTTTCGATGACGGACCCATCCCCGAAGTAACTCCGTGGGTGCTCGACTTGCTCGACCAATATGGCATAAAAGCCACCTTCTTCATGGTAGGTGACAACATCCGTAAACATCCCGATGAATTTCAGATGGTTGTAGAGCGCGGACACCGCATCGGCAACCACACTTTCAATCACCTCAGAGGATTTGAGTACAACTTCAAGGATTACCTGGCAAATACGGAGAGAGCAAACGAGGTGATGAAAACGGATTTATTCCGTCCTCCGCACGGGCATATGGGGTGGACACAGTATATGATACTGAAGCGCCGCTACAAGATAATAATGTGGGATTTGGTAACCCGCGATTACAGTAAGAAGCTGCGCGGGCCGCAGGTGCTTGCCAATGTAATGAGATACGCGCGCAACGGCTCCATCATTACCTTCCACGACTCCCTGAAGTCCTGGAACAACGGTAACCTGCAATACGCATTGCCGCGAGCTATAGAATTTCTGAAAGAAGAAGGTTACGAGTTTAAATTACTTTGACAGATAGGGACATTTACTGAATATTCCTAAGAATGTCCCGACAGATAAAATACGGAGAGTTGGAAGCCGGGGTACGCGGTTATGCCGCATAGCGTGAGCTTCCAACTCTCCGTATTTACAATATTAAGACTTTCAACCAGCCAAGCCTTTTCAGTCTACCTTTACCGTCAACGGATTGCGCACTTTCCGGGCGAAATCAGCCATATACCGGTTCCAGGCATCGGCAGTCTTGATATCCGCCTTACTCCATGCAAATCCCCAATAATATACGTATTCCGAACCCGGTTCGTAATCGCTGACAGCAAGCACATGGCCGTCGGCGTTATTGCGTTCTTTCTTCTCCTCTTCAGAGAAAAGTACGGTTTTCGCATCCTTGACAAGTGCAGGAACGGCAGCACCCATAAAGATTTTACCATTATCAGGTCCTGTAGTAGGATCTACATAAGTGATGTATCCGTTAGCGGCATCAGCCACGACAGCACCGTCCGGTTCGTGCAGCACGATACCTGCAACGATGGGCAATGTCTCTTTCAGATTGCTGTAGGATATGGCAGTCTTGTTCAGATGTGAACCTGCATCCAACGTAATCAAACGCGTTTCCACCACCGTCGAATCGCCCTTTACGGTAAGAGGGTTGAACTCCAGCTTCATCGTGAAACGCAACGGACCGTTGTCCAAAATCTCCTGGTTCTTATAGCACCACGGATAGACAATGCTGTCGTTCACCATCAGTGCCGCCACACCGGCTCCCAATGTAGGACCTACGGCATAGCAGTCCATACCATAACCGTGGTCGATATGATAAGAACGCTCGCGGCTTAACTTGGAGGCAGCTTCCGGATCGGTCTTTTTCAACTCGGCAATCTTAGCCCGCGTATCCTTGTCCAGCTCTTTGGCATACATAGCCTCCAGTATGGGTTCGGTGGTATTGTACTTCGTAAACAAGTCATAGCCGAAACCGCGCTCTCCCTTTGCCTGCAAAGCAGGACCGTAAGCACGGAAAGCTACCAAATCATTCTCCCAAGCCATATCATCCATACGTTCGGGATAGCATTTGCCGCAAGCCTTTACGCTGAAAGCCTTCGGCTTGCCGGTCTGTATGGTGTACGTGGCAGTGCCGTTGGCAGCTACCGTAACCGCAAATATAACCTTTCCGTCATACGTAATCTGATAAGGCACCTGCTGCCTGTCGGCATTGAATACCACAATCTGTTCGGTATCTGCCAGCCCCAAACGGTTGGTAACGGTTTCCATAGACACCTCTACCATTTCGTTGGAACGCTCCACGTCCAACGGGTTGGTTACCGTGACGGTTACTATCTTGCTGTCATTGCAAGCAAAGCAAAACAATGCCGCCATACATAATAAAAGAAATTTCTTCATACTGAATAAATAATAGGATAAAGTGGTGATGTAATAGGATGGTAATGCAAATAATGCAGTGGTAATAAAACGGCCTTATAATAAAAAAATAAGGCGGTAAAGCAATACCTTCTATCACCTACCGCCTTACCACCTTATTACCTGTTATTTCGGTTGTTTTCCGATGTAAGCCAAGATACCGCCGTCAACGTACAGTACGTGTCCGTTAACTGCGTTAGAAGCCTCGGATGCCAAGAACACAGCAGGACCTGTAAGTTCTTCCGGATCCAGCCAACGACCTGCCGGAGTCTTGGCGCAAATGAATGAATCGAACGGATGACGGCTGCCGTCAGCTTGTTTTTCACGCAACGGAGCAGTCTGCGGAGTAGCGATGTAACCCGGACCGATACCATTACACTGGATGTTGTATTCACCGTATTCGGAGCAGATGTTACGAGTCAACATCTTCAAACCACCCTTAGCGGCAGCGTATGCGGATACAGTCTCACGACCCAGCTCAGACATCATAGAACAGATGTTGATGATTTTACCGTGGCCCTTCTTCATCATTGCAGGCAACACAGCCTTAGAAACGATGAACGGAGCGTTCAGGTCGATGTCGATAACGCGACGGAAATCGGCAGCTTCCATTTCGTGCATGGGAACACGGCGAATGATACCTGCATTGTTTACCAAAATATCGATAGTGCCTACTTCTTTCTCAATAGTTGCCACCATAGCCTGAACAGCCGGTTCGTCAGTCACATCGCATACGTAACCGTGTGCCTGGATACCCTTTTCGGCATAAGCAGCCATACCTTTGTCAACCAACTCCTGGTTGATGTCGTTGAAACAGATTTTTGCACCTTGTTCTGCAAAAGCCGAAGCGATGGCAAAACCGATACCATAAGAAGCACCTGTAACAAGGGCTACTTTACCTTCCAAAGAAAAATTCAAATACTGATTCATGATGTTTATTTATTTTAGGTTGAAAAAATAGTGTTATTTCAAGTCTGTAATCAAAGAGAAGTCCTGATCACCGTAATCCAGGTTCTCGCCGCCCATACCCCAAATAAAGGTATAGTTGTGCGTAGCGGCGGCAGAGTGGATGGACCATTCGGGAGAGAGAACAGCCTGGTCGCCCTTCATCCAAATATGGCGGGTTTCGTCCACCTCGCCCATAAAGTGGCAGATGGCATGGTCTTCCGGTATCTCGAAGTAGAAATAGGCTTCCATGCGGCGGCTATGGACATGCGCAGGCATCGTGTTCCACACACTGCCCGGAGCAAGTTCCGTCATACCCATTTGCAACTGGCAGGTGAGCAGCACCTGATTGACCAGCATCTTATTGATATTACGATGGTTGGAGCCTTCCAAAGAACCCATCTCCGCCACCACGGCATCGCTCTTCGTCACCTTCTTGTCGGGATAGTTGCGGTGAGCCGTTACGGAATTGAAGTAGAACTTGGCGGGATGTGCCGCGTCCTTGCTCTCGAAAGTAACTTCACGGTCGCCCGAACCCAAGTAGAGAGCTTCCTTATAATTCAGTTCGAATACAGCATCGCCGGCTTTCACCACGCCCGGTCCGCCTACGTTGAAGATACCCATTTCGCGACGTGTCAGGAAGTAAGGGGCTTTCAAGGGGTCGATAGCTTCCAGTTGCAGCGTCTCGCCTACAGGCATGGCACCACCCACCACCATACGGTCATACATGGAATATACCATGTTCACTTCATCGGGTGAGAATACTTTCTCTATCAGGAAATCACGACGGATTCTTTTCGTATCATAACTTTTCGCATCTTCCGGATGTGCGGCATAGCGAATTTCATAATTCGTTTTCATGATTTATCACGTTTTTAAATTGTCCAATTAATAGCCGAGTGGTACGTCGTTTGCGTACACGATTGCAAATGTAGCAAAAGAAAACGGCAAAACATTGCTTTTTTGTCCTAATTATCTATCAATATTGTACAAAGAAAGGAAAAATATGATAGAAATACAAATAAAAGAAGGTGCCGCGCATTGCGCCAATCCGATTTTTCAAATCAACCTTACAAAGGAAAAGAAAGGGAATAATATGAAAAAAGCTCCGACAATCATTGATTGCCGGAGCTTTTTCGATGCCTGTCCTGAAACAACGAAAAAACCCTCTAAAATTAGCCGTTTTAGAGGGTTTTTAGCTGTTAATAACTGAATGGTTGTTGGACTACCAGGATTCGAACCTGGACAAACAGAACCAAAACCTGTTGTGCTACCATTACACCATAGTCCAAACATATATGCTTTCTGTTAAAAAGCGGTGCAAAGATAGAAGTATGTCCCGAAACATGCAAATATTTCGGGACATTTTTTCGGTATACTATATTATTTTACAATAATCAGGTAATAATTCTTCTTGCCGCGTTGCACCAGCAGATACTTGCCATCCAGCAAATCGGCTGTTGTAACCGCCTGGTCGAAAGCCGCCAGCTTCTCTTTATTCAAGGAGACACCGCCGCCTTGCACTAACTTGCGCATTTCGCCTTTAGAAGCAAATATGGCGGCATTGTCTACAAACAGGTCAACCGCCTTTACACCGGCTGCCAGCACATCACGAGACACCTCGAACTGGGGAACGCCTTCGAATACCGCCAGCAAAGTGTCTTCGTCCAACTTCTTCAAGGCTTCCGAAGTGGCATTGCCGAAGAGGATATTGGAAGCATCGACAGCTGCGTTGTAGTCTTCCTCAGAGTGTACCATAACAGTAACCTCCTTTGCCAAACGCTTCTGCAGGACGCGCAGATGCGGCGCAGCTTCGTGCTCGGCTGTAAGCGCCTCAATCTCCTCTCTGCTCAAAGAGGTGAATATCTTAATGTAGCGTGCCGCATCGGCATCGCTTACGTTCAGCCAGAACTGGTAGAACTTATAAGGAGACGTATAGCGGGGATCGAGCCAGATATTACCCGACTCCGTCTTGCCGAATTTACCGCCGTCCGCCTTCGTAATGAGCGGGCTTGTCAAAGCGAATACCTCGCCGCCATTAGTACGGCGAATAAGTTCCGCTCCCGTAGTGATATTACCCCATTGGTCCGAACCGCCCATTTGCAGTTTGCAACCTTTGGTTTCGTACAGATGCAGGAAGTCGTAACCTTGCAGCAACTGATAAGTGAATTCTGTGAAAGAAAGACCATCGCGTGCCTCACCGTTCAAACGCTTCTTCACCGAATCCTTAGCCATCATATAGTTTACGGTGATATGCTTACCTACTTCGCGGGCGAAGTCAAGAAAACTGAAATCCTTCATCCAATCGTAGTTGTTCACCAGTTCCGCACGGTTAGGGGCATCCGACTCAAAATCCAGGAACTTGCTCAGTTGCTTCTTCATGCCTGCCATATTGTGTTGCAAGGTTTCTTCAGTGAGCAGATTACGTTCCGCCGACTTACCGGAAGGGTCGCCGATCATACCCGTGGCACCGCCAATCAACGCCAGCGGCTTGTGACCGCAACGTTGGAAGTGACGCAATATCATCACACTGCAAAGGTGACCGATATGCAAAGAGTCTGCCGTAGGATCGAAACCGATGTACGCAGTCACTTGTTCCTTAGCCAACAGTTCTTCCGTACCCGGCATCATATCGTGGAGCATGCCACGCCATTTTAATTCTTCTACAAAATTCATCGAATGATTAACTATTAATTAGTTGATTTATACTTTGTCTGTGCGACAAAAATACGACACTTTATTCTAACAAACAACTCTTATTGTTTAAAAAAGACTTTGCCGATGTTTTCCCTTATCGCTTCCGTCAGGTTTGCCAAAGATGTGCAACGGATTTCGGCTGCCCGGCTATACAAATCCATAATCGGCACGGTACTTTCATCGGTTTCTAAAAACAAGCGGCAAGCAGGAGTTACCCGAAGCGCCTCTTCCTGATACCTCTCTCCGAAAGAGAGGTACAACCCATGCCGCAGGTATTCTTCCGCCAAAACCGCCTTTCCGCGAAAACCGTGAATAATCCAAGGATTGGCAGGCTGTATGCGTTGTTTCAGTTTCAGCAACTCGTCCGCCGCCTTTACCAAATGAATTATCAAAGGCTTGCCAAGTTCCTCGGAGAGCCGTGCCTGATATTCGAAAACTTCCATTTGTACGCTCATCGGAGCATCCGCCAGTTTGTCCAAGCCCGCTTCTCCCACGGCAAGTACCTGCGGATGTCCGGCTAAAACGGGCAAGATATCCATTCCATGCCGGATAGCCGGGGTAATGCCTGATCCAACGAGCCAGGGATGTATGCCCACCGAATACCACACGCCTGCCTCCATGACAAGAGTATCGGGATAACGGTTCACAATGGCACTTCCGGGCATTTGCGGCAACCAATGCGTGTGTATGTCGACAGGAAATTTCATGGGACGGGGTCATATCCGGAACCTCCCCAGGGATGGCAACGCAATATACGTTTCACCGCCAGATAAAGCCCCTTAAAAGGACCGTGTTTCTTAATCGCCTCAACAGCGTATTGAGAACAGGTAGGCGTAAACCTGCACGACGGGGGAGTCATGGGGGAAATACACTTCCGATAAAAATAGATAGGGAGCAACAGCAAATATGAGAACAGGCGTTTCATGGTCCTACAGAGATGGTGTTACGGCTACGGTCTCAGCAGTATCCGCAGTAGCATGTTGCGCCGCCACCTTCTCCGCCACACGCGCCAAAGCCGTTTTCATCCGTTCTTCTATGACGGAAGATTCCACCAGCTCATTGGAAAGGTAAATAAAGGCGATTGCCAGCCGGCACTTCTTTTGCGCCAGCATATCCAGCAACCCGTGCTTGTTTACGCGGTAGGCCTCGCGTATCTGACGCTTTACGCGGTTACGCTTCACCGCACGTTTGAAACGACGCTTTGAAACACTGACAAGAATGGCAGCATCCGTCTCCAACTCCTCCACCGGCAGATACACCACACGCAACGGGAAAACCGAAAACGAATGCGCGCCGCCCGCAAACATCTTCTCTATTATCTTTTTCTTATCCAGCCTTTCGACTTTACGCAAGGTATTTGCCATGAGTGATTTCAGATTTATGATTTCAGATTTATATATAGAAAACGAGCTACAAGGCCTGCGGCATTCAAGCACCGCACCTGTAGCTCGTAATTTCTATCGTTACAACTACAAGCCACAAGCCCGCGGACTCATAACTTATAATTCATAACTCGTCATTCCTTTCACTTTCCTTTGTTGTTCTCCTTAATGAACATATCGAGCGCTGCCGTCATAGAGGGCGCCTGCACACTGGGAGCCTCCAAATCCAGGCGAAGCCCGGCATCACGGACAGCTTGCGCCGTTGTAGAGCCGAATGTTCCGATCTTGATCTCCTTCTGCTCAAAGTCCGGGAAATTCTTCTTCAAAGAAGACACGCCGGCAGGACTAAAGAAAACCAACATATCATAGTCAAACTTCTCATCCGGAGTAAAGTCATTGCTTACCGTGCGATACATCACTACTTCCGTATGCTGGATTTTGCTCTTGTCCAACAAATTCTTGATTTCGTCCGTATGCACATCCGACATCGGCACCAAATACTTTTCAGTCTTATGCTTCACAATGGAAAGCAACAAGTCATCAAACTTTCCGGTATTCCCGAAGAAAATCTTACGTTTCCGGTATTGCACATACTTCTGGATGTACAGAGCAATCGCTTCTGTCACACAGAAATACTTCATGGTTTCGGGGATTGTCACACGCAATTCCGTACAAAGATGGAAAAAGTGGTCGATTGCATGACGCGAAGTGAAAATAACGGCTGTATGATCCAGTATAGACACCTTCTGTTGCCTGAACTCTTTCGCTGAAAGGCTCTCTACTTTGATAAACGGGCGAAAATCTATTTTCACACCGTACTTCTCGGCAATGTCGTAATATGGAGATTTCTCTGATGCCGGTTTCGGCTGCGACACAAGTACTTTCTTAATTTTCAACGTCCTAAAATTTTATTATCAAATAATCGTTTAGTTGTACCACGCCTTGATATAACATAAAGCAAGGCATGATTTCAAGGGCACAAAAGTACAAAATTAAAAGGAGACTGCCATGTAAATTGCTGCAAAAAAGCTTTAACCACTTATAGAACATCAATATTTTAGTAAAAAAGACCAAAATCAATCCGATTATTATCGTAAGTTGCAGACTTAAATCGAAATAGACAATGAATAGAGCGAACGGGAAAAGGGCAAAACCGAGGTAATAAAGCAGGGCGGAATACGATTCAAGCCAAAGGGTTGTAATACTTTTGTCAAAAAAAATCCAACCCAATACAGAGTATATCGCCCATTTCAGAAATAAATAAAGAAGGCTTATTCCGACATAGATTTCCAACAAGTTAAAAGGCGGGATATGGTGTACCAATTCCGGCCGGGCATCATTGCAATAGCTGAAAATACAGACTCCGGAAAGTATGCAAGTCTGCAAAACCAATAACAGCAGATAACGCATATCGCCCGCCGTCGAAGTTGCAAAGATACTGGTCCGCTCCCGATGCAGCAAGAAATCCTTTACCAACTGCAATAGAAACCGGCGACTGCGGGAAAAAACATAGGCCGACAGAAAGAAACAACCCAACAGGACAATGGTAATACCATCATCCATTCTCGGGGAATAAGGAATGGGAATACCTTCTGTCCCGCCAACCGTCCACGCCATCAACTCCTTCATCATATTGCTGCAAACTTACGGATAGAGACATCCCACAAAGGAGCGGTATGTATCAGTTCAACAGCTTCACTCACTGTTTCGGCTACCTGCCAGATTGCCCCGTGCTGCACGCGCATGAAGTTTTCATCCACCGCTCTCCGGAGCATATCAAGCAACGGGTCGAAATAACCCTTGACATTCAATATGACTATCGGATTCAGATAAAGCCCCAATTGCTTCCAGGTGATGATTTCAAGCAGCTCCTCCAACGTGCCGCAACCGCCGGGCAAGGCTATCACGGCATCGCTCAAATCTGCCATCAGCTTCTTGCGTTCGTGCATGCTTTCCACTTCCACAAGCTCGGTCAATCCCGTATGATGCCAACCCTGCTCCACCATAAAACGGGGAATTACCCCGGTAACTTCACCACCCGCCGCAAGCGCGGCATCCGCAACGGCAGACATAAGTCCCATATTGCCGGCACCATTAACCAGGCGGATATGCCGCTGCCCCAAGAACGTGCCCAATTCGCGAGCCGCATCAAAATAAACGGAATCGATTTTGGTACTCGAGGCACTGTATACGCATACGGAAGTTATCTTGTTCATCATCTTTTAGCTCTATCGATTATACGTTGTTGCAAAGGTATATGATTTTAAGGAGATTTGAAAAAAGAAGCCGTCCATTCTGCTTTCGGAAATTCCGAAAGCAAAATAGCGGCTTTCTATAATAAATAGCTGTAAAGCTATGCTGATTACTTTATTATCAAAACGGCAAGTCCGAAAACGGACGGTCATCAAAGACCGAAAGCCGCTTTCACCTTATCAACGTAGTCCAGTTTCTCCCAAGTGAAAAGTTCCACAGTCACATCCTTATCGCCTTCGTAATGGGATTTGAAGTGCTTGGTGACTACCTGCGGCTCACGTCCCATGTGACCGTAAGCGGCTGTCTCCTGATAGATGGGGTTACGAAGCTTCAGCCGGTCTTCAATAGCTTTCGGGCGAAGGTCGAAGATTTCGTCAATCTTGCGGGCTATCTCGCCGTCACTCATGTCCACACGACTACGTCCGTATGTGTTCACATAGATGTTGATAGGACGTGCCACGCCAATGGCATACGACACCTGTACCAGCATCTCGTCCGCCACACCGGCGGCAACCAGATTCTTGGCAATGTGACGGGCGGCATACGCTGCCGAACGGTCCACCTTGCTGGGGTCTTTGCCGGAGAAGGCACCACCGCCGTGCGCGCCTTTGCCGCCGTAAGTATCAACAATAATCTTACGCCCGGTCAGCCCCGTATCTCCGTGCGGACCGCCGATAACGAACTTGCCCGTAGGGTTGACGTGGTATTTGATATCTTCGTTGAACAGCGCCAGTACCTTGTCGTGGTGAATAGAGGCAATGACACGGGGCATCAGGATGCCGATGACATCCTTGCGGATAATATCCAGCATTTCCTCATCTGCTTTCAGTTGAGCCGCCTCGCTCCCGTCGGCAGGCAGGATGAAGTCATCGTGCTGGGTGGATACGACAATCGTGTCGATACGGACAGGGTTGCCGTTGTCGTCATATTCAATAGTCACCTGGCTCTTGGAGTCGGGACGAAGGTAGGTCATCACCTCGCCTTCACGGCGGATATCCGCCAACACTTGCAAGATGCGGTGGGCAAGGTCCAAAGAGAGGGGCATGTAATTCTCCGTCTCATTGGTGGCATAACCGAACATCATACCCTGGTCGCCTGCACCTTGTTCCATAGGATCCCGGCGCTCCACACCTCGGTTGATGTCGGGACTCTGTTCGTGAATGGCTGAAAGTACACCACACGAATTGCTCTCGAACATATACTCGCCTTTGGTATAGCCGATTTTCTTGATTACTTCACGCGCGATAAGTTGAAGGTCAACATACGCTTTGGTTTTCACTTCACCGGCCAGCACCACCTGTCCGGTAGTAACCAGAGTTTCGCAAGCTACTTTCGAACTGGGGTCATACGCCAACAGTTTGTCAAGCACAGCGTCCGATATCTGATCGGCCACTTTGTCGGGGTGCCCTTCGGACACCGATTCGGATGTGAATAAATATCCCATTTCAATTTAGAAATTAAAAATGAACAATGAAGAGCTTGTCTTTAAGCCTTGCTCTGAAAAGGAGATGAAAAAAGCGTCATTGAGGGCGGGCATGCAAGTTCCGGCACACCGAAGTACCGTCAGAAAAGGATGTGTTTTAGCATTTTTTTCTGTGGTTGCAAGCTACCCAAATCTTTCCACATATCATTTTCAGGTGCAAAGATAAAGGTTTTACGCGAATATGATACACAACAGGCAAAGTATTAACTAAAAAACATGCTTATTACTACGAAATGCCTATTTTTGCATAAACTTAATTCTAAAATCAATCATGAGAAAACTGTTACTGATGTGCCTGATGCTGTTGGCATCCATCGCCGGAAAGGGGCAAAACAAGAATGAATTTACCGTATTGCAATGGAACATTTGGCAAGAAGGCACCAAAGTGCCCGGCGGATACGATGCCATTGTCGATGAAATCGTCCGCCTGAAACCCGACTTCGTGACTTTCAGCGAAGTGAGAAACTACAACAACACCCGGTTTTGCGACCGCATCGTCCGGTCGCTGAAAACCAAAGGAGAGACCTACTACTCCTTCTACAGCTATGATTCCGGCTTGCTGAGCCGCCATCCGATAACCGACTCCCTGACCGTCTTCCCCGAAAAAGATGACCACGGAAGCATCTACAAGATGACAAGCCGGATAAAGGGGCGCAAGATAGCCGTCTACACGGCACACCTCGACTATCTGAACGATGCTTATTATAATGTACGCGGATACGACGGTTCCACATGGGAGGAAATCCCCATTCCCCAAACCGTGCTGGAAGTACTGAAAGTAAACGATGCCTCCCTGCGCGACGATGCCATCAAAGAGTTTATCGCCGCTGCCCGCAAGGATATCGCGGAAGGCACCATCGTCATCCTGGGCGGCGACTTCAACGAACCTTCACACCTCGACTGGATACGGGAAACGAAAGACCTATACGACCACAACGGACTGGTTGTCCCCTGGACAGTACCCCTGATGTTGGACAACAGTGGCTTCATCGACACTTACCGCACGCTTCACCCGGACGTACTGAACTATCCGGGCTTCACCTTCCCTGCCGACAATCCGCTAATTCCGGTAGAGAAACTGACCTGGACCCCCAAATCCGATGAACGAGACCGGATAGATTATGTGTTCTACTACCCGCATCCCGCTATCAAACTGAAAGATGCCGTCATCTTCGGTCCGCAGGGAAGCATCGTAAAAAGCCGGCGGACAGCAGAAAAATCCAAGGACAAGTTCCTGCTGCCGCAAGGAGTATGGCCGACAGACCACAAGGGGTTGCTGGTGACGTTCGAAATAATTTCGGATTTATGAGTTTGGAGTACAGATTTTAAATCCCATATCTTATTGTCACCAAGAGATTATCCGCTTCATAATTATTCCGAGATAACAACCCCTTCGGTAATACCGCTATCATTATAGGCATCTACCCGGTAATGGTACTTTACACCTTTGGTGAGAATGTGAAGCAGCAAATCCGTTGTTTCACAGTTCTTCACCTGAATACACTGATTCAGGAAATCGGGTTGATAACCGAAGCGGACCAGATAACCGTCTGCTCCGGATGCCTTGTTCCAGGTAAGCGAAGCATATCTTTCGTCTTCCCGGTTTCTTTGCACCGCCAGCTTTTTTACCACCCCCGGCTTTGCCGAATAGCCGAAACCGAACACACGCAAATCCAACAAGGCAAACTTGCCCTCTTTGGGCGTATGTACATTCTCTATCTTGATAAAAGAAGTCTCTGCCGGTTCGGAAAGTTCCACATATTCGTGCGGGACGGCTATCGTATTCTTCGACTTGTCGACAAGCATCTTCCAATCCCTGCCATTGTCGGATATATACAGTCTATAGGCATGATAATCCGTTTCCTTCGGAGCATCCGGATTGATATTTTGCTCGGCAAAGTTTATCTGGACGGCATTGACACGTACTCTCTTGCCCAAGTCCATCACAAAATATTCACCGGCATCGCCGCTCGTAGCCGACCACCAGGTCCTGACATTCTCGTCCGCTGCCTTTTCCGGTTCGAAGCCGGGCAGCGAGGAAGACGCCGTGCTCTTCTTGTTCTGCGACTGGAGCATCCAGCCAAAAGCGGAGATATCCTGCGGATCAAGTTTCTTCCGAGGAAGCTGTATCGGATAATCGCCCAACACGGTATGGGTTCTCATTCTTCCCTTTTCATCGAAAGAGACGGGAAAGAGCCCGATCCGCCGTTCGAACTCATCGTGGTTGCCCACCCACATGGATGTCACCTGCCACCAGTTCTCATACTTATCTTTAAACACACAGCTATGTCCGGCACCACCGATAAAGCCGCCCACTTTCAACGATACGGGATTATACGGCTGCTCCACGAAACCGCCGTTCACACTGTCACTCTCCAGCACCACATCACAATACCAGTTACAAATAGTGCCCGGAGTGGCATACTGAAGATAATATTTACTGCCATTCTTCACAATCCAAGCACCTTCGGGACACGGCACTTTAGAGAATTTCCCCTGCCAGGCGGAAGCATCAATCTCGTCATAGAGTTCCCTGCGTCCGAACTGATAGCCGGAATTGCATAGGCTGACATCCGTCACATACTCGCGCAGAACCCTCTTCGAACCCTCAATCTCTTTAAAAGTGACAGGATCCACCTCAAAGAAAGTTGTAGACTGGGTACCGCCCAACCCGTAATAGAAATAGAAACGACCGTTATCAATGAACAGGCACGGATCTGCCATGCGCCGCACCTCGCCACACTTCTCCCACTTCCCGTTTTCAGGATCAGCCGAACGGATTACATCCACCGTCTTCTTCGTACGGTCCCGGGTGAAGTTGACAAAATAGACATAATTGTCATCGGAAGCAACGGCAGGAGCCACGTAATGATCGGTATCAAGCGCGGAAGCATGTACTTCCGGATTGAAATATACGTTTTTCCAAGTAACCAAATCATCGGAGACACGATAGCCGCCCGTATCCATCGTAGTGAACAGATAGTACTTGCCCTTGAACAGAACAACGACAGGATCCGCTGCCGAACGTGCTTTCTTCTGTTTGGTCTGAAAGCATCCCCAACCGTAATCCAGGTTCATCGGGTTACAGAATGTAGTTTGTTTCTCCGCTATCTTGCTCTCCGAACAGGAATATAAAGTAAGCGAAGCGAACAATACAGATAATATATTTTTCATATAGATACGAATGATTTATTAGCTTATACCATCTGTTATTCAGGGTGCAACAAAAAATCCCTTTCCCTTAAAACGGGAAGTGTTTTTGGGTAAAGCCGGTCCTTCCCTGTATATATACAAGGAGAAGATATGCTTCGCTGCGCCCTGAATGACAGATAGTATATGATATAAACTGAATTTAAATACTTACAGTGATTAATAACCGGTACAAGGGTACCATATCCGTTACATCCGGTCTCCTTTACTTTTTCAACGCCTTGTCCACCTCCATATCTACGCCTGCCCAACCTTTTTTGCAAGTCCAGTCAGCAGCCGGAGCAGCCCAATAGTCGTCCGTCTCGGGCAAGCCGAGCGCCACGAATACGGCAGTGCACAGATACAGACTGCCGGTAGAAATATACGCTTCGCCGATATGGGGCTGATAACCGGCAAAACCGACCCGTAGCCAGCCTTCCGGATTGAATGTCCCGGGCGCATTTATCTGGCGATTGATAACGGCAGTCAAGGCACATCTCACCTGGGCGGGCGTCACCCTGTCCGGAAGCAATTTCCTGTATGCCACATCCGAAAGCGCATGGAAAGCACCAAAGCGATATGCCAACGAACGGCCCACTATCGGGAAAGTGCCTTCGGGAGAAATCAACCGCTCCTGCTGTTCGGCATAACGCGCATATCGGTCCAACTCCAATTCGTAAGGAATGGAACCTTCCAGCCCATGTTTCTTCATAACCGCCAACACCTCTACCATCATGGGGTGTATGACAAAGCTGTTGTAATAGTCCAGGTGGAAATCCGCACCGTCGCCATACCAGCCGTCGCCTTTATACCACTGGGCAAAACGGTTGCAAGCATACTCCACCCGTTCATATTCCCATTCGCCGGTGAACTCCTTCAATGCAGCCTCTACCATAGCGGCAAAAAACAGCCAGTTGGTTTCGGAAGGCTTGATTACCCGGGATGACTTCAACTCCTTGATGATTCTTTCTTGCGTCGTCCTGTCAAGCCTGTCCCACAATTGCGTACGCGCCCTTAACAGACCGTGAGCCAGAAATGCCGCATCCACCAACGGCTGGCGCCCCTTATTGAAGTTCAGGTAATCCGGAGATTCGGGGTCTACACCGTTGGCGATTGATTTTACAGCCAAATCAATGTATTCGGCACGCAACCTACCCTCCACCGTATTGTCAGGACCCAATTCCAACCAGGCGGAAATACCGGTAATCAGTCGTCCCAAAGCTTCAAGGTGCGTCACTTCCCTTCTTTTCTGCATATCGGCGGCTACGGACTCTACCGGCATATTCTTGCGCAGTTCACCCTTTGCCATGTTACTGAGCAACGGATAAGAAATGCGGTGAAGCGCGCTCAGCCATGCCGAACGGTCGTCATTCTCCGAAAATGCGGTAACGGCTTGTACCGCAGGACGGCCTTCCGACAAATTCTTATAGCGCACAAGCGCTTCCACGAAGTAATAATCGGCGTATGTAAGCGGCGCGTCTATCTCATATTGTTTCGCCATGAAACCCGTACAATGGCGTATGATGAAATGGTTATTGTCTCCCACCTTTTTTGCCCGGTATGCGGGAGACGCCAGCGACTTTATCTGCTGTTCGCCGATAGCAAGAAACTGTTCGCCCAGTTCGCCCGGCACATACGTGCTCAGTTCTACGAAAGCGGACGCCATAATGGCACCGGCGGAAGCATCCCTGTCGGCTTTAGGGATGTCGGGAGCATCGAAATCCCAGTAAGGTATCTTGTCCTTAGGCAGGCGCGGATGGTTCATGATGAACTTGCCCACCTTTATGGCATGGTCCAGGTACTCTTTTTTGCCGGTCTGGCGATACATCATGGTAAACCCGTACAGCCCCCATGCCTGTCCGCGCGACCAAGCCGACCGGTCGTTCACTCCCTGATGGGTGACCCGGTTCAGCACCTTGCCGGTGATGGTGTCGTAGCTGACTACATGATAGGAGCTGCCATCCGGACGGAAATGATTAATCATCGTGCGGTCCGCATGCGATTTCGCTTTTTTATAGTAAGAGTTATCTCCCGTCATGGAAGATGCCACCGTAAGCAGTTCCAGATTCATCATGTTGTCGATGATGACGGAGAACTGCCACTTCTTGCTGTTCCACGAACGGGTGCATCCCGTCACCGGATGAAAACGTGTAGACAAAGACTTGGCAGCCGTTTCCATCACCTCCCTGTATGCTTCGTTACGTGTCAGGCGATAACCGTTTCCGAAACTGCAATTGATGATAAAGCCCACATCGTGATTGCTGGTCGTATACTTCTGCTTCTCCACGCGCGATGTCATCTCTTCGGCAGCCGCCCTTACCTGCGGGTCGTTGCTGTATTCGTAGCAATACCACAAGGTTCCGGGATAGAAGCCGCTTGTCCACCACGGCGACTCGCAAGTAATCATTTCACCGTCTTTCGCCGTGCGGGGCAGTATGCCTGCCTTGTCTTTCATCTCACCGAACATGGACATCGACTGCCTGACAGAGAAGTTGAGCGCCTCATCCACCACTTTCTTCATGCCTTTGGATACTGCACACGCCGATGACGTGAAGCAAACCGACAGGACCAAACTGATAATTAAAGTTCTTTTCTTGTTTCTCATTACCTTCATTTTAAGGTTTGACTTTGTATGTAAATACTAATGGTTAATCATCTTATACTATTACTATTCCCTTACCCGATATTTATCAATTGTCAAAAAAATCAACGAGGTTATACACGTTGTAATTCACCTCTTGCATAAACTTCGCCAGGTAAGGATACATCTTATAATAATTATCGTACACCCCCTTGTTGGCAGGTTTTCCGCCATTGTCCGTGCCGTCATCATCCTGATACTTGAACCAGTGCCAGCCTACGCAGTTCTTGGCTTCCAGCAGACCGAGTGTGAAATGCTGGTAAGCGTATGCGCGGTCCGCCTGCCGGGGCACGGAGAAACCCGCGCCCGATCCGTTGTTCAAATCGGAGTCTTCCACGCCTTTGGTGTAGAACTCTGTCACAAGAAACGGCTTTCCTGCCCACGCGGCCCAATCTTTCACATACGTATCCAATTCAGGACTCCAACGGCTGTAGTAGTTGACAGACACGATGTCGCAATACTTGCCGCAGGCTTCCACCACGTTTTTCATGTATTTGGGCGTGCCGTGCAGGCGGGTTCCCAAATACATCATGCCGGGGTCGAACGCCTCAACCGCCTCTTTCACGCCCTTGTAGTAGATTTCCGCCAAACGGCCGGCAAACTCGGTGTTCAGTGCCGCCGTCACTTTAGCGGCGCCCTTCTCTTCCATAAAGGCATCGGCTGCCCGGCGGGCAATATCCTCTTTATCCGCGATTTTCAGAAACTGGTCCAAGATATTGCTGTTCTGCGTGGAGAAGTTAATCTCATTATCGGAGAAGAAACCCAACACATTGGCATCTCCCTTGTAAGGAGCCAACGCCTCTGCCACATACTCCGTGCAGAAGGTTGTCCACGCTTCTTCATTCAGCACCAAGCCCAACAGGTTTTCCGATTTACCCCCCGGATAGTCATATTTGCGTGCCGACTTGAATTTGCCAAGAAAGCCGAATGAAGGTGCAAGCGTCATCGGCGCATCGGGATGCGCCGCATTGTGTGCCTGTATCTTTGCATACGTGTCCGTGCAGAAAGCCCCCGTGCCATGAAAGCCGATAGATGCCAGTTCCGCTTGCGAAACGGCAAGCCAGTTCTCATCCGAACCGAAGCGTTCCAGCCATGCCGTGCGGTTGCGCACGGAACTGCCATAGCGCACGGAAGTGACGCCTCTTTCGTAGTGGGGATAGCCTTCGGGATCGACAATCCACCAACGTCCGTCAGCATCCTTGGTGACATGGAAACGTCCGGTTGCCTCAAATCTGGTTCCGGTGGTGAGGCTTCCGTACTTGTTGGTGATGGCTTTGTAACCGGCCTCCGTTGTTACTTGGGGTTCGTAATCCGCCATATATGCCACTACGCGCGTATTCGACTCTGTCCATCTGCTTACAGGTTTAAATTCAGTAGAATACTTCACCGTAATAGGGCGATAAGGCTTGCCCAGCAACGAAGGCGTATAAGCCTGCATCTTTCCCGGTTCGGGCAACCCTTCGATAATTTCGTTATATTTAGGATCCTCATTGAGGACTACATCGGGCGGCATGAAGTTGGGGTCTTTCACCTCGTAATCGGTACATGAGACAAGCGTTGCCCCACCCGCCAAAAGCGCTGCTATATAGAATGATTTCATTTTCATGGTTGTTCTTTCTTTAATAAAGTTCTACTTGGATACTTTGCGGATTAAACGTACATAACGAACCGGATTTTGAGTATATTTGGCAGCTGCCAATCCCGCACCCCATTGCCCGAAACGTACATAATACATATTAGCGGCATTCGAAGGATGTTCCGTGCTTGTCAAATAACTATCGCCGGTTTCACTCGGAGTTTTCGCATTCATAACATCCCCGCCGTGTGTTGTAAGAATCAGGTCCCATGCTGCACGCGCCTGTTTTTCCGCCTCTGTAATAGCTTCGGGCTTCACCGGAGCAGAAGCGGGACCACCGTTATATACCCTGAACACCTCTTCCATCTCCTGTCTTGCAGGAAAATACCAACCATCCGTACAATATTCAAGAACCGGGAAATTTCCCGTCGAGGCTTCTCTCATTTTCTGCGTATTGGCTTCTCCGTCATACTCGTCCGTCACACCGGTAAGTCCGGCAGGTTTAGGCTCTACCCAGTTCATAGGACCATAACGCTTAAGCGATAGAATTTTGGCTTCATTGCCTTCCGTCCAAAATACGATACCGCCTTCGGCAAGTTGCGTGCCACCATCCTTATCAACGTACTCTCCAATCGTGAATGCCGATGCCGCCGGCATTTTTTCCTGAGTGACAACTACTTCGACCGCAGCCTGATTTTCTTCCGAACCGGCGGTGAATGTTACGGTAACAGACCGTTCCTTACCACCGGTATTGGCTGTAAGTGCGATAAAAGTCACTTTATCGCCATTCTGCTCATGCTTGAGCCAAGCCACGTCTTCGCCTGCAACGGTATACGTATATGAATCTTTATTGGTAGTTACAGTTACTTCTTTAGCAGACCCTTCCTCACTTGCCAAACTTACTTCCGTTGGGGTTACGTTCAGCGTAGCCGGTTCTTCAGGAAACTTATACTTGCCTACCAGCTTCATGGCACGGGCAAAACGGGTAGTACCGGTCTTTGCTCCCCAATCCAAACCATACTTGCCGAAACGTACATAACGGGCCTTGTCTCCGGCATCGTTTTCCGTACTTGCCCAATAACTCTCTCCATTGCCACTGGCAGCAGCATTTATTACCGCTCCGCCGAGGTCGGTCAATTTCTTATCAAATACGGCACGGGCTGTCTTCTCCGAATCACTGATGGCATCAGGGGTGGCATTGGTAAACCCGGCGTCCGCCGGACCTGCTCCATTATATGCCTTGAACAATTCGAGCAATTCATTCTGCGCGGGCAGATACCAGCCTTCTCCCAGGCTTGTACAGAAAGTAACGGCATCGTCCGCGCCTGCATCGGTATATTTAGCCGTATTCTCCACGCCGTTCACAGTGGAAAACGCTTCATGCAACTTCACCGATGCCTCAAACGCTTTTCCACCCTGACGTTGCAAGGAGACAGCCTTGCCCACTTCGGGGTTTTCAGGGTCTACCCAAAAGACCATGCCCAAACCGTCTTCCGTCAGGTCTCCTACTTTGAGCAACCTGATTTCCGATTCGTCCAACTCGCGTTGAGTCACAATGATTTCCTCGGTCCATTCGCCCGAAACCAGTTTTACCGCAGCCGTACGCGGTTCGCCCGTTTCGTTGGCTTTCGTCACCGTGTAGATTACTCTGCGTCTGTTTACATCGACCGCAAGCCAGTCGGCACTATATTCGGCGATTATATCGGCTACCGTTGTGTTGATAACCACAGTTGCCGAAGAACCCACGTTCTTATATAATGTTATTTCCGTTTCACTATTATTGAACTCCGGCATAATCCTCACCTCGTTATACTCTTTGCAAGAGACGAAAACCAGGCACAGAAGGAGTGAAACCCATGCAAATCTTTTCATACGATAGTTTCTTTTCTTAGATTTATAAATAAAAACAGGCCACAAATTATTTCCACGGATCGCTTTGAGGGAAGACATCGGCTCCCATCAAGTCTACCTGATTTTGCGGAATAGGCCACGTCTCATGCTTGCCGTCCACAAAATTCCGGCGACATTCGGCATAATCCTTGTCCAGGTAAGGGTCTTCCGATTTCAAGTCGCCGCCATGCAGGCGGACGCGTTCGCCCAAGATGCCCAAACGCTTCAGCAACGACCAACGCACACCTTCGAAATGAAGTTCTCGGGCATATTCGTCCAAAAGCATATCAAGCGTCAGCGGACCGTATTCGTAATCATTGCCGGCACGCTCCCACGTCTTATTGTAGTATTCCACGGCTTTGGCACTGTTACCGCCGTCGCGATGATAGTAAGCCTCGGCACACATCAGACAGGTCTCCGCCAAACGATATACAATCAAGTCGCGGAAGCTGGTAGTACGGTCGGGCTGGTCGGCATTGGTCCATTGGTCGAAATGCTTCTTGGACATCGGATGAAGCTTCTCCATATAACCGGCAGATGTGCCATACAGGTCTTTCGGTATCTCCTGTCCGAACTTTGCGGACTTCGGGTCGTTATAACGGAATGTATGGATGAAAAGATCCGTGTAACGGTTATCCTTTACTTGGTCATAAAGGCTGAACAGGTAGGTATTGGGATATACGCGTCCCCAACCGTATCCGCCGCTCTTAGCCTCGAAAGTGCAATCGGCATTGGACTGGTAGCGGGTGGTCGTGATAATTGCCGCACGGTGTCCCGTCAACGGCGTGCCGCTGCCGCCACCTCCCAGGTTCATCGAAAACTGATACGCCCACAACACTTCCTTCGAGCGGAAATCCGGACCATTGAATACATCGGCGGTTTTATGCTCCATTGCGTATGTACCATCTTCAAAGATATCCTCACACTCTTTGATAGCCTTATCGTAATCCTTATCCCACATGGCTACCTGCGCACGCACATGCTTGGCAGTGGCTTTGGTGACACGGCCCTGGTCGCCGTCCTGCGCTTTCCAGTCGAGCATTCCGATGGCGGTGTCCAGGTCCTTACGGATCAATGCGAAGACATCCTCTTTGCTTGCCGGAGTAAAATCGCGCTCCAGATTGCCTACCGTAGTAGGTTCGGTATTCAGGTAAAGGCGTTCAAAGCGCTTCCACAATTCGAAATAGGCGCGTCCGCGAAAGAATTTCGCCTCACCGTAGGCACGGCGCGTCAAGGGGTCCGGGTCTTCCACTCCCAATGCTTCCGCTCCCGCTATCACCTCGTTCGCCTTACCGATGATGAAGTAGTGCTGTTGCCAGAACTCCTCCACATCACTGTTGTTCGGCATAAAATTCTCAAGTTTGGCAATGGCGGTACTGGTCCCTGCACGGAATGCCATCAGGTCGGTGCTGTAATCGCACATGGTTACCACATACAGATTGCCGTTGCCATTGTTGTCGGCCCCTTTGGCTATCTCCCTGTCCAGCGCATACAAGCCTATCGCCGCACGGTTCAACCCGTCCGGGGAATTAATCAGATAATCGACTGTTATGTTCGTTTTGGATTCCGGATTCAGAAAATCCTCGCAAGAAGACAATAACATGGTGGATGATATTGCCAAAGCTGCCATATATATTATTCTTTTCATATTCTATACATAGTTATTAGAATGAGACATTGATGCCAAACACGTACTGCCTTGATTCAGGATAAGCCCCCGGGGTGAGTTCGGGACTATAAGACTTAAAGTCCGTAAACGTCAGCAGGTTGGTTGCCGTGGCATAAACCCGCAGGCGCGACAAGGAAAGCTGTTTAATCCACTTTGCCGGAAAGCTATATCCCAACTGCAAGGTACGCAAACGGATGTAAGAAGCATCCTGGATTGCCAATGCGCCGTGGTAAGGCACATTCGTATTATGGCTGGGACGCGGAAATTCGTCCGACGGATTGAACGGTGTCCAATAGTTTACTTTGATACCGTTCAGCTTGCCTTGTAAAGAACCGCCGCTGTTTGACTCGTTCAGGTAAGCGTTCTGAATCTTACGTCCGGACACTCCGTACCAATCCATGTAAAAATCAATACCTTTCCACTTAAGGGATGTATTCAAGGATAGTGTGAAGTCGGGGTCTTTGGAAATGGGAACACGGTCGTCCGCATTAATCTTGCCGTCACCGTTGATATCCTTAATCTTCACGGAACCGGGTTGTACATTGTCATCCCGCAAAAGTGCCTTGTCCGCAATGCCGTCGCCGTCCGTATCGATGGTCGGTTTCAGGACGTACTCCAGTTCATTGTAAGGATTGCGCCTGATGTCAAAATCCTCATACTGGTAAATGCCGTCCGGCACATAATTATAGTACACATTGATAGGTTCGCCTACAAACCAACGGTTTCCGGGTTGGCTCAACGGTGTGCCGTTCTCATCCACCTGGTCGTCAATCTTCACGATTTCATTGGCGTAACGGCTGAAATTGGCACCCAGGCTCCAAGTCAGTCCCTTTGTACGGATAACATCCCCACTGATAGTAATATCCACCCCGTGGGATTTCGTTTCGCCCAGGTTGTCAAGTATGTTCTCATAGCCCAATACCGAGTTTATCTCGCGTCTGACAAGCAAGTCGGTGGTTCTTGTCGCATAATATTCGACCGTTCCCGACAAACGGTTCTTGAAGAATGCAAAGTCGACTCCCACATTGGTGGTGCGGGATTGCTCCCATTTCAAGCCGGGATTGGAAAGCTCTTTTCCGGGCAGGTAACCCATGTACATATTATCGCCGAACTCATAGCGGTATTCATTTGCCAAGCCAAGAGTGGTATAGTTGCCGATGCCGTTCTGATTGCCCACAATGCCGTAACTCAGGCGCAATTTCAAATTGTCGACCCAAGACACGTTGCGAAGAAACTCCTCCTGGTTTACGCGCCATGCCAAAGCGACAGAAGGGAATGTGCCCCATTTATTATTCTTACCGAAACGGCTCGAACCGTCGCGCCTGACGGCTACGTTCATAATATACCTGTCCATAAGCGTATAGGAAGCACGCCCCATGAACGAAACCAGGTTATTCTCGGAGAATGTCCGGACCGGCTTTCCGCTGAACTCGCCATTGGCGATAAAATCCCAACCCATGTCCACAGGCAATGAAGCGGTGGAATATCCCAATCCTTTGGATTGAGTATGATCCACAGACTGTACGGCAGTCAAAGCTAATTTATGCTTTTTATCCCTGAAGGGAACGTCATACGTGAATATGTTCTCTATCAGATAGCTTCTTTTCTCGTTATTCGTCAGCTTCGCGGTGGCTCCTCCACCGGGATAATCCGTCTTTTTGGCTTCCCCGTCTTCCTGTTGCCTGTTGTAGAAGGATGTGTTCAAACGGTAATTAAATCCTTTAAAAGGTTTCAGTTCCAGAAACAGATTGACACGATAACTGTTGTTACTTATCTCGTGGCTGTAATTCTGTGCCCGGTAAAGGGGGTTGACGTCATTGGCGGAATTAATGTACTTGGCATAAGTTCCGTCCTCTTCATATACCTTAGCCAACGGCGTACGCGTGATGAACTCGGTAAAATTACCGTCCTCACGTTCGCTCTTCGTCAAGGCATAAGAAGTGTTCACACCGAAACCGACCCATTTATTGACCTTGTAATCTACATTCAGCCGGAAAGCCGCCTTCCGATAACCGGAACCGGTAGTCACCATGCCGTCCTGATTGAAATAATTAAGCCCTGCAGATACGCGAAGCTTGTCGTTTCCGCCGCGTACGGTCACATCATGGTTTTGGTAAAGCGCATTTTTCAGCATCAGGTCTTCCCAATCGACAAATCTCCCGCTTGCCCATACTTCCGCCATCACATCATCGCCCAACGCTTCCGATATAGGCATTTCACGGGCATCTATAATGCCTTTGTCGTTTGCCATTGCCTCGCGCCGCAACATCAGGTATTCTTCGGGAGAATAAAAATCGAAGTTGCGCCACAAAGACTGGACACCTACATATCCGTTGTAGTTTACTTCCATCTTGCCTTGGGCGCCGCGTTTGGTAGTCACCAAAATAACCCCGTCGCTGGCACGCGCGCCATAAATTGCCTGAGAAGCGGCATCCTTCAGGATTTCAATAGACTCGATGCTTTCAGCACTCAGCGTACTGAACTCCTCACCGTCCGATACGGAACCGTCGATGACATACAAAGGAGTGTTCTGCGCACTAATGGAGCGGTTGCCGCGAATTGTAATGTTCGGTGCAGATCCCGGTCTTCCGGAAGCACTCGTCACATTGACCCCCGCCACCCGTCCGCGAAGCATGTCTCCCACATTGCCTGCCGGGAAACTCTTCATCTCATCCGTCTTGACGGAAGCCACGGAAGTTGCCACATCGCTCTTTCGTTGGTAACCATAGCCTACCACTACCACCTCATCCAATAATTTGGAGTCTTCAGACATTGTCACATCGATAACCTTCCGGCTGCCCACTTTCTGCTCTTGGTCGGCATAACCTATGTAAGAGAATACAAGCACTGCGTGAGAAGGGGCGCTAATCGAATATTTACCGTCCATATCGGTAATCACACCTGTTGTGCTACCTTTTACACGGACATTCACACCAATCAGCGAACCTTGCGCATCAGACACTACCCCTGTCACTTGTACATTTTGCGCATGCATGCCCATCATGATTAATAAGAACATGACCGGCACAATTAGTTTTAGACGATTGTTTTTCATTTATACATTAAGATTAAATTTACAACAAGACAAAAGTCACGAAAAAGACAAAGCTGCCATAAAAGGATTGTACGAAAAGAAAGCACTATCATACACCCCCCGGTTCATGCTACCAAACCAGCAGTTGCGGACCATTCCCGCCCTCTTTCGTATGGAAAGAGCAGGTTCTTCCGTTATCGGCATCATCGCCCAACTGCCTGGCTTCTCTTACCAATACAAAAGTTATCTCCCGTTCCCGGCAGTTGCGGAGCAATCCGGTAACATCCAGTTGATGATAACCCGGCGTCCGGTTCACCGCAATCTCACCCGCCACGTGCGCGGTATTCCCCACATCCGTTACACGTACCTGCTTCCTTTCCAGATTGGGAGCATTTGTCCAGTTTACAGTATGCTCGTCCCAATCATTATTATCCAAAGCATAGACATGGAAACGATAAGGAGCTTCGGCAGCAGAGTTGCCGTATATCCGGAACAGGGCGGCATTTATTTTCCGCCTGTCCACTCCGGACAAATCGAACTTGACATAACTCACTTGGTTGCCATTTATCCGGGAAGCATTCATCTCCACGCCCATCCGTTCAGCCTTACCGAAATTCCTCTTATCATTCGTGCCGGGTTTTACCGTGGCATCATCTGTCGCAACTAACGTATCCAACGCATTCATACGTATGGGAACGGTAAGAAGCATCACACTTTGGGCAGGAAGTTCAAAAGAGAGCCGCCCGCTCTCCGGAATCTCTTCCGACCAAACCACCTCACCATAAGCGTTCGCACTTACCTCTTCGGCAATCACTCTGGTACCGGCGGGAAGCCCTAACGACTTCATGTCCAAAGTCAGGTTATTTGAAAAGTGTTTGCGCTGCACAAGCCATATATAATACCTCATTTCTTCCGGATTAAAGCATGTAAGGGCATCCACATCATTATCTGCAACGGACTTCACCGTATTCAACAAAGGACGTTCGTCCTTGAATCCTTTCGCAAAAAGGCGGACCACCTCGCCGGTGCGCTGAATGCCGCTTACATCGTAAGAAGAAGGGATATCCTGTACGGACTCCGCATCAAACAATTTGATTTCCCGGACCTTTATACTTCCTTTGTCGGCGGATACGAAGCGGACTTTAGAGGTGGCGACAGGTGCGTCAAACAAGAAGAACGACTGGGCATAACGCGCATTCTTTTCCACCGTCTCCTTTATATCCGTCCAGACGGCACCATCCCAATACTGCAACTTGAACTCCTTCACACGGTCGGGAGAAGTATAAACTCCATACGAAGAACCCGTATAGACAACCGCTCCACCCAACACATGGTTTCTGCCCAAATCTATTTCCAGACATTTCTCCGCATCTGTGTCCGGAGAGACCCACATAGAAGCATCGGTCTTGTCTCCGTCCGTTATTGTTCTTACAGCCTGCGTGCGGGAAGCGGTCAGGTCGGTTGTCCGCTTGCCCAATGCCACATTATCATAAGCATCCTCCACAATCCGCTTGCCCTGCCAAATAAAATGATGCCCGGACTTGATGCCGCGCGGATAGGTGCCGCTCGTAGTATTGGCAAACTTGAAAGCCCACATGCCATAACCCTGATTGAGCGTATTGTTGGTATATTCACCCGCCCATTCCGTAAATAAAGAGGGAGAGTCCATCGTTTCCTCTTTGTCTATCAGGTAAGCATTCATCCAACGTCCGGTTTCCGTATAGACTATCGGCAACGGTTGCTTCAACGGATGATTTTCCACGATAATTTTCCGGATGTCCGAAACCTTGGACGCATAGCCCGCAGCCGGCAGATTATACGAATGGGTGGAAAATATATCCAGCAAGTCCCTGCCCGAAGGCAAACCGCGATAGTCCGTACGCAGGTTCCTCACAACTTCCGCCCACCAATTGGCATTCGAACCCGCCGTGACGGGACTTACAAAACGCGACTTCAAGCACTTTCCATACAACCTGTTCACATCCTGCACGGCACAACAGACGGCATCCGAAACAATTTTCATGGCATCCACATACTGCGTTATCTTCATGGGACCGGCATGGCGATGGTTAGGCTCATTGTGCATGGCATACATGGTTACGTCTCCGGTTTTGGCAGCATAAAAGGCAAGCGCGTAAAAGCGTTGCCACTGCTTCCACTTATTGCTCCACGTGCCGTCAAAATCCGTGGAGTTTATCTGAATGACAGGCTCTATGTTGAGACGCTTCAGCTCCTTCAACACATATTCAAAAACCATTGAATTGGTGGAGAACTGCACTTTACGGCAATTCTCCCAAACAGTTTTCCAACGGATAAAGCGATTATGTTCGGGATTGTTTCTCAATTCAGCCTTGCATGCCTCAAAATCATCCAAGGCGGATAATCCTTCATCATGCAGCACCGCCGACTGAGGAACATAGTCGTTCAAGGAAGTCCAGACACGCAGACTGTTCACATTGGAATATTCAAGCCAGCCGGAGATATTGCTTCCCGGCAAATAATATCCCTGATTGTAAGCCACGTATTTCATCGACTTCCCGATAACATCTTTGGTTATCGTCACCTGTATCTCCGTATCAAGAGGTTGCCGAACGGTTTCCGGAACCCCGTTTATTGCCACAGGCACCGGCATATCCTTCTTCTCCTTGCCATATACTTCCACCTCATTAATGCGTACCGGTTCGCCGTCCGTGGATACCACGCGGATTTGAAAAGTCTGCAATGCAGGGCGAAAGGTAAATTCGAGCCTGTCCTGCCTGTTTTCCGTACGCTCCGTATCCGGCAGGTCGGTCCAATTGGCATCATCCCAGTACTGTATCTTAAAGTTCTTCATCGACCAGAATCCCGGCGCTTTCCCTTTTTCCGGTTCTGTCTGTTCGTTTTCCGGAATACCGGTATAAATAACAATCCGGCTGATATCATAATATCGTTCCAGGTTAATATCCAGAAGATGAGGCGGGCGGGCATTTCCGGCACTCATCCAGGTTGATTTACGGGAAACAGTTCCGTCCGTCACGTTCGATGCCGGAAACTTGTCCTGTTGCGACGATGCCGTCGCCGGCTTGCGTAACGCCACATTCACATCATCCGCCTGCAAACCCGAAAACGGCATTGCAAGCACTCCGCATAGTAAAAACAGTTGCTTCTTTAAACTCATAAGTTATTTCTTTTATGGATTAATTTCCTTCTTGAGAGTAGCAAGCCGCGCAGGCGGCTCCGGTTCAGGATTAGAAGATAAAATGCGTTTCATAGTCTTATTCGGATTTCAAATGCCTCTGCAAAAGTGTCCGTTTATCCTATGAAGGCATATAACAATCGTTCTTTTATGCAACAAAGTTGTACGCAACGCCTGCAAACAGAACGAGAATGGGACTGCACCGGAATGAAGCAGTGAAAGGGGGGCGGCTCCCGTCAACCTACATACACGCACGGCTTTTTGTCCCACCCCGTTGGGAAAGTGTTCCCAGCTTGTTGGGAATGTTTTCCCAACGAAGAGGGAATGCGTTCCCAGCAAGCTGGGAATAAAGTTCCACCAAGCAGAAAACGACTGGCACTCGTATGTTGCTGATAATAAACGTTTGAAGGGAATGTTTCGCCAACCTGTTCTTATCCGTTTGTTCTTCACCGGTCCGTTTCCGTTTGTCCGTTTCCGCCTGGCTGTTTGCGCGGTCTTTCCGGTCGTGTTCCCCGGTGCGGCTGCCGGATTTTAACTCCTGTCACGAAACTTCCTTCCAACTCCCTTCAACTCCTGTAAATGAAAAAGCAGTGTGCTTACACAGCGAATAATGTACCTTAAATGAAAGTCCCGTCCCTTTATTTCGTATCTTTGCCGCATTGAATGACAGTTGACAAACAATCATAACTTATAACTCGGAACTCAAATGACCATCATCTACCCCTCTCCCATCTTCGGTCCTGTCCGTTCCCGCCGCTTGGGAGTATCTTTGGGAATTAACCTGCTGCCGGCAGACGGCAAGGTATGTTCTTTCGACTGCATCTATTGTGAGTGCGGGTTCAATTCCGACCACCGCCCCAAGAAGCCGCTTCCTACGCGTGAAGAGGTGCGCATCGCGCTGGAAGCCCGTTTGCAGGATATGCAAGCGAATGGTCCCGTGCCCGATGTGCTGACATTTGCGGGAAACGGAGAGCCTACCGCACATCCGCACTTTCCCGAAATCATAGAAGATACGCTCGCTTTGCGCGACAACTATTTTCCTGCCGCCAAGGTAAGCGTACTAAGCAATTCCACCTTCCTTCACCGGCGCGCCGTGTTCGAAGCATTGGGCAAGGTGGATAATAACATTTTGAAGCTGGATACGGTGGATGAAGCGTATATCCGTACGCTGGACCGCCCTGCCGGCACGTACTCCGTAGCTGCCATTATCGAAAGCATGAAAGCTTTCAAAGGCAATTGCATCATTCAGACCATATTCCTGAAAGGTGATTATCAAGGCAAGGATGTGGACAACACTACCGATGCCTTTGTGTTGCCGTGGCTGGAAGCGGTCAAGGAGATTTCTCCCCGCCAAGTCATGATTTACACGATTGACCGCGAAACGCCCTGCCGCGAGTTGCAAAAGGCCGCTCCCGAGGAGTTGGACCGCATTGCGGCGTTGGTAAGGGAAGCAGGGATAGAAGTGAGCGTTTCTTATTGAGAGTGAACCGAGGGGGTTTCGAAACACTCTCTTTCAAATGCGGGTACTTATAAAGAGCGTGGGGGCAAAACCCTGACAGCCGTATTGTCCTGTCAGGGTTTTGCCCCCATGCTCTTCAGTTTGTTTCTTATTCCTCGCCTTTATCCGCCTTCGCCTCTTCAACGATTTCGTCAGGAACTTTCTCGCAACGCACATACTTGTTCACATCGCTTTCGTTGTCCTTGGCGGTCCATACCATCGAACCGCTTTCCAACAGGTCGGTCACGATATATTGGTTGTTCCATTCGCCGTTGCCGAAGTCGTACAATCCGCTGATGACATAGCCCAGATAAGGGTCGTTCTTAATCTTGAAACTTCCGGTGATGTAGCGGGCATACATGCTGTCGAACTTCTGGTACATTTCGAAAGTCTGTTCCTTGCGGTTGAAAGTCACATAGCAGTATGTACCTTCTGCCAGAGGAGCTCCGTTCCACTCGGCAAGTTCCCACGTTCCGTGCAGGTTGGCGGGAGTCACTTCCAATGTCCGGATTACCGGTTCGTCATCCTCGCAGGATGTAAGGCAGAACAGGAAGGCAAACAGCGCCATTAGTTTGAAAATATTCTTCATATCGAATTTCTTGTTTTTATCGTTACTTAATACAGTTTACTTTTACATTCAGTGTCCGGTCCGACGGACGCGCATCCACTCCTTCGATGATGACCGGGAAGGTGAACGATTGTCCCATCCCGGCAGGAATTTGTGAGGCGTCTACCGTTACCACGATATCGGCTTCGCTACCCGGCTGTATGACCTCCGGTTCCGTACGGAAAGTTGCGAACTTCGGAAGAAGAGGTGCCGACAGGCGCAACGGTTTGTCGCCGCTGTTTCCGCATAAAATCCGTTCGGAAGGCTGCTGTCCGGCAGCCACTTCTTGAAACTCCATCCGGTTCTGTTTCAGTCTCAACTTTCCCATCGCATGCGGATAGCGTGCCCATTCGTCCGCTCCGGGAATGACGTTTCCTGTCAGCGTCAGGCGTGCCACGGGATGTTTTTCCGAAGAAGAGAGATAAACGAAGGCGTTCGCGTCTATCGTTCCGGGATGATTTTTCGGATGATAGGTCAGCGTGACGGTCCGCGTTTCGCCCGGCAGTATTTCTCCGGTACGGACATCTGCCACCGCACAACCGCAAGTGGTCCTTACACGGGTCAGGATGATTGTTTTCTTGCCTACGTTGGTGCCTGTAAAACGGTACGTCCGCGGGGCGTCATCCTCGGTCAGGGTTCCGACATCCAGTACGGTCTTGTCGAAACGCAACGTCGGTTCCGCCTGCTTTGCCAACGGCGGATTTACCGGCGAACCGGCTTCCCGCTGCGAACGGGAACGGACATCCTGGGCGTTGACAGCCCGGGATTGTCCTATTCCCGCACAGAATATCAGTAACTGTATCCAAGTAATCGGTTTCATTAATCAGTTAAATTACATCCATCCGTTGTCGTTGGCATTCTTACGAACGGTGACAACGATGGTCTGTTCGCTTCCGTTGCTTGGCTTCACCGTGATGCGGGCGGTTCCGGTTGCTACTCCGGTCACTTTCATCACCGTACCTTCCACCTTCACTTGGGCGATGCTCTCGTCGGACGACGTGCAAGCGTATGACAGCCCCTCACCTGCCGCAAAGTATACGGCAAGGTTGATGTCCGATGTGCCGCCTTCGGCTACATACACGTTGGGCACTTTCATATCCGTACCGTTGCCGGCTATCTTATCCAGCAACAGGGCGGCGTTTGCCAGTCCCGTTCCCATTTTGCCGATGTATCTGCTCAGTTCCAACTGGGCAGGCGTTGCGCCCGGCGAAGTATGGTTGCGGTAGTAGGTCTTCTTCCGGTTGGGGTAGAAGCCGTCCACCGGTTTTACGGAACTTTTCATCAGTTCGATAAATTCCGCTGCCTTGAAGTGGCGGCGCAGTTTCACGGCATACGACAGACCCAAAGCGGCAACTCCCGACACGTGCGGGCATGCCATAGACGTACCGTCCATATAGCCGTACATCGCAACACCGTCCTTCATCACGGTAGAGAGGATAGAACCCGGATTTTCGATAGGTTCGCTTCCGTCCCAATATTCCACCGTGTTTTCACCAGTCTTTGCATAATATTCCATATCACCGCCCGGAGCACAGATGTCCGTTTCCACACCGAAATTGGTATAAGATGCCGGCGTGAAGTCGGCAGCCGTGGAGCTGACGGTGACGCATTTGGAGTATGCACCCGGATAAGCGGGAATGCCTGCATATTCGTTGCCGGCCGCAAAGACGGCAATACCGCCTTCAATCACTCCGTTGGGCGATCCGGCGTTGTGTATGAAGTAGTCGAGCGCTTCCTTCTCCAGCGGATAGAGCTCTTCCCATTCCTTTTGCGTGGAAGGACCGGGCGTGAACCCTTCTACCATATTGGCATCGCCCGAGTTGTAGCCCCAGCTACATTGCAGGATTACCGCACCGTTGTCTGCCGCATACTTGATGGCTTTGGCTTCGGCATCGAGCGTAACGCCCATCTGGCCGGCGAATACCTGGCAGCACATGATTTTCACACCGCTGTCCGGCTGTCCGTTGCCACCGGCAATGCCGCATACACCCAGTCCGTTTCCGTTCATGGCGGCAATCGTACCTGCCACGTGCGTACCGTGTCCGGTGTCTTGAGCCGATGTCCATGTGATGACACCCGTATTCTCCACGAAGTTATATCCATGCCTGTCACCTTTGTATCCGTTGCCGTCGTTATCTTCGCCGGAACCGAACTCTTCCTTTTCGTTCACCCAGATGTTGGCTTCCAGGTCGGGATGCGTCAGCATGATTCCCTCATCCAACACGGCTACAATGATGGAAGGGTCGCCTGTACACTTTTCCCATGCTTCGTAGCAACCTACGTCACATCCTGCCACCGATCCGGTTCCTTTGTTGAGGTCGGCCCCGTTATTTTGGAAGGTAGGATAAGCTCCCGTATTGTTATAGTGCCACTGTTGCACCAATCCCGGGTCCGAGAAGACTCCGGTTGCACTGCTGCGCGTAGCGGCATGGGCGTTCAATGCCGATTCGTTGACGTATATCCTGCGTGTTTGGGTGCTGTATGCGCGCTTGATGCGGCTGTTTCCCTGCACTTTGGATATCTCGCCCAACCGGCTGATGCGCCGGGCGGCTTCTTTCAGGTCTGTATTTTCGCTGAATTTCACCAAATACCACAGATGCAGCCCGGCAGCGCGCGTGCGTGCTTCATTTGCCGCATCCATAGGGAAGATACGTTCGAAATGGTATCCGCCCAAGATGTCCAGCACTTCGTCCGTAGAGGGGATGCCCGAACGGGTGGCAACGCCGCCGTTGCTTGCGGCGCGCGTCATCACACGGTCCAGAATGTCCGTCATTTCCGGCTTGAATTTGATGATTAATTCGCCTGCAGCGATGTCATCGGGCAATTGCACTTCCGTGTTTTCGCCCGGAACCGGCTGCTGCTCCGCAAACTCACGGTCGGAGCATGCGGTCAGCGCCCATCCCAACAGGGCTATATATAAGAATTTGTTTCTCATTTCTTCTTAATCTGATTATTCTAATTAATGATTACTCTCCATCTGCCGATGAATTGTTCGCTACATAGCGGCGATAGTACAACGGATAGGCAACACCCTGATCCAGGTCGTGTCCCCAATCCTTATCACCGTAATAGTAGGTGAAGTCGAAGTTTTCCGAATCTACATTATTGAATCCTACCGCATTTCCGGCTGTATTCATACCGCCTTCCTGTTGCAACAGAATGCTTATCTCCGGACCCCATCCTGCAAAGTACGGATGGAACAGTATCCAGTTGGGCAGTTTGCCGGTAAGGAAGTTCAGGTTAATTGCAAAATAGCGTACTCTCGGCAATACACGCAATATTTGTTGTCCGTGTACTTCTTCTTCGGTCTCTTCCACTACACTCTTGAATATAACTGGCTTGTCGTCGGTCAACAGCCATCTGCATGTATCCCCTACCAGCTTGTCAAGATACTCCGACTTATCGTTGGAGAAGTCCGACTCGTCATAATGCGTTCTTATTCCCTTGCCATCCATATATGCTTCCAGCTCTTCATCCGTAGGCAGTTCGCCTTCGATGAAGTTGTAGGCAAGCGACAACTCGCGCAGTTCCTCCCACATCAGCAGTTCCATGAAAGCTTCTCTTTGTTCCGCCTGCTTTTTGATGTTGACAAACAGACCAATCGGATTACCGTTGTATTTATCTCCATCGGTCACCTGTGTCAGGTCCTTAAACGAGTCCGTACGGCGCATACCGTTCAAGGCAAGCGAAGTCAGGTTCGGGAAATTGTCTTTGTTAACACCGTTTTGATAACCGGCTTCCTTTGTTCCTTTGGTGATATCCGTCAATTTGGCAAAGTTGGTAGCAGCCAGACCCAGTGTTTCCAATCCTCTGTAGCTTGTATCAACGGCACCGCCTAACTTATGGAAGTTATCCGGCAGCTTGTTGATACCGTATGAATACAGTACCAGATGTTTCAGATACTTCAGCTCGCATATTTCCTCGCCCAGACCGATGATACGGATTTGCGAGTTGGCGTTGCTGCGGATAGAGAACGATTCCAGGTATTTCAGGTAACGTATCTCTTTGGGCAGTACCTCGCCCTCTTTCATATCAATCATGATAAAACTTACCGAGCGTACGCGGCCTATGGCTTCCGGACCAGGCAAATCCTCGTCCGTCTCTTCCCACAGTGTCAGGTTTTCCCAGTTCTGCATGTTTTCGCTGGTATTGAAGTTAATCATGCTTTGCACCTTCTCGTTGATGGTGATTACAGCGAGCGAGTCGCCGGCACGGTTGTCTTCAATCTTCAGGGCAGGTTTCTGCGTAACGGTCAGCACCACGCGGTTGCCTTCCAGCTCATTGCCTTCATCATCTACCAGTTTATCCTTTTCCGGATCTTTCGGAACCAGGTAGATTTTTGCCACGCGGGTGAAAGGCGCCGTGTTCATTTCCCAGCGCACCTGTGCCTTCGCTGTACGCGGGCGGGCTTTTCTGTCCAAATCCACATCCAGATTGATTGACCTGATATTTGCCAACCAGCCCTCGCGTTCGGATTCGTATTCCACCTTTTCCTCTTCGGTCATTGTCTCCGCATCGGCAAAAGAATATTCGATGTGGTCGACATCCAATTTGCATGCCACGTTGGTGGATACCACGAGGTCGAAAACACGTTTGTTGTAGCTATCCGAACTTGCTATCTCCACATTGGGTTCGTTCAGCAAAATCTGCTTTCCGAATCCGAACTGGGTGATAGTGATAAGTTTCTGTTCCGCATTGTCCGAAGAGAAACGTATCTGTGCCGTACGCGCCGTATTCTCCAGTGTAGAGTCAATGGCAAGTTGGCAGTCGGCAGCTCCCAATCCGTTGGCGGGCGATACGGTAATCCAAGCTTTGGATGCACTTGCCACCCAACTGATGTTCGACAGCACGGAGATTTTCTCCACTCCTCCTTCCGGACCGATTGCGATTTCCTCCTTGTCCGTAAGCAAGCCGCCGGCAACTCCCGCATTGTCGTCATCTTTGCACGAGGTGATGCACCCCGCGCAAAGAGCCAGTACTACTATGACTTTATTTAAGTATTTCATTAATAGAACTTTTAAGTAATTTATTGTTTAAGAATGTCGCAACCGCGTATATCCTGTGTCTTGTCATACACCAGCATGTACATGCCTGCCTGGATGTAGGGACACAAGTGGGTTACGTCAAGGGAAATATTCGGATTGTCTTTTATCTCCAATATCCACATGCGCGGGTTGATTTTTTCTTCAACCTTACGGATGTCGTTCGCCCCGATTTGCAGCTGAAGCAGGCTCGGACACGAACTGATGCCTTCGGGCCATTCGCGCAAGATGCGGTTACCTTTATCATCCCGTTGGTGACGGATGCCGAAAGCCCTCAACTGGCTGCTGTTCAGCGGCTCCGTGGGGAACTTCGAGAAGCGGTTATAGCTTACATCCATGTTGGCAAGATAGGGTAGGGTAGTTGCCCTGAAATCATCGGACAATGACCTCAACTGGTTGAAACGCAAGTCTATCGACGTCAGCAAGTAGGTATTCTTGAAGTTTCCGTTCTTGTCCTTCAGCGAATTTTCCGGTATCGTCTCCAGCAAGTTATTGCTCAGGTTGATGGTAGATATCGGAGAACCGGTTCTGAACAGTTCGGTAGGGAACTTGGATATACGGTTGTATGCCAGCGAGATTGTAGAGGCATTGATGCCCTTGAACGCGTCGGCGTCTTTTACATTCTTTCCTCCGTCCGAACCAATCAGGTTGTTAGAGAAGTCGACAGATCCCATAACCTGCACAGAAGACGCGTCGAAGATGTTGGGGATGTATTTCAACCGGTTGTTCGAGAAGTTGAGTGTCTCCACATCGCTGGTAAACCCGCAAAATTCATCGGGTATCTCCTCAATCAGATTGTTCGACAGGATAAGCTGCACCAGCTTTACCTCTTTGCCGAAATGATGCACCGTATGTATCTTGTTGCTGTAGCAATCCAGCATACCCATTTTCTTCATTTCTTTGAGATCATTGTGCTCGGGAAACTCTTCCAGGTTGTTGTAGCTCAAATAGAGTATCTGAAGTTTCTTTCCCGAATTGCCCCGGGCAAGCTTTGTCCAGCCTTCTCTGAGTTTATCGCCGGAGATACCGGTGTTGGAAGCTAAATTCAGCAACTGCAGTTCGGGCAACTTAAACAAGAAGTCGGGCACCCGATCCAGTTCAGGACAGTTGTACACTTCGATGTCGGTCAGCTCCTTCATGTTTTCCCATTTCAGGTCCTCATCCTTGTACTTTTGGGCATATTCCGAATTTTCATCCGCCCAATTTTCGCAGATATCATCCGCCTTTATCGGCGAGTTGCCGATGTAGAACAGCTGCAACTTCTTCAAGCGCATTACCGCCTTTGATATACCGGTGATTTCGTTGCTCAGCTTACCGGCAATCTGCTCGTTGTAGGTTTCCCGGCTGACGCGTTTGCTCTTCACGATAGGCTTCTCTGCCGGGTTGGTGTTGATGCTATGCTGTATCATTTCCGACAGGCTTTCGCGCGGGTCGTAGTTCAGGAATGTTTCGCTATAGTCCATGCGCAGCTTTTTCTGCTGTGCGCCGCTCATATCCGGATTCCAGTCTTCGAACAGTTTCCTGCCGAGTTTTTCGCTGTGCGAACCCAATGCCAGCATTTTCAGTTCAGTCAGCTGTCCGATAGCATCCGGCAATACGCCACGGGCACCGAATCCTTCCAAAGAAAGCCCTACTACACGTCCTTCCTTATTCAGCGTCACGCCCGGCTGGTCGCCCCACATGTCCATCTCCTTATTGAAGTTCCAGTTGGCACCTGCCACCTCACCGATGCCGTAGTAGCTCCAGTTCGGTCCGTCCATAGCTTCCCAAATTGCTTTCAAGGCGATGTAGTCCTTGATGTACTCTTTGGTAGCAGAGAGCTGGATGGGCACGTTGGCATGCTCGGTCAGCTTGTTGTCCTCGATGGCAAACTCTTCGCCGGAGACGCTGCCGTTGCTTTCCAGGGTGGTGACTACCGCACCGCTTTTGCGGTAAACGGTGTAGCCGGTCACGCGGTAGCTTCCCGTAGGCAACCACACGGCAGAGTCGCACGTGGCTACTCCTACATCCATGTACTTGTCGTTGGCATTGTCCGGATTCTGATGCTCTTCGTACTCTTCCTTATAGGTCACCTTCAGTTTCTTGAAAGTGGTGGTGTTCTGGGTAAAGGTGTTCCTCACCGTGATGTCAACCAGGTTGATGTCGCTGAACAGGTACGAGCCGTCGGCTGCCGCGCGTGTGGTGATGTCGGGAAGCCCGGTTTTGGCAAGCTTGAAGGTCACGGTTCCGCGGCTTTGCACGTCTACGGTGAGGTCTTTCACAGTGAGTCCGCGTGAAATCACGGTGAATACTTCCTCGGAAGCAACGGACACACTGGTAATCACTTGGTCGAGCTTGTCCAGCAGTTTGTAGCCCACTACTCTATAGTCGCCCACCAGCAGTTGCAGTTTGTCACTGCGCATGCCATACTCTGCGTTCGATTCGTTATAGGCATTCAGCAGCAATGTCTGTGTGATGCTGGTACCGTTATATTGCATTTCCACTTCTACCTTCTGCGCCTCGCCCAGTTTGTCCAGGCTTGCACGAGTCGTTCCTTTTGCCTCTTGCTCTTGCTGGTAGGATGCCGCCTTGTAGATTTTGAACTGCACATAGCCGTATTGGCTGTCCTGCAACTCATCCTTATCATCGGAACATCCACCCAACACCATGCCGAAGAGCATGGTGAAGAGGGGTAGAAGAAATAGTTTCCAGGTTATGGTTCTTTTTAAGTTCATTTATATTTTCTATGTTTCAATATTGACAGTATTAGTAAATACAGATAATCAATTCATATTGTCTGTCATTCAGAGGAATTTAACTCAAAGTATCTCTTTGCTTTATATGTACATAGCGAAAAAATCTTCGCTATACTCTGAATAACGGATAGTTAATTGTTCATTTACATTGGAGACTTTGATGTTTTCACAACAATGAGTGCCAGAATTTCTCCTTCAGCATCTTTTACAATGATATTTCCTTGATTTTTAATAGAAACATTTTCTATATCCTTTGCTGATACAACCATATAATTCTTTCCTTCTTGAGACATTAATTTAGCAGATAATTCTTCCAATTCACCCTCAAGAGTCATATTATTTACACCATCTTTAATTTCATAATAAAGTTTTTGGTCTTCAGACATATAGAATAATTCAGGTATAATCTGAGCAACATAGACATTTTCTGTTCCAGGATTTTCTATAACTATATCATTATGCTTTTCCGCATCGTACTTGACCATATAGTCAAATACTATACCCATATCAAGAACAGAAAAGAGTTCACTTCCCATGCCCATATCCATTAATACATATGGAGCTGTGAAAGAGATTATCGCATCCGCGGTTTGAACAGGAGCAGCTATAATGTAGCTTGCATATTTAGAACTGATATACCCCTCGGTAATGATTTCTGTTTCCAATTTATCCTTAATACCTTCATAAACAGCTTTAGGCAATGCCATAACTACCACACCACGATTGTCATATTCTTCAGAAACTACATATTGATCGAAAGTCAAAGTACATTTAGTTCCTTCTTTGGCAACATGTACCCAGTCAATATTTGCCTGCTCCCCAAAAACAAATCCAGTTGCTTCATAATAAGGATCCACTCCCGGATAAGCTACAAATTCTCCTTGTTGCTCGAACGCAATGATTTCAAATTCATCGTTACGGGCAGTGATTTCTGCCTCTATCTTATCCTGATAAACCGTACTGTTGTTATTAGAATCTGTACTTCTGATTTTCTTTCCATTTTCACTAATTCTTACACCGGGATATTTGGGAGCAACACCCAATTCATCCGCTTTCATACCTTCATAGACAACAGGGATTTCTGCAGTGGCAAAAAGAACACCACCTTTCTGTACGGCAAACTTAATAGTATATCCCTTATCAGTTCCAAATGAATATTTAGGATCAAGTTTTTCCTTATTGTCTTTATTGAATGTAAGATTGAAGTTTTCATCTTTGCGACCGATAGTAATCCAATCCGGATTGTCACCTTCTGCTATTCCGACTTCCAATCCGGCTTCTGTAACACTGGTCTGGATAAGCAGGTCTTCCCCTTTACCATCAACATCGCAACCTTTGATTACAATCGGATTTTCCGTATCGTACACTACTTCCTTTTCACCTTCCGCAGGAACAGACTTGATGACCAATCCGGTAAATATCTTTTTCGGACGGATAGCTTTATAAATTTCTTTCTCTTCATTACCTATTTTCAGTTTGATAACAGCAGTATTATCATTGAGGTAATCCTGTCCTTCATCGAAAATCTTCATCTTTACCGTTTGTTCACCGGCTTTTCCTTTCTTTGTAGTTTCTGCAAAATCGCCGTCTACAAATTTACACCATGAAGCGTTGCTGCTCAATATCCAGTCAGCATTGGCTGTGAAAGAAAGTGTTATTTCATCACCCACCTCATGAGTTTCTTCTATCAGTTCAGGAATTTTATTTTCTCCGCCTGTAGCGCCACCTTCTTTTTCGTCATCTGAACATCCGGCAAATGCAACCATACACATCATTGCCGATACAATAAGACTCCAACTTACGTTCTTTAAATTCAATGCTTTCATAATTGTATCATTTTAGTGTTTTATAATCCTTGTTCTTTTAATTTTTCCGCTTCAGCCTCGCTAATCCATTCCATGAGGTTGATATACGTACCCAATGCGTTGAAAGAGCCGTCCGCCATGTCCGCACCGAGGGTGACATACTGGAAGACGAACTTCTGACAAGTATTGTAGTAAGAGATATAGTTTGCCGACTGGAGCATCTGGAAATTTCCGTCGCCAATGATATTACCGAAAATCTCGCCGGTAGTACCGCAGATTTGTTTGTCCATTTCCACCAGCGGTTCCAGCAAATCCTTGCGGTTGAATGAAATCCGGGTGTCGTAGCCATCGAGGTAAAGCCCGTGCAGTATCACCGTATTTTCTTCATCTTCCGCCACGCTCGACTTGATAAGCCTTTGGCCTACCTTATTCATATAGTCCGATTGCAGAAAAGTGGAAGTGACGAGGCACCAACCGCTGAAGTTGTTGACATCGAACGGACAACTCTTCTGCATCACCACTTTGGCTTCCGTGCCATAGAGGTCCCATTGTTCGGATTGGGGTATTACCAGACGCAACGCGAATCCCAACGAGTCAGCAATTGCGATGTTGTCGTACATACCCTGCACTTCGATGTTCGCCGCCAGTTCGCCCGCCTTGATAGTGACGGTGTTCGACAGCAACTTGTAGTGCTTTCCTTCTACGGCATTGCTCTCCTTGTCTATGATTTCCACAGCGAGCGTACGGTCGTAACCGACGGGCACGGTAGCGGAAACAGGCACATTGAATATCTCGTTACTCTCCTGAACGGGATAGTGGTAGAGCGTATCGGAAAACATCAGATAATTCGGACCTTTATAGAGGGTCTTGTCCTGCTCACATCCGACAAGACTTAGTATGGCAGCCAATCCTGCCATGCATCCAATCAATAGTTTTTTCATTATCGTATGTTTTTAATCTTATTTGTTACTTTCATTCGGCTCTACTTGCGAACCGGGAGCATCCAGCTCGTGTTGCGGGATGGGCCATACGAACATCGCATCGTCCTTCTCCACCTTCAGGCTGCTGCCGTTTGCCAGCGACTGTGCCTGCGGCTTGCGCTCGAAACCTTTGTGCCAGCGCTTCAGGTCGTGCAGGCGGAAGCCCTCCATGTAGAGTTCCTTCACACGTTCCTCCTCAATAACGTCCATGGCGTTGCTTGCGCTCATGGGCGTTCCGCCGCCGTACGAAGAGTAACGTGCCAGACGCAGGGTAGTGATATCGGCGCCCGCCCTGCTATAATCCGGGTTCTCTTTCTGCACGTAAGCCTCTGCACGGATAAGGTACTGTTCCGACAGGCGCAGCACTTTCGGCATGGATACGTGCGGGATGCGGTTGTTCATGAAGTTTTCGTTACCGAAGTATTTTATCAGCAACGGCCAAGTCAGCCCGTAGCTGGTAGTCATGTTCTGGAAGAAAGTGGTGACACGACCGTCCGCATTATCGTAGAGGTTGATGACCCACTCTGCCGGCACATAGTCCGGACGCAGGTTCACGAAGTCGTAGTTGGCAAAGATTTGCCCCAGACGTCCGCCATACGAATTGATGGTGAAGCCCACCTGCCAGATGGTCTCTGTAGAGAGGTCGTTGGTCCACATATATTTATAGTAGCTCACACCGTTCGAAATCTCCGACGTGCAGCTGGACAATTTGTATTTGCCGCTTTCGATTACTTTGGTGGCGTACTTGATGGCATCGTCCCAATTCTTCATATACAACGCCACACGCGCACGCAGGGCGTATATCGTATATTCATTGAAATAGTAAGAGCTGTACAACGTTCCGGAGTAATCCTCTTCCAGTTCCAGCAGCTCGGCAGCACGGTCCAGGTCTTCGAGGATAAAGGCGTAAGAGTCTTTCAGCGACGCACGCACCATCGGCTCGCCCTCGCCCTTATAGTGGCGGGTAAGGATTACACCCAGCTCGCCGGCAGCGTCTTCCTCGCTCTCGTATGCCTTGCAGAAGAGTTTCACCAGTTCCGAGTAGGCAAGCGCACGCGCGAAATAGGCTTCGCCGCAGCATTGGTCCAGATTGTCCAGGTCTTTATCGTCCGTGGTATTACGGCGCACGTTGTCCACCCTGTCAAGCAAGAAGTTGCAACGGTTGATGACGTCGTAGAGTGTGGCATACACGCCTTCGATGTCGGTATTGGTGGGCTTGATGTCCTTCCACCGCCAGATGTCGCCGTAAATGTTCGTATTGCCGTTCACCCCATACACAAAGTCGGTCTGCAGGTCGGGCAGCAGCGTCAGGTTGCCGGAGTAGAGGTAACCGCTCTTGAAGGCATCGTAGATACCGATGACAAACTGGTTAACATCGTCCACCGTCTGAATCGCCTGGTCGAAGGGCATTTCATCCTCCGGCATCTTGTCCAAGCAGGAACCGAGCGAGCATGCCACAGCGACCAACATGATATAGTTTCTGAATTTCTTAATCATTGTTTCTTATTTGTTTTAGTTGACAAGTTGACGAGTTAACGAGTTGACGAGGCTTTTCCTTGTTCCCTTGTCTACTTGTCCCTTCTCCCTTGTCTACTTAATTTAGAATGAAACTTCAACACCCAGTGTAAACTGGCGTGAAGCCGGATATTGTGCTCTGTAGATATTGCTTGCCACTTCCGGGTCCAATCCCTGGAAACCGGTGAAGGTCAGCAGGTTCTGTCCCTGCAAATAGATGCGGGCAGCGGTGAAGAAGTTGCTCTTCTTCAGCAGCGCCTGCGGAAGCGCGTAGGCAAGTGTCAGGTTCTTGAGCCGCAGGAATGAAGCGTTTTCGAGGAAACGGTCGTCAAGCTCGGCAGTCACGCCGTAGCGGGGAATATCCGTGATGTCGCCCGGCTTCTTCCAGCGGTCGTACAGCAGGCGTTTGGACTGGTTGTATGAGCTGTACAATCCGTTGCTCTCTTCGAAGAAACGGTCGTTGTTCATCACCCAGCGGTCTGCCATCCAGCTGAATTGCGCGGAGAGCGAGAGCCCTTTCCAGGAGAGCGTGGTGCCGAAACCGCCCGCCCACGGCGAGGTAAAGGTTTTTCCGGTCATCACTTTGTCTTCTTCGCGGAACTCGGTGGTGAGCTCGCCATCCTTGGTGTACCACAGGGCGTCACCGTTGGCGGGATTCACGCCGGCATAACGGTTCAGGAAGAATTCGTTCACCGGATGTCCTACGATGTATTTCAGTCCGGTAGTGGAGTTCACGTATTCCTGCACGCCGTTGTACAGTTCCACCAGCTTGTTCTTATTATAAGATACGTTGGCATTGAGGTTCCATACAAAGTCCTTGGTACGGATCACATCGCCGTCTATCGTCACTTCGACACCACGGTTTATCATGGCACCGATGTTGTCCCAATGGAACCCTTCGCCGCTGATGGCATACGATTCGGGCACGAGCATCAGCATGTTGGTGGTCTTCTTGTGGTAGAAGTCGACGTTCAGGTTGGCACGGTTGAAGAAACCGAGGCGTACACCCACGTTGTTGGACCATGTCTGCTCCCAGCCCAGCTCTTCGTTGCCGCTCTGCTTGGGATAGATACCCGCCTGGTCGTTGTAGTTCGGACCGCCCGCCACAAGTGCCAAGTGGTCGTAGTTGGGTATTTCCGAGTTACCCGAAGTACCGGTGCTGAGCGCTATCTGCGCACCTGTCAGCCATTCGATGTCTTTCAGGAAAGCTTCGTTCTTGATGTTCCACATGAATCCCAACGACCAGAACATACCCCAACGGTGGTCCTTACCGAAACGTGAAGAGGCATCAGTACGGGCTGCCATTTCCGCGTAATACAAATCCTTGTAGTTGTATTCGCCACGGAAGAAGAACGACAGGTAGGAGTAAGAGTTATTGGAATCCGCCCACGAAGAGGCACGCGTACCCGAAGTCACGTTCGTCAGCTTGTCGTTGCCTTGTCCACGGGTCACGACCTGGAAGCCGGTGGACTGGAAGTCTACCGCCTCCTGTCCCAGCAGGAAGTTGAGCGAATGGTTGTCGTTCACCTCCCAACGGTAGTTTACGGTAGTGGTCTCGCTCAGTGTCAGGGCGTCCGAAGTGTTGCGTCCGGCAGAACCCGAACCGGCATTGATGATATAGCTCGGGAAAGACTGCATGAATGCGGTGGAGTGCGAGTAGTCCGCACCGAATTGCGTACGGATGGTCAGGTTCTTTACGGGAGTGATGTCCGCAAATACGGTAGACAACACCTTGTATTTCTTATAAGTCACCGGATTGTTGTTCATCCACTCAATCGGGTTCTGCCCGGTTCCCTGCCACGTACCGTCGTTTTCGGATGCCAGCGAGCCGTCCTTGTTGTAGGGGCTCCAATAGGGGAGCATGAAACGCGAGCCCGAGATAGGCGTGTAGAGTGCCATGTCGCCCTCTTCAGCCTGCTGCACCTCTTCGTACGCAGCCATGGAGCTGGTGCCTATCTTCAGCCAGTTGCTGGCTTTCACTTCGGCGTTGGTACGCATGTTGAAACGACGGAAAGAGGAACTCTGCGCAATACCGTCCTGGTCGTAGAAGCCGCCGGACACGTAGTAGTTCAAGCGGTCGGTGGCACGGTTCACGGAGAGCTCGTAATTCTGCAACGGCGCACGGTCGTTGAAAATCTCGTCTATCCAGTTGACGTTGGTACGCGACAGCAGCTCGTAGTCCTTGCCCTTGTCCAGACCGATTTCCTTTTCAAACTGGATGCGCTCGGGGGTGTTCATCATCATCCACTTGTCCTGCGACGCCAGTTGCGAGAAACCGTACTGCGCGCGCAGCGTCACTTTTGCCTTGTCCATCGACAAACCGCGCTTGGTAGTGATGACTACCACACCGTTCGCCGCACGGGCACCGTAGATAGATGTTGAAGAGGCATCCTTCAACACGGAGATAGACTCGATGTCGCCCGGGCTGATTGTGTTGAAATCGGCGCTGGAGATGGGCACACCATCCAGAATGAACAACGGGGACGTGCCCGAGTTGATAGAGTTAGTACCGCGGATCTGGAATACGGCGGCTTTGCTGGGCTCTCCGGAGTTGGAGATAACCGACAAACCCGGTGTCTGTCCCTGCAACGCCTGGTCGAACCCGGCTGCCGGCACATTTTCCAGTTTTTCCGATTTTACGGCAGATACGGCACCGGCGATTGTTCCTTTCTTGCGGGTTCCGTACGCCACTACCACCACTTCGTCTATCAGCTCGGAGTCGGGCGCCAGGCGGACATTGAGCGTGCCTGTCCGGGCGGTGACTTCGTGTTTCTGCGATTGCATACCGATGTACGAGAACAGCAAGGTAGCTTTTGCCGTACCTTTAATCTCAAGACTGTAGTTACCGTCAATGTCGGTCACTACACCATTTGTGCTTCCTTCCTGTAAAATAGACACACCAATCAGCGGTTCATTATCCTCTTGGGAAATGACCTTACCTTTCACAAAAAAACTTTGTGCGAAAGCAGACTGAACGGTCAATAATACAAGAAAGACAAACCAAAGAATTGATTTTCTCATCCTTGTCTTTAAATTATTATTGATTAAGATTTGAATTGATAAATAGTTGCTATATGTAGAATCCGGATACAACCCATCCCTCAACGTGCTATTTCGTCACGTTTCTTCACGTTTCTCCAAACAAGGGAAAGGCTATATATTTTAATGTGTTTCATCTTTTTTAGCCGAAAATAGAATCCGTTATATAATGGTTGCAAAGATATTAAATAAGTGCCAGCATCCTTGTTAAAACAGCAAATAATTATGCTATAAATTGCAAGTTTATAAATACCCGGACAATCAAACAATAGAAAAAAGACAGGCTTTCAGGGGATATCCCTTAAAAAAAGAGAGGTAATAAAGCGTACAACAGGTAAAAGTGACAAAGAATGATGTTAATCTGTTAGTATAAATACACAGGGTTAAAAAAAGTTATACCCCCGAAGGCGAAAAGGGAAGAGCCGGAATGCCGTCATTGCCTTTTCCACAAACCGAGGTCGCAGGAGGCTTCCACCTGCTTCTCCACATCATCGGGCAGGGCAGGGAAGAAATCGATGCCGGTGATGCGTTCCACCTCGTCCACACTGTTGACGTAGGCGTCCAGCGGATGGTTGCCCGCCGTATTTTTATAGATAAAGCCGATTGCCTTGGGCGGCGTACTGCTTGTGCAGAGTATCACTTTGAAGAAGGCTTCGGGCACGGTGACCTTGTGCTTCCTGCCGATAGTGCGGTGCTTCTGCCGGTAGAGTACAGGACCGCAGACGATATAGATTTTCCCTTCCCTCCGTGCCCACAGGCGGCATGCCTCTTCCAGTTCCTTCCAGTCGCCCCGGTTCAGGTTGTGGTTCTGGGGGCAGATATTGGTCATGTAGAAACTCTCCTGCATGGCTTTCCAGTGCCAACGGTTGTCACCGGCAGGACACATGTGCCCGCGGTCCATGCCGCAACGTTTGTAGTCGTCGGTGGTCACCGCCTGGCTTTCGGGCAGGTCGGGGTCGGGCAGGAACTTGTCGGTGCGGCTTTCGCGCTCCACCAGTTTTTCGGGAGTGAGTTCCCATGCCACCCAGTTCGGTATCTTGTGCTCACGGTTGTAAGAGACGGTATACCCCTTGCGGTGCAGCACCTGCTCGGGCACGTTTTCCAGCGGTGCCGGCAGCAGGACATTCCCGGCTGTTCCGGCGACTCCGGTGCGGTCGGGGAGTGCCTTCGCCTGCCGGACGGTGGCCGTTGCCCGTCCGGCGGGCTTCTTCGCTGCGGTGGCAGGCTTCTTCTCCGCAACAACGGCCTGTTGCGTAGCGGCATGCCGCCTGTTGCGCAACGCATCGGCTATAGGTTCGTGGAAGGCGACCGCAAGACACACCAGCACTATCAGGAGAATCAATCCGTCCGACTGTCTTCCCGATGCCTTTCTCCTGCCGCTTCTTCTCTTTGCCATAACGATGCTTTTATTTGAATGGTTTCCGCATAACTTCCCGGCCAGCCTACTCCGCCAGCTTGCGCGCCCGCTCCAATGCCACGTTGATGTTGGGGCAGATATTCTCCTCGCCCAAAAGCGCGTAGAAACTTGCCTTCTCCAACACACGGTGCACATTGGGGTTCACGCCCGAGAGCACGACCGTTATCTTCTCCTTCTGCGACATGCGGCACAGGCTTTCCAGGTTGTGAATGCCCGTGGAGTCGATGAAAGGAACTTTACGCATGCGGATGACGCGCACTTTGGGGCGATCGCCCAGCTGCGCCATCACCTCTTCAAACTTCGTGGCGATGCCGAAAAAGTAAGGACCGTTGATTTCGTACACCTCCACGCCTTTCGGAATCATAAGATGCTCTTCGCTGACTGCGATGTCCGACTCGGCATTCGGGTCTATCTCGTCCTTGATGACCGATATCTCGGTAGTCTCCATGACACGGCGCATGAAAAGCACGCAGGCGATGACCAGCCCCACTTCGATGGCTACGGTCAAGTCGAAGATGACGGTCAGGAAGAATGTGATCAGCAATACGGTGACATCCGATTTCGGGTTCTTCATCAACGCCTTGAACACGCGCCAGCCACTCATGTTGTAAGACACGACCGCCAGCACGCCCGCCAGGCATCCCATCGGGATGTATTGCGCCAGCGGCATCAGCAGCAGCAAAATGAGCAGCAGCACCACCGCATGCACGATGCCCGCCACGGGCGACTTGCCGCCATTGTTGATGTTCGCCATGGTGCGGGCGATGGCACCTGTGGCAGGAATGCCGCCGAAGAGCGGCGTAACCATGTTGGCAACGCCCTGCGCTATCAGCTCCGTGTTCGAATCGTGCCTGTCGCCGATGACACCGTCTGCCACGGTGGCGGAGAGCAGAGACTCGATGGCACCCAGGATGGCAATGGTGACGGCAACGGGAAACAGGTTCTTGACCGCCTCCCAATCCAGCGCCGGCATCACGGCATCGGGCAGTTCCGCCTTGATGCTGAAACGGTCGCCGATGGTGTCGATGGTATCGATGCCCCCATACACCTTCATCAGCCAAACGGCAACGGTCACCACGATGATGGCGACAAGCGAACCGGGAATCTTCTTCGAGAACCTCGGCGTGACGGCAATGATAAGGATGCTGGCCATGCTGACAAGCGTGTTCCACCAGTTGACGCTATCGAAATGGCGGAAATAGACCAGCCACTTCCCGATGAAGTCGCCCGGCACCTTCTCTCCGCCGAAGCTCAGCCCGAAGATGTCCGCAATCTGAGTGGTGAAAATAGTGACGGCGATGCCGCTCGTGAAACCCACTATGATGGGATAGGGGATGAACTTGATGACCGCCCCCAACTTGAACACCCCCAGCAGGATGAGGATGACGCCCGCCATCAGCGTGGCGACAATCAGTCCCGCTTCGCCATACTGCTGGATGATGCCGTAGATAATGACGATGAACGCACCGGTAGGTCCGCCTATCTGGACTTTGCTTCCCCCCAGCAGGGAGATGATGAAACCGGCGATAATGGCGGTGATGATGCCTTTTTCAGGCGATACGCCTGATGCGATACCGAACGCGATGGCAAGCGGCAAGGCAACGATACCTACGATGATACCCGCCATCAGGTCTGCCATAAAGAGGTCTTTCGAGTAGTTTTTTAGAGCCGTGTACAGTTTCGGCTTGAATTCGAACGCTTTCATTTTTTATTTTCAGAAACTTGTTTTTTACCTATAAGGAGTTATCCGCAAAGAGACGCCCCTTTTGAAAAGAGGGTGCAAAATTACGTAAAATAATACAAACAGTTATCATTGTCCCGCTCTTTTTGTCCTTGGCGCGCACGGCTTTTTCATTAAAAGGAGTCAGGGGAGTTAAAAGGAGTTATCAGCCGCCAGGTCGGCTTGGAAGTTAAAGCCGATACTTCTATAACAATGTCATACAAAAGAGTATCGGCTCTAACTCCTTTAACGACTACCAACGAAGCGATACGAAGGGGTAACTCCTCCAACTCCCCTAAATGTAAAAGCCGTGTCCGGCGCGCTTTTGAGGACACGGCAGACACTCCGGAGGCATTGCCGCCGCTGCACGGCGGATAAAAAAGAAAAATCGCGCAGGTGTCCTGAACATAATCGGTGCACGGGTTGTTAAGTAATAAAAACTTATTTGTACTTTTGCCTTGCCGGCAAACGGAATACGAAAACCTATAGCGGAATACGAACAATATATATATGTAATCACATTAACCAATTAAAACAAAATTATGAGCAAAAGCATCAAAGGAACTCAGACAGAAAAGAATCTGCTGACTTCATTCGCCGGTGAATCACAAGCAAGAATGCGTTACACCTACTTCGCAAGCGCGGCAAAGAAAGAGGGCTACGAACAAATCGCCGCCATCTTTACCGAAACGGCGGACCAGGAGAAGGAACATGCCAAACGTATGTTCAAGTTCCTGGAAGGCGGCATGGTGGAAATCACCGCCTCTTATCCCGCAGGCGTCATCGGCAGCACACTGGAAAACCTGCAGGCGGCGGCAGCAGGCGAGCATGAAGAGTGGTCGCTGGACTATCCCCACTTTGCCGACGTTGCCGAGCAGGAAGGCTTCCCCGCAATCGCCGCCATGTATCGCAATATCTCCATTGCCGAAAAAGGGCACGAAGAGCGTTACCGCGCTTTCATCCGCAACATCGAGACCGCTTCCGTTTTCGCCAAGGAAGGCGAGGTGGTATGGCAGTGCCGCAACTGCGGTTACATCTACACGGGCAAGGAAGCGCCCGAGACGTGTCCCGCCTGTCTGCATCCGCAGGCTCACTTCGAGGTGAAGAAAGAAAATTATTGAAAAGCGACTCCCGGGAATTACGGGAGTTACAGGAGTTAGAAGGAGTTAAAGGGAGTTAGAGGAGTTAGGGCCGATACGCTTGTGCATGACATTGTTATAAAAGTACCGGCTTCAACTTCCAAGCCGGCTTGGCGGCCGATAACTCCCTTTAATTCCTTTAACTTCTTCATCAAATGCAAGAACCGGACATCCAAACGATAAAAAGCCGTGGCTAAACAGGAAAATAGTTGCAAAATAAATATAATTTAAATTACAAAAACACTACTTTTGTATCCGGAATAACTAATCATACTAAAAAACAATAAACTATTATGGATGCACAGAAAGTAGATGCCTTTATCATGGCAAACAGCAAGTTCTTTCAAGATTACCAAGTAGCTACGGTAAGAAACATGCTTCTCGAAGCCGACGATTCAAAGTGGACCCTTATCCAGACGCTGCAATTCAAAGACCCCACCATCGTATTGATTATCTCCTTGCTGGGCGGCAGCCTGGGCATCGACCGTTTCTTTATCGGAGACATGGGCCTGGGTATCGGCAAGCTGATTACCTGCGGCGGTTTCGGTATATGGTCCATCGTAGACTGGTTCCTTATCATGGGAGCTACCCGCGACAAGAACTTCAGGAAGCTTCAAGCATTATTATAATGAACAGGAGAGGGCTGTATATACTTTCGTCCGCAGGATGCGCGGCGGGCTATATACGGCTCTTTCTTTCCGGTCCGTGCGGAGAGACGGCGTGCCTGTTCAAGCGGCTGTTCCACATCCCCTGTCCTTCGTGCGGAGCGACGCGCGCCATCATGGCATTGATGCGGGGAGAGGTAGGGGAGTCGCTGATGCTCAACCCCATAGGCATTGTGCTGGCACTGATGCTGGCAGGCATTCCTTTATGGATGCTTGCCGACGCTATGCTGGGAAAGGACTCCTACTACCTGTTTTACAGGAAGGCGGACAAATGGTTCGGCAAGAGACATGTGTTTCTCCCCTTTGCCCTTCTGATGGCAGCAAACTGGATTTGGAACATCACAAAAGGATTATGATTTTATACACACCCGAAGAACATGAGCTGGAGACGGCTGCCAACAGCTATCTGATGTCTCTCCTGGCGGCGATGGCAGGACTGCCTTTTCCCATCGTCAACCTGCTGGCGACAATCATATTCTATTTCGCCAACCGCAAGCACACTTATTTCGTACGCTGGCACTGCATGCAGGCGCTTATATCGCAGTTCCCCCTGTTCTGCACCAACAGTATCCTGTTCTGGTGGAGCATCAGGCTCATCCTGGGCTGGCAGGAGCTTTCCTCATTCTATTTCGCCTACCTGTTTACGGTACTTATTTTCAATATCCTCGATTTTATCGCCACCATCTACACCGCCGTGCAGACACGCAAGGGCAAGCAAGTGGAATGGTACGTGTATGGAGGCGTAACCGACTTAATCTGCAAGCCATGATAAAAATCCTGAAACAAGCACTGGTGTCGTTACTGCTGTTCGGGGCAGTATTGTTCGGCTTTTCGCGCGTGAACTGGCTATCCGTCTTTCACCTGGAAAGGGATGTCATCGAAGAGAAGTTGGGAAAACTCTACTGGGACATGTTTTCCAAGACCGAAACATTTGTAGAGGATGAAGAGGTGTTGCAACCCGTCGACTCCCTGCTTGCGCATATCTGCGCGAAGAACGGCATCGAAAAGCCTGTCAGGCTGCATATCATAAGGAGTGAAGAGGTGAATGCCTTCGCCTTCCCCGACAGGCACCTGGTGATTTTCTCCGCGCTGATTGCCGATTGCAAGAACGAAATGGAGCTTTGCGGCGTAATGGCACACGAGATAGCTCACATCGAAAAGGGGCATGTGATGAAGAAACTGATTAAGGAAGTGGGGCTGTCCGTCCTGGCAAAGATGATTGCCGGAAACGACGGCGGTGCGGTACTCAAAGAGACCGCCAAGCTGCTTTCGTCTACGGCATACGACCGCACGCTGGAAAGCGAGGCGGACGAGTGCGCGGTGGTTTACCTGTCCGAAGCGGACATCGACCCGGCTGCGTTGGGCGACTTCCTGTATCGCCTGTCCGAAGAAGAGGATGTGCCGTCGTTTGCAGAGTGGGTGAGCACGCACCCCGACTCGAAGAAACGCTCCTCGATGATTTGGGAACATGCCAAACGGCTGAAGCGCACGGACACCTTTTGCGAGGTGCTGGGAGCGGAAAGGTTTGACAGGCTGAAGGAGAGCCTCTGACCGTTCCGGCTCTCCCTCCTTATCTCTATTCGCGCGCGTGCGGATAATCTATGGTATAGTGCAGCCCGCGGCTCTCTTTGCGCTCCATCGCCTGGCGGGTGATAAGGTAACCCACGTTAATCATATTGCGCAGTTCGCAAAGTTCGCGCGTTGCCTTGCTGCTCTTGAACAGTTTTTCGGTCTCCTCGTACAGGATGTCCAGACGATTCCACGCACGGGTCAGGCGGGTGTTGCTGCGGACAATGCCTACGTAAGACTCCATAATCTGGTTCACCTCTTTCATGCTTTGCGTAATGAGCACGCGCTCTTCGTTGGAAATGGTGCCTTCGTCGTTCCACTCGGGGATGTCTTCATTGAAATCGTAACGCTCCAGCACGCTCAGCGCATGCTTGGCAGCGGCATCGGCATAGACCACCGCTTCTATCAGCGAATTGGAAGCGAGGCGGTTGCCACCGTGAAGCCCCGTGCACGAGCATTCGCCGATGGCATACAGGCGACGGATGCTGGACTGCCCGTCCAGGTCGACCTTGATACCGCCGCATAGATAGTGTGCGGCGGGAGCTACGGGAATGTAATCCTTCGTAATGTCGATGCCGATGCTGAGACATTTCTTATAGATATTGGGGAAGTGCTTCTTGGTTTCTTCGGCATCTTTGTGGGTAACGTCCAGATAGACATGCTCGTCGCCACGCTGTTTCATTTCGTTGTCAATGGCACGGGCAACGATATCGCGCGGAGCAAGCGAAAGGCGCGGGTCGTACTTCTGCATGAACTCCTTTCCGTCCATCGTACGGAGCACGCCGCCATAGCCGCGCATGGCTTCCGTTATCAGGAAGCAGGGACGGTCGCCCGGATGGTAGAGGGCGGTGGGATGGAACTGGATAAACTCCATGTCTCTTACGGCACCTTTGGCACGATAGACCATGGCGATACCGTCGCCTGTGGCAACCAACGGATTGGTGGTGTTACGGTAGACGGCTTCGCAACCTCCGGTTGCCATGATGGTCATTTTGGAGAGGAACGTGTCCACTTCCCCGCTGTTCTCATTCAACACGTATGCTCCGTAGCACTTGATGCCCGGAGTGTAGCGGGTGACGATAATGCCCAAATGGTGCTGGGTGATAATCTCCACCGCAAAGAAATTGGTAAATATGGTGATGTTGGGATGTTGCTTTACGGCTTCAATAAGGCTTTCCTGTATCTCGGCTCCCGTATTGTCCTTGTGATGCAGGATGCGGAACTCCGAGTGTCCGCCCTCTTTGTGCAGGTCGAATTCGCCGTTATCCTTCTTATCGAAATTCACACCCCATTTAATAAGTTCATCGATTTGTCCGGGAGCGTTGCGCACCACCTTCTCCACAGCTTCACGGTCGCTTATCCAGTCTCCGGCAATCATGGTGTCTTCGATGTGCTTGTCGAAATTGTCTACCGCCAGATTCGTGACGGAGGCGATTCCGCCTTGTGCAAAATAGGTGTTTGCCTCTTCCAGCCCTGCCTTACAGATAAGGGCCACTGTTCCTTTATGTGCTACTTTAAGCGCAAAACTCATACCGGCAATCCCGGAACCGATAACGAGGAAATCGAACTTTCTTACCATAGTCATGTGTATTTAACACCGCAAAACTACAAAATAAGTACGTTCTTTGTGCCCCTTGCAGGCATTAATTAGCAAAAATACCTACCTTCGCGGCAAAAACCGGATAAAATGAACCGAATTTTTCATGCACGTATCGCTGCCGGACAGTATTTGTCCGTCCTGCTGACAGGCGGGATAACCGTCTACTGCCTTTGGGAAAAACATATCCTTACGGCTCTCCTCTTTATGCTTTTGTTGGTTGCCGGCATCGAGAAACTGATCCATACCACCTATACCATCACTGCCGACGGCAAACTATTATTGTATTTCGGGCGTTTCTTGCGGAAGAAAGAGATTCCGTTAAAGGACATCACGTCGGTAGAGCGTGCCTTCTCCATGCGGATAGGCAGGTTTTCCGTGATGCGCTATATATTAATAAGGTATGGGGAAGGCAAATGCGCGGCGCTTCTTCCGGTGAAAGAGCAGGAGTTTGTACGGCTGCTGGAACGGTGCATATCGGGCAGGGATGCACGGCGGGACGAGAATTAAACGGGGCATCTGTTTATTTTCCGGATATCTTGTCGTATCTTGCATGCAGAAACCTATAAATGTAAGAACCATGAAATATCAAGTTGCCATTATCGGCGGTGGTCCTGCGGGATACACGGCCGCGGAAACAGCCGGGAATGCCGGACTGAGTGTCGTGCTTTTCGAGAAACAGAACCTCGGAGGGGTGTGTCTGAACGAAGGGTGTATTCCTACCAAGACTTTGCTGTACTCGGCAAAGACGTACGACGGCGCACGCCACGCATCGAAATATGCGGTCTGCGTGCCGGAGGTATCGTTCGACCTGCCCAAAATCATCGCACGCAAACAGAAAGTGGTGCGGAAACTGGTGCTGGGCGTCAAAGGAAAGCTGGCTGCCGGCAATGTGACGATAGTGAACGGCGAAGCGGCAATCGTAGACAAGAACCATGTGCGGTGTGGCGACGAAACGTACGAATGTGACAATCTGTTGCTCTGCACAGGTTCGGAGACCTTTATTCCGCCCATCCCCGGAGTGGATACGGTGCCTTACTGGACACACCGTGACGCATTGGACAACAAGGAACTCCCGAAATCGCTGGCAATCATCGGCGGCGGGGTAATCGGGATGGAGTTTACCTCATTCTTCAACAGCCTGGGAACAGAGGTCACCGTCATCGAGATGCTGGACGAGATACTGGGCGGAATGGACAAGGAACTCTCTGCTATGCTTCGTGCGGAATATGCCAAACGCGGCATCAAGTTCATGCCGGGCACAAAGGTGGTCTCCATCGGACCGTTGGCACGCCCAGGCGAAGCGGACTCCTCTTCCGCTCCTCTCCTTATCCGCATCGACTATGAGACAGCCGAAGGAACCGGCTCCGTTGTTGCCGAGAAGCTGTTGATGAGCGTGGGCCGCCGCCCCGTAATGAAAGGCTTCGGGCTGGAGAACCTGAACCTGGAGAGAACGGAACGCGGAAGCATCCGCGTCAACGAACAGATGCGGACTTCCGTTCCAGGCGTGTATGCTTGCGGCGACCTGACCGGGTTCTCCATGTTGGCACACACTGCCGTGCGTGAAGCGGAAGTGGCGATACACTCCATCACAGGACGGGAAGATACCATGAGCTATCGCGCCATCCCCGGAGTGGTGTATACGAATCCGGAGATTGCGGGAGTGGGAGAGACCGAAGAGTCCTTGCAGAAAAAGGGCATTCCCTATCGCGTGGTGAAGCTGCCAATGGCGTATTCCGGCCGCTTTGTGGCGGAGAACGAAGGCGTAAACGGAGTATGCAAGTTGCTGCTGGCGGAAGAGGGGACGGTATTGGGAGCGCACGTGCTGGGCAATCCGGCTTCGGAGATTATCACGCTGGCAGGCATGGCAATCGAACTGGGATTGACCGCCGAAGAGTGGAAAAAGATTGTATTTCCGCATCCTACGGTAGGGGAAATCTTTAAGGAGCTGATTTAAACAGCTGCCGGGAGACGGCTCCTGTAAATGAAGAAGCCGTGCCGCCAAAACAGAATGTATTGTATTTATGGAAATCGTAAGATTTAAATGAGAAGACATAGTATATTCCCGATTGTATCGGTTTTGATGTTAATTCCCTGTATGTTATTTGCACAGGGAGTATCTACTAAAACAAACTCGCTTTCTTCGCAACTGGACACGCTGATAAAGTACCGGTTGCCCGCAGGCTCCAATGTATCCGTCTCAGTCTACGACCTGACTGCCAATAAGGCACTGTACGGGTATCAGGCGGATAAACTTTCCCGCCCTGCATCCACCATGAAACTGTTGACCACGATTACGGCACTTTCCCGCCCCGGAGCGAACGAGCCTTTCCGCACGGAAGTGTGGTACAAGGGAACGATTGAGCGCGATACGCTGAAAGGCGATATCTATGTTGTGGGGGGCTTTGACCCGGAATTCGATGATGAAGCGTTGGATTCGTTGACGAGCAGAGTGGCACGTTCGCCTTTCTCCGTGGTACAGGGCAGGATATACGGCGATGTTTCCATGAAAGACTCTTTGTATTGGGGAAGCGGCTGGTTATGGGACGATACGCCCTATTCCTTCCAGCCCTACCTATCGCCGCTGATGCTCGACAAAGGAGTGGTTACGATAACCGCTTCTCCCGGCATACAAGGGGATACGGCGCGCCTGGAATGTACTCCCGCCTCGTCTTACTATACGCTTGCCAATACAACGAAAACCCGTACTCCCGATGCAGGACGTTTCAAGGTGTCGCGCAACTGGCTGGAGAACGGCAATGAGATAACGGTGTCGGGCAATGTGGACGGGAAGCGTACCGGTACGGTGAATATCTATTCCTCACAGGACTTCTTCATGCACACGTTCCTGGAACGGTTGCGGGCGAAAGGCGTTTGCTGCCCAGCGGATTATTCTTTTGGTGAATTTCAAAAAGACAGCGTTTCCGTGCGAATAGCCTCTCATAGCACTTCCGTGCAGGCAGTTGTCAACCGGATAATGAAAGAGAGTGATAATTTGAATGCGGAAGCCATGTTGTGCCGCTTGGGTGCGCAACTCACGGGCGACAGGCATGTCTCCGTCGCAGACGGGCTTGCTGCCGTCCGGAGGTTGATAAAAAAACTGGGTTACGATCCGGAACGATACAACCTGGCAGACGGTTGCGGGTTGTCCCACTACAACTATGTATCATCGGAACTGTTAGTCGCTTTCCTGAAATTCGCCTATTCGCGCACGGATGTGTTTCAGAAGCTATACAAGGCGTTGCCTATCGGCGGAGTGGACGGAACATTGAGAAACCGGATGAAGAAAGGAACGCCCTCTTACAAGAACGTACATGCCAAGACAGGCTCCTTTACTGCCATAAACTGCCTGGCGGGATATCTGAAGGCGAATAACGGACATCAAATCGCTTTTGCCATCATGAACCAGAATGTGCTTTCCGGCAAAGAAGCACGTAAGTTTCAGGATGCCGTGTGCGATATACTTATCCGATAAAACACAGGAGAAGGGGATGCCGAAACTCTCTTATTAACAAAAAAGAGTATGTCAGAACCCTCTTATTAACCAAGTCATCCCTGTCAAGATATCTATGACAGGGGTGACTTATATGTTTTGGGTATTTCGACACACCCTCGATTTTGTTAATAAGAGAGCTCTGACACCCTCTTCCAAGTATTATTTATATTGTCCCCAATCCACATTTCTCATATCCCCGCTCTTAGCCAGTTCGGCGTGCATAGCCAGGGCCGCGCGCATGGAGTGAGGAGTCTGTGCCTTGCCATCGGTAAGTTTCAGATAATCCCAGAGGATATTCTTGTAATCCGGATGAACACAGTTCTCGATGACGGCTTGCGCACGTTCTTTCGGGCTCTTGCCGCGCAGGTCGGCAACACCCTGTTCGGTGACAATGATATTGACATCGTGCTCACTGTGGTCCGCATGTGAGACCATAGGCACAATAGCACTGATTTTGCCCTCTTTGGCAACAGACGGACAGGTGAAAATGGAGATATAAGCGTTACGCGTAAAGTCGCCCGATCCGCCGATACCGTTCATCATCTTCGTACCGCTGATGTGGGTGGAGTTTACGTTTCCGTAAAGGTCGGTTTCGATGGCAGTGTTGATAGAGATAACTCCCAAACGGCGTACCACTTCGGGGCTGTTGGATATTTCCGACGGACGGAGCACCAACTTGTCGCGGAAGAAGTCCATATCCTCGTATATTCCGTTCAAGCAGTCGTTGGTTACGGTCAGCGAACAGGTACTGCCGAACTTTACGCGGCCTTCGCGAATGAGTCCGATAACGGAATTCTGGATCACCTCCGTATACATTTCGAACGGCGGGATAGTCTTATCGCGTCCCAAAGCCCCCAACACGGCATTGGCAATGTTTCCTACGCCCGACTGCAACGGCAGGAAGGTGGAAGGAATGATACCGCGTTTCATGTCTGCGGCAAGGAAGTCGGCTACGTTCTGCCCGATTTTGTCGGTCAGCGGGTCTGCATCGGCAAAGCTGCGCGCTTCGTCCGGCCAGTTGGTCTCTACCACACCCACAATCTTTTTTGGGTCTACCTGGATGTAAGGCATGCCGATGCGGTCGCTTGGCTTGAAGATAGGTATTTCGCGGCGGCAAGGCGGGTCCAGCGGTTCGTAGACGTCGTGCAATCCCATGGCGTTTTTGCTGTGCGCGGCATTCAGCTCTACGATAATCTGGTCGGCAAGGCGGCATACGGTGGGCGAGATACCGCCGGCGGCAGTCAAGTAGATTTTGCCGTCGGGCGTCACCTCACAGGCTTCGATAATGGCGATATTTACCTTTCCCATAAAGCCGTAACGCACTTCTTGCGCCATTTGTGACAAGTGAATGTCGTTGTAGGCAATCTCACCGTTATTCACCGCCTTACGGAAATCCGGGTTGGTGGTATAAGGAGCACGGTAACGGATGGCTTTGACGCGTGAAAGGATACCGTCGCAGGAGTCACCGGTCGAAGCGCCTGTAAAAATGCCCACCTGGAAAGGTCTTCCCAAGGCATGTTCCGCTTCTGCGATTTTTGCTAATTCAGCCGTAACGGCTTTGGCTGTTCCTGCGGGAGTAAATCCGCTCAGGCCGATATTGTAGCCATGTTTGATAAGGCTCGCAGCTTCTGCTGCCGAAATGTAATTAAGTGCCATAATGTATAGTTATTTTTTCGTGTAAGAAATCAATTCGACTTTCAATTGCATCAATACTTCCGTTGCAATATCTCTCCCCAGATGATGGCTTTACGTGCCTCTTCCGCCGAATGTATTTCAAATTCGGAAGGGACATCTGCGGGTTCGGAAAGGGTATTGTCGGTGTTTGGCTGAATGAAAGGTTGTTTCGGGGCGGGTTTATGCTTTTTTTCCGTTTTCTTACGCGCTACAACGGTTACGGGCTTAGGGCTTTCCGGAATATATCCGCCGTAAATCTCATCGTTCAGGGTTTCGGGGAAAGGACGCCCTTCATCGGGCACAGGCACGGCGGGAGTATTACCAGCTTTCTTTTTCGCTTCTTTCTTGGCTTGTCTGACAAAACTTATAATCATAATGCCTGCAATCAACAGAAATTTGAAGATGTCTTCCATAAGTCCTTCTTTTGTTTTTTCTCCGCCAAAGATAATTATTTAATCTGATTATAGCCAATAAACAGGCATTAAAAAAGGGCAGCTTCACAGCTCCCCTTAATTTTTTTAACCTAAACCTTAACTATGAAAAAATCTAATGTTTCTTTCATTTCACAAAAATGGAGAATTCTTCCAAGAATGCCAAATTAACACTTGAAAAATGTTCATATACTTAACATTAATTAGCAGATTAACAGAAATATATCGAATAAAGAGGAGGAGAGCAGGACTTTTTCATTTACAGAAGTTAGAGAGATTTATTTAACGTGAATTGGATATAAAGACTAAAATGATTCGTTTGTAAATTAGAAATATAGCGATAAAAACATTAATCGCACTCACGTTAAACTATTTAATATTAAAGATTATCC
>NZ_CAJTSC010000008.1 GCF_910578895.1 uncultured Bacteroides sp.
TTAAGGTTAACAAAGGTTGGAGTACAGCGGTACTCCTTTTTTTATGCCCGTACGCCATGTAAGGGCAGAGCCGTCAGAGGGAAGAGAACGTAAAGACGCTCCCCCCTGAAACTCTGTTTTTTTCTTACCGTCTCTTTATCACCAATTTGCTTTCACCGGTAGCCTGCCGCGGCAGGATTGTAAAACGGATGCGCGTAAGCTTTCCCTGCTTCCACGAATGGATTAATTTTGGGTCGGTCAGTTCGATGATGTCTGTCTCGGGAGAGAGGAGTGCTTTATCGTATTCCAATCCGAATTTGCCGGCTTCGCCGGCAAGCGTGATGTTCTTGTTGCCGTCAATCTCTACCTCACAGCAGGTCATCAGATGCAGTTCGCTTGGTTTGTTGCAGGCGGACAACTCCCATTTGTCGGTGATTATGAACTCCTTTTTTCTGCGTAATGTATAGTTGCGGATCCAGCTTTTCACGTTTGCTTCCTGCGGATAGGCAGGGGCTATGTCCACCTGATAGGATACTGTGCGGGCTGTGGCGTTGTACTGCTGGTTGTGTGCGGCAAACTCCCTGCCGTGTTTCTGTGCCGTTCCGTTGATAAGCGGCAGGTTATGATAATCGGATTGCATGGTCCATATCGTGTACCGCTCCGGTCCGAAAGTCTGCCGGGTGTATGTGCCTACGCCTGCGTCTATGAGCACCGGCAGGGCATCGTAATAGAGGATGCACGAACCCGCATCATTGTGGTTGTGGCTCTCCTGATTGTGCCCGCCTTTGGCTGCGAAGAAGAATCCGGTGCTTTTGCCCGCTTCGTCGCGTGCCGTGCAAATCTGTGTATCCTTGAACCAATAACTGCCGGTCAGCGGTTCCGCAGGCGGGCAGTCGATAATCTCTTTGTACATGAAAAGCTCGTCCAATGCGGAAGCGAAATAACCGTTTGTCCCGTTCTTGAAACTGTTGTTCTGCCTTGCCATGAACGAGGCGAACCTCATCATGGCAGGGTCTCCTATCAGCTTGCCGTATTGGTAGAGGATGCCGGGGCTCGGGCTGACTTGGGGAGCCGAGTCGGCAAAGTTCACGAAGTAGTTGCCGCCGATGTGCACCCGGTAAATGTATTGCGCCATGTTGCGCAGGCGGGGAGAACCGAATATGTCCACCTTGTTTCCCGTCACCTTGGCAAGCAGGTCCAGAAACTTCAGGGCATAGCCGGACGCCCCGCTCCAGTAGGTAGGACCTTCGTCGCAAGCCCCGTCCTCGTGATACATGCTGAAAAAGTAGTCGGTAGACCGCATCAGCTTCCATACCCCCTGCCGCACGCGCTCCGGGTCTTTCTCTATCAGCATCAGGGCTTGCAGTACGTTATAGTTTATCCACGGGTTCCAGTTGTTCACCTGCTTGCCGCCAAATCCCATCCACCAGTAATCGTCCCGTGCAAAGTAGGGGTCGATAAGGTTCCTGTTGACTTCCTCTACAATCCGCTGGTTTATCAGCGGGCTTACCTTGTCGAACTCCTCTTTCAGGAAATAGTAGGTCCATGCCATCTGTGCGCCGATGTCTCCCACCACCAGTTCGATGGTCGGCTCGTTCCTGTCGGGCAGCCCGGAGCGGTCTTGCTGGAAACTGAGGTGAGCGGAGTGTATCCAAGAGGTTTCGCACAAGAACCATACGCCGTCTATGATGGCATCCATGAACCGCCCTTCACCCTCCGCCAGTTCGGCGATGGTCAGCGCCTGCAAGGCTTTGTGGTTGGCGCGTCCGGTGCGTATCTCGCCGGTGCGCTTGAAGGCAAGGTAGTCCGAAGCGAGGTCGGGTTTCCACACATGTTTCAGGGCACGTTCTCCGTTCCCGATGATAATCTTCCTCATTTCCGGGTCTATGTTGTTCTTCCAGGACTCCCGGTCGGCATAGGCGGGATAGTCCACCCAGCTTTGCCGATGGCGGATGGCGGCTCCCAACTCTTCGTACGAAACGGTTTGCTCGAGCAGGCGTCTTCCCGCCACGTGGGCGGCGGCGCTCTTCAGGTCCTTCACCCGGAAATCTGTAAATAAGGTATGGTTTTCCAGCAGGCGGAGCCCGAAGTGCCCGTCCCCTTCGCGCTCCCTGACGGGCAACCGGAAGAGTTCTTCACCGTTGATGCGATAAGTGGTGATGCCTTTTTCCACGCGAATCTGAATGTCATACCATGTATCGGGCAGTAATAAATGCGCCTTGTCCGTGTACTCCTTGATTACGGGGCGCGCCACGTCATCGCCCGTATCCGCCGTTTTGGCAAAGTACCGGCGGAAGCGTGTGGTGGAGTTATGGTTTCCGCCATATCCCACATAAAACAGGCTCAGGGTTTTGTAACGTTGGAAGATGCCGTTTCTCCAGCCACTGCGTGCGAAGAGGTTGCCGGGATGCTCCGGGTCGTTGGCTGCCCAAAAGCAGTTTAAGTCGCTAAGACGGTCGTATCTTCCGCCCTGCATCGGCATCTTCACGCGGTAACTGATTTCATAGTCGCCCGTAAGCCGCCGGTTGTACCATAAAGTAAGCCCTTGGGGGGCGGTAATCTCCAATGTGTCGCCTGCCACAAGGATTTCCGCCTTGCCGGAGTGGTCTTCTATGGTCCAGTTCTTCAAGGCGGTTTGCGCCTGCGCCATCAGGGGAAGCAACATGAATATGCTTCCTGAAATGAGTCTGTGAAGGATGTTCATAAACATTGTTTTATTGCTGTCGGTATATTGGTTGGATATGACTGATATAAACTATATCCTATATTTCCACTTCCGGCACTTCGTCTCTCAACTCCGTCTTTTTGCCGTTGTCGCGTATCACCGTTGCCCCGTAGTTCTTGTAACTTACACTTGCATCGTGTCCTTTGCGCGTGTTACGCACTTCGAAAGCGGGCTTTCCGCCGGTGGATATGTTGGCTTTGATATTCCAGTCGCCCACCTGTATGCTGCCGTCCTTCAGTGTGCGGGGAGCGTCCTGTCCGGAGCCGGTATCGCTCTCTTTGGCGTGTGTATGCACGATAGTGGCAAAGCGGTAGACCTTCTGCCTGTCCGATGTGGCGGTGAAGTGCCAATGGTTGGGATAGGGCTTGAAGTGCCCTTTCTCATCGGCACGCAGCCAGTTGACGGCAGGCACGAAGAACCGGTCGGTGGTGTCTGTCTTCAGCGTTCCGGCGGAGAAGAGGTAGGCGTCCGACACGCCGTCCTTGCTGGTGGCACGTATGTGTACGTATTCCTTGGCGTTGTCTACGTGCATCGGGTTGGTCACCGTATGCAGCAGGTAGCTCCAGGTTACGGGTTCGTCTGCTTCCAGCTCGTCGTATATGAAAGAGTAGCCGCTTTTGCCCAACGTCACGATGTGGCGGCGGTAGGTTTTCAGTCCCGTGTCATCCCAGCCGTTTTCGGGAGAGTACTCCAGCTTGCTCTGCTTGCCGCGCAGCAACCAAAGCGGGGAGATGACCTTGCCGTAGGCGTTGGATGCGTCTCCTGCCACATAGCTGATGTTGTCGCCAACGTAGTGGCGGGGCACCCAGCCGTAGCCTTCCGTGCCTATGCGTTGCCCCATGCCGTTGACGAGTATCGTGTTGTGCGCACGGGTGGCGCGGTGGCAGTACACGCTGTGCTTGTCGGTGAAGCTGACGTGATGCCCGCTGCTGTAGAAGAGCGGCTGTCCGTTCCAGAAAGTGTTGAAAGCGTTCTGGTTGGCTATGGCGTGCGAGGTGCTGCCGTACGGGCTGCTGCGGAAGCTGAGCATGGCGCTCGTGCGGGTGTCACCCAAGTTGGTGGAGAACGAAGCCAGTCCGCTCTGTGGGAACACATGCCCCATAGGCAGTTCCTTCAAGCCCGGGCCTTCGGGCAGGGGCTTGTCGCATTGAAGGCGGAACCAGGCGAGCCCGCCCGCTTTCGAGGTGCTTCCCTGTTCAAGGATGTCGGGCTGGCGGGCACTGATGCGCCGCACATAGTCTGCGGCATAGGTGTTGCCTGTCATGCGTGCCAGGGCATCGGCGTAGCCCACGCGCGTACCGCTCGGCGTAAGGATGTTCTGGTGCGAACTGCCGTTACCGCCCGATTTGGAGAATGGCGGTTGCTGGTAGATGACGTAGAGCGCGTTTCCCTGATACCACGGGTCGGAGAAGTAATCGTAGCCCGTAAGGCGGGTGTAGAAATAGGGCACCTCCACCAGCGTGCGGATGTTGACGTGGAAGTAGGAGTCGCCGTTGTGCCAGGCACCGTCCTTGTTCAGTCCGGGGAAGCGTGCCAGCCACAGGTTGTAGCAGTAGTCTGTCCACGCATCGGCCTCGGGCAGTTCGCCGTAGACGGTGAATGCCGCCATGGTAAGGATGCGGAACGTCATCTGCCACACGTGGTTGTCGGCAATGTGGTTTTCCAGCCGGTTGAGGTCGTGCATGTACATGCTGCTGCCAAAGGCTTTTATCTCGTCCAGCAGGAACTTGCGCGTGGTATCGTCCAGCACATCATACAGCGCGTCGTATGCCATGGAGCAGAGCGAGAGCAGGGTGGCTTCGTTGAAGTCGCCCACCACGTTCTTGTTGTCTCCCCAGGTCGCCATTTCCTTGACGCGCTTCACGGCTTCGTCCGCATAGCGGCGCTCTTTGGTGAGCAGGTAGGCGCGTATCAGCACGTCCGTGTTGGCTTCTTCGCTGTCGATGATGCGGCGGCTCTCGCGGGTGAGCATGGCGCTTCTTTGTACTTCGTTGGCGAGTCCTTTTGCCAGGTCCGAATTGATGTCGTTCACGGACTTCATCGGGGTGGCAAGCACTTTGTCGGCGCGTTTCAGGTAGGTCTGCCGTTCGGGCTTTCCTTTACTGCGCTTGATGAAGCCGTCCCAGTCGTCCTTGTCGAGCCACACGCGGGGGTGATGGGCGGGCAGGTTCTTAAGTACGGTCTTCAGAGCAGGCGGACAGAACTTGCGCGGATTGGCTTCTACCGTGAATTGCAGCGTATCGCTCCATTCGGTTTTGCCGTCCGCGACATAGCCGTATTGCCAGTACCACGTGCCCGGAGCCGGGTCTTGCACGGGGTTGAAGAAGGGGCGGCACGTCTCCACCTGCACAGTGTTTTCCTGTGCGAATGCCGGATTTTGCGAGTAACGCAGGAAGTAGCGCAGCTTGCTCTTGTCTATCTTCTGCGCGGGGGCATCTTCTGCCGCGCCGTCCAGTCCGCTCCGCAGGATGTTGAGATTTGCGGGCAACGGCCATTGGAACGACACGGCACGGTCGGCAATCGTGGCGCCGTCGCGTGGCGAGGGAGTGGCGCGCATCTCGTGCATAAGCATCGTGTCGGAGAGTTTTATGGTAGCTCCTCCGGCTGTTTGCGCCTGTGCGCAGAGTGCCGGCAGGAGGAGTATGAGGGCGGATATGATTTTGTTCATAATATGTAATAATGTGTCTGTTCACCTCCGTGGGGGGATGATTTTGTTTGTCTCTAAGCAGCGTGTCCCATTATTTATAGGCACTCTGGTAATTGGCGGTTTTGGGCAGTGTTTTTCCCGGTACGTCGTGCAGTTTGGGGCGTGTAGGCCTGATTTTATACGTGTTCATATACTTCTCAAGAATGTCGCGGTGTTGTTGCGCCACTTTCCCGTAAGCGTTTTCCATCATCAGGTTTCTTGTCTCGCCTCTGTCGTTCTGCATGTCAAAGAGCTGTTCGCGGTGCCTTCCTTTGTCGTACAGTACATATTTGTAGCGTTCGGTACGCACCATCCAGCCGCGCGTCTTGCTACCGTCGAAGCGTGTTTCGGTGATGACGTATTCCTGGTGGGGAGCTTGCGGATTGCCCTCCTCGGCTATTTTGCGGAACGATTTTCCGGCAGCGCCTTTGGGCAACTTGGTACCTGTCCAGTCACAGATGGTGGCAAAGAAGTCGACACCGTTGCTGACAAGTTGCGGCAGTTTTTCGCCCGCGTGCTTCTTGCCGGGCAGGGTCACGATGAACGGGATGTTCACCACTTCTTCATATAACGCCGACTTCTGGTTCCAGTGGTGCGCGCCTATTCCGTCACCGTGGTCGCTGGAGAAGATGACGACGGTGTTCTCCCACAGGTTGTTCTTGTCGATGGCATCGACTATCTTGCCTATCTCGCGGTCCACTTTCTCTACCAGCCGGTAGTAGGTGTAGCGATACATGCGCCAGTCTTCGGGGGTGAAGGTGGCGGTGGGATAGACGTTGAAGTTGTTGGCACGTTCGCTTTCGATGACATCGGCATCGTAGGGGCTTTTGGCAAAGTTGGGCGGAAGTCCCGGGCAGTTGCGCAGTTCGGGCGTGTCCAGATTGCCGTAAGGCAGGTTCTGGCTGCGCGCATATTCGCAGATGTTGTGCGGATTGTCGAACGAAGCCACCAGGAAGAAAGGTTTGGCGTGCTTCTTGGACAGGAACTGTACGCAAGCCTCGGCAAGCCCGTTGTCGCTGTGCTTGTACAGCAGGTCGAAGCCGTATTGCTTGTCGGGGACATCGAGTTCGGGCACGTGCCACTTGCCGCCGTACGCACATTCATATCCGGCGTTCTTGACGAGTGTTCCCAGTATCTGCGTCTTCAGGGAGTCGGGCAGCTGGGCGCCATTGACCGACAGTCCCACCGCATCGGGATAGTGGCCCGTGAACATGGCGCCGCGCGAAGGACCGCTGAGCGGTGCGGTGCAGTAGGCATTTTGGAACATGATGCCGGCAGCCGCCAGCCTGTCAAGGTTGGGGGTGTGCACATCCGGGTTTCCGGCGCAGCTCATGGCGGATGCCGTATGCTGGTCGGTGAAGATGTAAATGATGTTGGGACGTTCGGCGGCGTGTGCCATTGACGGAGTAAGCAGGGAGAGGCACGCTATGTGCTTCATTGAGATTTGTTTTACCATATTATTAGTTCTGTAAGTGAATGTTTGAAATTAGTTTGTCTTCGATTGCTAAATTACGCCTTTTTCCATGTACCTGCGCATCTTATTGTTTTTTTTGTGGTGCTGAATGTCTCATGGATTGTCAATTTTGTACAGTTCTCTTTTAAATTTGTGCTAAATGTCCTTACGGGGTGTTTTCGGCACGGCTTCTGCCAATGAAAGAGCCGTGCCGAAAACTCCCTTAAATGAAAAAGCCGTATGTTTGGGAAGGTGCGCCTTATTTGGCGGTACAGGATAATTTCATTTGTTTCTCCTCTCGGTTTGCATTATCTTTGTCCCGTCTAAAAAGAAAAGTGAATGATAGTTTGTATTGCCGAAAAGCCTTCTGTGGCGCGTGACATAGCCGATGTGCTCGGTGCGAAAGATAAGAAAGACGGATATATCGAGGGAAACGGATATCAGGTGACTTGGACGTTCGGCCACCTCTGTACCCTGAAAGAGCCGCACGAGTATACGCCCAACTGGAAGTCGTGGAGCTTGGGGAGCCTGCCTATGGTTCCGCCCCGTTTCGGCATCAAGCTTATCGGTAATCCCACCTATGAGCGCCAGTTCCACGTGATTGAACACCTTATGCAGCACGCCGACATGATTATAAACTGCGGTGATGCCGGGCAAGAGGGAGAACTCATCCAGCGTTGGGTGATGCAGAAAGCCGGTGCGCGCTGTCCGGTGAAACGCCTGTGGATTTCTTCGTTGACGGAAGAGGCCATCCGTGAGGGGTTTGCCAAGCTGAGGGATGCGTCCGACTTCCAGCCGTTGTATGAGGCAGGGCTTTCGCGCGCCATTGGCGACTGGCTGCTGGGCATGAACGCCACCCGCCTGTACACCATGAAGTACGGTCAGAACCGGCAGGTGCTTTCCATCGGACGCGTGCAGACGCCTACGCTTGCGCTTATCGTAAACCGCCAGCTCGAGATACAGAACTTCGTCCCCAAACAGTACTGGGAACTGAAGACGGTGTATCGCGATACTACTTTCTCCGCCATTCTCCGCAAGAGCGACGAAGAACTGGTTTTGGAAGCGGAAAAACAGAAGGAAGGAACTGCCGCCAAAGCCGTCAAACCCGAGGACAACCGGGGTATAGAGCCAATCACGGACCGCGAACGGGGAATGGCGCTGCTGGAACAGATAAAAGACTCGCCTTTCGCCATAACGAACGTCACCCGCAAGAACGGCAAAGAGGCGCCGCCCCGTCTGTTCGACCTGACTTCGTTGCAGGTGGAGTGCAACAGGAAGTTTGCCTTCTCTGCCGACGAGACGCTGAAGACCATCCAGTCCCTGTACGAAAAGAAAGTAACCACCTATCCGCGTGTGGACACCACTTTCCTAAGCGATGACATCTATCCCAAATGTCCCGGCATACTGAAAGGCTTGCGCGATTATCAGGCGTTGACCGCCCCGCTGGAAGGGGCTGCGTTGCCGAAGTCGAAGAAGGTGTTCGACAATTCGAAGGTGACAGACCACCACGCCATTATCCCTACAGGCCAGCCGCCGCAGAACCTGACGGATATGGAGCGTCGCGTGTTCGACCTGATTGCCCGCCGTTTCATTGCCGTGTTCTATCCCGATTGCCAGTTTGCAACGACCACCGTCATAGGAGAGGTGGAGCAGATAGAGTTCAAGGTGTCGGGCAAACAGATATTGGCACCCGGCTGGCGTGTGGTGTTCGGCACGCCCTCGGCGCAGGAGGAAAAAGAGGAGAAAGGCGGCGAGGAGGAGAACGTGCTCCCCGCATTTACGGTAGGAGAGAGTGGTCCGCACCTGCCTGATTTATACGAAAAGTGGACGCAACCGCCACGCCCTTACACCGAGGCCACCTTGCTGCGTGCGATGGAGACCGCCGGCAAGCTGGTGGACAATGACGAACTGCGCGATGCCTTGAAGGAAAACGGCATCGGGCGTCCATCTACGCGTGCCGCCATTATCGAGACGCTCTTCAAGCGCAACTATATCCGGAAAGAGAAGAAGAATCTGATAGCTACCCCTACCGGTGTGGAACTTATCCAGATTATCCATGAGGAACTGTTGAAGTCTGCCGAACTGACCGGTATCTGGGAGAAGAAGTTGCGCGAGATAGAGAAGCGTACCTACAATGCCGGGCAGTTTCTGGAAGAGTTGAAGCAGATGGTGTCGGAGATTGTGCTGAGTGTCCTTTCCGACAATAGCAACCGTCACATCACCATACAAGCCCCTGCTCCGGAAAAGGGCAAAGGAGAAAAGGCTTCCGCCCCATCGGGCTCTGCCGATAAACCGAAAAAAGAACCGAAGAAGAGAGCGCCGCGAAAGCCTGCGGCAAAGAAAGCGGAACAATCTGCTGATGCCGTAAAGCCCGCTTCGGACGCACAGCCCGTTTCCGGCGTGCAACCTGCTTCCGGCGTGCAGTCTGCCGATGCGTTGGTAGGACAGCCTTGCCCGCTCTGCGGAAAGGGAACGGTGATTAAAGGAAAAACGGCTTACGGCTGTTCGGAATGGAGAAACGGTTGTGCATTCCGCAAGCCGTTCGAGTAAAGAAAGGGTGCCGAAACACGGGTGTGTCGAAACTCTCTTATTAACCAAATCACCCCTGTCACAGATGTCTATGGCAGGGGTGATTGGTGTATTTGAGGTGTTTCGACACACTCTCGTTTCGGCATCCTTCCTTGGACGGTATCAGTAGTTCAGGTGGAACTCGACCACCGCCTCAATGCCTTTGCGCAGGATATCTAACGGGATGTTCTCGTTAGGCGAGTGAATGGCGTTGGATTCCAAGCCGAATCCCATCAGTACGGTCTTTATGCCCAGCACCTGTTCGAAGGTGGAGATGATGGGAATGCTTCCACCCCGGCGTACGGCGAGCGGTTTCTTTCCGAAAGCTTTCTCAAAACCTTTTTCCGCAGCTTGGTAGGCAGGGAGAGTGATGGGGCATACGTAACCTTGTCCGCCGTGCATGGGAGTCACTTTCACCTGCACGGTGTCGGGAGCGATGCTTTGAATATAATCGGCAAACAGTTGGGAAATCTTATGATGCTCCTGATGCGGCACCAACCGGCACGATACCTTGGCGTATGCTTTGGAAGGCAGCACGGTCTTGGAACCTTCGCCCGTGTATCCGCCCCAGATGCCACATACATCGAATGACGGACGGCAACTGTTGCGCTCCAGCGTACTGTATCCTTTTTCGCCGAAAAGGGCGTTTACGCCGATGGCTTTTTTGTATTTCTCCTCATCGAACGGGATGTGGGCTATCATTTCGCGTTCTGCCTGCGGCACCTCTTCCACATCGTCGTAGAAGCCGGGAACGGTGATGCGACCGTCGGCATCAGTCATCTGGCTTATCATGTTGCAAAGCACGTTGATGGGGTTGGCAACTGCGCCGCCGAAGTGTCCGGAGTGCAGGTCGCGGTTCGGTCCGGTCACCTCTATTTCCCAATAGGCAAGCCCGCGCAACCCGGTGGTCAGCGAGGGGAGGTCCGCACCCAGCATGCTGGTGTCGGAAACGAGGATAACGTCCGCTTTCAGCAACTCTTTATGTTCCCGGCAGAAGCCCTCGAGGCTGGGCGAACCGATTTCCTCTTCTCCTTCGAAAATGAATTTCACGTTGTGGGTCAGCAAGTTGTTCTTCACCAGGTATTCAAAGGCTTTTACCTGAATGAAAGATTGTCCTTTGTCATCGTCTGCACCGCGTGCCCAGATATGTCCGTCGCGCACTTCCGGTTCAAAGGGATTGCTTTTCCAAAGTTCCAGCGGTTCGGCAGGCATCACGTCGTAGTGCGCATATATCAATACGGTTTTGGCTTGCGGGTCTACAATCTTCTGCCCGAATACGATAGGATTGCCTGCAGAGGGCATCACCGATGCTTCGTCCGCACCGGCGGCAAGCAGCAGTTGCGCCCAGTGTTCCGCACATGCCGTCATGTCGCTGTGATGTTCGGGTTTGGCACTGATGCTGGGAATGCGGATGAGGCTGAACAAGTCTTCCAACATCTTGGGTTCGTTTTCTGTGATGTATTGTTTGAGGTCTTTCATATATGTATGTTTGTTTTAGGGTGACTCCTTTTTTTATAATTGCGTTGTCCGGTCAATCAAATAGAAATCAAGCAAAGTCATTGCCGCCATTGCCTCTACGATAGGCACGGCACGGGGAAGCACGCAAGGATCGTGGCGCCCGCGGGCTTTGAGCGTGGTGTCTACCCCGTCTATGTTTACGGTATGCTGCTCCATAAGCACGGTTGCCACCGGCTTGAAAGCTACGCGGAAATAGATATCCTGTCCGTTGCTGATGCCGCCCTGAATACCTCCGGAGTGGTTGGAGTGCGTTTCGATGCGCCCGTTATTGTTGAAGAACACATCGTTCTGCTCGGAACCTTTCATCTTCAAACCTTTGAAACCTTCGCCATATTCGAATGCTTTTGCGGCATTGATGCTGAGCATGCCCGCAGCAAGGGCAGACTGAAGCTTGCCGTAAATGGGTTGTCCCAGTCCGATGGGGCAGCCTTTGATGACACAGGTCACCACGCCGCCGATGGTATCGCCTTCACCTTTTATCTTGAAGATAAGTTCTTCCATCTCCTTTGCCTTCTCCGGGTCGGGGCAACGTACCGCATTGGTCTCAATCCGGTCGAGGTCGTAGGCGGTATAGTTTTCTTCCAGTTTGATAGGTCCTACCTGCGAGGTGTAGGCAGTGATACGGATGCCGAGCTGTTTTAATGCCAGCTTTGCCAATGCTCCCGCCACCACGCGCGAAATGGTTTCGCGTGCCGATGACCGTCCGCCGCCGCGATGGTCGCGTATTCCGTATTTTACGTTATATGTATAGTCCGCGTGCGAGGGACGGTAGACTTCTTTCAGGTTGTTATAATCGTCGGAGTGCTGGTTTTCGTTCCATACGATAAACCCGATGGGACAACCGGTGGACTTGCCCTCGAAGATGCCGGAAAGGAACTCCACCTTGTCCGCTTCCTTTCGCGGGGTGGTGATACGCGACTGGCCCGGACGGCGACGGTCGAGCTCCGATTGCACGAAATCCATGTCGATGACGATTCCTGCGGGAAATCCGTCTATTACGCCGCCTATGCCTTTGCCATGTGATTCTCCGAAACTTGTGAGGCGGAGAATGTTACCGAATGAGTTGAACATATCAATTGCTTTATATGGTTTATAATGAGAATAATGCGCCAATTTGTCTCGCAATAGGAGGTTTTGACTTTCTAAAGGTAGCGTTTTTTTTCATAAAACGTTTCAAAAGTTGCGATAAAAGATTTCTTCTGTTACTTGTCTGATAGATGGATGCTCCTTTTGTGTGTTTTGTTTTAAAACAACGCATCCGCAGTAGTGTGGTCTTGGGTGCTTGCAAATAGTACATATTTGAAAAAAAGAACATCTATTTTTTAGAAAAGACCTTGTTTACACTGTTTGAAAACAGTTATTTTGCACCTCGAAATATAAAAGAGAATATAAACTACTCCTTAACGATGTGGGAATTATTAACTAAACAAGTATTTGTATGAAGAAAAATTTGTTTTATTTGTTTGCATTGATTTGTTCAATGAGTTTGTTTACCGCTTGTAGCGATGATGATGCGCCGGATTACTCTAAGACCATTGAGGAAGAGATGGCGGGTGATTATAAAGGTACGTTGGACATCGAATTGGAAGGAACAACAATCGCTTCCAATATGCCGAAGAACATTGCTATATCCAAAGCCGGAACTTCTGCTATAAACCTGTTGCTGGCAGACTTTAATCTGATGAGCATGGAGTTGGGCGATATCGAATTGAAGAATTGCCAACTGAGTCGGAAAGATAACTCGTATTCTTTCACCGGAACTCAATCTTTGAATATAGAAAAGTATCAGCTTACTGCTGATGTGGTGGCTACGGGCACAATTGCAGAAGGCAAAATTACTGTTCTGTTGGATATCGCAGCCAAACTGAACGGCATGGCTCAAAAGGTGAAGGTGACTTATAACGGTACTCGTCTGACGGGGACGGAAAGCAGCGAAGCCAAGATTACGGCTTTCTTTTTCGATATGTCCAATGCAGCGAATGCGGTTGTCATCGAACAGCCGGTCATCAACGCCGACAATACGATTACTTTCAGAGTGGACGAGGCAGCAGTGGAGGCTGATGCGGATGTCTTGAAAGCTTTAGTTCCTACTTTCACTATTTCCGACAAGGCAACTGCTTCCGTAGAAAGTGGCAAAGCTATGGATTTTTCAAAGGATGTCGCTATCACTTTGGTTGCTGAGGACGGAACTGTGGCGGAATATGTGGTGAAGACTCCGGTAAAGAATGCTGTGATGAAGTTTTCTTTTGAAACATGGTATGTTACAAATGAAGGACAAGAAACCGAATATTGGAATCCGGAGCCTAAAGAGCAGCTGAGTACATCGAATGAAGGAGCTTCATTAATGAATAATTCTTTGTTAGGAACACCAATCGGTTTCCCTGTTATGCCTGAAGACAATGGATTTGAAGGTAAAGCTGCTAAACTGGTGACTTTGTATTCTAAAAGTCATCCTTTTGGTGGGATTGCTCCTATTACTTCGGGTTCTTTGTTTACAGGACAATTTAAAACAACCTTTCCTGCTTTAAAGTCTACGAAGTTCGGTATATCGTATTCAAAGAATCCGATACTTTTTAGAGGAGTTTATAAATATAAATCTGGTGATAATTATGTAGATGGTACTAAACAACCAGTAGAAGAGAATCTTGGCATAAAGGACGAATGTGCTATTCAGGCTGTACTTTATGAGGCGGTTGATGAGAATGGAGAGGAAGTCGTTCTGACAGGTGAAGATATTAATACTTCACAATACCGTGTTGCACTTGCTCAATTGGAAGATGGATCTGAAAAGGCTGAATGGACTAAGTTTAATATTCCATTCAAATATTTAGAAGGTAAGTCTTATGAAAAGGGGAAAGAGTACAAATTGGCTATTGTATGTTCTTCAAGTAAAGATGGTGACAAATTTAAAGGTGCTGTAAATAGTACGCTTATTGTGGATGAACTCGAAGTCATCGGTGAATAATAAGTATTATAAATAAATAGTAAAAAGAAGGTATCGGAAGCGAATACCTTCTTTTTTATTACCTTACCGTTCGCCTTATCGAAACCATACTATAACAAATAATATTTGTTGTCCTTTTGTCTTTTTGTCATTCCGCCCGTCTCTTCTGACAATTTGTATTTCCCGTTGCCGCAGAATCGGCTGTTTCCACCCATGTGTGCAGCCGGTAGGAAAAAACGGAACGGGAAACGCCCATCTTGCCGATAGCCAGCACGATAGCGAAATGTTTACAAACAAACTGGAGGGAAAGAACGCCGGAAATACCGCCTGCGGGCATTCCGCTTCATGGATATCAACGTCCGGGGCGAGGGGTATTAGTATCTGTCGCGATAGACACCAATGTCTGTCGCGATAGATGTTGATGTCTGTCGGCAGAAATACCTGCATCCAACATCGGCAACACTTGTGTCCAACGGCGGTAATACCTGCGTCCGGCAGCTGGCTTGCCTGGTTTCTGCATAAACGGCGCATGTTTATCGGAAATCGGAGCATATCTATCCGCACTTTATGCAGGATGTTCCTGTTCCGACAGAAAAAGGTAGGAGTGAGAGTAAGCAAAAAGGCGGTTCTGCCACCTTTTTGTCGTAAATCGGACGGATGGCGATTCACTTGTAAATTTCACGTTAAAGCCACAGGTTTTCCTCGGCAGAGGATGTCTGTGGCTTTGGCGTATGATATTGTCTATGTCCGCTTAGAACGCATATCCGAACCCTAAGTTCAGATAAATGGGATACATGTTGAACGTTATCGTATCGAAGTCTTTTTGGAAGATATCATTCAGTCCCCAAGTCACGTCTGCGTGCACGGTAAGGTGTTTGAACGCTTTCCACTCTCCGCCGAATTGCAAGCCCCATTGGAATTTTCTTAATTCGTTGGAAAAGTCGTATGTCGCGATACTCTCACCGGTAAATTCCACTTTCGAGCCGGTTTGGTCGGGAGTACGCAAGTGTCCTTCGTATACGTGTCCCGAGAAGTTGCCTTCCAATAAGTAGGAGAAGTAAGGACCTGCCGACACGGTCCACCGTTTGCTGATGCGGTAGTCGGCAAGGATGGGGATGGTGAGGTAGGAGTTATTCACTTTGGTCTTGACCCCACCTGTCCAAAGACCTGCCAGCTCTCCACCGTTGGTATTGATGATTTTCATGCCGTAGTTCTTCACGGTGGCTTCGGTGGTCATGTTCTTGTTCTCCAACCGCAGACCAAGCGTGAGTCCCCACTTTTTCTTTTCGTCAAACCACTTGCTGGCATTGCCTTCAATGGCAATGGCTATGCCCGGTGCGTAGTTGTCTATCTTGCGTATCTCTTTGGGCAGGGGGATGGGGGATGTACCTCCGATGTTGAATCCGGCTTTGATACCGTATTCCCACCCGCGCAGATAGGAGTTGATAATACTCTTGTTTCTCTCGTCTTGCGCCTGTATGTTGGCCGCCATTGCCAGCAATACGGCTATTGTGCAGATAAAATGATACTTTTTCATACTTTATAATCAGATTTCTTCGCTTATAAGTTCTAATTCGTCTACGTACAATGTACTGCCCACGGCTCCTTTGAAGTATGCGCCGTCAATGCTGGAAGAAAGGACAATGCTTAGTTTGTACTTTCCGTTCTGTAGTTTCGCCTTGTCAATCTTTTTATCATCCATTGTTTCGAAAGGCAAATCGAACTCTGTCCATTCTTCGGTCTCTACGGCATCTTTTTCGCTAATACGGGCAAGGGAGATGATATTGGGCGCATTAAGGCTGTTGCTACCATCCAGCATGAAGGAGTTTTCATTGGCTTCGTACAATACGGCATAGATGTCGAAGCGGTCTTTTTTGCCTTCCTGCACTTTGCCCTTATCGGTATAGACTTCTCCCGCCTTAAACTTGAAGTAACCTTTCAACGCTACCGGACGTTTGTAATACTGTATGCCGAACTTGGTGGCACGCAGGGGGGCTTTCAACGCATTCGCCAAGTCGAAAGAGCCGATAAACAGGTTACCGGCTGCAATATACATATTTACCACGGCTCCGAAGCTACCCGTATCGCAAGTAGTAAGTTTCACTCCTTTGCCGCGATAGCCATCGGTTATCTGCTGTGTGGGATAATCGGTGCGGTTGCCAGCCATGCCGGTGAGTTTGTAACCGGGGTTACCACTCGACCATTGCACAACGCTCGAAACATTGGTTGAGGTGCTGGGTTCGAACTCATAAAAGATGTCATATTCGGTACCGGCGGAAGGGAGCAGCTCTTCAAAATGGAAAGTTTCGGGGATTTCGGCAGGAATGACTTTTACAGTATAGGTAGAGGTCCATTCTTCGTCTTCGGAAGTTACGGTAAAGGTGCGCGTATGCGATTCGTTGCTGAAATCATAATTGTTCAGAATGTCGTTCGGGAAATGTTCGTTTGCACGAAGCGTTGCGCCAAAAGGCAGTGTAAACAACAGTTGCTGCTTGGATAAATCCGCTCCCTTATGTACATATATGTTTATTTCTTTCGAGTCACTGTTGATGTGAGCCAATTGTACGTCTATGCCTGTGCAGGCGTCAATCGCTGCTTCAGAGTTAAGCGCTTCGTCCTGTATGCAGGACGAAACGGCCAAGGCAAGCATGAGGGCAGTAGTCCACTTCTTAAAGTTCATATATTTCCTTTTTGAATGTTGATAATTTAATATGGTTTAGAGGGTTGCAAAAATACGTTATTATTTTGTAATAACAGGGACGGGAAGAAAAAAGTATGCCGAACTCTGCTATTTATTTACTATTCCATATATCTTTGCGATACGATTGAATAAAAAAACATATATGTGGTATGACTGAAGCCGAAAGAAAACAGATAATCGCTTTGGTGCAGCGCGAGGTGGTTCCCGCCATTGGATGTACGGAACCCATTGCCGTTGCTTTGTGTGTGGCAAAAGCAACCGAGACATTAGGTGTGCGGCCGGAAAAAATAGATGTTTTGTTGAGTGCCAACATCCTGAAAAACGCAATGGGAGTCGGCATTCCTGGTACGGATATGATAGGATTGCCCATTGCCGTTGCTTTAGGGGCATTGGTCGGTAGGTCGGAATATCAACTGGAAGTACTGAAAGACAGTACTCCTGTTGCCGTGGAAGAGGGAAAACGCTTTATCGGTGAGAAACGTATCAATATATCGCTGAAGAAGAACATTACGGAAAAACTTTATATCGAGGTATGCTGCGAGACTGCCGGAAACAAGGCGGTTGCCATTATTGCCGGCGGGCATACCACCTTTATATATGTGGCACGTAACGGTGAGGTCTTTTTAAACAAACAACATGCAAGTTGTGGGGAGACGGAAGAGCGGACCGTTGATTTGACCCTGCGCAAGGTGTACGACTTTGCCTTGACGGCTCCGCTGGATGAAATCCGTTTTATTCTTGAGACGGCACGTCTGAACAAAGCCGCCGCCGAACGCTCTTTCAGCGGGAACTACGGTCACGGGCTGGGTAAGATGCTGCGCGGAACCTATGAGCATAAGATTTTGGGCGACAGTGTGTTTTCGCATATCCTCTCTTATACGTCCGGTGCGTGCGATGCCCGTATGGCAGGTGCCATGATACCGGTAATGAGTAATTCCGGCAGCGGAAACCAGGGAATTTCCGCCACATTGCCCATGGTGGTTTATGCCGAGGAGAACGGCAAATCGGAAGAGGAACTGATTCGTGCCCTTATGCTCAGCCATCTGACGGTGATTTATATCAAGCAAAGTCTGGGGCGTTTGTCGGCATTGTGCGGTTGTGTGGTGGCTGCTACGGGCTCCAGTTGCGGCATTACCCGCTTGATGGGGGGAGGTTACGAACAGGTGACCTTTGCCGTTCAGAACATGATAGCCAATCTTACCGGAATGATTTGCGACGGTGCCAAGCCCAGTTGCGCTTTGAAAGTAACCACCGGCGTTTCTACTGCTGTTCTTTCCGCCATTATGGCGATGGAAAACCGTTGTGTCACTTCCGTTGAAGGAATTATCGATGAGGATGTAGACCAAAGTATCCGTAATCTGACGAAGATAGGTTCTAAAGGAATGGACGAGACGGATAAATTGGTGCTGGAGATAATGACAGGAAAATAGTGAGGTAAAATTGGGGATAAGATTAGGGAAGTTGTTTCGACACACTTCCCTTAATAATTTACCATAGTCTGACAGGCGATAAATCAACAGTCGTACAGCTTCTGGCGAGAAGCACCGGCTTTTCCTTCTTCTTTTGCGGGATGTGTTGAGATAGGAGCAAAATAAATATGTAAGACATTGATTAAACCTTTTGCTTGTATTGTTGTCATGTTATTATATTCTTCTACAGAAATACACAAACACTCATATTATGAAGAACATCATTGTCGGATTGCTGTTTTTTTTATTTGTGCCGGAAGCCGTTTGGGCTCAAAAAAATGTTGTCACGGTTTCGGGGCAAGTTGTAGAACAAGGCACCAAAGGATTTATAGAGGCGGCTACCGTGCAGCTGTTGGCGTTAGCGGATAGTTCGCAGGTTGCTGGTGTTGTAACCCGTGCGCAGGGGCGTTTTATCTTACCCCGTGTCAAGGCTGGTAATTATCTGTTGAAAGTATCATTTGTAGGATACACCACGCTATTCCGTCCTGTCGCTTTATCCGAGAGGAGAACATCGCAGAATCTCGGTGTGATAGAGTTGTCGGAAGACGGTATATTGCTGGATGAAGCGGTTATCACAGCCGAGGCTCCTCCGGTAGTTATCAATGAGGATACCACAGAATACAATGCGTCTGCTTATAGAGTGGCGGCAGGGTCGATGATTGATGAATTGATTAAACAGTTGCCCGGTGCCGAAATAGATGAAGACGGGAAAATAACGTTGAATGGCGAGGAAATCAAGAAAATAATGGTGAATGGCAAGGAATTCTTTGGCAATGACACGGATATGTCATTGAAAAACTTGCCGGCGGACGCTGTGCGGAAGTTGAAGGCTTATAAGGAAAAGAGTGATAACGAACGGTTGACGGGTATTAAAGATGGCAATGAAACCCCGGTACTGGACCTTACTTTAAAGAAGAACAGTGGGTGGATGGGAAATTTGAGTGCCGGATATGGTACGGAAAATCGTTATGAGGGGAATGTAAATGTAAATCATTTTACGGATGATACCAATCTTTCGTTTGTAGGTGCGGCTAATAATACCAATCGTCAAAGTAGTGGTCAACGTACTCATCAGAGTGCGGGTATTACTTATGCCCGTAAGAGTGAGAAATTGGATGTAAGAAGTAATGTACGTTACCGCCACAATGTGAATGATGTGATTACGGAAACTTCTTCCGAAACTTTTATAGGTGATGAGTCTACTTTTTCCAACAGGTATTCCATAAGGCAAAACGATAACTATGGCCTGGGTGGAAATGCACGGGTGGAATGGAAAATAGACAGTTTGAACACGTTGAATACGCGTATAAATTTTGACTATAGCAAAGGTAATTCGTGGAACGAAAGCAGGAACAAACGACTTGATAATGAGAAGGAAGATATCAATGAGACTACTTCTGCCGGTAGGGGAGAGACGGATAAGCACGGAGTGGAGGGCACGATATCCTATTATCATAGATTTCGGAAACCCAGGCGCAATTTCCACGTTTCGCTCAATTTTGATTACGATAAAAATCTCCGGGACAATTTCAGCAAATCTTATTCCCGTTTTTTTGCACAAGACAGCGTTTCGGACATTGAACGGAATACGAAAGGCGACGGGCATAATTTGAATTGGAGTATCTCCGCCAGATATATCGAACCTCTTTCCAAACATTATAGGATCAGTGTCGGTTATACTTTGTCCAGCCGATATGGAGTGTCACAGTCATTGGTATATGATAGCATCAATTATGCAGACCGCATGAACTATGGATATAATGATAATCTGAGTTCTCGTGTTGAAAATCATTATACCAATCAGCAGTTTAATGTATCTTTACAGGGTGACCATACGCAGTGGCAGGGTGAGCGTAAGGGATTGAACTACAATATAGGAATTGCTTTAAATCCGCGCTTTACTGAAAGTGTGACTACTATCGGACCCAATGCGAATAAAGATTTGCCTCGGCAAAAAAACATAAACTGGTCTCCTACCATATCGTTGGATTACTATTTCTCGCGTCGCGAACGTTTTACTTTTCGATATAGCGGACGAAGTTCCGCACCTGAGATGGAGGATCTTCAGGAAGTTATAGATGTTACCGATCCGATGAATTTACGTTACGGGAACCCTAATTTGAAGTCTTCGTTCTCGAATACGGTTAGTGCTAATTACAATCGCTATTCGGTTGCCACTATGAGAAGTTTTCGTGTAGGGGCAGGCTTTAATAATACTATGAACTCAGTGGGAAACCGCATGGCTTATGATGCCGGAACCGGCGCACGTACTTATCACAAAGTCAATATCAATGGTAATTGGAGCTCGCATTTGAACCTGTCTTTTGATACGCCGTTCAAGAATAAGAAATTTACGATGAGTGCGGGAGCCAATGCCCGATATAGTGATCAGGTCAGTTATACGTCTGTGAATAAAAAAAGTACGGATGCGGAACTGAGCACTACCCACAACTTTTCTACCACCGCCCGTCTGCGGGGAGCATACCGTAATAAAAAATCGGATGTAGCTTTAAGTGCTTCATTCCGTTACAATAGTGTACAGAATAGCAAGAAAAAAAACAGCAATCGTGAAACATTTGATTATACTTTGGGAGGAAATACGAATATCCGCCTGCCATGGGATACGGAATTCACTACGGATATGCGTTGGCGGATACGTGAAGGGTATAGTGGGAATGCGAACCGGGATGAGTTCTTATGGAATATGCAACTTTCAAAACGTTTTATGAAGCGTAAACAAGCTATGGTACGCGTCAAGGTATATGATATTTTACGCCAGCAGAACAATCAAACCCGTTCTGTAAGTGCTACAAGTATCACCGATACAACTACCAATATGCTTACCAGTTATTGTATCGTCCATTTCAGTTACCGTTTCAATACATTAGCCGGCAGTCGGGGCGGCAGTAGGAATAATGGTGGCAGGGGAGATGCCGGGAGAAGAATACGTACTATCGAAGAGTATTAAGGCAACTCTACTATATACAATCTTGCAATAAGGGGGCAAAACTAAAATCGGTTATTGTTTTGCCCCCTTGTACTATACGTTGTTATTGTCCAATTCTTGATTTATCAGTGGCAGCATTCGTCTCCGCATCCGCTACCGCAGTCTCCGCAGTCGCATCCGCCACCACATCCGCCATTGCATCCGCCGCCACTCATCATGCGTGCCATGTCTGCCAGTTCGTCATTAGTGGCCGGACGGTTTTCGGTGATTTCACCTACGAAGTTCAGGTCGCAACCTGCCAACGGGTGGTTCATGTCCATTACTACTACATCGTCTTTTACTTCTACTACGCTTCCGTTGATGCGTTGGCCTTCCGAGGTCATCAAGGGGATTACGGCGCCTTCTACTACACGTTCGTTGTCGAACTTGCCTTCTATCTCGAAAATATTCTTCGGAAGGTCGATAACGTGATCATCGTCATACTCGCCGTAAGCTTCTTCGGCTTTGATTGTGAAGTCGAACTTGTCGCCTTTCTGCAAGTCTTTCACTTGGTTTTCGAAAGCTTCCAATGTCAGACCCAGTCCGGAGATAAACTGGAACGGATGCTCTGCAGGAGCTTCTTCTGTGAATTCTTTTTCTCCGTTTTCGATGGTGTACAACTTATATGCTAAGGTGATGTACTTGTTTTCTACTGTTTCCATTAATTCTGTTATTTCTATTAGTGAATACTGTTTCTGCTTTGGCAGTGTGCAAAGATACGAATATTTTTATTTGAAACGATTAAGTGATAAAATAAGATTTTAAGGCGTAGTTTCCTTACGATTATTCGTGTTTATATCTTTTTTCTCGTCAATTTGTTTGGAAATTATAAAAAAGCACTTACCTTTGCAAGGTATTTATATGAAATAACGAATTAAGGGAACAATAAAGATACTTTGGTTATGAATTTACATACATCCGTTAACTTGGCACTCCTGCACATTATTCGCGTCGTGGTCGTGGCATCAAGAGCGTGAGAAAGGTTGTGTATGTATTCGTACGATAGAAGATATTTATAAAAAGCCTTTCTCATTACGGTGAGAAAGGCTTTTTGGTTTTTAAGAACTTAAAAAAAAGAGCAAGAGCTCAAAAACTTACAATAAGATGAAGCATCAGTTACGCAGTTCGTTCAGCACGCAAGGCCGCCGTATGGCAGGTGCCCGTGCATTGTGGGTGGCAAACGGCATGAAGAAAGAGCAGATGGGCAAGCCCATTATCGCTATAGTCAACTCTTTTACCCAGTTTGTGCCGGGACATGTGCATCTGCACGAAATAGGTCAGTTTGTAAAGGAAGAGATAGAGAAGCAGGGTTGCTTTGCTGCCGAATTCAACACGATTGCTATTGATGACGGTATTGCAATGGGACACGATGGTATGTTGTATTCGTTGCCTTCACGCGATATCATAGCCGACAGCGTGGAATATATGGTGAATGCGCATAAGGCGGATGCCATGGTATGTATCAGCAATTGTGACAAGATTACTCCGGGCATGCTTATGGCTGCGATGAGGCTGAATATCCCCACAGTATTTGTTTCCGGCGGTCCTATGGAAGCAGGGGAGTGGAACGGACAGCAACTCGACTTGATTGATGCCATGATAAAGTCGGCTGACGACAACGTAAGCGATGCGGATGTTGCTAAAATAGAACAGCACGCTTGTCCTACTTGCGGATGCTGTTCGGGTATGTTTACTGCTAACTCCATGAACTGTCTGAACGAGGCTATCGGATTGGCTCTTCCCGGTAATGGTACGATTGTGGCTACCCACGAGAACCGGAAGCAACTCTTTAAGGATGCCGCCAAGCTGATTGTCGAAAACGCTTATAAGTATTATGAGGAAGGAGACGACAGTGTGCTTCCTCGTAGTATTGCTACCCGCGAAGCTTTTCTGAATGCAATGACGTTGGACATTGCGATGGGTGGCTCCACCAATACGGTACTTCATCTGTTGGCTGTAGCACATGAGGCGGGGGCTGATTTCACTATGGATGATATTGATATGCTGTCGCGCAAGACACCTTGTTTGTGCAAGGTAGCTCCCAATACTCGAAAATACCATGTGCAGGACGTAAACCGTGCCGGCGGCATCGTTGCCATTATGGGCGAGCTTGCCAAAGGCGGACTGGTAGATACGGCTGCGCGCCGTGTAGACGGGATGACGCTGGGAGAAGAGATAGACCGATATTGCATTACCAGCCCGAATGTCTGCGAGGAGGCAATCAGGAAATATACCAGTGCCGCTGCCGGAAAGTTCAATCTGGTACTCGGCTCGCAGACGGCTTATTATAAGGAATTGGATACGGATCGTGCCGAAGGCTGTATTCGTGACTTACAGCATGCTTATAGCAAGGATGGCGGATTGGCTGTGCTGAAGGGGAATATTGCACAAGACGGATGTGTGGTAAAGACTGCCGGAGTGGACGAAAGCATTTGGAAGTTTACCGGTCCTGCCAAAGTGTTCGATTCGCAGGAAGCTGCGTGTGATGGCATTTTAGGTGGAAAGATTGTCAGCGGCGATGTGGTGGTCATTACCCATGAAGGTCCGAAAGGCGGTCCGGGCATGCAGGAGATGCTTTATCCTACTTCCTATATCAAGTCTCGTCATTTAGGTAAGGAGTGTGCGCTGATAACCGATGGACGCTTCAGTGGGGGAACTTCCGGGTTGAGCATCGGACACATTTCTCCCGAAGCCGCTGCGGGTGGAAATATCGGGAAGCTTAGGGATGGTGACATCATTGAAATAGATATACCGAACCGTTCTATCAATGTGAGACTGACGGATGAAGAATTGGCTGTCCGTCCCATGACACCGATGACACGCGACCGCCAGGTATCGAAAGCATTGAAAGCGTATGCCGGCATGGTAAGTTCGGCGGATAAAGGAGCTGTAAGGTTAGTAGATTAATAAGTAAATAATGTAGTTGAGGAGTTAATTCCTAAAAAATATACTTGATGGAAAACTTGATAACAGGTGCGGAAGCATTGATGCGCTCTTTGGAGTATCAGGGAGTAAAGACCGTTTTCGGTTACCCGGGTGGTAGTATCATGCCGGTATTCGATGCTCTATACGACCATCGGAAGAACTTAAATCATATCTTAGTCCGTCATGAACAGGGTGCTACCCATGCCGCACAAGGCTTTGCACGTGTGTCGGGCGAGGTAGGCGTATGCCTGGTAACCAGCGGACCGGGCGCCACAAATACCATTACAGGTATTGCGGATGCCATGATTGACAGTACTCCGATAGTTGTTATTGCCGGACAGGTGGCTACGGGGTTTCTTGGAACGGACGCCTTTCAGGAAGTGGACTTAGTGGGTATTACACAGCCTATCACGAAGTGGAGCTATCAGATACGTCGTGCGGAAGATGTGGCATGGGCGGTAGCACGCGCTTTCTATATAGCGCAGAGCGGACGTCCCGGTCCGGTTGTATTGGATTTTGCCAAGAATGCACAGGTGGATAAGACGGAGTATGTCCCTACTAAAGTGGATTATGTGCGTAGTTATTTGCCTGTGCCTGAAATGGAACCGGAAGCCATACGGCGAGCTGCCGATTTGATTAATGCGGCTGAACGGCCGTTGGTATTGGTGGGGCAGGGGGTAGAACTTGGTAATGCACAGAATGAATTGCGTGCTTTCATTGAAAAGGCGGGTATGCCTGCGGGATGTACTTTGCTGGGACTCTCTGCATTGCCTACGGCTCATCCTTTGAACAAGGGCATGTTGGGCATGCACGGCAATCTGGGGCCCAATATCAACACCAATAAGTGCGATGTGCTGATTGCGGTGGGCATGCGTTTTGATGACCGTGTCACGGGTAAGTTGTCCACTTATGCAACGCAGGCAAAAGTAATCCATTTCGATATCGATCCGGCAGAGATAGACAAGAATGTAAGGACGGATGTTGCCGTATTGGGCAATTGTAAAGAGACTTTGGCGGCAGTGACCGAACTGCTGGAACCTGCCGAACATAAAGAGTGGCTTGACAGTTTCCTGCCCTACGAACAGATAGAGGAGGAGAAAGTTATCCGTGCCGAACTGTATCCGGCAGGTGATATGTTGAGTATGGGCGAGGTGGTGCGTGCCGTCAGTGAGGCAACGAAAAACGAGGCTGTATTGGTGACGGATGTAGGTCAGAACCAGATGATGTCGGCACGCTATTTTAAATATAGCAAGGAACGTAGTATCGTTACCTCCGGTGGTTTGGGTACAATGGGCTTCGGACTTCCTGCCGCTATTGGTGCCACTTTCGGACGTCCTGACCGTACGATATGCGTTTTTATGGGCGATGGCGGTTTGCAGATGAACTTGCAGGAATTGGGTACGGTAATGGAGCAGAAAGCACCGGTCAAGATGATTTTACTGAATAATAACTATTTGGGTAACGTCCGCCAATGGCAGGCTATGTTCTTTAACCGTCGTTATTCGTTTACTCCGATGATAAACCCGGATTATATGAAGATTGCTTCCGCTTATGAAATTCCGGCGCGGCGGGTATCTACCCGAGAGGAACTGGCAGAAGCCATTGATGAGATGATTGCAACAGACGGTCCGTTCTTGCTGGAAGCTTGTGTGGAGGAAGAGGGAAACGTAATGCCGATGACACCGCCGGGCGGTTCTGTGAACCAGATGTTGCTGGAATGCTAATAGAATTATGAATTTTGAATTATGAATTATGAATGGGCGCGTGATTATCTTAACAACTCGTCGTTCTCGATTCATCGTTCTCAATTCAAAATTCATAATTCATAATTCATAATTAGTTTATGACTGACAAAACCTTATATACAATTATCGTTCATTCGGAAAACTTTGCAGGTTTGCTGAATCAGGTAACGGCTGTATTTACCCGTCGGCAAATCAATATTGAGAGTCTGAATGTTTCGGCATCCTCTATCAAGGGGGTACATAAATATACCATTACCGCCTGGACGGATAAGGATACTATTGAGAAAGTGACGAAACAAATCACAAAAAAGATAGATGTGCTACAGGCACATTATTTTACGGACGATGAAATCTACCAGCACGAGATTGCGTTGTATAAGATAACGACCCCCGTATTGGAGGAGAAGCCGGAAATATCCAAGATTATCCGTAGGTACAATGCGCGCATCGTAGAGGTGAACTCCGTATTTTCCATTGTAGAGAAGAACGGAATGAGCGAGGAGATAACCAGTCTTTACGAGGAACTGAGTGTTTTTGGGTGCGTGCTCCAGTTTGTACGTTCGGGCAGAGTGGCAATCACAACAAGTTGCTTCGAACGTGTCAACGAATATCTGGCAGACCGGGAAACAAAATATCGTGAGTATAAAGAACAAGAAGGATAATGAGCGAGAATAACAGAATAGGAACTTATAAGTTTGTAGCCGAACCGTTTCACGTAGACTTTACCGGTCGTCTTACAATGGGGGTGCTCGGGAACCATCTGCTGAACTGTGCCGGCTTTCATGCAACGGAACGCGGTTTCGGCATTGCAACTTTGAACGAGGATAATTATACGTGGGTGCTTTCACGGTTGGCAATCGAGTTGGACGAGATGCCATATCAATATGAAGATTTCTCCGTTCAAACTTGGGTGGAGAATGTGTACCGACTCTTTACCGACCGTAATTTTGCTATTATTGATAAGGACGGAAAGAAAATAGGATATGCCCGTTCCGTATGGGCGATGATTAGCCTTAATACCCGTAAGCCTGCCGATTTGTTGGCTTTGCATGGCGGCAGTATCGTGGACTATGTGTGTGACGAACCTTGCCCTATCGAAAAACCCTCGCGTATCAAAGTGGCTTCTGCGGAATCTGCCGCTTCTCTGACTGCCAGATATAGCGATATCGACATTAACGGGCATGTAAACAGTATCCGTTACATTGAGCATATCCTTGACTTATTTCCAATAGAGCAATATAAGGAAAATCGCATCCGCCGTTTTGAAATGGCGTATGTGGCGGAGAGTTATTATGGTGATGAGCTTACTTTCTATAAAGACTGTATAGGCGATGGCACGTATGACATAGAAGTAAAAAAGAATGGCGGTGAAGTGGTTTGCCGTTCGAAAGTAATATTTGTAAGAAAATAATTTATTAATCAATCAGTTGGCATAAGCCACAAATAAAAACGAAAATAAAAATGGCACAATTGAATTTTGGCGGTGTTATTGAAAATGTAATGACCCGCGAAGAATTTCCTTTGGAAAAAGCACGTGAGATTTTAAAGGATGAAACAATCGCTGTTATCGGTTATGGCGTACAAGGTCCCGGTCAGGCATGCAACTTGCGTGACAATGGTTTCAATGTAATCGTAGGCCAGCGTCAGGGTAAGACTTATGAGAAAGCTGTGGCGGACGGTTGGGTTCCGGGTGAAACGCTGTTCGGCATTGAAGATGCTTGCCAAAAAGGTTCTATCATCATGTGTCTGCTGTCCGATGCGGCTGTAATGTCTGTATGGCCTACTCTTAAACCGTATCTGACTCCCGGAAAGGCTCTTTACTTCTCTCACGGTTTTGCTATTACTTGGAGTGACCGCACGGGTGTGGTTCCATCTACGGATATCGATGTTATCATGGTTGCTCCTAAAGGGTCGGGTACGTCATTGCGTACGATGTTCCTCGAAGGGCGTGGCTTGAATTCTTCTTATGCTATCTATCAGGATGCTACCGGCAAGGCTTTGGACAGAACGCTGGCATTGGGTATCGGTATCGGTTCAGGTTATTTGTTTGAAACGACTTTTATCCGTGAGGCTACTTCTGACCTGACGGGTGAACGCGGTTCCTTGATGGGTGCTATTCAAGGATTGCTGTTGGCACAATACGAGGTGTTGCGCGAAAACGGTCATACTCCGTCGGAAGCATTCAATGAGACTGTTGAGGAGCTGACTCAGTCATTGATGCCGTTGTTTGCCAAGAACGGTATGGACTGGATGTATGCCAACTGCTCCACTACTGCCCAACGTGGTGCTTTGGATTGGATGACTCCGTTCCACGATGCCATCAAGCCGGTAGTACAGAAATTGTACCAAAGTGTTAAGTCCGGTAACGAGGCCCAGATTTCTATTGACAGCAATTCTAAACCCGACTATCGTGAGAAATTGAATGAAGAACTGAAAGCATTGCGTGAGAGCGAAATGTGGCAGACTGCCGTAACGGTTCGTAAACTTCGTCCGGAAAACAATTGATTTTTGAGATAAATCAAGGAAAATGATAGAAGAAGGATGCATTGCAAGGGTGCATCCTTCTGTCATTATGGACGAAGAAAAGAATATTCTTTCTATAATTTCAACATGTTCACTTTTTCATTACTTGTCATTGATTTTCTTTATATATTCCAGCAGTTTTTTATAGAAAGCATGATGACTCAATGTATTTGCTTCTCCCAATATAACCAGTTTCATGCGTGCTCTTGTTATCGCTACGTTCATTCTGCGTAAATCGTTCAGGAAACCGATTTGACCTTCTTCATTGGCACGTACTAAACTGATAAAGATGACATCGCGCTCTTGTCCTTGAAATCCATCAACGGTGTTGACCGTTATTTGGTTACGGTAAGGACGCAGAACAGTACTGCCTTTTATTTTTTCCCGTAGGTATTGCACTTGTGCTTTGTAGGGTGATATCAACCCGAAGTCGATACGCTCTTCAAGAATACGGTTGCCGCCTATGCGCTGGATGTACGCTTCCAACTCTTTTAGTAATAAATGGGCTTCCTCTTTGTTGATGCGTCCGAATGTCTCCCCAACAAATTGTTCCTTGAAATCCATATCGGAAGTATCAACCCATGTGACTGGAGTATCCCAGTCCAGTATTCCCCGGTGGCGTATTTCCGGAGCCGCTTCCAGTGCTCCGTCATAAAACCAGTCCGAGGAGAAGCGCATAATATCTTCGTGCATGCGATATTGCACTTTCAACAGGGATACGGCGAACGGTTTGTTGGTTACGACCTTTTCCATTAATGTATGTTCTAATCCGCCGCGTGCGGCTTCGTGACATTTGATGGTGGGCGGCAGTTGGCAGTGGTCTCCTGCCAATATCACCCGGTCTGCTTTACGGATAGCTATCCAACAGGCTGCCTCTAAGGCTTGGGCTGCTTCATCAATGAACAACGTGCCGAAACGGCGACCGTTCAGGAGACGGTGATTGCTGCTTACGAGAGTGGAGGCTATGACGTGGGCGCTGTCGAACAGATCGGAGTTGATTTGTATTTCCAGTGCCGTGGCACGGTCGCGCAGGCGGCTTATGCGACTACGTATTCCTTCGCGTTCGTCATAACTGCCACGGCGGGTTTTACCGCTCAATTGCCGCAGTTCTTTACGTATGCTCCATAGTTCGGGGTAATGCGGATGATTCTCGAAACGGCGTTCGTAGGTGAAAGATAACATTTTGTCGTTGACGCGTGTGGGGTTTCCGATGCGTAGTACATTTACCCCTCTATCCACCAACTTTTCGGAAATCCAATCGACCGCCATATTGCTTTGGGCGCAAACCAATACTTGTGGTTCACGGTGCAGGGTTTCGTAGATGGCTTCTACGAGGGTAGTGGTTTTACCTGTTCCAGGCGGACCATGTACGACAGCTACATCCTTGGTACATAATACTTTGTTGACAGCTGTCTCTTGTGTCGGGTTCAGCCAAGGAAAACGTACCGGATACAGTTCTCGAAAACCGGCTTTAATTGTACCCAATAGTGTATCCCGCAATTGTGCAAGCCGATTGCTTTTGGCGCGCAGGGTATCTTCCAAAGCTTCAAACATCGTGCGATAAGAAGTCTCATCGAAATAAAGTTGTACACCGAGGTTGTCTGCAGACTGTACATCCAGAATGGCTTCTGTGCCGGGCATGACCACTACCATGCGCGTTTCGTCCGCATAGCTGACAGTGGCTGTGAAATTAAAGTAGGTGATTTTACCATCTGCAGACTGATGGAAAAAACAGACAGGACGTCCGAACTCGAAATTATGTTCTATATCGGTGTTTTCGGTACGAGTGATTTCTATAACCAGTTGGTTCAACGAGTTATAATAACTCCGTCCCGCTACGGAAGGATACCAGCACAGTCCTCGTTTGACTTTGCGGATAATACCCATGTTCTCCGTTTGCCGCTTGAACTCCTCTTTTTCGTATTCATACTCCATGCGCAATAGAAGTTGCTGCCGTTGAAGGTGTATGATGGGCGATTGTATATCGTTGTTTCTATTCATGCTTATTATTGTAAAATTCTGCGGCACACTGTGCTTTCTGGGGTAATTACTTTTCCGCAAAGGTAATAAATCCTTGCTTTTAAGGGAAGAAATGTCCTGTTTTGTTAAATTTTTCTTTCTTTAAGTCACAACGCTTAAGAACTCCGACTGATTATTGCGAGTTTTCCCTATATTTGTGATACTTAAATAAAAGAGTATGAGTGAGGAAGGGTTTCATATATTCTTGGGGGTGATGTGTGCGGTTGCTCTTTTTGTGTTTATCGCACTTTATTTTATTAAAGCCGGATACGGTATGTTCCGTTCCGCATCGTGGGGATATGCCATTGATAACAAGTTGGCATGGGTATTGATGGAAGCTCCGGTTTTCATTGTCATGTTCTGGCTATGGGGTAAGAGCGGGGTCGGTTTTGCCATGCCGGTATATTTGTTCTTTCTGTTGTTTCAATTGCATTATTTTCAAAGGTCATTTGTTTTTCCTTTTTTGCTGAATGGAAAGAGTCGAATGCCGATAACTATTATGGTTATGGGGATTGTGTTCAATGTCCTGAATGGAATAATGCAGGCAGGCGGACTGTTTTACTTTGCTCCTGAAGAGTTGTATACCGGCAGTTTGGAATATCTGTTACGACCTCATGCGCTGACAGGAATCCTGTTGTTTCTGGCAGGTATGTTTGTAAATCTTCATTCTGATTATGTGATTCGTCATTTGCGTAAACCGGGCGATACAAGACATTATCTTCCATCAAAGGGATTCTATCGCTATGTCACTTCTGCCAATTATTTCGGTGAACTGATAGAATGGACAGGTTTTGCCATACTTACCGCTTCGCCTGCCGCATGGGTGTTTGTATGGTGGACTTTTGCAAACCTTGTGCCTCGTGCTGATGCCATTTATCGTCATTACCGAAAGGAATTCGGTGATGAGGCGGTAGGGAAGCGTAAACGTATCATTCCCTATATCTATTGAAGAATTAATATTGATAAGTTGATTATTCGTACTTATTTAAATTTGGAACCATAAATCTAAAAACATAAATTTTTTCATGAAATCACAATTATTTACTCCGGTTACTTTCGGACCACTGACTCTTCGTAACCGTACCATCCGTTCGGCTGCTTTTGAGAGCATGTGCCCGAATAATGCTCCTTCGGACATGTTGCTTGATTATCATCGCTCAGTTGCGGCAGGTGGCGTTGGTATGACTACTGTAGCCTATGCGGCCGTTACTCAAAGCGGGCTTTCTTTCGATCGCCAGTTGTGGATGCGTCCCGAAATAGTTCCGGGACTTCGTAGGCTGACCGATGCGGTACATGCCGAAGGTGCTGCCGTAGGGATTCAGTTGGGACATTGCGGCAATATGTCTCACAAGAGCATTTGCGGGTGCACACCTGTCGGGGCAAGTAGCGGATTTAATCTGTATTCACCTACTTTCGTGCGCGGATTGCGTGCCGATGAATTGCCGGACATGGCTCGTGCCTATGGGCGGGCGGTGAATCTTGCCCGTGAGGCGGGTTTTGATGCTGTGGAAATCCATGCAGGACATGGTTACCTTATAAGTCAGTTCCTTTCGCCTTCTACCAACCATCGCAAGGATGAATTCGGTGGCTCTTTGCAGAACCGTATGCGTTTTATGGATATGGTGATGGAAGAGGTAATGAAGGCTGCCGGTCGCGATATGGCAGTGTTTGTGAAAATGAATATGCGCGATGGATTTCGGGGAGGCATGGAGATAGAAGAGGCGTTGCAAGTGGGTAAACGCCTTGAATGGTCGGGGGTACACGGGCTGGTGTTGAGTGGCGGGTTTGTAAGTAAAGCGCCTATGTACGTGATGCGTGGAGAGATGCCTATTCGTAGTATGACGCACTACATGACGTGCTGGTGGTTGAGGTATGGAGTACGCATGGCAGGTAAATGGATGATATCGGCCGAACCGTTTAAAGAAGCCTATTTCTTGGAAGATGCTTTGAAATTCCGTACGGAACTGAAAATACCCTTGATATATGTGGGTGGATTGGTGTCACGTTCCAAAATAGATGAGGTGCTGGACAATGGCTTTGATGCCGTACAAATGGCGCGTGCCTTGCTCAACGAACCTGGGTTTGTAAACCGTATGCGCGCAGAGGAGAATGCCCGCTGCAATTGTAAACATAGTAATTACTGTATAGCCCGGATGTATTCTATTGAAATGGCTTGTCATCAACATTTAACGGAAGAACTTCCCCGTTATCTGAAAAAGGAGATAGAAAAAATCGAGACCAAAGAGGTGTTACGCCTTGAAACCGATAACTTATAATTAACAACTGTGAAACTTGCTATCATAACCGGTGCCGATGGCGGTATGGGAACGGAGATAACGCGTGCTGTGGCTAAAGCCGGATATAAAATCATTATGGCCTGTTACCACCCGGAAAAGGGGGAAAGGGTAAGGGAAATGCTGGCGCGTGATACTGATAATCCTTACATTGAGGTAATGGGGGTTGATTTGTCTTCGTTTGCATCTGTGGCGTTCTTTGCCGAAAAAGTATTGAAACGTGGCGATACGGTCAACTTGCTGATGAACAATGCCGGGACAATGGAAACGGAGTGTTACATCACGGAAGACGGCCTGGAGCGAACAGTGAGTATCAATTATGCTGCTCCCTATCTGTTGACGCGTAAACTTCTTCCTTTGATGGGAAAGGGAAGCCGTATCGTGAATATGGTCTCTTGCACGTATGCTATCGGGCATCTCGATTTTCCGGATTTTTTTCTTCGGGGAAGGAAAGGAAGCTTCTGGCGTATACCTGTTTATAGTAATACGAAATTAGCATTGACCTTGTTTACAATTGAGCTTGCCAATCGTGTAAAGGAAAAAGGAATTGTGGTGAATGCTGCTGATCCGGGTATTGTTTCCACCAATATCATAACAATGCACATGTGGTTCGACTCATTGACAGATATATTCTTCCGCCCTTTTATCCGTACTCCTAAGCAAGGAGCGGCAACGGCTGTTCATCTGTTACTGGATGAGGATACAGGGAAGCGTACAGGTACTTTGAATGTAAACTGCCACCTCAAACCGCTTTCTGCGAAATATGTCAATCATGTGCAGATGCAGGAGTTGTGGGATAGGACGGAACGGATAGTAGAGAAGTGGCTATAAAACAAGAAAAAAGCGTATTGAAATAAAGATGAGAACATAAAAAAATATTTCAATACACTTTATTCCTTTTATTTTATTGCATTTCAATTAGATAGAAAGCGCTCTCAATACATTTACCAAATCTTTCTTGATAGGCTTGTCGTTTTTGATAGCTTTTGTGAAAGGCACATAAACCACTTCGTCATGGTCTATACCAATCATTACGTTACGCTGTCCTTCCATGATAGCATCGATTGCAGCTGCGCCTAAACGGCTGGCAAGAATACGATCGTGTGCCGTGGGACTGCCGCCGCGTTGCAGGTGTCCGAGGATGGTAACACGTACATCATATTGGGGATATTCGTTTTTTACACGTTCCGCATAGTGCATCGCTCCACCGGTCAGTTCGCTTTCGGCAACAAGTACGATGCTGCTGTTCTTGGATTTGCGAAAACCGTTCTTGATGAATTCTTCCAATTGGTCAACTTCCGTACTGAATTCCGGAATAATAGCAGCTTCTGCTCCGGATGCGATAGCACCGTTTAAGGCAAGGAATCCGGCATCACGTCCCATAACTTCAACGAAGAAAAGACGTTCGTGAGAAGTAGCGGTATCACGAATCTTGTCTACGGCATCCAAAATTGTATTTAAAGCGGTGTCATAACCGATAGTAGTGTCTGTTCCGTAAAGGTCGTTGTCAATAGTTCCCGGCAAACCGATACAAGGTACATCAAATTCCTGCGCAAAGATACGTGCACCTGTCAGAGAACCGTCTCCGCCAATAATGACCAAGGCATCAATACCTTCCTTTTTCATGTTATCGTATGCGATTTGACGTCCTTCGGGAGTCGTAAACTCTTTACAGCGCGCTGTTTTCAAGATAGTACCGCCCAGTTGGATGATGTTACTTACATTTTGGCTTTTGAATTCTTTAATTTCACCGGTCACTAATCCTTTATAACCTCTATATATACCTTTTACTTGAAGTCCATTGTAAATAGCTGTACGTGTCACCGCACGAATTGCTGCATTCATTCCCGGAGCGTCACCGCCCGATGTTAAAATACCGATACACTTAATTGTTCCCATAACAATCTCCTTATTTAGTATTAATAATTGCCTTAAAAAACTGTTGGCAAAGATAACAAAAGCTTTTTAAATCCGTGATTTTATAGCTTTGGATATTTCTTCCATTAACCATTTGGGGGTGGAAGTCGCTCCACATACGCCAATGGACTCTGCATCAATGAGTAATTGACTGTCTATTTCCTCTGCACTGTCAATAAAATGTGAGTTGGGATTTACCTTTTTACATTCGTTGAACAGAATTTTTCCATTGGAACTTTTCTTGCCACTGACAAAAAATACCAAATCGTGTGACGCCGCGAATTTTCGGATATTTGGAATACGGTTGGCCACTTGCCGGCATATTGTGTCATAATATTCGAAAGTGACATCCGAAGATATATGCTCTTTTATATATTCCACAATCTTTTGGAACTCATCCAACGATTTGGTAGTTTGGGAATAGAGACGTATACTTTTGCTGAAATCCAATGACTTGGCTTCTTCCGGGTTCTCTATAACGATTGCTTCTCCTGTGGTTTGTCCTACCAGTCCTAAAACTTCGGCGTGCCCGTTCTTTCCGTAGATGACGATTTGTTTCTCTTCATCATCTTCTTGGGTATATTCCTGTTTTATTTTTTTTTGTAAGCGGAGAACTACCGGACAGGTGGCATCAATGATTTCGATGTTGTTACGTCTGGCTGTTACATAGGTTTCTGGCGGTTCGCCATGTGCCCGTAATAATACTTTAACATTGTGCAAATGGTTGAATTCCTCATGGTTGATAGTAATGAGTCCCATTGCTTTCAAACGTTCCACTTCACGACTATTGTGCACAATGTCTCCCAAGCAGTATAATGTTCCACCTTTGGATAACTCTTCTTCTGCTTTATTGATTGCGGTAACTACTCCGAAGCAGAAACCGGAACCTTCATCTATTTCCACTTTTGTCATATTGTTAGGGCTATGCTTTGCAAACCTTGTCAAACTGTTCCGCCAGCCATGCTTTTTGTTGGGAAATAGTCATGTCGCTGTTATCCAATAGCAACGCATCATCAGCTTTGCGGAGTGGACTGACTTCTCTGTTTTGGTCTATATAATCCCGTTGTTTTACATTTTTCAGGATTTCATCGAATCCGGCTTCCTCTCCTTTGGCTTTTAATTCATCGTATCTGCGCTGTGCGCGTATTTCGGGAGAAGCTGTTACAAAAATCTTGAGTTCGGCATCCGGAAATACTGTCGTGCCGATATCTCGGCCATCCATTACAATACCTTTGGCTTTTCCCATTGCCTGTTGTTGGGCTACCATTGCTTCACGTACGAAGTCTAAGGCGGCAATGGGGCTGACATGAGAAGACACTTCCATAGTGCGGATTTTCTTTTCTACATTAATGCCGTTCAAGTAGGTTTCAGGGCATCCGGTTTCCGGGTTCAACTGGAAGGATACATGAATATCCTTGATTTGCTGTTTTAATTTTTCCGTATTGATGTTGTTTCCTGTGAATATGCCGTTCTCCATACTATATAAGGTGACGGCACGATACATGGCTCCACTATCTATGTAAATATAGCCTATTTCGCGGGCAAGGTCTTTGGCCATAGTGCTTTTTCCACATGAGGAAAAACCATCGATTGCGATTGTTATCTTTTTCATTTGAAATGATTTTATATAGCATAATTCTTCCTGACAGGAAAAAATAGATGTCTCATTTAAAATTCTTGCCAAAGATACGGTATTTTTAAAATATCTCGTTACATTTGTGGCACAAATGCTGATGAAGGTATTTGAAGGATTAAAAAAACGAAAATGTACTGCTTATTGTGTGAAAAAACACAGTTAAGCAAGAACAATCATGGGAAAAGTACTATATTTGCCCCAAGTGAGAAACACTAATAATTATAGTATAAATTATGGAAATTAAAAAGACACCTAAGGCAGACTTGGAGAACAAAAAGTCGACTTGGCTGCTTGTCGGTTACGTGATTGTGCTCGCGTTTATGTTCGTTGCATTCGAATGGACAAAGCGTGATATCAAGATTGATACGAGCCAAGCTATTACCGACCTTGTATTTGAAGAAGAAATTATTCCGATTACGGAACAACCCGAACAAGTAGCTCCACCGCCTCCTGAAGCTCCTTCTATCGCAGAAACATTGACTATTGTAGATGATGATGCCGATGTGGAAGAAACAACGATTGCTACATCCGAGGAGACTAATCAGGCAGTAGAAATTAAGTATGTTCCTGTAGTCGTTGAAGAAGAAGAACCGGAAGAACAGGAAATCTTCGAGGTAGTGGAACAGATGCCGGAGTTCCCGAATGGTGGTATGGCAGGTTTGATGCAGTATCTTGGTAAAAACATTAAATATCCTACTATCGCTCAGGAAAACGGAACTCAAGGACGTGTAACGGTGCAGTTCGTTGTTAACAAAGACGGTAGTATTGTAGATGCTAAGGTGCTTAGAGGTGTTGATCCGTATTTGGATAAAGAAGCTATCCGCGTGATTAGTTCAATGCCGAAATGGAAACCGGGTATGCAGCGTGGTAAGGCAGTGCGTGTTAAATATACGGTGCCTGTAATGTTCCGATTGCAGTAATAAAATTATTTATAGCGTAAGGAGGCTGCTTTTAGGCAGCCTCCTTTTTTATTTTTTTTGCGACTTCTAATATTAAAATATTTATGTTTACAGCTTCCGAACTTCTCAAAAAAATAAATTCTCATATTGCGGATTTACAGTTTGTTCGTAATCCGAAAGGTTTGTATGATCCTGTTACTTACGTTTTGTCCATGGGTGGAAAAAGACTTCGTCCTGTACTGATGATGATGGCTTATAATCTTTATAAAGAAAATGTTGAGTCTGTGTTTTCACCGGCAACAGGTATTGAAGTGTATCATAATTATACATTGTTGCACGACGACTTAATGGATCGTGCGGATAAACGTCGTGGAAAGGCGACCGTACATAAAGTGTGGAATGACAATACGGCTATCCTTTCGGGTGATGCAATGTTGGTGCTGGCTTATCAGTTTATGGCGCAGTGTCCGGTGGAGCATTTGAAAGAGGTAATGGCGTTGTTTAGCCTGACTGCACTCGAGATTTGTGAGGGGCAGCAAATGGATATGGAGTTTGAGCAACGAAATGATGTGAAAGAGGAGGAATATTTGGAGATGATTCGTTTAAAAACATCTGTGTTGTTGGCGGCAAGTCTGAAGATTGGAGCACTGTTGGGAGGGGCTTCTGCAGATGATGCGGAGTGTTTGTATGATTTTGGAATGAATATGGGAGTCGCTTTTCAACTGAAGGATGATTTGTTGGATGTATATGGCGATGCTGTTGTCTTTGGAAAAAATATCGGGGGAGATATTCTGTGCAATAAGAAAACTTATATGTTGATTAAGGCCTTAGAACATGCAGACAAGGAGCAGTTAAGTCGATTGGAACATTGGATAAACGTGGTGGATTTCAATCCGGCTGAGAAGGTTATGGCTGTAACTGATTTGTATAATCAAATAGGGGTTAAAAAACTTTGTGAGAACAAAATAATGGAGTATAGCGATAAAGCGATGGATAGTCTAAGGGCTGTGAATGTAACAAATGAAAAGAAAAGAGAATTTGATAAGCTTATAAAAGAATTAATGTACCGGGAAGTATAATTTTTATCCAATTAGAAATGCCTTATAGGAGATTGCCAAATACAGACCAAGCAAGAATACGAGCGTTGAAAGCCGTTGTTGTGAAAGGTGATATATATGATGTTTATGATTTAGCGGTGTCTTTAAAGACACTTACGGATGCCCGGAATTTTTTGGTGAAATTTGAAGCTGCTCAGGCGTATTATGCAGAGTGTTTCGGGCGTCAGGCGAAAGCAGGGCGTAAACATCAGTCAAATGTAAAGATTGCCCGTCTTTACATATCGCATTTTATTCAAGTCTTGAATTTGGCTGTAATCCGTTCGGAAGTACGTACCGCTCATAAGGAGTATTACGGTTTGGATATGAAAAATAATAATGTACCGGATTTATCTACAGAGGTTGCTCTTGCGGAGTGGGGACGTAAAATTATCGATGGCGAGAATAAACGTATTTCTCAAGGCGGAATACCTATTTATAACCCTACCATTGCTAAAGTTAGGGTTCATTATGACATTTTCATGGAGAGTTATGAGAAGCAAAAGAATTTCCAGGTTTTAACAGCCCGTAGTTTGGAGGTTCTTGCTTCGATGCGTGCTGAAGCTGACGGTTTGATTCTGGACATTTGGAATCAGGTAGAGCAAAAGTATGTAGGAATTATGCCGAATGAGAAACGTTTGGATTTGTGTCGGGATTATGGTTTGGTTTATTATTACCGTGCCGGTGAAAAGGAAAAAAAAGAGATAGCATGATGAAATTAGTTGACTCACATTCCCATCTTTTCCTGGAAGATTTTCAGGTTGATTTGCCGCAGGTGATGATGCGCGCCCAAATGGCGGGGGTTACCCATATTTTTATGCCTAATATTGATAGTACTACCATAGAGCCTATGCTTCGTGTTTGTTCGCAATATAAAGGTTATTGTTTTCCTATGATAGGGTTGCATCCGACTTCCGTAAATGCCGGTTTTAAGGAGGAATTGGCAATTGTGTCCGAACATTTGGCAAAACCGAATGATTATGTGGCGATTGGTGAAATAGGGATGGACCTTTATTGGGATAAGACTTTCTTGAAAGAACAACAGTTGGTTTTTCAACGACAGATAGAATGGGCACTGGAGTATGAATTACCTATAGTGATTCATTGCCGGGAGGCATTTGATTACATATACGATATATTAAAGCAGTATAAGGCATCTTCTTTAAAGGGAATTTTCCATAGCTTTACAGGAACGTTGGATGAAGCTCTTCATGTATTGGAGTTTTCTAATTTCTCTATTGGCATTAACGGTGTGGTTACATTTAAAAAGTCGAATTTGCCGGAAGTTTTGCAAGTTGTTCCTTTGGAACGGATTGTTCTTGAGACAGATTCGCCCTATCTTACCCCTGTGCCAAATAGAGGGAAGAGAAACGAGAGTGCCAATATAAAGGATACTCTGTTAAAAGTGGCCGAAATATATGGAAAAACGCCCGAAGAAGTAGGGTGTATGACTTCTGAAAATGCCTTAAAAGTGTTTGGAATACTCAAATAACATTCCAGAGATTTTAAAGTTTATTAATTTTGAGATTTTATTGAGGATAAAACTTTGAGAATGCTGTGGAAGAACAAAAAAAAGAATACATTTGTAGCTGAAAACGCTTGTGGTTCGCATTTTTTTTGTAATTTGCACCCCGATTTCAAGTAGGTGTTGATTGGAGAGATGCTCGAGTGGTTGAAGAGGCACGCCTGGAAAGCGTGTATACTCCTAAAGGGTATCCGGGGTTCGAATCCCCGTCTCTCCGCAAGTCTTAATATAAGAGAAAAACAATAAATAAACATAATAAGTAATTTAATTAATTAATCTTAAAAATTAGACACACAATGAAAAAGTTATTTGCAATTGTTGCTGTGATGGGAGCCTTGACATTTGGCTCAACTCAACTTGCTCAGGCTCAAGATGCTCCTGCAGCTGAACAAACAGAACAAGCTGCTCCTGCAGCACAAGAAGCTCCTGCTGAGGCTGCTCCTGCTGTTGTAGCTGAAGAAGGTGGTATTCACAAAGAATTGAAAACAAAGTTTATTGAAGGTACTGCATCTTTCATGAGTTTGGTAGCTATCGCATTGGTTATCGGTCTCGCATTCTGTATCGAACGTATCATCTATTTGAGTTTAGCTGAAATCAACACTAAGAAGTTCATGGCTGCTATTGAAGCTGCTTTGGAAAAAGGTGATGTTGAAGCTGCTAAAGACATCGCACGTAACACAAGAGGACCTATTGCTTCTATCTATTATCAAGGCTTGATGAGAATTGATCAAGGTATTGATGTAGTAGAAAAATCAGTAGTTTCTTACGGTGGTGTACAAGCTGGTTACTTGGAAAAAGGTTGTTCTTGGATTACACTGTTCATCGCAATGTCTCCGTCTTTGGGATTTATGGGTACTGTAATCGGTATGGTGCAGGCATTCGATAAGATTCAGCAGGTAGGTGATATCTCTCCGACAGTTGTAGCAGGTGGTATGAAGGTTGCCTTGATTACTACTATCTTCGGTTTGATTGCTGCTTTGGTTCTGCAGGTGTTCTACAACTATATCCTTTCTAAGATTGAAGCTTTGACCAGCGAAATGGAAGATTCTTCTATCTCATTGTTGGATATGGTTATCAAATATGACTTGAAATACAAAAAATAATCAAAATGGCTAAGTTATCTTATAAAATATCATACTATGTACTGTATGCCTTATTTGCTGCTATTATAGTAGTATTGGGTCTCTTCTTCTTTGGTGGAGATGCTCAGGGTGATGCAGTATTGATGGGGGTTGACCCGGAAATGTGGCAGCCTGCTTATACTGATGCCTTGCTTTATTTGAACTATGCTTTCTTTGCAATTGTTTCAGTTGCTGCGGTTGTCAGTTTCTTCCATTTCTTGGTTAGTAATCCGAAAGCTTCCATGGGTTCTCTGTATGTGTTGGCTGGTTCAATTATCATACTTGCTATCACATGGTTCATGGGTAGCCCTGAAAAGTTGGAGATTATCAGTTATGAAGGTTCAGACAATGTAGGTTTCTGGGCACAGGCTACTGATATGTTCCTTTATTCTCTTTATACACTCTTCGTTGTTGCCGTTGTGTGCATGCTGTTGGGTGGTATCAAGAAAAAATTGTCATAATAACGTAAAGGTTTGTCTGTACAACCTTTAAATAAAAGAAAAGAAAAATGGCAAAAGGAAAAAGAAAATGCCCTGAAGTTAACTCAAGTTCTACAGCGGATATCGCATTTTTGTTGTTGATCTTCTTCTTGATTACGACATCTATGGATACTGACCGTGGTTTGGCAAGACGTTTGCCGCCGCCACCGGAACAGAATCAACAGAATGATGATATCAAGTTGAAAGAGCGCAATGTGTTGCAGGTCTTCCTGAACATGCACGACCAGTTGATGTGCGGAAATGACTATATCACTACTGAACAGTTACGTGCTAAAGCAAAAGAATTTATTGCCAATCCGTATAATGATGAAAACAAACCGGAGAAATATGCGAAAGATATTACTTTCTTTGGTAACATGATGATTACGGAAAAGCATGTTATTTCTTTGCGTTGCGACCGTGGCTCTTCATACAAAGCATATCTTGCTGTACAAAATGAGTTGGTTGCAGCTTACAATGAACTGCGTGATGAATTGGCTCAAGAAAAATGGCAAAAGAATTATGCTGATTTGAATAGTGAGCAACAAAAAGCAATTCGTGATATTTATCCTCAGAAGATTTCTGAGGCAGAACCTAAAAAATACGGAGATAAGAAGTAATGGGAAAATTTAATAAGACTGGTAAAAAAGAGATGCCGGCGTTGAACACTTCTTCTCTGCCTGACCTTATCTTCACCTTGTTGTTCTTCTTTATGATTGTAACAACTATGCGTGAGGTAACATTAAAGGTTGAGTTTAAGGTTCCGCAAGCAACAGAGTTGGAAAAACTTGAAAAGAAGTCTTTGGTTACGTTTATCTATGTAGGAAAACCTACTGCTGAATTCCGTAAGAAATTAGGTAATGAAAGCCGTATCCAGTTGAACGACAGTTATGCTGAAGTTGCTGCAATCCAAGACTATATTATTGGTGAACGTGCCAGTATGAAGGAAGAGGATCAGCCGCAAATGACAGTATCTTTGAAAGTTGACCAAGATACCAAAATGGGTATTGTAACAGATATCAAAGAGGCTCTTCGTAAAGCTTATGCATTGAAAATTAACTACTCTGCGCAATCACGTCAGTAAAAGTTAGTTAGACTATATAATAAAGGTCGCTTGTTTGTAAAACAGGCGACCTTTATTGTTCTATAAGGATTATTGTTAGGGGATATTCCTGAAATAATATTTAATAAAAATGAGAGAAGACTTGATTGAGACTTTGCACAAAAAAACAAGGGAAAAGCTTACGGAAAGTAAAACTTTTCTCTTGATTTATGAGAGAGATACATTTATGAAATATCCCTTGTTAGGAGAGCGTCCTTGTGTTGTTTATTTGGTATTATATACTTCTCGGTAGATGCATTCTTTTACCTGTTCAAAATCTTTCTCGCATTCCAAGTTTCCATAAGCCATTAATCGCATGGGAAGATAGTTGTCTCCTGCCTTATAAGGCGGTTGCATATATGGTTTTTCCCATAAGTTGAAACCATTCCGTTTGTAGAAATTGATGCGGCGTATTGCTATCTCCTCTTCGGGTATTTCAACTTCTAAGACAATGGGCTTATTTATCTGCCGGCATAGGTGGTATAAGACATTTTTGCCATGACCGCCGTTGCGCTGGGATGGGGCGATGGCAAAATGTTCCACATAATAAAAATGCCCGAAGTCCCAATATGTGATAAGACCGATTGGGTTCTTTTGCTGAAGAATGATATTACAATGAAAATGCGGTTTGTTGTCCGTATAATTGCGTAATTCTTCCAATGAACGGTATTCTTCAGCGGGAAAGGAATCAGTCATTAACTGTTCCATATAGTTGTAGAGGGCTGTATCCTTAGTTGTGATACGTTGGAATTTAATCATAAGTTGTTTTTTTAAGATTTGGCTTTTATTATTCAGTATAAAACTCTATAATTCTATGGAGAGCACGTTGGCATACCGGGCAGAAAGTCGGATACTCATTCGTCCGCATACGGCAATTGTCTGCCGGGCGGAAAATACCTTTTGCCGAATAACCGCCTCCCTCATATACTCCCGTTGGATATTTCTCACTGGCACCTGTCGGAGTAGGAATAGGAGTGTTCGGGGCAAGCATATCTTTCCATTTGGATGCGAAGTCCACTTGCGTACTGATGTTCTGTTCCCACGGCTCTACATTCAGTGGATAAGTATCTGTCATCACATCATTGTCGTAGAAATACTCATCGGCAAGTCCGCCGAAACTATGTCCGAATTCATGTGCCACTACCGGTTGGAACATCGGGTGATGGGCTGTAGTGAGGGTATATGCGTTGTAGATGCCCCCGCCGCCATATTCTTCCGTATTGGCTAATATGATAATATGTTCATAAGGTATACCTGCTAAGGCATCATGAACCGCTTTTACGCGCGATGTGGTTAAGTAGCGGTCGGAATAGAACGTGCTGAAATGCGAACTGAAAGCGGTATGTTTCCACTCGTTCAATCTTGGTACGCTGACTCCGCTGTCTATGGAAGGGCTGGCTACGGCCACGATGTTAAACCGCTTCTTCATGGATTTGAAAGGTTCGTATGAAAATATGCTTTCACAGGCAATGGCGGCATCTTCATAAAACGTCTGCATCTCCTGAAGCGTATATCCTTCTGCGAGAATAGCAACATCAATACACTTTTCCGAATCTCCGTTTTGCAGCAGGTACTTGTGCGGAGTGATGTGCGATATTCCTTTTTGTGCTATTAACACATCATCCGGATGTACGATGTGCTTCATTGATGTACGGACATTACGCCGTGGGTCGAACAGCATTATTTCTATCTCAACCGGTTGTAGCGGGTAGGGAAGAAGAAATGTGTTTTCAAATCCTTTGGTCACATTTTGAGCCTCGTCCGTTTCCAGCCATTCCTGGAAAAGAGAGGAAAAAGATGTGGTATAAACAATTCTTCCGCTGCTTTTGTCGCGCATTACAATCCGGCCGTTGCCTTGCAATGGAAGTTCCGGCAGGTGATGCTTTCTTCCTGCCCATCCGGGAAGAGAAGATAATCCGTCCAGGCAGATAGCCTGTTTGGATGCATTGCCGTTAAAGATGTAATCAACCCGAAGAGTTTTATCTGCAAAATAATCGGCGAAAACCTGTGCGTAAACGGGTGAGATAACTATCAAACAGAGTAAGAATAAGATATGCTTTTTCATGTCCATTATAATTTAATCATTTTACAAATATACGACTTTTGGCTGTATTATCCGGTATAAAAAATAGCTAACTTTGCACATTGCCGTAGCGATATACGGTGAAATAATTCATTTAATTAATTATTGAGAGATTAGAAATGGGACATCATCAATTGGATACTTTAGACGAGCAGATATTGCAGTTGATTGCCGATAATGCGCGTATTCCTTTCCTTGAAGTAGCCAGAGCCTGCAATGTATCCGGGGCTGCTATCCATCAGCGTATTCAGAAACTGACCAATTTAGGAATATTGAAAGGGTCGGAATATGTCATAGATCCGGAAAAGATAGGGTATGAGACTTGTGCGTATATCGGGATTTATTTGAAAGACCCTGCAACTTTCGATGCCGTGACAAAAGCCTTGGAGGCTATTCCTGAGATTGTGGAATGCCACTTCACTACCGGCAAATACGATATGTTTATCAAGCTGTATGCACGGAACAATCATCACTTGCTGAGCATTATTCACGATAAGTTGCAGCCGTTGGGGTTGTCGCGCACGGAAACGCTGATTTCATTCCACGAAGCCATTAAGCGTCAGATGCCGATAGTGTTGGACGATGAAGAATAACAATTCTACCGGCTATCGGCGGATATAATCGACAAAAGCATAAGGGCAGGGATGCTTCTCGTCTATCGGATGGGAATCCCTGCTTTTTTCCTGCCATATATCCAGGTCCACTTCCGGAAAGTAGGCATCAACTTGAGGAGCTTCGGCATCTATTTCCGTAAGGCAGAGCGCGTCTGCCAGAGGCAATGCTTGGCGATAGACACTGGCTCCGCCTATGATATAGACCTGTTCGTCCTCTGTACAGTTTTCCAACGCTTTCTCCAGAGAGGGAAAAACTTCCGCTCCCGGACATCGGGTGTCACGTTGGGTAGACAAGACAATGTTGCGCCGGTTCGGCAAAGCCCCTTTGGGGAGCGATTCGAATGTCTTTCGTCCCATGACGATGGTATTTCCGGTGGTAAGCATTTTGAAGCGCTTCAGGTCGTTGGGAAGCCAAAACAATAATTTGTTCTCATAACCGATGCCCATGTGGCGGTCTACTGCGGCGATAATGCTAATCATATCTGTTCTATATCCGGGTTCTGTTGATGTTCGTTGACAAAAAGAAACTCTTTATACCGAAACTTTTCCGGCAATATGCGGATGCGGGTCATAACCGGTCAATTCGAAGTCCTCATACTTGAAGTCGAAAATGCTTTTTACATCCGGATTTATCTTCATCTGCGGCAATGCCCGCGGTTCGCGGCCCAGTTGGAGCTTCACTTGCTCCAGATGGTTCAGATAGATATGCGCATCCCCCAGCGTGTGTACAAAATCTCCCGCTTTCAGCCCCGTAACCTGTGCCGCCATTTGCAGAAGCAGTGCGTACGATGCGATGTTGAAAGGCACTCCCAGGAAGATATCCGCACTTCGCTGATAAAGTTGCAGGCTGAGCAGTCCGTCGGCGACATAGAACTGAAAGAAAGCGTGGCAGGGAGGCAGGTTCATGCTCTCCAAATCACCCACGTTCCAGGCGCTGACTATGATACGGCGCGAATCGGGGTTATGCTTGATGGTCTCTATCGCTTCACTTATCTGGTCGATGCTTCCGCCTTTGTAATCCGGCCACGAGCGCCATTGGTAGCCGTAGATATGTCCAAGGTCTCCATGTTCATCGGCCCATTCGTTCCAAATGCGTACTCCGTTTTCTTGCAGGTACTTTACATTCGTATCGCCTTTCAGGAACCATAGCAGTTCGTGGATAATGGATTTTAAATGAAGTTTCTTGGTTGTCAGGCAGGGGAAACCCTCGTCCATATTGAAACGCATCTGATGTCCGAACAGGCTGATGGTTCCGGTTCCGGTGCGGTCACTTTTTTCTATGCCTTCAGTCAACACACGGTTGAGCAAGTCTAAATATTGTTTCATGTATTACTTGTTAAAAGCTTTGCCAATTAAAAGCCTTGCCAAAGGTAGGCAAAGTTTTCAGAATATTAAGAGCCTGTTTTCAATATTCCTCTGAAAATGCAAAGCAAAATTTAAACAGGTTCCGTTGATTAAAATGAAAAAACGGCGTGAACAGCCCTACAGGAAGGGAGTCAGCAAGTTTCCAACCCAACCGACAAACTTCTTCCAGCCGGAACGTTGCTTCCATATTTCGGGAGTGAGCAAGGTGCTGTTCTGCTTGTCCCTCTCGAACATGCCGTTCAGTTGGTTCGTTGTCGACGGATCGAAGATGAACGCATTGGTTTCATAATCGTAGCGCAGGCTTCGGCTGTTGAGATTTGCCGTGCCTACCGTACAGAAGGTACTGTCCACCATCATTACTTTTGAATGGTGGAATCCGCCTTTGAACAAGTATATTTTGGCTCCCCGTTTCATCAGTTTGTGCACGATGTGGAATGAGGCTTCGGGAGTAAAAGGGATATCCGACACTTCCGGTATCATTATCTCCACTTTCGTCCCCTTCTTCAATGCTTTCTTGATGGCTTTGCGAATGGATTTCGTCGGTACGAAATAGGGATTTACTATCTGGATGTTTTTTTGGGCGGCTTCTATTGAAGCGGCGTAGGCATGGCTGATGGAGCGGGGCGTTTCCTTCGGGGTACGGTCCACTATGGCAATCTCTTCGCTCACGCTGTCCGGATATTGGGGCAGTTTGGGGAAGTATGCCGGTCCGCCTATGTGTTGTCCCGTTTCCCGGTTCCACATTGTCAGGAAGATGCCTTGCAGATAGCGCACTGCGTCTCCCTCTATGCGCATGTGTATGTCGTGCCATTTGCCGATTTTGGGCAGCCCGTTGATGTAATAGTCGGCAATGTTCATGCCGCCCGTATAGCCGGTTTTCCCGTCGATGACAACGATTTTGCGGTGGTCGCGGTGCATGGCGTGGTTGATATAAGGAAAGGTGAACGGGTCGAATTTCACTATTTCGATGCCGCGCTCCTTTATCGCTTGCAAGTGGCGTTTCTTTAACGGTTGGTTATTGGACCAGTTGCCGAACGCATCGAACATGGCACGCACTTCCACGCCCTCTTTTGCTTTTTCCGCCAGCAAGTCGAAAAGGGTATTGGCGATGGAGTCGTTGCGGAAGTTGAAATATTCCAGATGGATGTGGTGCCGGGCATGCCGGATAGCCTCGAACAGATTGATAAACTTCTCGCGGCCGGTCATCAGCAGCTCGATTTTATTGTTGTAGGTCAGCGGTATTCCCATCTCCTGCATGTAACTCATTACAAGCGAGTCGCTGCCGCTTTGCGCCCGGACGCTTCCAATAAAAGATGTAAATAGTATGATGAATAAAATCCGTCTCAAAACTTTGCGGGTTTATTAGGTTTTTATTTGGTCCGCAAATATACGATATATCATTGAGATATACTCATCGGTTTATAAAAAAATAGGGGATATTGCCCCTCCGGCTTCCTTTAAATGCACAAGCCATGTATCAGAATGACAATTTGTATTTTCCAACTCCGCAGAATCGCCTGTTTCCGTCCCGATGTGCTGTCGGTCGGGAAAAACGAAACGGAAAACGCTTATCTTGTACATACTCAATCCGATAGCGAAATTCTTACAAACCAACCGGCGCGGAAAAACGCCGGAAATGCCCTGCGCGGGTATCCCGTTTCACGGATGCAGGCGTCTGAGACGAGAAACATTAGTGTCTGTCACGAGAAACATTAATGTCTATTGCGAGAAACACTACTGTCTATCGCGACAGACATTAACATCTATCGACAGAAATGCCCGCATCCGACAACGGAAAAGCCTGAAATCTGCATAAACAGCGCATTTTTATCGGAAGAAGTGGCATATCTATCCGCACTTTATACAAGCCGCCGTTATTCCGGCAGAAAGAGGGAAGAAGGGGAGTAAGCGAAAAGGCGCTTCCGCCGTCTTTTTGTCATGAAAAACGGCAAAAACGGAACAGGGAAAGTTACGGCAGAATGAATGCCTTATAAATGAAAGAACCGTAGGATATTGCACGCTTCTTTCGTTTCAAGATTGTCCGTCTGAGGGGGGATATAGATGCCTGGTGACAGATATGTAGATGCCTGGCGATGGATATGCAGAAGCCTGGTGACGGATATATCTATCCCTCGTGACAGAACTATATGCCCCCGCGACGAAGAGGGTGTGTCGAAACTCTTTTATTAACCAAATTACTCCTGTCACAGATATCTATGGCAGGGGTAATTTGTGTATTTGAGGTGTTTCGGCACACTCTCCCGTCAAGGCAGTGAAAATGCCGGAGAAAGTATCGCACGGGACGTGCAGGCAAGCGTTAAGCCAACGAACATATCTTGCGATAGAGCAGGAAGAGCAATACGATGCCTGCCGTCAGCAAGGATTTGGGGTCGAGTTCCGCCACTCCGCTTTGGGCGGCAGCGGTAAACGTTTCACGAAGCGTGCCCAGCACCAGCTGCAATCCGTTGAAGACAACGAACAGCACCAGCGCCAATGTGAAGCAAAACGCAACCCATATTTGTGAAATCCATAGGGTGCGGTCGGGCAGGTGGCGCATCACGCGGCGGGTGAAGCCGTTGTCAGGTATTTCCTGCCGGTGTCCGGCAAAGAAATCGACCAAGAGTTTATCATCGTTTTCCATCATAACCATTTTGTTTTAAGTAGGTAGCCATTTTTTCTTTAGCCCGCGACAAGTGGCTTTTTACAGTCCCTGTGGGGCAACCGGTGATGCCTGCAATCTTCTCTATGCTCTGGTCTTCCATGTAGAAGAGCGTGATGCAGGTTCGTTCCGGCTCTTTCAGCATGCCCAGCGCACGGTAAATGTCCATGTGCCGCCCGATGTCGTTTTGCTGTGTGCTGCATTGGGCGTCCACTTGGCACGCTTCCAGGCTGTCCGTCTCTTTGCGGCTACGAAGGTAATCATAAAATACATTATAAGCAATGCGATAGAGCCAAGTGGAGAAGCTGGACAGGTTTTTGAAAGATGCCAGGCTGGTGTATGCTTTAATGAAAGTATCTTGTGCCAGGTCGTCGCTCAATTCGTTGTCGCCGCAGGTCAGGTGCAGAAAAAAGCGCCGTATGGGCGACTGGTATTTTCTTACCAGTTGGTCGAAGGCCCCGGTGTTGCGAAACACCACGACCTGTGCGACCAACGATATGTCATTGAGCCGGCTCATTTTTCTTCATCCTTCTGCTTGCGGTCGGCGATTTCTATGCTGCCTATCTTCACGCTCCGTTTCCTGTTTTCCTTGTCATTCTCTATGCGGATGAAAGGGTTTCCGTCCTTGCTTTGCTGCATGTAGTAGATGATAATCTGTCCGAATCCGGTGAACATGATAAGCAGTCCGATGCAGCCGACGCCGAAATGCCCGGTTATTGCCCACAAGAAGATGAACAACCCGATGCCGGTAAATACGTTTTTGACTCCTTTGCTGCGGGTATCCGTCAGGTCGGTTTCTTTAAACAGGTTTTCCGGCAGCGGCTGTCCGCTTGCCAATGCCTGTTCCATCAGGCGGTATTTGGCTTTCCGGTTCTTATAGCGGAAGAAGAACACGATGAATATGACCACCAGCGGCAGGCCGAAGACGGAAACGATGGCTGTAACGGCAATAAGCATTTCGCGGGTGTAATGCCCTGTGTTCCAGTTGAAATCATAGGCATTGCTGTGATACTCGCCGTCATTGCCGCTTTCAGCGTCGTGGATTGTTCCTCTTTCGTAAGTAGTGACGCTGAGTGTGTCCGTAGCGGCTTTTCCGTCAATCGTGGTGTCTCTCAGTTCTATAACCCTTTTGACGTTTCCCAGGCTGTCGTTTTCCGTAACGGTTCTGTTCTTTCCCTGTGCCAATGCGCATAGCATAATGGCGGCTGTCAATGCAAAGATAATGCATTTCATAATAGTGCTATTTTTGTTTTTATTAGTTTCTTTGTGTGTTAGACGTAACCGGTTGTCCGGAAAGTTGCAAAGAGACGATATTTTTTTTAGAATAGCTACTGTCCGCCGCAAAATATTTGCATTATCTTTGCCGGCATAAAACAGTACGACGCATGGAATTACCCGCTTCTTTCATTGACCACACCCGCGCCCTTTTGGGAGAAGGGGATTATGGGAAATTGCTGACCTCTTTGAACTCGGAGCAGCCTGTCAGCATCCGGCTGAACCCGATGAAACCTTTCGCTTTCCGCTTCGGGGAGCGTGCGGTTCCGTGGTGCGGTTCCGGTTTTTACCTGCAAGGCCGCCCTACATTTACGTTCGATCCGCTGTTCCATGCAGGTTGTTATTACGTGCAGGAAGCCTCGTCCATGTTTGTGGAGCAGGCCTTGAGGCGATATGTGGGCAAGGAGCCGGTAGTGATGCTCGACCTTTGTGCCGCTCCGGGCGGAAAGTCGACGCATCTGCGGAGCCTTCTTCCCGAGGACAGTTTGCTGGTGGCTAATGAAGTCATCCGCAACCGCTCCCAGATACTTGCCGAGAACCTGACGAAGTGGGGGCATCCCGATGTGGTGGTTTCCAATAGCGACCCGTCGGACTTTGCACGGCTGGAAGAGTTCTTCGATGTGATATTGACGGATGTGCCCTGCTCTGGCGAGGGCATGTTCCGTAAAGACCCTGTTGCCGTAAGCGAGTGGAGCCCGGAGAATGTGGAAATCTGTTGGCAACGGCAGCGCAGAATCATTTCGGACATCTGGCCTTGCCTGAAACCGGGCGGCATACTGATATACAGCACCTGTACGTATAATACGAAGGAAAATGAGGAGAACATCCGTTGGATAAGGGATGAATACGGTGCTGCGGTCCTTCCGCTTGATGTTGCGGAAGACTGGCACATAACGGGCAACTTGTTGCCGGGAGAGTGCTTTCCCGTCTACCGTTTCCTGCCCTATAAGACCAGGGGAGAGGGGTTCTTCCTGGCTGTTCTTCAAAAGCCGGGGATGAGTGTCCGCGGCTCCGGAGACAGACCGCTCTTTCTTCAGGGCAAAGCTTCCGCCTTCCCCGTGTTCGGCGGAGAAAACTCCGGTGGAAAGGGAAAGAAAGCTCGGGGGAAAGGAGGGCAACCCTCGGGGCTTGCCAAAGAGCAGCTTGCGGCATTGCGGCAATGGGTGTCGGATGCGGACAAGTATGAGTTTATTCAGAAAGATGGCAGCGTCAGCGTTTTTCCAAAGTGTTATCTGGCCGAACTGTCGGCATTGCAACCGTCATTGCGCATTGTGCAGGCAGGGGTGGAGATTGCCGGGCAGAAGGGCAAGGACTGGGTGCCCGGCCACGCCCTGGCAGTGAGCCGGGTGCTGGCGCCGGAAGCCTTTCCACGCGTGGAAATATCTTACGAACAGGCGATTGCCTATTTACGGAAAGAGGCTGTCATCCTTTCGGATGCAGCCCCTCGTGGAGTCGTTCTGCTCACGTATAAGAATATTCCGCTCGGCTTTGTCAAGAATATCGGCAACCGTGCCAACAATCTTTATCCGCAGGAGTGGCGTATCCGCAGCGGCTATTTGCCGGAGACGGTGGTGATGGTTGGCGGCTGATTGCAATCAAAGCTCGTTCTTATAAATCCGCGCCATTGCTTTCTGGTACCGGTTCTCCAGTTGCAGAAGATTTGTTTGGCTTTGGTAGACCACCGAGACTTCCACAAAATACTCTATCATGCTGATTTGTCCGCCCACAAGCGCCTGCTTCAGCAAGGTCAGGTCCTGTTGGTTCTGAAAAGCCTGTCTGTATTCCTGCATGGAGGCATCCAGGTTGCAGGCTTCTTCGTAGAGTTGCCACAACTCGGCGCTTGCTTTTACCCTTGCATCGTCTTTTTGGAAATCGACGTTCATGGCTTGCGCTTTGGCCATCTTCACTTTTCCCTTATTGGCAAATAGCGGGAATGAGAACCCTACGACCATCCCGTTCAACGGATGTCCCGACTCTGTATTGCGGCGATAGCCTAACTCCAGTTTGGGCAGCCAACCCTGCCTGCTTGCCGAAATGAGTTTGCGGGCAGCGGCGCTCTCATTGTCGAGCGACTGCAGGGAAGGGTCGGCGGCAAGCTGCTCGCTGCACACCCGGCTGAAATCGGCAGGTAACGGAACCGACGGATAGTCCGTCAGCCCCAGGGCTTTGGCGGTAGGCGTTGCCGGTCCTTCGGGAGAGGGGCGTCCGGCAGTCAGAGGTTGGTTGCCGTTAAGTACCAGTAACTCTTTAATCTTGTTGGTTAGTGCCGCACGGTTCATGCGCGCTTCGGTGCGTACGTTCAGCAGCTCCAGGTTGATTTTGTTTGTTTCCAGCACGCCGGCGTCTCCCGTTGCCAGCCTTTTGGTGTATAGGGCGCCCAGCTCCTCTGCATTCTTCAGCCGTGTGTCGAGCAATGCTTGTTGTTGGTGCAGCATGATGATGTCCAGGCATACCTCTTTGGCTTGCAGCAATATCTGCCGCCGTGTGGCGGCTGCCTGTGCATCCAAAGCTCCGGTGCGGAGACGGTTCATTTTTCCCCTTGTCACGTACAGGGTGGGGAAATCGAAACTTTGTGAAACCACCATTTCCCCTACGGTTTCATCGCTGTTTTTAGAGTCCCAAAGGTGGGCGTACGAGAGTGTAGGGTCCGGCAGGTTGTTCTCTGCCTTGTTCTCTAATTTCTGTGAAGAGATAAGTTGGGCGTTTGCTTGCAACTCCTTGTTGTTCGTCTCTATCAGGCGAAGCACGGAGCCGATACTTGATTCTTGTGCCTTCATCCCCATACAGGCGAGGAGAGCGGCGGTGCATATAAATAGATGTTTCATATATAGGCTGTTGTTAAGTTATTGGTTTACCGTCATGGCGGAGGATGTCCGCCCGGGTGGTTACGGGCGGGTTTCCTCCCTCTTTCCGTGCATCATCAGATAAACGATCGGAATAATGAAACCGTTCAGGAACGTGGAAGTCAGCAATCCCCCCAGAATGACTTTTGCCATAGGGCTTTGTATCTCATTGCCGGGCAGGTCGCCGCTGAGTGCCAGCGGAATCAATGCCAGCGCGCTGGAAAGCGCCGTCATCAGGATGGGGTTCAGGCGGTCCAACGAGCCGCGTATCACGCTGTCATACACTCCGCAACCTTCTTCCTGCTGCAAATGGTTGTAGTGGCTGATAAGCAGCATGCCGTTGCGGGTGGCGATGCCGAAGAGCGAGATAAAGCCGATAATGGCGGGAATGCTGATTTCGCCCGTTGTGACGAGCAGGGCGAATACGCCGCCAATCAACGCCAAAGGCAGGTTGATGAGGATTATCGCACTCTCCTTTACGCTACGGAACTCATGATACAGCAGCAGGAATATCACGACAATGGACATGAATGAGGTCAATGCCAGCGTGCGGCTGGCAGCCTGTTCGCTTTCAAACTGTCCGCCGTATTCGATGTGGTAACCTTCGGGCAACGGCACAGAAGCGTCTATGCGTGCCTGTATGTCGTTCACCACGCTGCGCAGGTCGCGGTCGGCAACGTTGGCGGAGATTACGATTTTCCGTTTCACGTTCTCGCGGCTGATGGTGTTCGGTCCCATTGCCGAACGTACTTCCGCTACGTAGTTCAGCGGTATCTTACGTCCGTTGCCGGTGTCAATCATCAGGTCTCGTATCTTTTCCGCTTCGTCTCGCGAACCATCCTGTACGCGGACCGTAAGGTCGAAGCTTTTCCCTTTCTCGTATACCTGGGACACCGACTCGCCGGCAAGGCACACGTTGACAAATTCCGAGAACTCCGGCAGCGAAATGCCGTATTTCGCCAGCACCTCCCGTTTGGGCGAGATAATGAGCTGCGGACGTTCTATCTGCTGCTCCACATTCAGGTCGGCAATGCCGGGAATGTCCTGAATGGTATTCTTTATTTCGTTGCCCAACGAGAACATGCGGTTCAGGTCGTCGCCGAACAGCTTGATGGCTATGTTGGCTTTCGTTCCGGACAGCATGGCGTCGATGCGGTGGCTGATAGGCTGGCCTATTTCCACGTTGGCTCCTACAATCGTACCCAGTTTTTCGCGTACGTCTGCCACCAACTCGCTGCGCGAACGTCCTTTCAGTTCGAACGGAGCTTCTATTTCCGATACGTTCACGCCTAAGGCGTGCTCATCCAGTTCGGCGCGTCCCGTCTTGCGCGCCACGGTTTGTATCTCGGGGATGGAGAGCAGCAACTCTTCGGCACGATGCCCCATTTTGTCGCTCTCTTCCAGTGAAATGCCCGGCAGGGAGGATATGTTGATGGTGAACGAGCCTTCGTTGAAGGGCGGCAGGAAGGAGCGCCCCAGTGTGAAGAAGCAGACAAGCGCCACCGCAAACAGGCCGACGGTGCCGCCCAGTACACTCTTCTTATGCCCCAGCACAAAGGTCAGCGCTGTGCCGTACCATGCTTTCATCTTGCGCGCTACGGGCGAGTCTCCGGTGGCACGCTTTTCATCTTTAATCTTTTCTTTTCCCAGCAGATAGGAGCATAATACGGGTGTCACCGTCAGTGCCACGACCGTAGAGGCTGCCAATGCCACGATGAAGGCGATGCCCAGCGGCACAAGCATCCTGCCTTCCATGCCGCTCAGGAAGAATAACGGAATGAAGCTCACCACGATAATCAGTGTGGAGTTCAGGATAGGCATGCGCACCTCTTTGGATGCGTTGAACACGACTTCCAGTATCGGCAGGCGTTCGGCTTCCGGCTTTGTCCGGTTCTCGCGCAGGCGTTTGTATACGTTTTCCACATCGACGATGGCATCGTCTACTAAGGAACCGATGGCAATCGCCATGCCGCCAAGGCTCATTGTGTTGATGGTAAATCCCATGTAGTGCAGGGTGAGCAGCGACGCTATCAATGACAACGGAAGCGTAACCAGCGAGATGACGGTGGTCCGCACGTTGGCAAGAAACAGGAACAGGACGATGACGACAAAAATGCCCCCTTCGAACAGTGATTTCTGTACGTTGCCGATAGAGCTTTCTATGAAGCGGCTTTGCCTGAAGATGTCGGTGCTGACCTTCACATCGGGCGGCAGGTTTTTCTGCAGGTCTTTCAGGGATGCTTCCAACTTGCCGGTCAGTTCGAGGGTGCTTGTGGCGGGCTGTTTGGTTATGGTCAGCAGCACGGCGGGTTTGCCACGTTCGGAAGCGGTGCCCAATTTCGGCAGTTTGGCACCGATGCGCACGTCTGCGATGTCTTCAAGCAGCACGGGAGCACGGAATGCCGGAAGCGTAGGGGAAGAAGCGGAAGTTTGAACGCTGCCGTCTTGCAACTTCACTACTGCCTTTGCCAACTGGTCTATGCGGTCGGTAGAGATTACGCCGCGCACAATGTATTCATTGCCGTACTCGTAAAGCACTCCGCCGTTGGCATTCAGGTTCATGGTACGTGTAGCGCTCATAACTTCGGTAAGGGTCACACCGTAATGGCGCATCCGTTCTGGGTCGAGCTGTATCTGATACTCTTTGATGTCGCCGCCCAGCACTGCCACTTGCGCCACGCCGCCGGTAGAGAGAAGGCGCGGGCGGATGGTCCAGTCGGCTATGGTGCGCAGGTCGAGCATGGAAGTGGAGTCGGCGGTCAGCCCTACAATCAGCATCTCGCCCAAGATGGACGATTGCGGTCCGAGTGTCGGCTTGCCCACATTGGCGGGAAGCGACTCGCTTACGACTGCCAGCTTCTCGCTTACAATCTGCCGTGCCAGGTAAACGTCCGTTTCCCAGTCGAATTCCACCCATACGACGGAAAATCCGTTGGTGGAAGAAGAGCGTACGCGGCGTACTCCCGTGGCGCCGTTTACGGCTGTCTCAACAGGAAATGTAACCAGCTGTTCCACTTCCTCGGCTGCCATGCCGTTGGCTTCGGTCATGATAACTACGGTCGGCGCATTCAGGTCGGGGAATACATCCACTTCCGTGTGCATGGCGGTGTACGTACCGCCTATCAGCAGCAGTACCGATGCCACCAGCACCAGTATGCGGTTCTGAAGAGAGAAATGTATGATTTTATTAAGCATGGTATGTCTTTTTCTTTTAAGGGAGTTAATGGTATGTCTCTTTTTTGATAACTCCTTTTTAACTCTCTGTAAATTAATGTTCGTGGCTGTGCGCCGGTATTGCGTTTGTAGCTCCTGCCAGTTTCACCTGGTAAGCGCCTTGTGTCACTACTTTGTCGCCTGCCTTGATGCCCGAAAGGATTTGCACCCGTTCGCCGTTATCGGCTCCGAGCGTGACAAGCTGTTTTTTATACCCCTCTTCGTCTACTTGCAGGTATACGAAGAAACTGCCTTGCTCCTCGGTCAAAGCCGTATGGGGGAGCGAAATGACATTCTCCATAGGAGAGGAGAGCAGGAATATCTCGACAAAAGAGCCGGGGATGATGTCGCCTTTGTTGTCGAACTCGAAAGTGACAGGCACATAGTAACCGTTTTCGTCCGATGCCTTTCCGTAAGAGAGCAGGCGGCCGTTCAGCTCCTTCAACGCATATACCCGATTGTTGTAGGGGGTACGGAAGTTGGCGGAACCGATTGTGCGGAGGTATGAGTAATATTTCTCCGAAACATCGGCACGCAGGAATAATCTGCGGTTTTGGGTGATGCTTACAAGCGGTTGCCCCACCGTGACATAGTCGCCTTCCTTTACCAACAGGCTTTTTACGTACCCGCCGATGGGAGAGGGTACGGTCTGTCCTTGGGCGGAATGGTTTTTGGCAACAGCTTCATAACTGATGCGGGCATCTTCATAAGCCTGTTCGGCTTGGGCAAAGTCTTTCTCCGAAACTATCTTGCCGGGAAGCAGTTCTTTCATCCGTTCGTACTCCTTCTTGGCTGTTTCATAGGCGATACGTGCTCTCTGCACGGGGTCTCCCTCCGCCATGTTCTTGGACGAAAGCACTACGAGGGGAGTGCCTTTGCCCACGCTCATGCCTTCTATAACCTTTCCGCGGAATGAAACGACACCCGCCACAGGGGCTACGGCAACACTCTCATCGCCTTGTGCCGCCATTACCTGTCCGCTGGTTTTTATGACTTGGTTGAATGTGCCCGGTTCGATGATGCTTGCCGTTACTCCGGCTGCTTGTGCTTTGGCGGGAGGCAATATGATTTCATCGCTATGTGTTGCGGCGGCGGGTTCTTCGTCGTGATGGTGCCCATCGTCGTGCTTGTGGTCGGAAGCCTCGTGGGCATGGTCGTGGCTTTCTTGGCTGTGACCTTCGTGGTTATGCCCTTCATGGTTGTGGCTTTCATGATTGTGCTCCTCATGCCCATGCCCTTCGTGGTTGTGTCCCGCATGGGTATGTTCTTCCGTTTCGTGATTATGCCCTTCGCCGGACTTGCTGTTGCAGGAGCCTAACAGGAACAGACCTATGGCTCCCATGAATATAAATTTCTTCATGATAAATATGGATGTTATATGCCCTGTCATCCGGTGCATGAATGACAGATGCCTGATGAAATACTGGATTTTCGTTACTTACGTGTTTTGATTGGTCAGGCAAGGACCGAAGGAGGGGCACGGAGCCCTGTGGCACGTGTGATGAACGTGCCATGAAGCGACTCTATGTAGACAAACACCTGCCTTATCCGCGTTTCTTCGGATAAAGCAGGGAGCTTGAAGAGCAGTTCGGGAAGTAATGTATTCACCCATACGAAACCGGGTTGCAGGTTATGCTGGTCCGGATTGGGTGCCTGTTGGTAGAAATGGGTGGTCATGCAGCCTGCTCCGCAACAGCAGTGTTCGCTACAGGCATCCTGATGATGGCAACACCCGTCGGACGGCAAATCGCTTTTCATGCAGATGGTGCCGTCTTCATGGTGGTGATGGGGGATGACAGGTACTACCAGCACAAGCATGCTGATAAAGAAGAGGAAGTATGCAATGTACCTTTTCGTTTTCATCCTTTTGTCTTTGGTCGGGGTGCAAAGATAGAAGTTAATCATTTAATAGCCAAACACAAGATGCTAAAAAGCCTTGAATAAGTCCATTAAACCCCACGGCTTTTGCATTTAGGGGAGTTAGAGGAGTTATCATTTCGCATCGTTTCGTTAGGAAGAAGTTAAGGGAGTTAAAGAAGTTAAAGGAGTTAGAGCCGATACTCTTGTGTATGGCATTGTTACAAAAGTATCGGCTTTAACTTCTAAGCCGGCTTGGCGGCTGATAACTCCTTTTAACTCCTCTAACTTCTGTAAATGAGAAGCTGTGATTAAACCTTCGCTCATGCCGGGAGGTGTGAGGATGAAACCGCGCGTTACAATGTGCGGTTTATTAATGAAAGTTTACCGCTCCAGTTCGCGCAACGAGTCCATTTTCTTCTTCTCGAGAAACTCATAGATGCCACTCAGGTGTTCGGTGACACGTTTGTTGCCGAATTCATACACCTTGCTCACCAAGCCGTCAAGGAAGTCGCGGTCGTGGCTTACAAGTATCAGCGTGCCGTCAAAGTCCATAAGCGCCTGTTTCAGGATATCTTTGGTCTTCATGTCCAGGTGGTTGGTGGGCTCGTCGAGAATCAGCAGGTTTACGGGTTCCAGCAACAGCTTAATCATGGCAAGGCGCGTGCGTTCGCCGCCGGACAGCACTTTCACCTTCTTCATGGACTCTTCCGGTCCGCCGAACATGAAAGCTCCCAGCAGGTCGCGTATCTTGTTGCGGATTTCACCTTTTGCCACATCGTCTATGGTCTGGAACACCGTGAGGTTCTCGTCCAGCAGCGATGCCTGGTTCTGTGCGAAATAGCCTATCTGTACATTGTGCCCGATGGTGAGCGTGCCTTCGTGTTCTATTTCTCCCATGATGCACTTGACCAATGTGGATTTACCTTCACCGTTCTTGCCCACAAAAGCCACTTTGTCGCCTCGCTCTATGGTGAGGTTGGCATTCTTGAATACAACATGCTCGCCGTATGTCTTTCCTACGCTCTCCATGATGACCGGATAGTTGCCCGAGCGCGGAGAGGGCGGAAACTTCAGCCGCAATGCCGAGGTGTCTTCTTCGTCCACTTCCAGCAATACCAGTTTCTCCAGCATCTTTACGCGGCTCTGCACCTGCAAGGTTTTGGAGTAAGTGCCCTTGAACCGTTCGATGAACTCTTTGGTTTCGGCGATGAACTTCTGCTGTTCGTCGTATGCCTTTTGCTGCTGTTCGCGACGCTCTTTGCGGAGTTCCAGATACTTGGAGTAATTCACTTTATAATCGTAGATGCGGCCCATCGTCACCTCAATGGTGCGGGTGGTGATGTTGTCCACGAATTTGCGGTCGTGGCTGATGACGATGACGGCTTTGCCGTTGCTGATGAGGAACTCTTCCAGCCATTGGATGGATTCGATGTCCAGGTGGTTGGTAGGCTCGTCCAGCAGCAACACGTCCGGTTTTTGCAGCAGCAGTTTGGCAAGTTCGATACGCATGCGCCAGCCGCCGCTGAAGTCATTTGTCGGACGGTTGAAATCCTCTCTTGTAAATCCGAGTCCGAGCAATGCCTTTTCCACATCCTCTTCATAATTGGTGGCATCGATGGCGTAGAATTTCTCGCTCAGGGCGGACACCTGCTCGATAAGCTCCATGTAGCTGTCGCTTTCGTAGTCGGTGCGGGTTTCCAGCTCTTTGTTCATGCGGTCTATTTCGGCTTCCATTTCGTGTAGGTGTGCAAAGGCTTGTGCCGTCTCCTCGAATACGGTCCGTCCGTCTTCTGTCATCAGGTGCTGGGGCAGGTAGGCGATGACGCAATCTTTCGGGGTGGACACTTTGCCGCGTGTGGGTTGCCTTACGCCGGCAAGTATCTTCAGCAGCGTACTTTTGCCTGCTCCGTTTTTTCCCATGAGGGCGATACGGTCTTTTTCGTTGATTACAAAGGATATGTCACTAAATAAGGTGGTGCCGCCAAATTCCACGGCAAGTCCGTCAATAGAAATCATTGTGTCGTTTTTAAAAAATGAGGTGCAAAGATAATGCAAATAGCTTATTTCCCATATATTGTTTTCCGCGCCTATTCCGTCGCCTTGTTCTTCCTTTCCTGTATCTTGCGTTTCACGAATTCGATTTTCAAGTTGGCTTCTTCCATGTTTTTCCTGATTTCCGTGATAGACGAAAGCAGTTGCGCCAGTTCATAAACGGCAGCTACGGCTTTGCGGTCGTCCGGCGTCATGGTGGTGGAGTAGGGGCGTTCGCCGAGGTAGTTGATGCGGATATTCTTGTCCTTGTTCAGATTGAGGAAGGCGATTACGTTGCCGTCTTCTCCCAACTTGTAATCCGCTTTTTCTATCTTTTCTCCCAAATCGGTGGTTTCGTAGCTCTCTTTCGCAGCCGGGGTTTCGGCAAAGCTGCCGTCGGGAGCGGTTACTTTTATGGCTAAATGGTGGATGTTGTGCGCGCCGCAATAGATGGAAGTCATGCTCATCGCGCCGGTCTCGTCTACCTGGAAACGGAGGTAAGAGCGGTGCAGGTTCTTTTCTATCACCTGCGAAGGATACAGGTAATTGCCGATTTTCTGATACTCGGCATCTTTCTCGAACGTATAATTCTTCCGGATGGCATCTACTGCCGCCTGTTTTTCGCGGAGCATGCTGTCGAGGTAGGCAAGCGTGTTTTCCTGCTCTTTCAGTTCCACCTGTTGCATAAGCCCGATACCCTCGCGTCGCGTTTCGAAAGCTTTGGGGTAGAGTATCTTGATGCTGTCTATCTGTATCTTCGCTTCGTTGTAGTCTCCGCGTTCGAAAGCCTCGCGGGCTGCACGGAGTTTCTCACCCGCTTTTTCTTCTACGTTACTGCACGAGAAGAGCGTGCAGCAAAGGCACGCAAGGAAAGTTGCTTTTTTCATAATTTTCATTCTTGATGTTAGCGGCGGCAAAAATACAAAATAATATCTGTATCTTTGCCGCATTTTAAGGAGATGTGCCAAAAAGAGGGCATTGCATGAACCCGGCGCATCATTCCTGCTCACATTATTATATAGTAATACATAATGATTGAATTGACGACAGAAGAACTGAAACAGCGTTTCAGCGACAGCATATTTAAGCGGATTTCCGAAACGGCGGATGAGTTGGGACTGGATTGTTACGTCGTGGGTGGCTACGTACGCGACATATTTCTGCAACGTCCTTCCAAAGATATCGATGTGGTGGTAGTGGGCAGCGGCATCGCGATGGCGGAGGCGCTTGCCAGGCGTTTGGGGCGTGGTGCTCATCTTTCTGTCTTCAAGAATTTCGGTACGGCACAGTTGAAGTATCACGGCACGGAAGTGGAGTTCGTGGGTGCACGCAAAGAGTCTTATACGCACGACTCGCGCAAGCCTATCGTAGAGGACGGATCTTTGGAAGACGACCAAAACCGGCGCGACTTTACCATTAATGCGTTGGCAGTCTGTCTGAACCGTCAACGCTACGGTGAGCTGGTAGACCCTTTCGGCGGCATGGGAGACATGAAGGAGCGGACCATCCGTACGCCGCTCGACCCGGATATCACCTTCAGTGACGACCCTTTGCGTATGATGCGTTGCATCCGTTTTGCCACCCAGCTGAATTTCTATATTGACGATGATACGTTCGAGTCTTTGTGCCGCAACAAGGAGCGTATCGCCATTATCTCCAAAGAGCGTATTGCAGACGAACTGAACAAGATACTTCTCTCTCCCGTTCCTTCCAAAGGTTTTATCGACTTGGACCGTTCCGGACTGCTGCAACTCATTTTTCCGGAACTGGCGGCGCTGCAAGGCGTTGAGACCCGTAACGGCAGGGCACATAAGGACAATTTCTACCATACACTCGAGGTGCTCGACAACATCAGCAAGCATACCGACAATCTTTGGCTCCGCTGGGCGGCCCTGCTGCACGACATTGCCAAACCGGCTACCAAACGTTGGGAACCTCGTGCCGGCTGGACTTTCCACAACCATAACTTCATCGGCGAGAAGATGCTGCCCGGCATATTCCGCAGGATGAAGCTCCCGATGAACGAGAAGATGAAATACGTGCAGAAGTTGGTGGGGCTGCACATGCGTCCCATTGTGATAGCGGATGACGTGGTGACCGACTCCGCCGTCCGTCGCCTGCTGTTCGAAGCGGGGGATGATATAGACGACCTCATGACGCTGTGCGAGGCGGATATCACCTCCAAGAACATGGAGCGCAAGCAACGCTTTCTGAATAACTTCCAGTTGGTGCGTCAGAAACTGAAGGATTTGGAAGAACGCGACCGCATCCGCAACTTCCAGCCCCCTGTCAGCGGCGAGGAGATTATGAAGACGTTCAACCTGTCGCCCTGCCGGGAAGTCGGCGCATTGAAAAGCGCTATCAAGGATGCCATACTGGACGGTGTCATTCCCAATGAATACGAAGCCGCCCGCGACTTTATGCTGCAACGGGCAAAGAAGATGGGGCTGCAGTGTGTCTGACACTGGCTTGACACCTGTCTTACAGCTCTTTCAGATACTCATAGAACGTATATTGCGCGCGTACTTTTTCTTTCCGGGGATGTGCCGATTTCCAACGGTTGCGCAGGCAGTCGTCTACGAAGCATGCCTTTCGCTTGTCCGACAGCTGGATGGTGAGCATGTCCGACAGTTGCCGTTTTAAATCCGGGTCGAGAATGGGCGTTACGGCTTCGATGCGTCGGTAGAGGTTGCGGCGCATCCAGTCCGGCGAGCCGAGAAACAGTTTCGGCTTTCCGCCGTTGCCGAAGTACCACACGCGGGCATGCTCCAAGAATGTATCCACAATGCGTGTCACGCGTATGTTGCGGCTGTATTTCCGCCCGGGAATAAGGCAACAGATACCCCGCACGATAAGGTCTATCCTGACCCCTGCCTGCGATGCTTCATACAACCGTTCTATCATGGCAGGGTCTTGCAGGGCGTTCATCTTAAGTATAATTCTTCCTTCTTTCCCGCTCTTTGCCAGTGCTATTTCATGGTCGATGAGACGGTTCAGTTCTGAAATCAGGTTGAAGCGTGCCACCAGCAGGCGGTGGAACACAGGGTTTTCCTTGCCCTGGAACGTGCGGAACAGGTTGTGCAGGTCGTTTACAAGTACCGGATTGCAGGTGAACAGGCCGCAGTCGGCATAGAGTGTGGCGGTCTTTTCGTTGAAGTTTCCGGTGCTGATGTAGGCGTAGCTCGGTAGCTTGTGCCCTTGCCTGTCGCGGCGCAGCACAAGCGCCACTTTGGCGTGCACTTTCAGTCCGGGCATGCTGAACAGGATATTGATACCGGCGGCTTTCATCATTTCGGCGGTGGCAAGGTTATTCTCTTCGTCGAAGCGGGCTTTCAGTTCTACGAAGACGGTGACTTTCTTGCCGTTCTGCGCGGCGGCTATCAAGGTGTTGATGACCGCAGAGTTCTCGGCAACGCGGTATTGTGTCACCATGATTTCGCGTACGGCAGGGTTGTGCACCGCTTCGTACAGGAAGTGTATGAAGTGTTCGAAAGAGTGGTACGGATAGTGCAGCAGCAAGTCTTTCTTCTCTACATACCGGAAGATTGATTCCCGTTCGTCCAGGCAAGTCAGCTTCATGGGCTGGGGCTTGCGTATGGGGCGGACGGCGTTGTTCGGATTGGGCAGATGGCGCAGGTCTTCCATGTTGAGGTGCTTGTCGCCCGGCACCAGTTCCTGCCGGTTGATGCGGAAAGCATCTACCAGGAAGTCCCGGAAATCATCCGGCATGGCGCGGTCGTACACAAAACGGCATACCGCCCCTATCTTGCGCTTCTTCACCTTTGTCTTTACCTGCTCTATAATCTCGGATGTGTTGGCAGACTCGTCTATCAGTATATCCGCATCCCGTGAAATCTTGATGCAGTAGCTGCTGTCCACGTCATAGCCGGGGAATATCGTGTCGATGTTGGCTTTGATGATATCTTCGATGAACATCAGGTAGTAGTTGTCTCCATGCTTGGGCAGCTCGATGAAGCGGGGCACCTTGCTGTAGGGCAGCTTCATTACGAAGTATTCGGGGGAGCGAGTTGACGAGTTGCCAAGGGAACAAGGGGACGAGTTGACAAGTTGACAAGGGGTTTGAAGGTCACTGCCTTGTAGCCTTGTTAACTCGTCTCCTTGTTCCCTTGGCAACTCGTTCCTCTTCGGGAACAGCCGCACCGCAAGATACAGGCGGTTGTCCCGCAGGAAAGATACCACCTTGTCCTTGCCGACGGGTACGGGAGAGAGGTACGGGAAGATTTCTTCATGGAAGAAACGTCTGAGAAATTCTTGGTGAAAAGGCTCTACGTTGCGGCTTTGGTAGAAAATGATATGCTGCTGCCGCAGTGCAGGCAATATTTTCCGTTCGTAGATGCGGATGCGGTCTTCCAGCTGGCGGTTCACTTCTTCGTTGATTTCCGCCACCAGCCGCATGGCAGACTGCACGCTCTCCTCGTCGCTGTGTGCCGCGCCGCTTGCAATCGCCTTATGGTCGGCTACGCGTATCTTGTAGAACTCTTCGAGGTTGGACGAGTAGATGGATATGAAGTTGATGCGCTCGTACAGCGGCAGCGTGTCGTCCTCCGCTTCCAGCAATACGCGGTAGTTGAATGACAGCCAGCTGATGTCGCGCTTGAAATATCTGCTTTCCATGGTATTGATGTTTTAATGTGCACATCGGTACATTGTATTCTCCCCAAATATAGCTACCTTTGCACATATAAACAAAAGAAAGATGACAAAAATCGGTTTACTGTCGGATACGCACGGATATTGGGATGAGAAGTATTTGCACTACTTCGAACCGTGTGACGAGATATGGCATGCAGGCGACATCGGTACATTGGAAGTGGCGCAGAAGCTGGCGGCTTTCCGTCCGTTTCGTGCGGTATACGGCAACATCGACGGGCAAGACCTGCGCCGCCTCTATCCGCAAACGCTACGTTTTACCGTAGATGGCGCCGAAGTGTTGATGAAACACATCGGCGGCTATCCCGGCAAGTACGACCCGTCCATACAGGGAAGCATCCTTGTGCATCCGCCCAAACTGTTTGTCAGCGGCCACTCGCATATATTGAAGGTGAAGTTCGACAAGACCCTGGGCATGCTCCATATCAATCCCGGCGCAGCGGGCATTTACGGCTTTCATAAAGTGCGTACGATGGTGCGTTTCACCGTAGACGGCGGTGTGTTCAAAGACCTTGAAGCCATAGAACTCGCAGGCTGATTTTGATGGTATTATTTTGCAATGTCAGAAGTTTTTCTGACCTTTGTACCTTGAATAGCAACGAGAGCCGTGGGGCATAGTCCTCCTTCTTATTTTATTCTACATTTGAAGTCAATCCAATAAAGAACTGAAATATGAAAGGAATTATTCTTGCAGGTGGCAGCGCCACTCGTCTCTATCCATTGTCCAAGGCTATCTCCAAGCAGATTATGCCGGTCTACGACAAACCCATGATTTATTATCCCCTCTCTACATTGATGTTGGCAGGAATACGTGAAGTGCTGATTATCTCCACTCCGCGCGATTTGCCTATGTTTCGCGACTTGTTGGGAACGGGCGAAGAACTCGGCATGTTCTTCTCTTACAAGATACAGGAGAAGCCCAACGGGCTGGCTCAGGCTTTTGTGCTCGGGGCGGAATTTCTGAACGGTGAGCCGGGATGCCTTATCTTGGGCGACAACATGTTCTACGGCCAGGGTTTCTCCGCCATGCTCAAGCGTGCCGCTTCCATCGAGAAGGGTGCGTGCATCTTCGGCTATTACGTAAAGGACCCGCGCGCCTACGGTGTGGTAGAGTTCGATGCCGAGGGCAAGGCAATCTCGCTGGAAGAGAAGCCTGCGCAGCCCAAGAGCAATTATGCGGTTCCGGGCCTGTACTTCTATGATGCTACGGTAACGGCGAAAGCCGCTTCCCTGAAGCCGTCTGCCCGCGGCGAATATGAGATTACCGACCTCAACCGTCTCTACTTGGAAGAAGGCACGCTGAAAGTGGAACTTTTCGGCCGCGGTTTCGCCTGGCTCGATACGGGCAACTGCGACAGCCTGCTCGAAGCAAGCAATTTCGTTGCTACCATACAGAACCGTCAGGGATTTCGCGTGAGTTGCATCGAGGAAATAGCGTGGCGCAAAGGCTGGATAGACGTAGACCAGCTCCATCGTCTCGGTGAGCAGTTGGGCAAGACGGAATACGGCGAATACCTGATGGAACTCGCCGACGCCTACCGCCAATGAGCGGAATTATGAATTTTGAATTATGAATTATGAATTATCGTTGATCGCTTATCATTCATTATTCAAATCATAATTCAAAATTCATAATTCATAAATCGTAATTCATAATTCAAAATTCATAACTCAAAATTCCCATGAAATCTTATCTTGTAACCGGTGCCGCCGGATTTATCGGTGCCAATTATATAAAGTATATTCTGGCAAAGCACGATGATATCAGAATCGTAGTATTGGATGCCCTGACTTATGCCGGAAATTTGGGTACCATAGCCGAGAATATTGACAACGAACGCTGTTTCTTCGTTAAGGGTGACATTTGCGACCGCATGCTTGTAGACGAGCTGTTTGCCAAGTACAAATTCGATTATGTGGTGAACTTCGCCGCCGAAAGCCACGTGGACCGCAGCATCGAGAACCCGCAGCTTTTCCTTATGACGAACATATTGGGCACTCAAAACTTGCTCGATGCCGCCCGGTGTGCATGGGTGACGGGCAAGGACGAAACGGGCTATCCTACCTGGCGCAACGGAGTGCGCTATCACCAGGTGTCTACAGACGAGGTTTACGGTTCGTTGGGAGCGGAAGGATTCTTTACGGAGAACACCCCGCTGTGCCCGCATAGCCCCTACAGTGCTTCCAAGACTAGTGCCGACATGGTGGTGATGGCATATCATGACACCTACAAGATGCCTGTCACCATTACACGCTGCTCCAATAACTATGGTCCCTACCACTTCCCGGAGAAACTGATTCCGCTGATTATAAAAAATATCCTTGAAGGCAAGAACCTGCCCGTGTATGGCGACGGTAGCAATGTGCGCGATTGGCTGTATGTGGAAGACCACTGCAAAGCCATCGACCTTGTTGTCCGCAAAGGAACGGAGGGAGAGGTGTACAATGTGGGCGGCCATAACGAAAAGACCAACCTCGAGATTGTGAAGCTGACCATTGCCACCATCCGCCGCTTGATGGAAGAGAAACCGGAATACCGCACGGTCCTGAAAAAGCAGGTGAAGGATGCCAACGGGCAGATTGATATCAGTTGGATAAACGAAGAGTTGATAACCTTCGTGAAAGACCGCCTGGGCCATGACCAACGCTATGCCATCGACCCTGCCAAAATAACGGATGCCTTGGGTTGGTATCCCGAAACAAAGTTCGAGACAGGTATCGTCAAGACCATCGAATGGTACCTGAACCATCAGGACTGGGTAGGAGAGGTTACCAGCGGCGACTATCAGAAATACTACGAAAAGATGTACGGAAAGAAATGAAAAAGAAGCTGAAGAAGACTTTTTGAAGAAAATTTAAACAGACTCTTGTCCTCTTTTATAGCATAAGCGCAACGCTTAGCAGAACCCCGAACAACAGCATATTACGTGAAGTCTCACCTAATATGCTGTTTAATTTTTTACCGCTTCGGATTGCCGCCATCTTGCGCCACGTCAGTACGTGCAGGCATAGATAAATGCAGGGCGCCCACATAAATGCAAGCGGTTCTGCCTTGCCGGTACAGACGAACCACAGGCAGAGCAAGGCTGCCGCCGTCCCCAATCCCAAGTACAGATAGCGCCCGAAAGGTTCGCCGAAGCGTACTACCAGCGTGCGCTTGCCGCTGACGGCATCCTGCTCCCGGTCGCGGTAGTTGTTTACAACCAACAGGGTGTCTATCACCAGCCCGCAGACAAGCGAGGCTACCCATACATCAGGTGTAAGGGTATTTGCCTGCACATAGTAGGTGCCGCCTACGGGGACAAAGCCGAAGAAAACCAGCACGAGCAAATCTCCCCAACCTTTGTAAGAGAGGACGGTGGTGTATAAGAATGCGAATATCACGCAGAACAATCCCGTCAGCACCAGTTCCCCGCCACCATAAGGCAGTTGCCCCCAGCAGTGCTGCAACAGCGCGTAGCCTGCCAGGCAGGCGAACACGAGCATCGTTGCTATGCCCCGTCTCATGGCGTGGGGGGTAATCCAGCCTTGTGCGCAGGCACGTTCGGGACCAAGGCGGTCTGTGCGGTCGCTGCCTTTCAGATAGTCGTAGAGGTCGTTGATGAAGTTGGCGCTGATTTGCATGCCGCAAGCAAACAGCGCACAATACAGTGCCGGTATGCTGTCGAAACTCCCGTCGGCGTATGCCAGTGCGGAACCTATCAATACGGGGATGACCGCTCCCGTCAGTGTCTTGGGGCGGGCGGCAAGTATCCATGCGTGGAGCGAATTGGTGGTTATTGCTTTCATATCCTGTTTTTAAAAACGATGCGGCAAAGATAATTAAATGATTTCTTTCCTCTAACTTCCGGCAGGTTGGCGGCTGCTTTAATAGTCATACTCCAGGCTGAAGTCGTCTACATAAAGCAGAGCCCCCGGTCCGCCCACAAAGTAATCGCCGAATTTGCTGGCAGAGCACACCAGGACTAAATACGTAGGTACTCTCTTTGTGTCCCGGTAATCCAAAGTCAGCTCAAAGGATTTGTATTCCGTCACTGTCTCACCGCTGGAAAATTCGGCGTAAGCGATGACGTGCGGGTCGTTTTTATTGAAAACGGACAGGTCGGAGGGTTTGGTACGTATCTCGAAAGGTTCCGTCCAGTCGGTCAGTGCTATATAGATGGCACAGGTATCCGGTTTCTCCTTAAGGTGTTCGTATCCCGCAGATACGTAAGATATCGGAGCGGTGGAATACTTGTAGTGTCCCTTCAGTTTGGTCGGGCGGGCTGTGAAAGGCCGTCCGAAGTTAAGCACTCCATTCGTGCCGTCCGTCCGGATGTATTCGCCCACAAACAGGTTGCCGGCGGCGAACTTGCCGATGTTGCCCAACCCTATGAATTTCGATTCGAGCCGGGCTGCCTTTCCTTTTCCGTTCCATGTATCGTCGGTAGGCTGGCTGTTGCTTTCGCCCATCGTAGTGGCACCTTTGTTGCCCGTATCCCATATAGGGGTGCCCGTTTCGCTCCAGGGGTTCCATACCTTTTCCACCTGGTGCCATTCGTCGAAGGTGCCGCCCGGAAGCACGACGGGGCTGCCTGTTGTGAAGGATACTTCTTCGCCGTAATCGTTGCCGGAATAAGCCCGGTAGATGTAGGTCGTGTTGGCTTTCAATCCGGAGAGACGTGCCGTCAGCTCACCGCTATCGTCCGTTATGTCTTCTTGGGGCACTGTTGTCCAGTCGGCGTCATCCGTCTGCTTGTATTCGAAACCGTTGGTGGTACTTTCCTCGCCGCTGCCATGCAGCCATGCCACGTTGACCCATGCGTCGGCTTCGCCGGTTGCCACGTTCTTGTCGCTTCTGGATATGGCGATGATCCATCGCTCCTCAATGTCGTGATAACGGACTATCACCGTTTTGGGCAGCGAGAAATCGAGCGGCGTATTTAGGGGGACGTCTGTCTCCGCCCCTGAAGCATCCACCAGTTTCTGGGTAGAGATGCCTTCCGGACCTAATTTGATGTCTGATATGCAGACGCTTTTCTGGCTTGCTGTTTTCGAAACTTCGGCGGTGATTTGGTGCGTTATGGTGTTGATTTGGGGCTTGCCGAACTGGTTTTTAATCGTTAGTTTCCGTTGGATGGTCTGGCTTGCCAGAATGGTCCATTCATAATCCTGGTATAAAGACAGGGTATATTTCTTTGGCGAAGAGAGGTCTATCACGGCTTCGGGCATCAAGGGAGACTCAGCCCCTTCGGTCACCGTACATTGCTTGATTGTCACCTTTTTCAGGTCGACGGTCTCTGCCAGCGGGACGGTCACTGTGCGGGTAGCCTTGTCGATAATGGCATTGCCCTCTTGCCCTTCGACTTCAAATTCCAGGATTTGAAGCGGGATGACCGGATACGGAATGTCATTGCTGATGCACGAAACATTGACTTGCATATAGGAAAGAAGGCAAATCAACACGAGACCGATGGTAGTAAATCTTTTTTTCATAATTATATATACGCTACAATGCCTATGCTGATATTCAGTAAGTTGATTTTAAAGTTCGCTCCGCTCGATTTTCTCCAGCCGGAACTCTCTCCGTTAGTGGTTTGTTTCTCTTCCCGGTACTTGAAACCGACCACGCCGAACGAAAGTTCCGCGCTGACGTTCTCCATGATAAATACCGTGGCTCCCGGGTTTAACCCGATGTGCACTTCCCGGATGTGGGTCCGGGTGTCTTTCAGGTTCTCCTCGCTGCCGCGTATGTAGCGCGAGTTGCCTGTATTGAACGAGAGGGAGGTCTCGTTGAACAACCCGAAGCGTTTTCCCCTGTCCAGCCCTACGTAGGAGCGATGGAAAATCGTAGTGCTTAGCAGGTGCTCGTCGAAGGACATGTTTTTGAGCGAGAAACTCATGTCCTCGTCTATGTCCAGGCTTATGTTTCCTAAGTTGGCGTATACGTTATGGTATCCGAACTTGACGCCGATGCAGACATTGTCTTTGATGAGGTATCCCACAAAGGGGTTGATGGTAAACAGCTTTGCCTTGCAGTCGAAATCTTTCAGCAATGAGAGGAACTGGGTGTCTTCGCTGTCGTATCCGGCGTATGATACGGTCAGCCCCGTCATCCACGTCTTTTTTTTGATAAATAGATGATTGACGATTCCCCGGTCAAATCTTCCTATGATTCTCTTTTCGGGGATGGTATCCGACACGGCTGCCGCTTTATCCTTCCGCACTGTTGTCAAGGTGTCGGTCTGGGCGCACAGCGGAAAAGAAAGGCAGAGCAGGCAAGCGCAGCACACTGTTTTTATATAGGTATTCATTGGTTGTATGCTTATAAGTTGTGTTCTTATAAATAGAAAGCAATCCCCATTCCGATGGAGAATATGTTGATTCTGAAATTGATGGAGCTGGAAGATTGGTTGGCGATGTGTATCTGGTCGGTTACCTGGCGGGTATGGCCGTAGTTGAGGCCCAATACGCCTACGTTCACTTCTACTGCCGTATAGTTGTTGATGAAGGCAACCATTCCCGGCGCCACTCCCAGCTCCACGCCGAACTTCTTGCTGAACGTACCCGTCAGGTCGTCTCCTTTGCCGTTGACGAACTTGGACTGTCCGCCTTCGAACATCAACTGGGTTTCGGCAAACAGTGCGAACCGTTTGCTGCTTCCCAGGCTGATGTAGTTTCTGAACATCGCCATACCGGAATAGCTGTGGCTCAATGAATATACGTCATTTAGGTTGAAACTCAAATCTTCGCCCAACTCTAGGTCCATCCGGTTTATTTTGCTCAGCGAGCGCTTATAGCCGAAGCGTCCTCCCGCCGCTATGTTCTCTGCAAAGGCATAGCAGAGCAGGGGGCTGATTTTGAATGTATAGTCTTCTCCCGATACGGACTCTATGATAAGGAAGTTGTAGTCTTTCTGTTCGGACTGTGAATAGGAAATTGAACTACCCACGATCCATTGGCCTTTGGGTATGAACTTTTGCATGGTTATGTTCCTCATCCCCTGCGCACTCGCGTTTGCGGCAATGCTATAAAGCAGGCAGATGAGGAGCATAAATCTTGTTACGGTGTTATTCATTGTCGTAAATCAGTTCTAAATCGTCTAACCATAGTGTGCTGCCGGTGCCTCCGGTAAAGTAGTCGCCATACCGGCTGGAGGTGGCAACCACCATGATGTATTTGGCTTTGCGTCTGGTGTCTCTGTACTTCAACTCTATTTCGAAGGGTATCATCTCGCCGTCTTCCGGTGTTTGCGTAAAGATGATTTCCTCGTAGGCAATGACGTTTACGCCCGTCCTGTCGAAGAACTTTTTGGCGGAAGTGTCTACCAGGAACGGGACGTTGCTGTCGTCGGTGGCTTCTACAGGCCAGTCGCCGATAGCTACATAGAGGTATCCGGTGTCCGGTTCCCCTTTGCTCACATAGTCCAATTCGGAATAGTTGATGGTGGAGGAGGTGTATTTGAAGTATCCTTTCAGCTTGTTGGGGCGTGCGGCATGCGGACGACCGAAGCCGATTTGCGCGCCGCTTGTTCCGTTGGTTTTTACATACCTGCCTACGAAAGCGTTGCCTGCGGCGAATTTTCCGATAGAGCCTAAGCCTACAAAGGCGGATGTCATTTTGACGGAGCGTGTTCCCGTGCTTCCGGGAGCCGTTACCGATTCGTCGTATACGGTGACACTGGCATCGCTGGACAGGGTGGTCGACCCCCAGTTACCGCTATCCCAATACATTTCATCGCCGTTGCCGTACAACAGCCACGGCTTGCCGGGTTTGGACCACTCTTCAAAGCCGCCGTTCTTTAACGGGATGGCACGTTCGGTGGTGAATGTATAGGTTGGCGATTCGTTTTCCTGCCCCGAACACCATGCACGGTATTCGTAAGTCGTGCCGGGAAGGAGTCCGGTTATCACTGTCGACATCCGGCTGGCGTTGTCTTCTTCGATAGCGGCAACTGCCTTGCTCCATTCGTCGTTGCTGCCTGCCACCCGGTATTCAAATCCCAGTTCTTTGCTTACGGCTGCCTCGTATGCCGCTTGGTTTACGTTCGCTTTTACGGTGGCTTTGTGTGCCCATACGTCGTAGTCGTTTACCAGTTCGGTAGTGACGATGGCATCGGATACCAGGATGCGCAGATAGGCGGTACGGAACTTTCCTTTGGCATCCGTCGCCTTTATTTCGACTGAATAGTCGCCCCCTTTGTCTTCATCGTCTGTCTTTTCGGCAAAAGCTTTGAAGAAAGCGGCTTTGAAGGTCATCTTTACAATGGAGTTGGTGGTTGCTTCGTCATAATAATTGTCGAAAGCCACTTTGTCCTTGATGGTTTCCTTTACGTTGTCAGCCATTGTCAATACATCAATGGTCTCCGATTTCAGACCTACTTTGGTGGTAAATTCCGGGCAGGAGAGTGTCAGGCTCTTCAGTTCCGATGTGGTGAGCACAAACAGGTCCACGTCTTTGCCTTGGTCGTTAAGTGCAAAGTTCACGGGGTCGCTCAACGAATGGAAGGCGCCGTTCTCGTACCGTTCGATGCGGGGGGCTTGGCTGATGCCTTCATCATACACCTCCGGCATCGGTTCTTCGGCCACGTTGATGGTAATGACCATGCCGCCGTCCTGCGGGTCCAGTTCCTTGTAATCGAAAGTCAGCGTATATTTGGTGGATGCTTTTACATCCGTCAGCATTCCGGTTTTGGTGTGGGAGACATCGTCCGTGGTGACGGCCTCTATGTTCCAGTCCAGTTCGGTTTCTCCCGTGGGGAGCATGTAGTATCCGGTGAGGTGGGGCATGGCTTTGTCGAACACCAAAGAGCCTCTGGACATGGAGACGGTTACTTTGCCGTCCTTGAATTTGCGGGCGGCTTCTTCGGTGTAGGCAACCACTACCACCGTATTCTGCACATAGAGCGGCAGGGTGATGGGAGTCGTTTCATTCCGTCTGATTTCAAACTGCTCCGAACCGCTGTAATACGGGGCGTCGAACGCTGCATCCACTTTGGTTCCGGCGGTGGCACTGACCGTGTACATGCCTGTTACAAGTTCCATCCTTGCGGGCACGGCACTGACACCCGCGTATTCTCGCAGCAATTTGCCATCGCCATTCCGCAGTTTGATGATGCAACTGTTGTCCAATTCATCCTGTGTGGGCAAGGCGCGTACGGCGGCAGGAATGCTTGCACCTATCCGGACCGACAGGTCCAGTATCCCGCTGCCGCTCAAATCCTCTTTTGTACAGGAGGAAAGGCAGCACAGGGCGGATAACAGGATATATGAAAATCGTTTCTTCATGGTTCTTTATTTGCCTGTGATTAACGTCAATACTTCTTCGGCAGCTACATTGTTCTGGTCTGTTGCCTTGATGATGAAGTTGTGCGTGCCGGCGCCCAATATGTTGAGCAAAGGAATGAAATTCGTGATGTTGAATTCCAATGATTTCTGCCCGATGACCTGATTGGAGACAGGGAATTTCAGCCCGTTCTCGCCCAACGCGTTTTCCAGTTCGCCGGGGTATGCAAGGTCGAAAGATTTCTTGAGGCCGACAGCCGCCAGTTCGTCTTCGGTAAGCACTTCGGAGTCGATGGTTACTTCCAGGTGTGCCAGGCGGTTGGAAGCGGTGATGTCTACAATGCAGGTCATTACTCCGTCGGCAGGCACAGTCTGTGTTTCTTTGATGTTGAAGCCGCGTCCCACCACGGTCGGTTGGGTTTTGTCTTCCCCTTCACCGCCCTCTTCCTCTTCCGGTATGATTTCCTCTATCATGGCGATGTTATAGTGTTTGTCGATGCTGATTACGCTCAGGTCTACCGCCATCTTAAGGGATACCAGACCGGAATCCTCGATGACATCGTCGCTTACGTTTTTCAGCGTGAAGTTGATGGTCACCGCCTTGCCGGATGTGGTGGAATAGGTCTTGGTGAAGTTTTCTTTGTAGTTGTCCACCGTTCCGTCGAACAATACGTACACCACAGTTATGTCTCCTTCCGTGGGGGCAAAGTAGACCGGATTGTTGATGGCTTCTTCGATGTCGGAGTACTCTTGCCTTTCTTGTCCCACCACTACGGTCACCGTAACGTCTGTTCCTAAGAACTTCTTGAGTGCCTCGTCAAAACTGATCATCACCTTGATGTTCTTCATTTCGCAGACGATGGGAGTCACTTCCGTAACAACGCCGGGAATAATGCTGAATACCTCGGAAGTTCCCTCGAAGTAGGCTTTGGTGTCTTTGGGCTTTAGCTGGTGCGACATCACTTTGAGGTAGTACTTGCCGGATAGCACGGACACCAAGTCGGGCATCTCTTTATAAATCCATGACTCTACCAAAGTGTGGTCTTCCTTGTATAAGGATACGATGTACTCTTCCGTATTGGCGGCGGCACGCGTGTCCGGCGCTTCGGTGACCTGTACGTTTATGCAGTTCTTCAGATTTACGCTCACCATTTGAGGCTCGCCGTTTCCTGTGGCATATTCTACTTTCTCGCGGTCGCATCCCGTAAGTCCGGTGAGAACGGCGCATAAATAAAAGAGGTAGTATAGCTTTTTCATATTTATGTCTTTAATAGATTAATTCAATATCATCAATGTATAGCTCGGAGCCTGTTACGCAGGCTTGCGCTATACTGTTAGGATTGGTGACAAGAGGATTGTTAATGTCCTCTCCGCTTGTCAGCCACTCTTTTCCGCCTATGGAAGAACAGAACATGACACAGATGGTGTCGGGTTTTTCGCATCCGGCGGATGGATAGGGAATGTCGAGTGTCTTGGTCAACACGTTGTCCGTCTTCTCCAAATCCAGTTCTATAAATTCCTTATTGTCTCTCAGTATGCTCTTGGTTCCCTTTCGCAGCATAATCCTTACATATCCTTTGTCTTCCTGTGTACTTCCTACTCTCGCTTTGGGTATATATTTATATTTGAATTGCAGTCGGCTGGGACGGGTGTTGAAAGCATACCCTTCTGTAGGAATGTCCGTTCCATTTTCATAAGAATAACTACCTAAAAACAGTCTGCCGGCTGAACGATTAAGTTCTATACCGGGAGAATTTAGTTTATCAAAACCGGGGAAACTCTCATAAGAGTTGGCACTCGAAATAGCAGTACCTATTCTTCCGATAGGACTTATGGGAGTTCCATTATCATTCCAACTTACATTTTGTAACATAACGCAAGTACTTGTTAGAGTTGATTGGTTTGTTGAAGGGACAACGTACCATGTATTACTTGTTGCAGGAGAGGTAGGCATTGTCTTGCTATTGACAGTACACCAACCTTTTGGCTCTTTTATGTACAATGTTGTACTCTCGTATGTTTCTTTGGTTGTCCATGCACCATTTCCCCAAGAAAGTCCTCCTGTTCTTCGTGCCCAAGGTCCGCCCTTATTGATAGACTGTCCATCATAAGGTCCGGAAACCCATTCTCCTTCAAAGTCATGATTAGGCAACTGTTCAGGAACCTCGGTATCCAAATGATAAGTTACTTGATTGGTAACTTCGCCGCCTTCATTGCAAATACCTACGATGTCATATCCTGTTCCGGGCTGTAGTTCCGTCCACAAATAAGTATTCTCCTTTTGAGTCGTTTCTATTTCCGAACCATTATAGGTAAGTTTCAAGTATTTCAATACGGCATTCAGTTTTTCTGGCGTATCCGCTGTTACCTGCATCGTTGCTTTGCGCGCCCAAATATCCGCCTCATCCGCCGTAATCGAGAACTCAGGAATATAATAGCCCAAAGTCTGCTCTTCGGACACCTTGCTTCCGTATCTGGCGCGTATTGCCAGGTTTCTGTGCACTTCCGGCAATCCCTTTATCTTGGCGGTATGGTTCTTGATATCTTCCGCATTGTCGCTTACCCATTCGGTGGTGGCTTTTATCCATTCGCCCGCTTCATCCTTGTATTCAAAAACAACGTTGTTCACATCCTGCTCTCCGGTGTCGCCGGATGTCAGCAGGTTGACTTCCGCCTCGGCTTCGGTGCTGCCAATCATTACCGTTTTGGTTATGGCAGGAAGCGAGAACTGGTTGCTTTGCAAGGTCGTGGTAAAGGAGAGCTCTTTTTCCTGCACCACTCCCCGGTTGTCTACAGCGCGCAGGGTGAATGTGCTGGATTCATCGGTGCTGCCTGTACAAACCATGTTCATCACCAGCTGGGTGAAGTCTATCAGTGCCAGCCGCTCTATGTTGTCTTCCAGGCCGAGCAGGCGCAGGCCTTTGTCCACCACTTTCCGCTTCATGGCTATGGCGGCATCGGTGGTGGGCACAAGCTTCACCACACCGTCTATACCTATGGCCTCGGAGTTGAGATAAGGGGACTGTATGAGCAAGTCGCACTCTCTGATGCCCGCACGGGCATTCAGGGTGACTTTCATTGACGCCGGTTGCGAACCTTCGCGCAAGGTGATGTTGGTGCCGTCGTCAAAGCCTTGTGCGGTAAATTCCGGAGCCTTCAGGTTGAGCGAGGCGTCCGAGAGGTCGATTTGTACCTCTTCTTCGGATTGGACGGTATTGTAAGTGACAGACAATGTGCCCCCGCCTGTGTTGCCATCGTTTACATCCACATGGATAATGTAATGCTGGCGTGGCTGTGTCTCATCGATTTCCATCAGCCTTAAGGTCTGGCTTACTCCGTTTTGTTTTTTCATTTTAGCCTCTAATTGCAGGCTGCCCGGCATTAAATACACGGGGCGGCGTTCGTCTTTGGCGATGTCGATGGTAGTGCCGCTGCCCGAACGGACCTGCATGTCGAAAGTGGAGAAGTACGTCAACACTGCTTCGGAGCAGATTACGGTGAGTTGCACGTTGGCTATGTAGCAAGTGATTTCGGCAGACGTGTTTTGGTTCTCCAGTATCTGTATGCCTGTGCTCCCTTCGTAGTAGGGGGCATCGAACCCCTCTTGCTTTTCGTCTCCGTAATATGCCTTCAGCGTATAGTTGCCGATGGCTATTTTCTCTTCATCTTTGAAGTCTGCATACGAATCCCATTGCTTCACCTCGGCTTTTTCATCGGATAGTGACAGGGCGAATGCCGAGACATCCGGAACGTTTCCGGCGCGGGTGGCGGGGGAATTGCCCATTTCTATCATGCTTGGGTCGGCGGACAGCCGTATGTTCATTGTGCCGTAGCCGGTGGAATGCTTTTCATCTTGTACGCACCCCGCGAACAGGATACAGAATGTGGCAAGCAAGGTCAGAGTAGTTGCTTTACGTTTGTCCATTGGCAGTGTTTAATTTATGTTTTTTTACCTGTTGACATTCGAAACTGACTGCAAAAATATGTTTTTTTGACGATAAAATAGGGTTATAATGAGCAATTTAACAGTATAAAATGAAAAATGGAACATGATTTGTTCCATTTTCCTGTAAAAAGGCTTATTGTATGTATGCTTCTCTTAAGGGTATCCAAGTGTCAGGATTCGGGCAGCAACACCACTCCCTGTTTCTTTTTTCCGTCCATTTTGGCTGTTATCGGATGTTCGAAACGGACGTGGCGCAGGTATTTGGTTTCATGTACGGCAGGCTGTGCGTTCAGGAAGTCCTGGTTGTAGACGCCATCGTTCATAAACGCGTTGATGGTGAAATAACCTACGCCGAAAGAGGTCAGGTTCTGGAAGAAGTGCGTTCCCTGGCTGGGGTCGACACGGTAGTTCGTCAGCCCGGCTTCCACAATGATGCGTGCCGCGCTGATATGGGGCCATTTCACGGGGATGCCGAGCCATGTGTCGCTGCTTCCCCAACGTCCCGGACCTATCAGGACATAGTTCTTGCCTTCATTCAGGAACTGCTGGTTCAGTTTCTCTATCTCCCAGGCGATTTCCTGGTTGTGGGAGGCGCTGTACTCGTCGGTCTTTACATAGATGACGTCTTGCAACTCGTTCATTATGCCATGTCCTAACGAGTTGTTGGAGCGGAGCAGCAGGTTTTCATCGGGAATGGCGGTAAGGTCTTCATCGAGCATCTCCTTGCTGTCTACAATCGGACGGATTTGCAACAGGTAGAACGTGCCGGTCTTGTCTTTTTCGCGGCTCATGGTGGCTGCAAATTCTATTTCCACGGGACGGCGCATCTCTTGCTGTCCGTATTTCAGCGCCAGTTGCAGGATGCGGGGCAGGGGGAAGACGTCGTGTTGCAGGATATTGGCAAAGGTGATGACCTTGCGCCCGCCCGGATAGAGCCCGTCACGTATAATCTGGTCGTAGGGGTCGTAGGTGGATGCTATGTAATTGAGCGCACCGTCTTTCTCCGCTTCTTTCACATGCAGTTTCAGCAGGTTGAAGCCGTCGTCGATGGAGAAGTCTTGCCCGGCATTGCGCAGGTCGAGCGCATAGAACCGTGTCTGGGTCTCTTTCAGCGCAATCTCCATCTCGCTGGTTTGCAGCACCTGGTTGGGGTGGTAGGGAGAGAAGCGGAGCGTCATGCCGCCGTCTACGATGTATTTTCCCAGCCCGAGTGCAAGGTTGACGATGCCCTCTTCCGCCTTCTCGTCTCCGAGCGGGTAGTAGTTGAGCGAGCGCGCCACGCCCGACATGGAGGGGTAATAGCGGTCGCCATACTGGTTGCCCACCACTTCCTGCAGGATTACCGCCATTTTCTCCTGGTCGATGACATTGCTTGTTGCCTGCATATAAGCCTTCGAGTCGCGGAAATAGACAGAGGCATAAACTCCTTTGATGGCATCGCTGAGCATGCGGAGCATTTCGTATTTGTCGTCCAGGTAAGGAATCATATACGTATTGTATATGCCGGCGAAAGGCTGGTAATGCGAGTCTTCCAGCAGTGAGGAGGAGCGGATGGCGATGGGCGACTTCACCACGTCGAAGAACGTGAAAAAGTCCTCGACCAGGCGGTCGGGCAGTTTGGCTTTCAGGAAGTAGCGCAGGATTACGTCATCAGCCGCATCGGACAGGGCTATCTGATACAGGTTGTTGCTCTCCATGAACTCGTCGAATACGTCCGTGCAGAGTACCACCGTCTTGGGAATGGCGACACGGGCGTTCTCGAACTCCTCGAACTCGGGATGGTGCTTCACCATGTTGTCGATGAATGCCAGGCCGCGCCCCTTGCCGCCCAGCGAACCGTCGCCGATGCGGGCGAAATTCGAGTAGCGGTCGAAGCGGTCGCGCTTGAATACGGCGACTACGCCCTGGTTCTTCATCTTGCGGTATTTGACGATCGCCTCGAAGATAATCCTGCGGTGGGCGTCCACATCCTGCAGACTGTTCCACGTGATGGGTTTCAAAAATTCGCCGATGGGAAACATGGCGCGCGAATAGAGCCAGCGGCTCACGTGGTTGCGGCTGATGTGGTAGAGGAACGACTCTGCCGGAACGGCAAAAAGGATGTTCTGAAGTTCTTTCAGGTTCTTGACGCGTGCAATCTCCTCCAGCGTGTCGGGATTGCGGAAGATGAAGTCGCCGAAACCGAAGTTGTCCGACACGATGCGGCGCAGGTCCACATCCATCTTCTTGGAGTTCTTGTCGATGAAAGCCGCGTCGTATTTGGCGGCGTACGACACGTTCTCCGATTCGGAAGATTGTATGATTAACGGGACGAACGGGTCCTCCTTGCGTATGGCGGCACATAGCTTGATGCCCGCAAGCGCATCCTTTTCGCCACGCTCCACGCGGGGGAAGCGGACATCCGTGATTACTCCCAGTATGTTGTTCTTGTATTTCTCGTAGATGCCGGTTGCTTCATTATAGGTACGCGCGAGGACTATTTTAGGACGCCCCCTCATGCGCAACGTGCGCTGGTGGGCATTCAGTGCTTCAGTAGAGAACTCCTGGCTCTGCTTCAGCACGAATTTATAGAGGTTGGGCAGGATGGAGGAGTAGAAGCGGATGCCGTCTTCTACCAAAAGGATAATCTGTACGCCCACTTCGCTGACGTCGTGCTCCAGGTTCATCTTGTCCTCTATCAGCTTGATGATAGATACCAGCAGGTCGGTATTGCCCAGCCAACAGAAAATGTAATCGAACGAACTGAGGTCTTCGTTGGCAATGCGTTTGGTGATGCCGTGGCTGAACGGTGTCAGGATTACCATCGGGATATGTTCGTATTGCCCCTTGATGGTGCGTGCCACATCGAACCCTTCGTTGTCTCCCGTTCCCGGCATACATATAATAAGGTCGTACGGCATGGAGGAGAGTTGCGCCAACGCCTCGTCGCAGGTAGATGCCTGTGTGAAGCGCGGCGGGTAGCGCAGGGAGAGCGAGGTGTATTCATTGAAGATTTTCTCGTCGATGCGCCCGTCGTCTTCCAGCATGAAGGCGTCGTAAGGGTTGGCAATCAGAAGCACATTGAAGATACGCCGTGTCATGAGGTTGGCAAATTGCGTATCCTTGAAATACAGTTGGTTCAATTTAAACTTGCTGAGCATCTTTACATAAGATTATGGTTCGGGGGCAAAAATACGAATTTAAATGAAGAATAAAGAATAACGGATTACTTTTCCACGGATGTCGTTGTGTCCTCTTTTTTTATTGCAGGCGCTTGGAATTTGTACGATTCTTCCCACCCCCTTCAGAATACCTTCTGAGAGGGGGTGGAATGAGTCAGGAACTGAATGCCTTTCACTCCCTGACTCAAAGCCTTTCAGTCCCTGACTGAATGGCATTCACTCGGCGAGTGATTGGGCATGCCTTTTGCGGACGGCTTGTTTTTCCTCTGTTTTGTAAGAAAATATGTATGTCCGGCAAGACGGGACAGAGCCAGGCACCGGTCCACACGGTCGATGCGCTTCTGACGTTTTATTATTACTCCATCAAAATATCTCCGTAAAGTTTAGGCGTTTTGAAAACTTTTCCTATATTTGCGGTGTTATTTGTTGACATTTTGTTTGAAACAACAATTAGTTAATGAGGTAATAACCTTTAAAACGTAATATTATGAATATCGAACGTATCATGTCCTCTTTGGAGGCAAAGCATCCCGGCGAGTCTGAATATCTTCAAGCCGTAAAGGAAGTACTTCTTTCTATCGAAGATATCTACAATCAGCATCCTGAGTTCGAGAAAGCGAAAATCATAGAACGGTTGGTGGAACCCGACCGAATTTTTACTTTCCGCGTCACGTGGGTAGACGATAAAGGCGAGGTGCAAACCAATCTCGGCTATCGTGTACAGTTCAACAATGCCATCGGTCCCTACAAAGGCGGTATTCGTTTCCACGCTTCCGTAAACCTCTCTATCTTGAAGTTCTTAGGCTTTGAACAGACTTTCAAAAATGCGTTGACCACGTTGCCTATGGGCGGCGGCAAGGGCGGTTCCGATTTCTCTCCGCGCGGCAAGAGCGATGCGGAAGTGATGCGTTTCTGCCAGGCTTTCATGCTGGAACTGTGGCGCCACCTCGGTCCGGATATGGACGTGCCTGCCGGTGACATCGGCGTGGGCGGTCGCGAAGTAGGTTATATGTTCGGTATGTACAAGAAGCTGACGCGTGAGTTTACGGGAACTTTCACCGGCAAAGGGCTGGAGTTCGGCGGTTCGCTGATACGTCCCGAAGCAACCGGTTTCGGCGGGCTGTATTTCGTAAACCAGATGCTGGAAACCAAAGGCATTGATATCAAGGGCAAGACGGTTGCCATTTCCGGCTTCGGAAATGTGGCTTGGGGTGCGGCTACCAAGGCTACCCAACTTGGCGCGAAGGTCGTCACCATTTCCGGTCCCGATGGTTATATCTACGACCCCAACGGCATCAGTGGCGCGAAGATAGACTATATGCTGGAACTCCGTGCATCGGGCAACGACATCGTGGCTCCGTATGCCGACGAATTCCCCGGCTCTACTTTCGTTCCCGGCAAACGTCCGTGGGAGGTGAAAGCGGATATCGCTTTGCCTTGTGCGACGCAGAATGAACTGAATGGCGAAGATGCACGGCATCTGATTGATAACCAGGTGACTTGTGTAGGCGAAATCTCCAACATGGGATGTACGCCCGAAGCCATCGACCTCTTTATTGAAAACAAGATTATGTATGCACCGGGCAAGGCGGTGAACGCGGGCGGTGTGGCTACCAGCGGCTTGGAAATGTCGCAGAATGCCATGCACCTCAGTTGGAGCGCGGCGGAAGTGGATGAGAAGCTGCACGCCATTATGCACGGCATCCATGCCCAGTGTGTGAAATACGGAACAGAACCTGACGGCTACATCAACTACGTGAAAGGCGCCAATATTGCCGGCTTCATGAAAGTGGCGCATGCCATGATGGGTCAGGGAATTATTTAAGGAAAAACTTTGTTTAGTTGTATTTGTATTTGTGGTTTGTGCCGCCCCTGCCTGTGAAGGTGGGGGCGGCGCGTTTTTTGAATTATGAATTATGAATTTTG
>NZ_CAJTSC010000009.1 GCF_910578895.1 uncultured Bacteroides sp.
GTTCGATATAATTCAGAACAATGACGGAACACTATCCATCTTTTCGCAAAGACAGCTGTTTTGTTTATCATTATTTTTTATCAAAAGAAAGGAATCCCGACGCCCTCTCTCTTACCCCCTCTACAACCCCTTTCCGAGCGGGGTTCTGTCCGGCACCGAGGAACGGGTCGTTCCCCACCGGGGAACACCGCCTTCGGCACCGGGGAACCTTGCCTTCCTCGGTGCCGGACAAAAGGGGGCGGCTACGAGGAAAATGAGGATGTAAAGAAAGAAAACTATAATACATCCATTTATATAGTTTATCAAACAATTATCAGGATAATCTTTAATATTAAATAGTTTAACGTGAGTTCGATTAATGTTGTTATCGCTATGGTCCTAATTTACAAACGAATCAGTTTAGTCCTTATATCCAATTCACGTTAAATAAATCTCGCTAACTTCTGTAAATGAAAAAGCCGTGAAGCCGCATCACCTAAAACATGAAACCACAATGGTGGGAAAACGTTCCCAACAAGCCGGGAACAAACATGACACGCGTGTATGGAAAAAGCCGGCCAGCCATGGCATTCCATAACTGACCGGCTTCCGCCAAATAGCACATCGAACCTGCGCCGATATAAAACAACGAAAGAAGATGGCCGAAAACGAACCGCTCCGAAGAAGAGCGGAACGGCAACTTGATTAATCCTTTGCCTGGTGCACCGTCAACTGCGGGAACGGAAAGCCGATTCCCTCCTCGTTGAACACCGTGTAAATGGTCTTGTTCATATCAAAATAAACTCCCCAATAGTCACCGCTGTTCACCCAAACACGGATAACGATATTCACGCTGCTGGCATCCAAAGCATGAAGGGCGACAAAAGGCTCGGGCGTGTTCAGGATGCGGCTGTCGGCTGCAAGTATGCGGCGCACGGTGCTCTCCACCTTGTCGTAATTCTCGCCATACTCCACTCCGATGACCCAATCCACGCGACGGGTATCTTCACGGCTGTAATTGGTCACAGTGCCGCTGCTCAGAGCGCCGTTGGGAATATAAATCACCTTATTGTCGGCCGTGGTAAGGATGGTATGGAAAATCTGGATTTCACGTACCGTGCCGGACACCCCCTGGCTTTCAATGAAGTCGCCCACCTTGAACGGACGGAACAACAGGACAATGAGTCCGCCTGCAAAGTTCTGCAAGTTTCCGGACAACGCCATACCAATCGCCACACCGGCAGACGCCAGCAAGGCAGCAAACGAGGTAGTCTCAACCCCCAGCTTGCCGATAACGGCAATAATCAGCAATACCGTCAGCAGGATATTCACAAGGCTCTTGACAAAGGTCTGGATACCCGCATCGATGTGCCGCTTCATAAGAAGCTGGGAAACCACCTTCTTGATAAAGGAAATAAGGAAGCGTCCTACCACAAAGATGATAACCGCCCCTATGATACGGCCGCCGGCTCCCACTCCCCAATCTATCAGTTGTTGCATAAGAATCTGAAGCTTGCTGAATCCCTCTTCAGTAGCCTGAATGGCAAATGCCGTCATTAACAATGATGATAACATAATGATTATAGTTTATAAGTTTATGGATGCAAAAGTAACAAATAAATTCATTTTCTGTTCGCATCGCTTGCACCTTTCAACCAAAAGAGATACTTTTGCTGCCGATTTCAACTGAGGGGTGCCCTAATATGACGGGCTGAGATCATACCCATTGACCTGATCTGGTTAGTACCAGCGTAGGGAAAAGAGAAGAAAAGTTCCCCTTTTCTGTATTAATCTTTTAATAAATTAAATTGCAAAATGAAAAAGTATGCAATGACGGCATGCCTGTTTATGGCAGTGCTGAATGTCTGTGCGCAGACAAAGGAAAAGGACAGCCTGCGGGTGATAGGCCTGCAGGAAGTAGAAATTATCTCCACACGTGCCACAGGGACTACCCCGGTGGCTTTTACCAACATCAACAAGGAGCAGCTTCAGAAGCAGAACTTCGGCCAGGACCTGCCGTATCTGCTGAGCATGACACCCTCCGCCATCACCACCAGTGATGCCGGAGCGGGCATCGGTTACACCACACTGAGGGTACGCGGCACAGACGGAACGCGCATCAACGTCACCGCCAACGGCATTCCCGTCAACGATGCCGAGAGCCACAACATGTTTTGGGTGAATCTGCCCGACTTCGCGTCTTCCGTGAAAGACGTACAGATACAGCGCGGCGTCGGAACGTCCACCAACGGAGCGGGCGCTTTCGGAGCCAGCATCAATATGCAGACCGGGGACTTCTCGACAAAGCCGTATGCCGAGTTGAACGCTTCGTACGGCTCGTTCAACACGCACAAGGAGACGGTGAAGGCGGGCACGGGACTTATCGGCAACCATTGGTCTTTCGATGCCCGCCTGTCCAACATCAGCACGGACGGATACATCGACCGCGCATCGGTGGGGCTGAACTCCTACTACCTGCAAGGCGGATACTATAACGAAAACACCTCTGTCAAGCTGATAACCTTCGGCGGCAAAGAACGCACCTACCATGCCTGGAACTATGCCAGCAAGGAGGAGATGGAAAAGTACGGCAGGCGCTACAACTCGTGCGGATATATGTATACCGACGACAACGGCACGGACCACTTCTACGAAGACCAGACGGACAACTACGTGCTGAAGAACTACCAGTTGCTCTTCAACCACAACTTCACCAACGCCTGGAATGTGAACGTAGGCCTGCACTATGCCAAAGGAGACGGTTACTATCAAGAGTATAAGGACGGACGCAAGCTGGCGGAGTATGGTTTGCTCCCCTACGAGCACGACGGCAAAACCATAGACGAAAGCGACCTTGTCCGCAAGAAGGCGATGGACAACTGGTTCGGCGGCGGCATCTTCTCCGTAAATTACAAGGGCGAACGCCTGCACGCATCCCTTGGCGGTGGACTGAACCGCTACGACGGCGACCACTTCGGCAAAGTGCTATGGGTGAAGAACTATATCGGCTCCCTTGACCCCGACAAGGACTACTACCGCAACAATGCCGCAAAGAACGACGGCAACCTGTATCTGAAGGCGGATTATGAACTGTGCCACGGCCTCAACGCATACGCCGACTTGCAGTACCGCCACATCTCCTACAAGATATACGGGCAGAACGACAAGTGGAACAGCGTCACCAACGACGGACTGCAACAACTTGCCATTCACGAGAAGTTCGACTTCTTCAATCCCAAAGCCGGATTGTCGTGGCAAATCGACCGTCATAACCGGCTGTACGGCTCGTTCAGCGTGGCACACAAAGAGCCTACACGCAACAACTATACGGACGGCAAGTTTACCGAACGTCCCAAAGCGGAGCGTTTGTCCGACTACGAGTTGGGCTATACCTTTGCCAATTCTCGGCTGAGCCTCGGTGCCAACCTGTACTATATGGACTACAAAGACCAGCTGGTACTGACCGGCGAGCTGAACGAAATCGGCGAACCCGTAGCCGCCAACGTGCCCGACAGCTACCGCATGGGCGTTGAGCTGATGGCGGGATTGAAGTTGCCTTGCGGTTTCCAATGGGATATCAATGCCACGCTGAGCCGCAACCGGGTAGAGCACTTCACCGAAACGCTTTACGAAAACGAAGATGCCGCAGGCGACAAGTGGAGCACTTATCTGGGCGACACACACATCGCCTTCTCGCCCGACTTCCTGCTGAACAACCGTTTCGGATATACATACAAGGGGCTTGAAGCATCTTTGCAGTCGCAATACGTCAGCAAGCAATATATGAGCAACCTGGATTGCAAAGACCATATCCTGGACGCCTATTTCGTCAGCAACCTGAACGTATCGTACACCTTCGCATTGCCTAAAATCAAGTCGATAACCGTGGGCTGCACCGTCTACAACCTCTTCAACGAGGAGTACGAGAATAACGGTTATGCAGGCAGTGGCTTCTATTACGACAACGGGCAGAAAGTACGCTACAACTACGCAGGATATGCCGCCCAGGCGGGCACCAATGTATTAGGTCATATCTCTTTACGTTTCTAAACCGGTTTATGGAACAAACACTCGAAATTATCGGAACACTTGTCGGACTTCTCTACCTCTGGCTGGAGTACCGGGCAAGTATCTATCTCTGGATAGCGGGCATCATCATGCCCGCTATCTACATCTTCGTCTACTACAACGCGGGGTTGTATGCCGATTTCGGCATCAACATCTATTATCTCGGAGCCGCCGCCTATGGTTGGATGATGTGGAAGTACGGGGCATTCCTGCGCCGGACAATCCTGAGAAGGAGAGCCTCGGATGCGGACAACCGGCAACAGGCGTCATTGCCCATCACCCACATGCCCGTACGCTATGTGCTGCCGCTCGCTGCGGTATTTGCCGTTACTTTCGTCGGCATCGCATGGGTGCTTATTAACTTTACGGACAGTAATGTCCCGTGGCTGGACTCCTTCACCACCGCACTCAGCATCATCGGCATGTGGATGCTGGCACGCAAATATGCAGAACAATGGTGGGCATGGGTGGGCGTAGATGCCATGAGCACGGGGCTATACATATATAAAGGACTCGATTTTACCGCCGCATTATACGGTCTTTACACAATAATCGCTATCTTTGGCTACTTTAAATGGAAGAAAAAGATTTCAGATGTATGATTTCAGTTGCCAGATGCCAAACTGATTACCGGCAGATGACATCCTATCAATCCGAAATCTGAAATCATAAACCTGAAATCCCGAAGTTCATTGATTATGGAAGTGGAAGCTGTGGTTTTAGCAAACGGGGAATACCCTGCCGCCCCCCTGCCCTTGCAGGTATTGGCGGATGCGCCCTACGTGGTCTGTTGCGACGGCGGAGCGGACGAGTATATCCGTAACGGACATGTCCCCAATCTTATTATCGGCGACGGAGACTCTATCAGCAAGGAGAACCGGAAGAAGTACGGACACCTGCTTCAGCGCATCTCCGAACAGGAGACCAACGACCAGACTAAAGCCGTCAGTTACCTGCTGTCGCAAGGCAAACGCCGGATTGCCATTGTAGGCGCCACCGGCAAACGCGAAGACCATACCTTAGGAAACATCAGCCTGCTCATGGACTATATGCGTGCCGGAGCCGAAGTACGCACGTACACGGATTACGGCGTTTTCATCCCCTGCCGGGATACATGCACTTTCGCCTGCCTGCCGGGGCAACAGGTATCCATCATCAACTTCGGCGCCCGCAAACTGCACGGACACGGACTGGCATATCCCCTAAGCGATTTCACCAACTGGTGGCAAGGTACACTCAACGAATGTAACGGAACGGAATTTACGATTGAAGCGGAAGGGGAGTATCTGGTGTTTCTGAATTTCCCCCGGGCAGAGAAATGATATGCAGGAAGACCATCCGTTTTCCGCAGAAAGTAAATTCATCTGTACGCGGCGGTTGCTTTATCAGCTCCGGATTCCAAGAAGAGAAAAAGGGGTGAGAAGAGGAAAGAGGGAAGGATACGGATAAACCTCACATTCTGTCATTCAGAGTTTCATTTCCCCTCTGAAGACAGAATGATAAAGTTATTTTCAATTTTGAGTTTTCATTCCACTGCAACGGATGGGACTTTAAATACCCATCAGATAATGCTTGAAGTCTGCAAAGTCTTTCGACATCGGCAGGCTTTTCTTTTCACCACGCATAAAAGCCTGCAATTTCTCGGGTACCTGCACCGCTTCGCCGATGATATCCTCTACCGTTTCCTTGAACTTGGCGGGATGGGCTGTTTCCAAAAAGACACCCGTCTCGCCCGGCTGCAAGCCCTCTTGCAATGCACGGAAGCCGCAGGCGCCGTGAGGGTCGAGCAGGTAATGGCTGCTCTGCCAAACATCTTTCACGGTTTCGGCAATCTGCCCGTCCGTATAGGTGGCACCGCTTATTTCGGCAGAGATAGCCGCATGGCTGCCGCCATAGAGGTCGAGCACACGGGCAAAGTTGCTCGGGTCACCCACGTCCATAGCGTTGGCAATGGTGGCAATGCTGGGACGCGGTGTATAAACGCCCGTCTGCAAATATTGATAGAAGATATCGTTGCGGTTATTGGACGCGATGAAGCGCTTCACCGGCAAGCCCATACGCTTGCCAAACAAGCCTGCCGTTATATTGCCGAAGTTACCGCTCGGCACACATACCACGGCATCGGACGCCTTTCCTGCCCGCTTCAATTGGGCATAGGCATAGAAATAGTAGAACGCCTGCGGCAGGAAACGCGCCACATTAATGGAGTTGGCACTGGTAAGTTGCAAGTGCCCGTTCAGTTCCTTGTCCATGAAGGCGGCTTTCACCAATGCCTGGCAGTCGTCGAACGTACCGTCCACCTCAAGTGCCGTAATGTTCCGCCCCAACGTGGTAAACTGCTTCTCCTGGATTTCGCTGACCTTGCCTTTCGGATAGAGCACATATACATGGATACCTTCCACTCCAAGGAAGCCGTTCGCCACGGCACTGCCCGTATCGCCCGAAGTGGCAACCAATACGTTGACCTGCTTCTTGCCCTCTTTCTTGATGAAATAGCCCAGCAGGCGCGCCATGAAACGCCCACCCACATCCTTAAAGGCAAGCGTAGGTCCGTGGAACAGTTCGAGGGAGTAGATGTTCTCCGTCACTTTCACCAAAGGGACATCAAAGTTCAACGTGTCGTACACAATCTGCTTCAATGTATCCGCGGGAACATCTTCGCCGAAGAAGGCATCCGCCACCCGGTAGGCTATCTCCTGGAAACCGAGCGTGTCAATCGTGTCGTAAAACTCCTGCGGCAACGGTTTGATAGCAAAGGGCATGAAAAGCCCTTTGTCCGCTGCAAGCCCTTTCACCACGGCTTCTTCGAGGGTGGCGTCGGGGGCTTGTTTGTTGGTACTGTAATATTTCATAACTCTTTCATAAATTCATTTATAAACTCATCTTCTTTCATCAGACCGTAGCTGCCGTTGCAGGCGGCAACCTCATCGAAGGTCTGTACCCCGTCCGGCTCGATGCTCGGATACCAAATGAGGAAAGGTACCGGTTCGTTGGTATGCGTACGAAGCTCGCAGGGAGTGGGATGGTCGGGCAATACGGCAATGGAAACCGGCTCTTCCCAATCTTTCACCGCCTCATAAATCGGACCTACGGCACGGCTGTCCAGGTTTTCAATGGTCCGCATCTTCAAGGCGATGTCGCCTTCATGGCCCGCCTCATCGCTGGCTTCGATATGCAGATAGACGAAATCGTCCGTCCGCAGTGCATCGAGGGCGGCGGCAACTTTATTCTCATAATTGGTGTCGTACAGTCCGGTGGCACCTTCCACCGTCAGGCGGCGTAGTCCGGCATAATAGCCGATGCCGTTAATCAGGTCCACGGCAGAGATAACAGCGCCTTGCCTTACTTGGGGGAACTTATCCGAGAGCTTTTCCATCTGCGGACGATAACCCGGGCTCCACGGCCAGATACTGTTTGCGGGGTCTTTGCCTTCGGCTATGCGTTTGTTATTGACGGGATGCGCTTTCAGCAGCTCCTGCGAGCGCATTATCAGGTCATTAATCAGGTCGGCGGTCTGTTGCGGGGTCATGTCGGCTTCTCCCTCGGGAGCGGTGATATGCTCCGTGCCCGCCATAGGCTTCACCAGCAACGGGCGGTAGGGTTGCAGCGGAACATCGTGCGGGGGAGTGCAATCTATGCGCTTGTCTCCGCCTTTTATTACCAGCAGATGCCGGTATTGCACGCCGGTATGAAAGCGCACGCGCTCATCTCCCAACTGCTCTTGCAGATATCGGACCAGCACATCGGCTTCTTCGGTGGTGATATGTCCTGCCGAATGATTCTTTATCACATCGCCTTCGATGCAGATGATGTTACAGCGCATCGCCATCTCGCCCGGTTTCAGGTCCACACCGATGCTTGCCGCTTCCAAGGGACCGCGTCCTTCATAGACCTTCGGCAGGTCGTAGCCCAAAACGGACATATTGGCAACCTCGCTGCCCGGATGAAAACCGTCGGCAACCGTTTTCAGTCTGCCTACACGCCCCATTCGGGCGAGCTTGTCCATATAGGGGGTTGCAGCGGCTTGCAGCAGGGTCTTTCCACCCAAAGAGGGGACTTGCCAGTCTGCCATGCCGTCGCCTAAGATGATGAGGTGCTTGGTTCTCCTCCTTGCCTTCTCCCTCGCAGGAAGGGGAGATAAGTTGATATTTGTCTCTATCTTCATATTCTAACTACCGATAACCGATTATTTGTTTCAGAAAGGCTTTTATACATTCGCAATGCTCATAATATCCGCAAACACTCCCGCAGCCGTCACACCCGCACCGGCTCCGTAACCTTGTATCATCATCGGATACTCCTTATAACGTTCGGTTGTCAGCAAGATGATGTTGTTGCTGCCTTCCAGTCCATAGAACGGATGATTGACGCCGACTTCCTGCAATCCCACGGATGCCTTGCCGTTCTCCAACTTTGCCACGAAACGCCAATGCTTGTTTTCGGCTTCCAACACCCGGCGGCGTGCCTCAAAACCGGCATCAAGCCCCGGCACTTTCTTCCAGAAATCGTCCAACGAACCTTCAAAGAAATCATCGGGCACAAAGAGGTTCTTCTCCACATCGCTCTGTTCGAGACGGTAGCCCGCCTCACGCGCCAGAATCACCAACTTACGGATGACATCCTTTCCGCTCAGGTCGATACGCGGGTCGGGTTCGGAATAACGCTCTTCCTGCGCCATCCTGATGGTCTTGCTGAAAGGAATGTCCGCACTGATTTTGTTGAAGATGTAATTCAGCGTACCGCTCAGCACGGCTTCAATCTTCAGTATCTTGTCGCCGCTATGGATAAGGTCGTTGATGGTATTGATGATAGGCAGGCCTGCACCGACGTTCGTCTCAAACAGATACTTCACACCACGCTGGCGTGCTATCTGCTTCAACTCACGGTAGTTCTCGTATTCCGAAGAAGCCGCAATCTTATTGGCGGCAACAACCGATACATTGTGCATCAACAGGTCTTTATAGAGCGAAGCGACACCCGCATTGGCGGTACAATCCACAAATACGGAGTTGAAGATATTCATACCGATAATCTCGTCACGGAGGGTATCGAGCGAGCTGGGCTTTCCTTTCTCCGCCAGTTCCTCACGGAAGTGCCCCAAGTCGAAACCTTCCCGACTGAACATGGCTTTGGAAGCATCGGCAATGCCCACCACATTCAGTTGCAGACCGTTCTCCTGCATCAGTTTCTGGCGCTGGCTGTGGATTTGCTCTATCAGGCTGCCGCCTACCGTGCCTATGCCGCAGATAAAGAGGTTCAGCACCTGGTATTCCGACAGGAAGAAAGAGTCGTGAATAACGTTCAGCGACTTGCGCAACGACTTTCTGTCCACCACAAACGAGATATTTGTTTCCGACGCACCCTGCGCGCAGGCAATCACGTTGATACCGTTGCGCCCCAGCGTACCGAACAGTTTGCCGGCAATACCCGGCGTATGCTTCATGTTCTCGCCTACGATTGCCACCGTAGCCAAGTCCTTTTCCGCCTGTATGGGCGAAATCTCTCCCATTTCAATCTCTTTGGCAAACTCCTCGTTCAGTACTTCGCAAGCCAGGTCGGCGTCGGCATTGCGCACACCGATAGAGGTGGAGTTCTCCGAAGACGCCTGCGACACGAGGAACACGCTGATGCCGTTCTTCGCCAACGCTTTGAAGATGCGGTAATTTACACCGATTACACCCACCATGCCAAGTCCCTGCACCGTTATCAGGCTCGTATCGTTGATGGACGAGATACCTTTAATCGCCTTGCTCTGCGGATTGGACACTTCCTGCTTGATAACCGTGCCTGCCCCCTCCGGGTTGAAAGTGTTCTTTATTATAATAGGTATATTCTTGTGGCACACCGGATAGATGGTAGGCGGATACACCACCTTAGCCCCGAAGTTGCAAAGCTCGGTAGCCTCCACATAGCTCAGTTCGTTGATGGTATAAGCGGTGGAAATCACACGCGGGTCGGCAGTCATGAAGCCGTCCACGTCCGTCCATATCTCCAGCGCATCGGCATCCAGCGCTGCGGCAATAATGGCAGCCGTATAGTCGGAACCGCCGCGACCGAGGTTGGTGACTTCACCCGTAGTCTTATCCGTAGCGATAAATCCCGGCACCAATACACGTTTGGGCAACTCCTTGAATGTCTCACGGATTAGGGATGCGGTAAGTTCCGCATCCAGCACATGTTTGGAGTGTTTCTTCTCCGTTTTGATGAAGCGGCGCGAATCGAACCACTCGGCATCCGTCAGTTGCGCCGCAATGATGGACGAAAGGCGTTCGCCGTAGCTCACAATCGTATCGGATGTCTTCTGCGATAGGTCCTTTATCAGATAAATACCCTGGAAGATATCTTTCAACTCATTAAGCAACTCTCCCACCCGCCGCTGCAACGACACTTGCGCCTCGCCTGCCGGAATTACCTCCTTTATCATTTCCACATGGCGATAGACAATCTCACGAAACTCGTTTTCGTAAGAGGAATCTCCGGATGCCGCCATTTTCGAAGTATTGATCAGCTTGTCCGTAATGCCGCCCAGCGCGGATACTACCACTATCAGAGGTTCATTGACGGCTTCTACAATTCTCTTTACGCTTAAAATGCTGTTCGCGGAACCTACGGATGTGCCGCCGAATTTTATTACTTTCATTTCTTTTTATCGGATTGAAACGGTTGATACAATAATGTCGGAAACAGGCTGCCATCGCCCGCACTGACTTTAATTAAAGAAGAAAAACTGCTGAAAACTGGTGTAACACGTAGAAACACAAAATACTATCCCCAACCCCTAAGGGTCATGGTGCACATGGATGTGACTGTATGTTGATAGTACTTCTTCATAGTCTCTTATTGCTATCGTTCATGATAAGTGTTGCAAAAGTAACAATAAAAACATACAATCTATCACTTTTTGCGACTTTTTTGCGATAAAAACACATTCCCGCCCTGTAAAGGAGAGAAATATGTCCATGCCCCGACTGACATTTTCATGCTTTTTGCTGCGAGCAGGCAGGCAAGCGCACGCTATTTCATAACATTTTGCTATTATTTCAGAGATATATTACTATCTTTGCAGGGTAATGATGTAAGAATTGAGCGTATGTCCCCAAATAATACTTCCGTTTTGTTAATTTACACCGGTGGCACTATCGGCATGATAGAGAATGCAGACACCGGGGCTTTGGAAAACTTCAACTTCGAACAGTTACAGAAGCATGTGCCCGAGCTTCAGAAGTTCGCGTTCCGCATCGACACCTATCAGTTCGACCCGCCTATGGACTCTTCGGATATGGACCCGGATGCCTGGCGCAAACTCGTGCGCATCATCAGCGACAACTACGACCGGTATACCGGCTTTGTCATCCTGCACGGCACGGACACCATGGCATACACGGCATCCGCCCTTAGCTTTATGCTCGAATGCCTCAACAAACCCGTCATCCTCACCGGTTCACAACTTCCCATCGGCGTGCTCCGCACCGACGGCAAGGAAAATCTGCTGACAAGCATTGAAATAGCCGCCGCCCGGCATCCCAACGGACGTCCCATCGTGCCCGAAGTATCCATCTTCTTTGAGAACCATCTGATGCGCGGCAACCGTACCACCAAGATAAATGCCGAAAACTTCAATGCTTTCCGTTCATACAATTATCCCGTGCTTGCTTCCGCCGGCATACACATTAAATACAACCATGTACTGATACATCCGGAGAACCCGCAAGGGAAACTACGCCCGCACTACCTTCTGGACACGAACATAGCCATATTAAAACTGTTCCCCGGCATCCAGGAGAACGTAGTAAACGCCATTCTCTCCATAAAAGGACTGAAAGCCGTGGTACTGGAAACATACGGTTCGGGGAACGCACCCCGGAAGGAGTGGTTTCTCCGCCGCCTGCACGATGCTTGCCGGCAGGGCATCGTCATTGTAAACGTCACCCAATGCAGCGCCGGCACGGTAGAGATGGAGCGTTACGAAACGGGTTACCGGCTGATGCAGGCGGGCGTGGTATGCGGATACGACAGCACCACGGAGTCTGCCGTGACCAAACTGATGTTCCTGCTGGGACACAACTACCCGCCCGAAGAAGTACGCGAACTGATGAGCCGCCCCATTGCAGGCGAAATCACCCTATAACAAGCGTATCCGGCAACGAAAAGCCATGCGGCAAGTACGGCTTTTTCATTTACAGGAGTTAGAGGAAGCCGTCCTTCCCCCTCTGGCTCCTGATAATTCCCGTAAATAAAAGCCCCGTAACTGACAGCTTCTTTTTCTTCCGATGTTCCCACTTAATTGGGAACGTGTTCCCAGCAAGTTGGGAACATATTCCCTGTACGCTGGGAACACATTCCCTGCGGGCTGGGAATAAAGTTCCACCAAGCAGAAAACGACTGGCACTCATATATCACTGATAATAAGCGCTTGGCGGGAATATTTCGCCAACCTGTTCTTATCCGTTTGTTCTTCACCGGTTCGTTTCCGTTTGTCCGCTTCCGCCTGTCTGTTTGTGCGGTCTCTCCGGCCGTATGCCCCGGTATAGTTGCCGGCTTCTAACTCCTATCCCGAAGGGAGATAACTCCCTTTAGCTCCTGTAAATGAAAAAGCCGTGCGGCTCTCCCAAAAAACTTTGCGGCATACCATCGGTCCTGAAACGAAAAGTCGTACCTTTGGGCAATCATTCTAAAGGAAGTTCTTTTTATGGCAAAAGAAAAGACGGTATATGTATGCAGCAACTGCGGACAGGACTCGCCCAAATGGGTAGGCAAATGTCCGTCGTGCGGAGCGTGGAACACCTACGTGGAAGAAGTGGTGCGGAAGGAAACCGTGAACAAACGCCCCGTATCGGGCATTGAGACCACCAAGGCGAAGCCGCTGACACTGAACGAGATTACCGCCGGAGACGAACCCCGAATCGACCTGCACGACGCGGAACTGAACCGCGTGCTGGGTGGCGGACTGGTGCAAGGCTCGCTTGTACTGATAGGCGGCGAACCGGGCATCGGCAAATCGACCCTGGTGTTGCAAACCATACTCCGGATACCGGAGAAACGCATCCTCTACGTATCCGGCGAAGAGAGCGCCCGGCAATTGAAACTGCGTGCCGACCGCCTGTCCGGCACATCGGGCGACTGCCTGATTGTCTGCGAGACCTCATTGGAGCAGATTTACGTACACATCAAGAACACACATCCCGACCTGGTCATCATAGACTCCATACAAACCATATCGACAGAGACGCTCGAGTCGTCGCCCGGCAGCATCGCCCAAGTCAGGGAGTGCTCCGCCTCCATCCTGCGCTTCGCCAAAGAGACGCATACGGCGGTCATCCTCATCGGGCATATCAACAAAGAAGGGAGCATCGCCGGTCCTAAGGTGCTGGAACACATCGTAGACACCGTGCTCCAGTTCGAAGGCGACCAGCACTATATGTACCGCATCCTGCGCAGCATCAAGAACCGCTTCGGAAGCACTGCCGAACTGGGCATTTACGAAATGCGGCAAGACGGGCTGCGGCAGGTAAGCAACCCTTCGGAACTGCTTCTCAGCCAAGACCACGAGGGAATGAGCGGCATCGCCATCGCCTCCGCCATAGAGGGCGTACGCCCGTTCCTGATAGAGACGCAGGCACTCGTGAGCAGCGCCGTATACGGAAACCCGCAACGTTCCGCCACCGGCTTCGACATCCGCAGAATGAATATGCTGCTGGCAGTACTGGAGAAGCGCGTCGGCTTCAAGCTTGCCCAAAAGGACGTTTTCCTGAACATTGCCGGCGGACTGAAAGTAAACGACCCCGCCATCGACCTGGCAGTCATCAGCGCCATTCTGTCCAGCAACATGGACACTGACATCGAACCGGAAATCTGCATGGCGGGCGAGATAGGGCTGTCCGGCGAAATCCGCCCCGTAAACCGGATTGAACAGCGTATCGGCGAAGCTGAAAAGCTGGGCTTCAAACGGTTCATATTGCCTAAATATAATCTGCAGGGACTGAACACCTCCAAACTGAAAATCGAGCTGATACCGGTAAGGAAAGTGGAAGAGGCTTTCCGGACGCTGTTCGGATAAGGACAAGAGCAGACCGAATAAGATATGGACATACTTCAAGCACTTACTTAGCACAGAAAGAAGACCAATGATACAAGAATACCAACTGCGCGTACTGCCCGAGGTTGCAGCCAACGAGCAACGCATCAAAGAGTACCTCATACAGGAAAAAGGAGTGAACGCACGCGACATTACAGCCACGCGCGTGCTGAAACGCAGCATCGACGCACGCCAACGCACTATCTTCGTGAACCTGACCGTGCGCGCCTACCTCAATGAGCAGCCGAAAGAGAAGGAGTATCGGGAGACTATATATAATAATGTGTCGGAGCGTCCGCAAGTGGTGGTCGTGGGAGCCGGTCCCGGCGGACTGTTTGCCGCCTTGCGCCTGATAGAACTCGGGCTGCGCCCCATTGTAGTGGAGCGCGGGAAAAATGTGCGCGACCGCAAGAAAGACCTCGCCCTGATAGGGCGCGAACAGAGCGTCAACCCGGAGTCCAATTACAGCTTCGGAGAAGGGGGCGCGGGGGCATACTCGGACGGCAAGCTCTATACCCGCAGCAAGAAACGGGGAAACACGGACAAGATACTGAACGTATTCTGCCAGCACGGCGCCTCGCCTTCCATACTTGTAGACGCGCATCCCCACATCGGAACAGACAAACTGCCACGCGTGATAGAGAATATGCGGAACACCATCATCAACTGTGGCGGCGAAGTGCACTTCGAAACACGCATGGACGCCCTGATTATCGGACATGACGAGGTGAAAGGCATCGAGACCAATACCGGAAAGACGTTCCTCGGTCCCGTGATACTCGCCACCGGACACTCCGCACGCGATGTGTATCGCTGGCTGGCAGCCAACCGGGTGGAGATAGAAGCCAAAGGCATCGCCGTAGGCGTTCGTCTGGAGCATCCCGCCCTGCTGATAGACCAGATACAATATCACAACCGCAACGGGCGCGGCAAGTACCTGCCCGCCGCCGAATACAGTTTCGTGACCCAAGTGGACGGAAGAGGGGTCTACAGCTTCTGCATGTGTCCAGGCGGGTTTGTAGTCCCGGCAGCCAGCGGTCCACGGCAAATCGTAGTCAACGGCATGAGCCCCAGCAACCGGGGTTCGCGCTGGAGCAATTCGGGAATGGTGGTGGAGTTGCGTCCGGAAGACCTTGAAACAATCGACATCGGCGAACCGACTGTCGGCAATCCCGAAGAGTATTCGGCAAAGGACGGAGATTGCGCAGCTGCCAACAGCCAACTGAGAATGCTCTACTTTCAGGAAGCCCTGGAGCAACTTTGCTGGCAGCAAGGCAACATGAAGCAGACGGCACCCGCACAACGCATGGCGGACTTTACCAAGAAAAAGCTCAGCTACGACCTGCCCGAGAGCTCGTATGCGCCGGGATTGGTCTCCTCGCCCCTGCACTTCTGGATGCCGCCATTCATCGCAAACCGGCTGGGCAAAGGTTTCCAGCAGTTCGGGAAATACGCCCACGGCTTCCTGACCAACGAAGCCACCATGATTGGGGTGGAAACCCGCACGTCCGCCCCGGTCCGCATCGTCCGGGATAAGGACACGCTGCAACATATCCGCCTGAAAGGGTTGTTCCCCTGCGGTGAAGGAGCGGGATATGCGGGCGGCATCGTCTCGGCAGGCATTGACGGAGAAAGATGTGCTGAAGCCGCAGCCAACCTGTTGCTGGGCATGTGACGGATTACCAAAAATAATCCTTACTTTTGCAGACAAACCCCGCAGTTTTATGACAGCTCCCGAAATAGCAATCGTCTCGCCCGACACCCTCGCCTCGTTGGGATTGCAGCATCTCCTGCAAGAGATTATCCCGATGGCTACCATCCGTGCGTTCCGTTCCTTTGCCGAACTCATGGATGATACGCCCGACATGTATGCACATTACTTTATCTCTTCACAGATTTATTTCGAGCACACCTCGTTCTTCCTGCCCCGCAAGCCCAAAACCATCGTGCTAGCAGGCGGCGACAACCAGCCCCAGCTATCGGGAGTGCCCACCCTGAACATCTACCAGGACGAGAAAAGCCTTGTAAAAGACATCCTCCGGCTGCACCGTCACGGACACCACCACGGACATCCCGGCAAGCAACCGGACGATTCCCGTCCCGCCACGCCGCCTTATGCCGACAGCCACGACCTTTCCGCCCGCGAAATAGAAGTGCTGGTGCTTCTCACCAAAGGGCTTATCAACAAGGAGATTGCCGACAAGCTGAACATCAGCCTTACCACCGTCATCACCCACCGGAAGAACATCGTAGAGAAACTGGGCATCAAGTCCGTATCGGGACTGACAATCTACGCCGTGATGCACGGCTATGTCGATGCGGACAGGATATAAGGAATCATCGGGAGTTAGAATAATCCTCATTAATTAGGATTGCACAGACTGGAGATTTCGCATTACTTTGCAGCCGAAATAAAACCAGTTATGAGACAAAACAAGATTATCACCCTGATTCTGACGCTCCTCACTGCCGGCAATGCACTTGCGGCAGAGGCGGACACCCTGAAAGTAGTAGACGTGGAAGAGGTGCTCGTCATTGCGGCACCCAAAGAGAACCGCAAGTTGCGCGAGCTGCCCGCAGCCGTCACCCTGCTGTCGCAACAAGACATGCAGGCAGCCCAAGTAAATTCCATCAAGAACCTGACAGGGCTTGTCCCCAACATGTTCATCCCCGACTACGGTTCACGCCTGACCTCTGCCGTCTACATCCGCGGCATCGGTTCGCGCATCAACACGCCGTCCATCGGGCTGTATGTAAACAACATCCCCTACATCGACAAGTCCGCCTTCGATTTCGACTACTCCGACATCGAGCGCATCGACGTATTGCGCGGTCCGCAAGGCACACTGTACGGACGGAACGCGATGGGCGGCCTGATTAAAATCCACACCCGCTCTCCCTTCTCCTACCAAGGCACGGACTTCCGCATAGGTGCAGGCACGCACAACACTTACAATGCCTCGCTGACGCACTACCACCGCGCATCCGAACGCTTCGCGTTCTCTACCAGCGGCTTCTACGACTACGAAGGCGGTTTCTTCCGCAATGCGGCGCTCGGCAACAAGAAGATAGACAAGACCCGGGCTACCGGCGGACGCTTCCGCGGCATCTACCTGCCTTCCGAAGACTGGAAAGTAGACTTGAACGTAAGCTACGAATACAGCGACCAGGGCGGCTATCCGTACTATTATACGGGCAGCGTCAATCCCGCCGCCCAAAGCGAAGAGCTAAAACCCTACATCGGCACCATTTCCAACAACCGCGAGAGCAACTACAACCGCAACCTGATGAACACAGGGCTGAACCTCGAATACCAGGCGCAACGCTTCACGCTGAGCGCCGTCACGGGCTACCAATTCCTGAAAGACCGCATGTTCATCGACCAGGACTTTACGGCAAAAGACATCTATACGCTTGAACAAAGGCAGCGCATCCACACCCTGAGCGAGGAGATTGTGATGAAAAGCAAGGGCAACGGCAGTTGGCAGTGGACCACAGGCGTCTTCGGCTTCTACCAATGGCTGAAAACCGATGCACCGGTAGTGTTCAGGGAAGACGGCATGAGCATGTTGCAGCAGATGCTGGGCGGCGTAATCCCTGCCAAGATAGAAATCCCCATGGGACCGGGCATGGGGCTCAACATTCTGCCATCCCTGCGGCTGGGCAGCAGCAACCTGCTTATCAACGGCAATTTCGACACGCCGCTGCTGAACGGGGCGCTGTTCCACCAATCCACCTTCAAAGACCTGTTCGGCGTGGCGGGCCTCTCTTTCACTGCCGGACTGCGACTGGATTACGAGAAGATAAAGATGGACTACGACTCAGGCACGGCAATGGACTATACGGTAGGCATCAAGGGAGAAATGACGCGGGGCGGACAGGTAATCCGTGAAATGGAGATGATGCCCGAAACGGCGCTCACCGTACACTCGCGCTATCAAGGTTCCATCGACAAAGACTACCTGCAACTGCTGCCCAAGTTCGCCCTTCAATACGACTTCAAGAACAACCGGGGCAATGTCTATGCCACCGTCAGCAAGGGCTACCGCTCGGGCGGATACAACATCCAGATGTTCTCCGACCTGTTGCAGTACAGCCTGCAGAACGACATGAAGCGGCAGACGAAAGAAGAGGTGCTGAAAGCCATAGAGAACTCTCCCGGCGCAGCCTATAAGGACATGATTAGCGGCAAGTTCCCCGACGCAGGCGAGAACCCCGATGCCCGCTCCGCCACCGAATACAGGCCGGAGCAAACCTGGAGCTACGAAGCCGGAACCCACCTGAACCTGTTCGGCAACCGCCTGCATGCCGATGCCGCCATGTTCTGGCTGGAGACGCGCGACCAGCAAATCTCACGCTTTGCAGGAGCAAGCGGCTTAGGACGCGAAACGGTGAACGCAGGTAAAAGCCGCAGCTTCGGCGCCGAACTCGCCCTGGCAGCCGCCCTCACCACCGACTTCACGCTGAACGCCAGCTACGGCTATACGTATGCCACCTTCAAGGACTACGTAACCAACGCCCGCGTAAACGGCGAACTTCAGGAGATCAGCTACAACGGCAACTACGTGCCCTTCGTGCCCAAACACACATTGACCGTAGGCGGGCAGTACATCTTCCGCATCAATCCGGGGCACTGGCTGGAACGCATCCAACTGAATGCCGGATACACCGGTGCCGGACGTATCTACTGGACGGAAGGAAACAACATCAGCCAGGCTTTCTACGGCACGCTGAACGGACGCATCAGCTTCCAGAAAGGCCGCGGACAGGTAGACCTTTGGGTGCGTAATGCCTTGGACAAGGATTATGCCGCCTTCTACTTCGAGAGCATGGGCAACGGCTTCATGCAGAAAGGACGCCCCATCCAGGCAGGAGTCGAACTGCGTTGCAGATTCTAAGTAATAGAGCCCGCCGCCATTCCGCAAACCGGGAAGGCTATGTGGCGCGTTTGTTCCCAGCTTGTTGGGAACGTATTCCCTGCCCTTTGGGAAAACGTTCCCGGCAAGCTGGGAATACTTTCCCAACAAGGAGGGAACAAATGGAACACCGTAGTGTTACGTTTCAGGCGGGGTGCTCCTTGAACTTGCCTGCAAGCACGGTCGCCCCCGGTCAAGTACAAAACAGATTGAAAAGAAATCCGAGAAGAAACTGAAGATAAACTTCTTGAAAAAAATTCAAACAGCCCCCGTACACTGCATGGCATTCCTGCCGGCAACGCCTATTCGTTGATTGCCCCGCAATGCGGGCAGGCGCCTTTCGACCCTATCTTCCGCCCGCAATTGCCGCAACGGTAGCGGGATGCGGCCAGCGATGAGCGCAGTTTCCTGAAGAACACCCACACCAATACGGCAAGAAACAGATAGCCGACGTATATCTGCGTAGTCAATATAAAGAAGAAGTAACAGAAGATGCAGCAGGAAGCCAGCCCCAACAGATAGAATACGGCTGCTTCCGGAGCGAGCAGGCGGAACAGGTCGTCGAGCACCGCCAGCAGCACGATGACAAACAGCCAGAGACTCATAAGGAAAACCGAAAGCACCGGCGGCACCCTGAACGGCGAGAGCGTGGGGTTGAAGTAGAAGTGTTGCCACGTTTCGGGCACAAACACCTGCATGGACTCGTACACAGTGGCGCTGAACGCCAGCAACAGGCACAGCAGCAGCGGATAGACGCTGTCTATATCATTGAAGCAGACCATCTGCAACTGTTTGCGCCGGAACGCGCGGAACAGCCATACCGCCACAAACAATGCAAAGATAACGATGAAGTAGGAAGCATGCGTCTCGCTGAACAGGTAAATGGCTTGCGAAACACTGTCCGTAGGTACAAAAGCCCGCATCATGTCCTTCTCCCGAAGCCAGCCCTGCACCTCTTGGGAATGGGCAAGCTTCACCCACACGCTGTCCACACTGTCTGCCGGATGAATGGCAAATTCCGCTACCACCACCCTGTCTCCCCGATACAGCGTATTGTAGCGGTCCTTCACGGGCAGGCAGGCTATCGCGACCGAATCATCCTCCACCTCGAGGTTCGTATTCCATGTGTAATGACGCTCGTAGAGATAGGCAAGCGAGTCGCGGGTCTTTGCCGGCAGGTTCTCGTCTTCCAAATCGGGACGGGGATAATGGCAAGAGGAAAGAACGAGGAGCGCGAATATAAAGCACAAGGCACAGCGGACGGGGAATGAAGCGCGTGTCGCACCCGGCAGAGTGACGTTGCGCTTACGACGACATATATGCAGTTTCTTCTTATTCTTATCCATATCCCACATTCCAACAGGCTCCAAGTGCTGATGATTGCTTCTCTTACACTCTCCGCCTTATGCTTTATAACTTATATCCTATGTCTTACAACTTACATCTTATACCTTATGCTTTATAATTCATACCTCACTTTCATCTGGCAGTTCTTGCAGTCGAAATCCAGGCGGAAGCGTTTGCCGTCCGTACCTATCAGGTAATAAGGCTCCCGGTACGGGGAATGCCCCTTCTGATGCGTAGGACACCACCCCATGCTATAGCGCAGGCAATGCTTGCAGAACATAAGCACGGCTTCCGGCACCGCCTGTTTCTCGTATGCCGGTTCCACGGAAGCCACTCCGTGGTCGTGGTAAAAACTGCGGGCGGCACTATTCATCACATTGCCCAGATAGGTAAGGGATGATGCCGGAAAACGGTGGCGGGTAGGTTGCCACACATGCAACTCGCGACGGTAAGTGATGCGGCGGGCGGCAATCAGCCTGTCTATTGTCCGGCGGCGCCAGTCGGCTATTGCCGAAGCCGGTATGAACCAATTCTGCGACAGGTTGACGGCAATGGCGGGACTGTCTTCCGATGGAACGTCCATAACCTCGAAAGGAGTATTCCCTAACTTGCCAAGCTGGGTGCGCAGGTTTTCCTGTTGCGGGGTGCGGGCAAGCTCTTTCGCACAGGCAAAAGACATGGTTACGCGGTTGCCGTCTTCATCGGCTGCCGTCAGGGCAAATCCCGAAGGGATGTCCGCCAACTCCCACTTGATGCCGATTTTACGCTCGGCAGACTTACGGGCAAGGAGACGTTCGAACTCCTGGTCGAAATTGCGGTACAGGCGGGTGCGCGGTCGGATGCGGGGCATATCGCCTGCCGGATAGAGTTTGTTGCCGTCCACGCGGTTGATGCGGAAACCCTGCAAACGCCCCTGCTCGTCGAGGAAGCAGACACCGTCTCCGTTGTGGAAAGGTTTCACTCCTGCCACGGTAAGGAAGTTGCCGCGCTGCTCCTTCATCGTGCCCATCTCCTCTCCCAAGGATTTCGGCGTGTCGAAAGAGGAGATTTCCCGTTCGCGCCCCTGCAGGAAGTAATGGGTGAAGCCACGGCTGAAACTCTTGTCCAATTGGGGAACGAAGTCGAAACGGCACGTGCCCGAAGAGGCGCGTACATACTCCTTGCGGCGGGCAAAGAGGGCATCCAGTTTCCAGCGGTAAGCGGCTGTGACGTTCTTCACATAGGAGACATCCTTCAACCTTCCCTCTATCTTCAGGGAGGAAGCGCCTGCATCCAGCAGTTGCTCCAATACCTCGCTTTGGTTCAGGTCTTTCAGGGAGAGCAGGTGCTTGTCGCGGACGATGGTTTTTCCATCGGCATCCACCATGCTGAACGGCAGGCGGCAAAACTGGGCGCACTCGCCCCGGTTGGCACTTCTGCCGAAACACGCCTGGCTGACGTAGCACTGCCCGCTGTAGCCTACGCAAAGCGCTCCATGCACAAAGACTTCCAAAGGAGTCTCCGGACATGCTTCATGGATGGCGCGTATCTGCTGCAAGGAGAGTTCGCGCGCCAGCACCACTTGGCGGAAACCGGCATCTGCCAGGAAGCGTACTTTCTCCGGCGTGCGGTTGTCCATCTGCGTACTACCGTGCAAAGGTATGGGTGGCAGGTTCAAGCGGGTGATGCCCATGTCTTGCACAATCAGCGCATCTACCCCGATGCGGTACAGTTGCCAAATCATCTTTTCCGTTTCGGCAAGCTCTTCCTCTTTCAGAATGGTATTTACCGTGACGTAGATGCGCACATTGTACAAATGGGCATACGACACCAAGGCGGCGATGTCTTCCAAAGAATTAACCGCAGCAGCGCGTGCGCCGAACTTCGGCGCTCCTATATATACGGCATCGGCACCGTGGTTGACCGCCTCGATGCCACACTCCAGGTTCCTGGCAGGAGCCAACAGTTCTATTTTTCGTTGTTTTATCATTGTTTCAGTCAGGAGTTATGAACTACGGGGTTGCGACTTATCTTATCTCTTCAATATTGAACGGCGTTTCCTGATATACAAAGTAGTTCAGCCAATTGGAGAACAGCAGGTTGGCATGCGCCCGCCAACGCACCGACACGCCCTTGTCCGGATTATCGTCCACATAATAGTTGCGGGGCATTGCGATAGGGAGTCCCTTGTCCAGGTCGCGGCGATATTCCGTGTCGAGCGTCAGGGGAGAGTACTCGGAATGGCCGGTCACAAAGAACTCGCGTCCGCCACGCGCCATCACCATATACACCCCCGCATCGTCCGACTCCGAAAGCATCGTCAGCGCGGGAACTTTCAGGATATCCGCCTTGCGCACTTCCGTATGGCGGCTGTGGGGTACATGGAACATATCGTCAAAGCCACGGAAGATGGGATGCAAAGGTTGCAGGACACGATGCTCGAATATGCCGAACATCTTCTCGGCAAGCGGATATTTGGGCACGCCGTAATGGTGGTAAAGCCCGGCTTGTGCCGCCCAGCAGATATAAAGCGTGGACGTCACGTGCGTACGCGCCCAATCGAAAATGGCGGTTATCTCGTCCCAATAGGTCACTTCCTCAAAATCCATCTGCTCCACAGGGGCGCCGGTGATAATCATGCCGTCGTACTTCTCGTCGCGCATCTTGTCGAAATCCGTATAGAAAGCCTTCATGTGCTCTATCGGGGTATTCTTGGAGGTATGGCTCTTTATTTTCATAAACGAAATCTCCACCTGCAACGGAGTGTTGGAGAGCAGACGGACCAAATCGGTCTCGGTGGTAATCTTCAACGGCATCAGATTCAGTATGGCAATGCGCAGCGGGCGGATATCCTGCCGGGCTGCCCGTGAGTTGTCAATGACAAAGATATTTTCCTCTTTCAGCAGCTCTATCGCGGGAAGTTTGTCGGGTAAGTTTAAAGGCATAAGTTCTGTGCTATGGTTTAACTGATTATTGTTTACGATTTTAGCGTGTAAAGTTAGGCAAAAATCAGAGTGGTGTGAACAATTTGCGGAAGTTTTTGTCGAATTGGCACAGGTAATACGAAATATCTGCCTACTTTTGCGCTATATACAGATATACAAATAAGAGAAGACAAAACGCCAAGTTGCCAAGCGTGGCAACCCAACAATAGGAATCTGGAAGCATCATAACTTTCTCATGACATTTGCGGCTCTGCTCCATCTGATATATCAATATGTGAGCCTTTAAATCGAACCAAAGGCGAAGATTGCTTCGCCTTTTTAAAATTATTATAACATGAATAGTATGAGAAACACCCTCGCAAGGGTAAGTAATGCACTGTACCTGTTCCTTGTTGTTGTGTCGGGTACATCTTGCGTAAACAAACTAAACGACGAAAACGATGAAGTCAAGGAGAGTGACATCCCCATCTCCTTCTCCGTGAAAACGGAGAAGAACACCACCAAAGTAACCCGGAACACGTTCGAAATCGGAGACAGAAGCGGAGTGTTCGCCATGCTGACGGGCAACACGCCGGACAAACAACGGTATATTGACAATCTGCTTTTAGAGTGTGGAGAGAACAACACACTGATACCTCAAAAAGAGGTCTACTATCCGGAAGGAGACGCCACACTGGACTTCATAAGTTACTATCCGTACCAGCCCGAAGGGGCATCCAAAGGAAGCGCCTTGCTGAATGTCCGGGTGCAAACCGACCAAAGCAAAGCCGATGCCTACAGCCTGTCCAACTTCATGACCGCCCGCACCGGACGCGTGTCCAACAGCGAGAAAACCGTAAAACTGGAATACAAGCACCAGTTTGCCAAAATAAAACTGACCCTTATGCCCGAAGAGGGAGAAAATGCGGACGACATGCTCAACGCAAATCCCAGGATTATAGCTACCGGCTTCAAGACACAAGCCGCATACGACCTGCAAACGGACCGGATAACCGAAGTTGACGACGCAAGCGAAACGGACATCATTCCTTTCGGCACATGGAAGAAAGAGGGCAATACGCTATCCGGCAAGGAGTTTATAGTCATTCCGCAAACGCATTCGGACAGCGGACAGGCTTTCACCCTGGAATGGAACGGCAAAATCTATACCTGCCCTCTCCCATTTGCCGACATCAAGGAAGATACGGAACTGGAGATTTGCATCAGCGCATTGCAAAGCACCAGCGAAACCCTGAGCGGAATCATTGCCAGCATCAAGGAATGGGGTTTCAGCGAACAGGGAGAAAGTGAAAACAGATACGACATCACCACCGTCCATACCGCCTCGCTGTCATTCAAGACATCGGATGTATACAGGATATACCATCAAGGCAAGCCTGTGGCGGAAGTGTGCCGGGAGTATCTTTACACCAATGCCGCCGATGCCGTTGCCACCAAAGCGATTGTGGCATACTCCGTGCAAGAGGACGAGCAAACGGACCTCACGGACGGGCTTGTCTTGCAGCTGCCGGACAAAACCGCCACGATACACGGCGGCAGGGTAAGCTGGAACAAAGCGGACAACTCGCTGACCTACATTGCCGGAAACTCGCTGCCCATCGAAACATTCTACATCGACGAAAACAAGAAGATTAGCACCGGAAAACCCGGTGCCGCAGCACTCGCCATCAATGTCAGCAGCTACGAAATCAGGGACATACGGAACGGGATATTACATACCTATCCCATCGTAAAGATAGGGGCGCAGTACTGGATGAAGGAAGATTTACGCGCCACTTGCTATAACGACAGCAAAAGCATACCGCTCAAGAAAACCCTGGAAAAAGGTGCCGGCTATTTCCACTGGGCGGATAAGGATACCTATCTCTACAACGGCGATGCCGTCCTTAGCGGGAAGTTGGCCCCGGCAGCGTGGAGACTACCGACGGAAAACGACTGGAACAGACTGACAGAATATGTCGGCAATAACGCTTCCGTACTCAAAAAAACGGCTGCATGGAGTTCCGATGCCTATCCCGCAACCAATGAAACCGGCTTCGGCGTCCTGCCCCAAGGGTTACTTTTGGAAAGAGAAGGCAAAACAACTTTAGTGAATGCCAACTTCTCTACCGCCTATTGGGTATATGACGGCACACAAGAACAAGTGGACAAAGTCGTGATGTTTGCGAACAGCAACAACGACATCGATTTTAAAACCAGCGTCAAGCCGGACGGCAAAGATTACTATAACGCGTTTTCCGTCCGCTGCCTAAAAGAATAGCCCGCCGAAAAACAGCATTTCTCATTTCTTTTTCGTATTTTTGTTCCCAATGTGCAGGCTTTTGCCAATAAGACAAAGACAACGAAGAAGAAATGAGAGTCATCGACCTGATAAACAGTAACGAAAAAACAGCTTTTTCTTTCGAAATATTGCCTCCTCTGAAAGGTACGGGCATTGAAAAGTTGTATGAAACGATAGATACGTTACGGGAATTCGACCCTAAATACATCAATATCACCACCCACCGCAGCGAATACGTCTACAAAGACCTGGGCAACGGGCTGTTTCAACGGAACCGGCTTCGCCGCCGTCCGGGAACCGTATCCGTGGCGGCAGCCATCCAAAACAAATACAACATAACGGTGGTGCCGCACATCCTTTGCAGCGGCTTCAGCCGGGAGGATACCGAATATGTATTGCTCGACCTGCAATTCCTGAACATCACCGACCTTTTGGTGCTGCGCGGAGACAAGGCAAAACATGAGTCCGCCTTCACTCCCGAGGGTAACGGCTATCACCATGCCATCGAACTGCAAGAGCAAATCAACCAATTCAATAAAGGTATCTTCGTAGACGGTTCCGAAATGAAGATTACCAATACGCCTTTTTCGTACGGGGTAGCCTGCTATCCGGAAAAGCACGAAGAGGCTCCTAACATTGATACGGACATCTATTGGCTGAAAAAAAAGATGGAGAGCGGTGCGGAATATGCCGTAACCCAGCTCTTCTACGACAACCGGAAATACTTCGACTTCGTAGAACGTGCCCGCAAAGCGGGAGTCACTATCCCTATCATACCGGGCATCAAGCCTTTCAAGAAACTGTCGCAACTCAGCATGATACCCAAAACGTTCAAAGTGGACTTGCCCGAGGAATTGACAAAGGAAGTATTGAAATGCAAGACCGATGCCGAAGCGCAGCAGGTAGGCATCGAATGGTGCGTGCAGCAATGCAGGGAACTGATGGAGCACCACATTCCCAGTATCCACTTCTACTCCATAGGTGCGGTAGACAGCATCAAGGAAGTGGCAAAACAGATTTATTGACGCATAACAGAGGCAATTCATGAGATGCCCATTCGGTATAAGAATGTATATGCAACGGTTTATATAGCCGTAAAACAGTCCTGTCAAGTGCTGTAATATTATTTATTAATAAGACCGAGACAACAGCCAAACGCTGTTCCTCGCCAAACCAAATAACGAGACCGTGTTTTTCAAAGATGTAATCGGGCAGGAAGAAGCCAAACAGCGATTGATACAAGAAGTGCAGGAAGGACGCATTCCGCATGCGCAACTGTTCTGCGGTCCGGCAGGAGTAGGAAAACTTCCGCTGGCTATGGCATACGCCCGTTACCTTTGTTGCCCGAACCGCACGGAAACCGATGCCTGCGGCACGTGCCCCTCGTGTGTGAAGTGGAACAAACTGGTACATCCGGACGTACACTTCGTATTCCCCATTGTGAAAAGCGCCAAAGGGAAGAAAGAAGTGTGCGACGACTACATAGCCGACTGGAGACATTTTGTACTGGGCACCCCCTATTTTTCATTGAATCATTGGCTGAACGAAATGGGAGCTGAAAACGGCCAAGCGATTATCTACGCGAAAGAAAGCGATGAAATTACCCGCAAGCTCAGCCTGAAATCCAGTGAAGGCGGATACAAAGTGAGCATCGTATGGCTGCCGGAAAAGATGCACGAAGTATGTGCCAACAAATTGCTGAAACTATTGGAAGAACCGCCCGAGAAAACAATCTTCCTGTTGGTTTCCGAAGCTCCCGAAATGATATTGTCTACCATACTGAGCCGCACGCAACGTTTCAACATCCGTAAGATAGAGGAAGCGGACATGGCAAATGCGCTGCAACAGAAGTACGGCGTACAGCCGATAGATAGCCAAACTATCGCGCATCTGGCAAACGGAAACTTCATCAAGGCATTGGAAACCATCCATCTGAACGAAGAGAACGAACTATTTTTCAATCTGTTCGTCAGCCTGATGCGCTTGTCTTATCAACGGAAGATACGGGAAATGAAACAATGGAGCGAGCAACTTGCAGCCATGGGACGCGAACGACAGAAAAACTTCCTGGAATATTGCCAGCGCATGATACGGGAAAACTTCATCTACAACCTGCACCGGAAAGAGATGAACTACATGACGTTGCCCGAACAGAACTTCGCCACCCGTTTTGCCCCTTTCGTCAACGAACGTAACGTGATGGGTATTATGAACGAGCTCAGCGAAGCACAGATACATATCGAGCAAAATGTGAATGCCCGTATGGTTTTCTTCGACTTTTCACTGAAAATGATTGTACTGCTGAAACAGTGAAAAAGGAGTTATCGCAGGACGGCAGTAATGCCGGACGATGAGACAAAAAGACCAAAGAATAAGATTAAGATAAAGAGAGAAAGAGAATTTGAATTATAAAGAAATAAAGATATGGAATTTAAACTACATAACGGAAGCGGTGGTCTCTGCTGCAAAAGTTGCGGCAGGCAAGACAAGCAACTGAACACCTACGACTGGCTTGCCGACATACCCGGCAATGCCGAAGAATCGGATATGGTGGAAGTTCAGTTCAAGAATACCCGCAAGGGATATTTCCGCAACAGCAACAAAATTCCTTTGGAAAAAGGTGACATAGTGGCGGTGGAAGCCACCCCCGGACATGACATAGGCGTAGTGACCCTCACGGGACGGCTTGTCCCGCTACAGATGCGTAAAGCCAATATCAAGTCGGAAGCGGACATCAAGCGTATCTACCGCAAAGCAAAACAGGTGGATATGGACAAGTATAATGAAGCAAAAGCACGTGAACACAGCACGATGATCCGTGCCCGCCAAATAGCCCTCGACCTCAATCTGAACATGAAAATCGGAGATGTGGAGTATCAGGGAGACGGTAACAAGGCAATCTTCTACTACATTGCCGATGAACGTGTGGACTTCCGCCAACTGATCAAGGTACTTGCCGATGCCTTCCATGTACGCATCGAAATGAAACAAATCGGCGCACGTCAGGAAGCCGGCCGTATCGGCGGTATCGGTCCCTGCGGTCGCGAACTGTGCTGCGCCACCTGGATGACATCGTTTGTCTCCGTTTCAACCAGCGCCGCACGTTTTCAGGATATCTCATTGAACCCGCAAAAGCTTGCCGGGCAATGTGCCAAACTGAAATGTTGCCTCAACTACGAGGTAGACTGCTATGTAGAAGCACAAAAACGGTTGCCTTCCAAAGAGATTGAATTGGAAACCAAAGACGGTGTTTTCTACTTCTTCAAAGCCGATATCCTCAGCAACCAGATAACCTACTCCACGGACAAGAGCATTCCTGCCAATCTGATTACAATCAGCGGAAGACGGGCTTTCGAAGTCATCGGTCTGAACAAGAAAGGTATCAAACCGGAAAGCTTGCAGGAAGATGCCCGCCGCACCGAGCCCAAAAAACCGGTAGACTTGCTGGAACAGGAAAGCCTGACCCGTTTCGACCGTAACCGTAAGAACAAAAACAGTGGCGAGGGAAACAACGGCAACAATGGCGGCAACCGCAACAAGAAGAAGAAAAAGAGTCCGAACAACCGGCCGCAGCAAGGTGGCGAACAGCCTGCCGCTCCGCAGCAGCCCAAGCAACCTAAGCAGCAGGGAGACGACAAACGTCCGCAAGGAGAAGAGAGACGCCCGCAACGGAACAACAACCGTAAGCGTCCTCAGAACAATAAACCCAAATCCCAAGGCGATAAACCTGTTCAAAATGACAAACCGGTTCGAGAATAAAATAGCGTTCCTGAAATCTATCATACTGCTGTTTATCGTAGGCGCAATGGGTGCTTGCGATAAACAGACCGTATATCACACGTTTCAATCCGTCCCGCAGGGGGGATGGAAACGGCAGGACACGCTGTTTTTCCATGTCATGGTCCCCGATTCGCAAACTTACTACAAACTGACCGTAGAAATCCGTAACCGTAACACCTATCCTTATCAGAATATTAACTTATCCGTTGGCTACGATGGTCCGGGAGTGAAAAAAACGCAGGCGGACACACTAAAAGCAGTGCTGGCGAATGAAGAAGGCGTCTGGCAAGGAGACGGTTGGGGCGGATTATACCAATCTGCATTCTCCGCCGGCAGCGTCAAAATAGAGCAACCCGGGGAGTACCTCTTCAAAGTGGCATACACACTGCCCGATGACACGCTGCCCGGCATCAACGATGTGGGAATCAAATTGCAGCGATAGCATTAATCCAAGTAACAAGATATAATAACCAAGACTTGTTCTGACAGTTCCATACTATCGTACAAGAAACTGCCAAAATAAATCTTGGCTATCACAGTTTACGGAATATAGTTCCAATAATCCGTATTAGTAATTACTTCAACTATAATTTTCCGGTCACCTCTTCTTATTTGGTCGGATGCGGTCTCCGACGCATACGAGATTTTCTTGCCCACTCCTCTGGATTTTAAGACAGCTGCCGGAACTCCTTTCTTAATCAGCGCGTCAACCACCGCTGCCGCACGTTTCTCCGACAGTCTATGATTGTATTCGGACGAACCTTTCGCATCAGCATAGCCGGTTATCAGAAATTTGCACGAGCTATTGTCTTTCATTAACCTTGCTATTTTATCAATGACTGCCATAGATTCCGTTGTAAGTGTCCACTTATCGAAGTCGAATGAAATGTCATCAAACAATCTCCATTGATTCCTGTCCGGAGTTGTCTTCTCCACCACCTTTTCTATGACGACAGGCTTTTCCACAATATTCTCTACGGTTCTTTCCCGATACAGGATTTCCGGTTGTGGCTTTTTCGACTTACCTCCTATGCGCCACATCAGACGTACACTTCCTTGCCAGGCATTGGCGACATGCCTGTAAGGCATGACCAGATAATCTGCTTGCAGCCCCAGCCCGAAACGGTCATTCAGCCACATATTTACACCCGCTCCTAATGAAACCGGTATCAGATGTTTCTTGTCCGCTCCGTCTTTGTTATAGTCATTGGTAAAATTCCAGCCCATCTCTTCCTCATCGAACTTTTCAAGACCATTGTAGGCAATCGAAAAATTCTTGTACATGTAATTGACACCGACCCGCAGGAAAGGATCAATATAGGGTGAGTGGAAATATTCGCCGAGCCTCCATTGCAGCCCTATCCCCGCCATGCCTATCCACCGGGATTCCTTACCGTTATATACCGGATCTCTCGCATATTGCACTTCTCCCTGCATATCCAGGTAGAAATGTTCGTTCAATTCACGTGCGGCATAAAGCTGTCCGCCGAAAAGCATTTCTTTCATACTCGTTTCCACATTATATCCGCCTTTGCTGTTTTTATAAAACCCTATCACGTTAAAACGAGTCATCTGCAATCCCGTCACACCGATTCCTATTTCCCATGCTTTTTTCTCATGTATTCCACGGGAACCGTTTCCATCTCCGGAAATCCCGAGAGTTTCCTGGGCATGAATGCACGTTTCTCCACATGTCATAAGCCCCAAAAACATCACAAATGATATATAAACAATTCTTGTTTTCATTATTTCTATTCTTTATAGTTAAGGTTCGTAAATAACATTGGGTATCGCGAAAGTCGTATCACCGTTGTATCTTTCAATATAGAAGGCGTTCGTTCCTCCGGCTTTCGCCTTTAAAGTTCCTATTTTCAATTCGTTGTAAAAAACATAGGCATTGGAAGAAGCAGTCTCTATTGTAATCACCGCATTCAGGAACGGACCCAGCACCCTATATGCCGGTTCATTAAAAGACGATGACTTGTTTGAGCTTGTAGCTTCCTGGCTTCCCTGTGAGGAGGAATATTTGAACTTGACATACGCAACCTTCAGCGGTTCCATTTCAGCTTCCGTATACAATGCCGCTTCCACATATTCCGGCTTATCCGTATCCTTTACTGTTGTAAAACTGTTTGACTTATAGATTTTAGCCATATCTACGTTCGAATAGTCCAGCTCCCCTTCCGCATAGGAGAAAGAAGGCTCATCGCCCCCGATAAACGTTTTCAGCTTGATTGTTTTGAGCGTAGGTCCCATCTGATAAGGAGGCAGAAAGGCAGTACCGTTCCATAAGATAGACTCTCCGTAGTAGGATGCCGCACTCTTCACCGTATAGTAGACATTGCTTCCGTCCCAGAAATTATCCCAATTGTTCTTGTAGTTGCCATTATTCCGTATTACGGGGCGATATGTTTCCAAACAGATATAGGAATATACATTCCCACTGGTGGAAACACCTGTGTTTCCATTTATTTTTTTGTCAGTAAGAATACTTGCGGGATTTTCCTTGTCCCTCACCTGATAGGCTTCTAACGTTCTGACGAAGTTAGGCAGATAAGTCGGCAGTTGTTTCCATTCATCATCCGGATTCATCTTCCTTTGAATATCAAAATAAATCCTTTGATAACCATAATTCAGATATGACCCGTATTTACTAAGCTTGATTCTCATGCGGATACGGTTGGGCACATACGTGTTCATTGCCGACTCTTTGGGAGTTCCGCCGGCTATGGTGACACTTTTTGTCTTTCCCCACCGTGCATCCACTGCCTGAATTTCCGGCAAATCTTCTTTGGGAACAATAAACTTGCCTTCGCTGTCTGCCGTGTATTCCTTTTCCGGAGCAATACCCGGCATTCCCTTTACCACCGCTCCCGGTGCAACCTGCCCCTTCTCGTCATATACGGTATAACGTACGCCACCATCGGTCGTGCGGACATATTCCCCAAATTCCGGTTGGGAATATTCAGCGATTACATTCGGAACACCATAGACGACCGTGACTTCCACCCCCGGCTTTCCCGGTTCACCGGGTTTTCCGTCAGTCCCGTCCGTGCCGTCTTCGCCGTCCTTTCCGCGCAGATAACTGTAAAAGTCATCCAGGGTATTTTTATCACAATCCCATTTTCCTCCTGTTTTGTAATCCAATATCGGATTATCCGTACCACAACGTTTCGCGAGGTCCTCTTTCCAAAGTTGGTATGCCGATAACCCGTCTGTGCCGTCTTCTCCGTCATCACCTGCCAGGAAACTGTAGAAATCAAGTTCCGAGACTTTATCTGAAGGCCATTTTTCACCGGGTTTGTGCGGATTGTCCAATTGTCCTGTTACCGCTGTCGATTTCCACAAGTCATAGGCAGACTGTCCGTTTTTACCATCATCTCCCGACAAGTAGTCGTAGAAGTCCGACATGGTGATTTTATCCGTTGGCCATGCAGTTCCGTCCTTGCCGGTAATTTTCCCGGCTTTTACATCCTCCAGCCACAATTCATACGCTGAAGCACCTGCCGAACCGTCTTTTCCACTCGTTCCTTTTGCCGGGACATTCGTGTCCGTATCTCCTAACCACCAATTACCGTTTTCACCAATATAGGGTGACTCTCCCGACAAGCCGTCATCGCCCTTTTCTCCTTGCGCCTTTACACCGGTGTTGGTTTCGCCAATCCACCAGTAACCATCCTTGATGCTCGGGGTTACGCCATCTTCACCCTTATCTCCTTTTTCTCCTTGTGCGGCAATGCCTGTATCGGTTTCGCCAATCCACCAATTACCGTCTTTTATGACCGGTGTCTCTCCATCTTTTCCTTTTGCCGGTATTTGGGTATCTGTGTCTCCCAACCACCAGTTGCCGTTGTTTCCGACATAAGGAGTAAGACCGTCATCACCTTTTTCACCCTTGGCTGACACTCCCGTATCTGTAGAACCGACATACCAGTTTCCATTAGCACCTACATGGGGTGTTATTCCGTCTACGCCGTCCTTTCCCTTGAGGTACATAAAGAAGTCGCTCTGAGTTATCTGGTCTTTCGGCCAGTCTACTTCTTCTTGTGCCACCATCTGTTTCCAAAGTTCATAAGCGGACATGCCGTCCTTACCGTCAAGACCGTCCCTGCCGGCTGCCTTTATTCCGGTATCCTGGTTGCCAATCCACCAATTGCCGTTTTCGCCGACATGAGGAGTTTGCCCGTCCCTGCCGGTAAGAAAGTCCCAGAAATCTTTTTCCGAATTTTTGGAAGCAGGCCATGTCTGTTCGGGGTTGTGCGGATCAGCCACATCCCCGTTTGCAATGAACTCTTTCCACAATTGATAGGATGAGAGACCGTCTTCTCCCTTATCTCCTTTTTCACCCTTGATGTAAACAAGGAAATCCGTCAGTTCGGTTTTATCTTTTGGCCAATCAATATTTCCCGCCACTACTTCTTCTTTCCACAAGTCGTATGCGGATTTGCCATCGTCTCCTTTAGGTCCTTTCGGTAATTCAAAGTTCATGTCACTACATGAGATTACTAATAGCCACGACAGCATTAGTAAAAAACAGGTATTTATTCTTTTAAGGTTCATATACGCTAAATGTTAATTGAATTGTGAATCTTTAAGTATCGGTTAAAATAAGCGGCTTGCAAAACACAGCCGTTGCAGATAACACCCCCAAACGGAGTATGAACATTTCCTTGCCATATTCATCCGTGGGTAATTCTTGCGATAAGTAAAAATGATACACGGATGATTGGTACGAACAACAAAAAACATTTTCATTATTATTACAAGGAATTGTGTAAAATAGTACTCGAAGCCTTTAGAAATACATATACTTCGATTACCCGTCTATACCGTTTCTTGACATAAGAACGAAAAACAACACGTGTCATGACAAAAAACAACTGTACATTTTAAAAAGTTTGGCACTCAATATCGCCGTTCAGATTGGCAGAAGCAATTAATGTTAAAACACCCACATACTGCAATATCAGCATAATATGTTTTTGGCTTATATGGGAAAATAACGAAAGACATGGTTGTATCGATTATTACAATGCATAATCGGTCTTTGCCTGCCGTTCCAGACCTGACAGGCACGAACCGAAGCGAGCAACCGAAACAAAGGCTACCGGTATATAATTAATATAATAGATATCAATATATTGAATAAACCGGAACGTGCGTACCGGATATCTATATGAATGTGAAAGAAGATATTCTTATAAGAAAACAATAGTCGATAGGAAAATGATTTATTGTCAAAATACCGAAAGCAGCCACACATGAATTCCGAAAAATGCAATCCGTTCCTGACGATTTGCACTTCTTCTCCCTTGTTGACGTTTTTTTATATTGAAAATCAACCGTCAACCCAACTACAACAAGCTAAGAGACATATTATGCCAACCTTCTGTTTCTCCCCGCATCGATGCGCAAGAAGATAAACAGCAGTATCGTGAATCCCCACAACGAAGAACCGCCATAGCTGAAGAAAGGCAACGGAATACCGATAACAGGCGTCAGTCCGAGCACCATCCCTATATTGATGAAGAGATGGAACAGGAAGATACTAAGCACCGAATATCCGTATACCCTACCGAATGCGGACTGCTGCCGTTCTGCCAGTGCTATCAGGCGAAGTATCAGAACCAGGAACAAGAGCAGCACTGCCGTCGAACCGATGAACCCCTCCTCTTCGCCCACGGTACAGAAGATAAAGTCCGTATCCTGCTCGGGCACATATTTAAGCTTGGTCTGCGTACCGTTCAGGAAGCCTTTTCCGGTCAGCCCGCCCGACCCGATAGCAATCTTCGATTGATTGACGTTATAGCCTGCTCCCGCCAAATCTTCTTCCATACCAAGCACAACCTTGATGCGGATCTGCTGGTGGGGTTCCAATACCTTATTGAAGAAATAGTCGCTGGAATAGAGAAAACCGATGGAACCGACGGCAAACAAGCCTATGAGAAGATAGTTCCAACGACGTTCGCTCAGGGAGAGGAAAAGCAGATAGCCCGTTACCACCACACACAGTCCCCATTGCACCCACACCAAATTAAAAGGAACGATATATTCCGAAACAAGATAGGCAACAAGCAACGCCGCAAAAGAACCGCCGATGATGTTACGCACAGGCTCCCATTTCCTGTCATACACCCACACCATTCCACCGGCAAAAAGCAACACCATCGACAGGACGGCAAACTCCCCGATAGGGGTCGGAGTGTCTGCTATGAAAACCTGATCGAAACGAATGCCTACCACAAAATATACCACCGCGCAAATGCCCGAGAAGAGCACTACCCCGGGCATACCCTCGCGATAGAGCATCAGAAAGAAAGCCATATAAACCAATGCCGACCCCGTCTCCCGCTGAAGGATAATCAGCAGCATCGGCAGCAAAATAAGGAAAGCCAGCATCGATGCACTCTTCCAGTTTTTCATGGTGAAGGAATAGGCACTCATATACTTCGCCAACGCCAATGCCGTGGCGAACTTGGCAAACTCGGCAGGTTGCAGGCTCACAGGTCCCAAAATCAGCCATGAACGAGAGCCTTTCGTATCGGGGGCAATGAAAATGGTCACAACCAACAAGAGGATAAGCCCTATATATATAATGTAAGAGAACATATCATAGAGCGTGTCTTCCAGCATCAGCAGAACAAATCCCAACCCGAATGAACAGACAATCCACATGAATTGCTTGCCGGAACGGGTGGAGAAATCCAGAAAGTCGCGGTCGCCATAGTCGTAACTTGCCCCGCAGACGCTGAACCAGCCGAACACAATCAACATCAGGTAGACTACAATCGTCACCCAATCCAATGATTTCCATATATTGTCTCTTCTTACCATCTATATTGCCAATATCAGCCTGTTTGTCAGCCTATTTACTTATTCGTTCATTTGTCTCCTCGTTCACCCGCATACTTATTCACCCGTATACCTGTTTTCCGGTTTCCTACCTCTCCTCGTCTCCGTACAGAATGACGCGGTTGCTGAACTCTTCCGCACGCAACTCGTTCTCCGGCGACAATTTGCCATGCAGGTACTGGTCCATCATCATCGCACCGATAGGAACACCATACGTAGCACCGAAACCGCCATTTTCCACATATACCGCGATGGCAATCTTCGGATCGTTCATCGGTGCAAATCCCATAAACACCGAATGGTCTTTGCCACGGTTCTGTGCCGTACCGGTCTTGCCACACGCCTCCACACCCGGCAGGATGGTACCCACCATACGGCAGGTGGCGCTACCCGTACTTCCCGTGACGGCGGCACGCATGCCCGCCACCACTTCATCATAATACTCCCTGCCTATCGAGGTGACACGCGGAGTACGATAGAGGCTGTCCAGTTCATTGTCCTGTATCTCCTTCACAATATGCGGAGTTATGAAATGCCCCCGGTTGGCAATGGTCGCACCTAAATTGGCTATCTGCAACGGGGTTGTAAGAATTTCTCCCTGCCCGATAGAGATACTAATCACCGTAAGCCCGTTCCATGAACCCCGGTAAGCTTTATCGTAAAATTTGGCATTGGGAATCAGCCCGCGCTGCTCTCCCGGAAGGTCGATACCGAGACGATAACCGAACCCTTGCGATACCATGTGGTCTTTCCACACGGTAATGGCATTTTGAGGAGAACCGTATTTCTTGTCGCCGAACATACGGAACAGCCCCCAGCAAAAGTATGAGTTGCACGAGGTGGCAATCGCCGGAATCAATGGCAAGGGAGAAGCATGGCCGTGGCAACCCACGTGCAGACTTCCATAATTGAAACCGTGCGCACAAGGGTAGGTAGGATAATCTTCATGGATAATTCCCTCTTGCAGGAACGTCAATGCCTGTGCAGTCTTGAAAGTAGACCCCGGCGGATATGCTCCCATGATTGCACGGTTCAGGAGCGGTTTCCGTTTGTCTCCCTGCAGTGTCCGGTGATTCTTTCCGCGTTGACGCCCAATCATCAGATGAGGGTCGAACGTAGGGGAAGAAACCATGCAAAGTATCTCGCCCGTAGCAGGCTCAATGGCTACGATAGCCCCGATTTTATGTTGCAGCAAACGCTCGCCCAACTGTTGCAATTCAATGTCGATACCCAGCGTAAGGTTCTTGCCGGGCACGGAAGTCCGGTCGAGCTTTCCATCCATGTAATGTCCCTGGATACGCCCGTGCGCGTCACGAAGCAGAATCTCCACCCCTTTCTCTCCACGGAGATACTTCTCGTACGACTTTTCAATACCCTGCTTGCCTATATAGTCCCCACGGATGTAATAGTTGTCCGCTTCAATGTCTTTCTTCGACACTTCGCCGATATCGCCCAACGCGTGTCCCGCAGCATCGTAAGTATATTGCCGGATGGTGCGCCGCTGAATATAGAAACCGGGAAACTTGAACAGTTTCTCCTGAAACACGCCACACTCCTCTGCCGAAAGCTGTGTCATGAACACCTGATGCGTATATTTGGAATAACCGGGGTTCATCCAGCGGTTCTTCACATCCTTCATCCGCTTTTGAAACTGATCGAGCGTGATGTTCAGCGCACGGCAGAAGTCAAGTGTATCAAGTTCGGTCACTTCGCGGGGCACGAACGTGATGTCATACGCCGGCTGGTTAAAAACCAGCAGCTTTCCGTTGCGATCGTAAATAGCGCCACGCGAAGGATATTGGATTTTATTCAAAAAGGCATTGCTGTCCGCATTCTTCTTGTAATCATCCGTCATGATTTGCAAGTCGAACAGGCGAGTCACGTAGATAAGCACAATGACGACAGCCGCCATGCCTATCACATATTTTCGTTTCTCCAGCGTATAATCCTTCATTGAAAGTTATGAGTTATGAGTGATTAGTGATTGATGATTGGGAATTGGGGATGGTCTTTACCCGCGCCTATTCCTTCTTCCTTATCCCCTCTACCGCCATGATGCAACTTACGGTCAGCAAAGTGCTCGTTGCAATTCTCAACAATAGCGTACCGAAATGGGCAAATGAGAAAAACTCAAGGGTAAGCAACATGCCATGATGCACCAGAACACTGACAACCAGATATTTCAGGAAAGGGAAAAAGCCCATCGTACGGACTGCCGGCACCAACGTATCCAGCGTATCGCGCGGCACAAACAGACGCAAGAACACGGGACGCAGAAATGCCAGCAACACCGTGGCGCCCGCATTCATTCCCGGAGTATCGGAAAACACATCAACCGTCAGTCCAAGAAAGAACGCCCATACCATCAGCGCATTACGGGACACATCCGACTCGAACTTCAATACCATATATATATATAAAAACGGAGTGGCATATCCGGCAATATGCACATTATTCAGTATCAACACTTGCAACAGTATCAAACCGGCAAACCATCCTATCTTATGCAAATAATTGATTATCATCTTTCTCCCTCTATTTCCAACATTTTCTGCTCTTCTTGTCCGCTGCGCGAAATGACGCGCACATTGCTCACCTTCCCGAAATCGGTGGCGAGTTTTATCTTCAACAGGTACGAAAGCCCGTCGTGAGAATCGGACATGTCGTCAACCGTCCCTACCATGACCCCTTCGGGAAACACCGTAGAATAGCCGCTGGTCACCACCGTATCGCCCAGATTAAATTCCGCATGACGAGGCAAATCTTTCAAATAGGCAAAACGCGAATCTCCGCCCTCCCACTTCAGATAACCGAAGTAATCGCTGCCCACAATCTTGCAACTGATACTCGACTTGCTGTTCAGCAACGGAATAACCACCGAATAGCGAGAAGAGGTCTTATATACAATGCCCACCACGCCGTTGGCATCCACCACGCCCATCTCCGGACGGATACTGTCTGCCGAACCGCGGTCCAGCGTTATATAGTTATCCGCCTTATTCAGACTGTTCTTGATGACATTCGCCTTGAATATACGGTAATCGGCAGGTGCAAGACGCTCCAAACTATACAGTTTTACGGAATCCAGCCCCCGTTCTTGCAGGCTTTTCTCGAGCAAGGCGACTCGTTGTTCCAGCCACATGTTCCGGTCGAGCAGGTCTTCGTTGACCGATTTCAGGTGGAAATATGAACTGACACCTCCCGAAACCTCATAAACTTTCCCCGCCACTCCGTTTGCCGAAGTAAAATACACACTCTGCTGGTAATGGTTGAAACGGAATAATAAAACAAAACTGGTAACCTCCAACAGCAGAAAGAGGAACCAGTAATTGTATTTAATAAGAAAGTTCAGTAAATTCCGCATACCTATCTCATCAGGAACGAGAAGCGGTCAACGTTCTTCAATGCAACGCCCGTACCTTTGGCAACGGCATGCAAGGGGTCTTCCGCAATGTGGAACGGTATGTTGATTTTATCGGTCAGACGCTTGTCCAGTCCGCGCAGCAAAGCACCGCCACCTGCCAGGTAGATACCGTTGTGCACGATGTCGGCATACAGTTCGGGCGGCGTATTCTCCAATGCGCTCAAGATGGCGGTTTCAATCTTGGAGATTGATTTCTCCAGACAGTGCGCCACTTCCTGATAGCATACGGGCACTTCCATAGGAAGCGCAGTGATACGGTTCGGGCCATGAACGATGTAGTCTTCGGGGGCATCCTCGCCCAGTTCGGTCAAGGCTGCGCCAACGTTAATCTTGATACGTTCCGCCATACGCTCGCTGACCTTCACGTTGTGCTGGCGACTCATGTACTCCTGGATATCGGCAGTCAGGTCGTCACCGGCAATACGTATGGAGTTGTTGGAAACGATACCGCCCAGTGAGATAACGGCAATCTCCGTAGAACCGCCCCCTATGTCAACAATCATATTGCCTTCCGGCGCTTCCACATCAATACCGATACCGATAGCAGCGGCCATCGGTTCGAATATCAGGTAGACGTCACGCCCGCCGGCATGCTCGGCAGAGTCGCGCACGGCACGAAGCTCCACTTCCGTACTGCCCGAAGGGACACCTATCACCATACGCAGTGAAGGAGAGAACAGGCGGTTGCGGTTGTTTACCATCTTGATAAGCCCGCGTATCATCTGCTCGCAGGCATAGAAGTCGGCAATCACCCCATCGCGGAGCGGACGGATAGTACGTATGTTCTCGTGGGTCTTTTCGTGCATCATCTTTGCCTTCTCGCCCACGGCAATCATCTTGTCCGTGCGACGGTCCAAAGCCACCACCGAAGGCTCGTCCACTACTATCTTACCGTTTGTGGTAATGATGGTATTGGCAGTGCCGAGGTCCATCGCTATTTCTTGTGTAAAAGAGAATAATCCCATTTGTTCGAATTTTGAATTATGAATTTTGAATTGCGAACTGTGAATCATGAATTCCGAATGACCTGCCATCCCTTCCATTCATAATTCAAAATTCACAATTCAAAATTAAAAAATTAATGTTTAAAGTGCCGGAACCCTGTTATCACCATTGCGATGTCGTGTTCATTGCAATAGTTGAACGAGAGTTCGTCCTTGATACTTCCGCCCGGCTGGATAACAGCCTTGACACCTTCATTGCCCGCAATCTCCACACAATCGGGGAAGGGGAAGAAAGCATCGCTCGCCATTACGGCGCCGTTCAGGTCGAAACCGAAGTTCTTCGCCTTCTCGATGGCTTGCTTCAAGGCATCCACACGGCTGGTCTGGCCCACACCGCTTGCCAGCAGTTGCTTACCCTTCGCCAATACGATGGCGTTAGACTTGCTGTTCTTCACAATCTTGTTGGCGAAAAGCATATCCTCCACCTCTTCGGCAGTAGGAGCCTTGGTGGTTACCGTCTTCAAATCCTCGGATGTTTCCACTTTCAGGTCACGGTCCTGCACCAACACGCCGTTGAGCAACGAGCGGAACTGCTTCTTGGGCAGAGCAGCCTGCTTGCGGACCAAGATGATGCGGTTCTTCTTCTGACCGAGGATTTCCAATGCGTCCACATCATAATCGGGAGCGATAATCACCTCGAAGAATATCTTGTTGATTTCCTCGGCAGCCTCCTTGTCGATTACGGAATTTGTGATGAGCACACCGCCGAATGCGGAAACCGGATCGCCGGCAAGCGCATCTTTCCAAGCCTCCAACACAGTGGGGCGCGAAGCCAGGCCACAGGCATTGTTATGCTTCAGGATGGCGAAAGTGGTATCCGTAAATTCATCGATCAGGTCAACGGCAGCGTTGATGTCGAGCAGGTTGTTATAAGAGATTTCCTTACCGTGGATCTGGTCGAACATGGCATCAATGTTACCGTAGAAGTATCCTTTCTGGTGCGGGTTCTCACCATAGCGCAACGTCTTCTGGTTGTTGGCAGACTGACGGAAAGCAGAACCTTCTTCACCATCGAAGTGGTTGAAGATAGCCGAATCGTAATGCGAAGAGACGGCAAACGCCTCTTTGGCAAACCAGCGGCGCTCTTCGAGCGAAGTGGTGGCTCCATGCTCCATAAGCATGTCGCGGAGCGGCTGGTACTGAGCCTGTGAAGCAACGATTACCACATCGTTGTAGTTCTTGGCTGCGGCACGTATCAGGGAGATTCCGCCTATGTCGATTTTCTCGATGATAGCCGATTCTTCGGCACCGCTCGCCACGGTTGCCTCAAACGGATACAAGTCAACGATGACAAGGTCTATTTCGGGAATTTCATATTTCTCAATCTGTTGCATGTCTTGTTCCAACCCGCGACGGCAAAGGATACCGCCAAACACCTTCGGGTGCAAAGTCTTTACGCGTCCGCCCAGAATGGAAGGATAAGTCGTAAGATCCTCCACTGCCTTGCAGGGATAACCCAAAGATTCGATAAACTGACGAGTTCCACCGGTTGACAGGAACTCTACACCTTCTTCATGCAGTTTGGTGATGATTTCGTCCAAACCTTCTTTATGGTAAACGGATACCAGAGCTGTTTTAATTCTTTTTGTTTCAGACATGGATTTGCGTATTAAAATAATGCGTATATTATACTGTTCAATGGTGCAAAGTTACGAATTTTGTTTATTCACACATACATTCATATACAATAAATTAGGTATAATTAAAAAAGGAACTTATTATTAATCATCCGTTAGCGAAACCGGCGCCTGTTTCACCCTGCCGAAAAGCACTCCTCCCGGCAAACGCCCGCCACCGGCACGATGATGGCGAAACGGCAGAAACATAGAAGCGGAAGGAAGATGCCAAAACACCCCCAAATACACCAATCACCCCTGCCACAGATATCTGCGACAGGGGTGATTTTGTTAATAAGAGAGTTTTGACAACCCTCCCGTCTATTCCATATCGTGCGTTCCGTTACCAGATAGAAACCCGTTCCTCCACCGGCACAAACATCGGATCGTTTTCAGTAATGCCGTAAGCCTCGTACCAAGCACCGATTTGCGGCAGGGCACCGTTCACACGCCACTTGCCCAATGAGTGGACATCGCTCTTGGTGCGGTTCAGCACCTCTTCGGGACGGATGTTGTTGCCCCATACGCCTGCATAAGCCAGGAAGAAGCGCTGTTCGGGAGTGAAGCCGTCCAGTACCGGCAGCGGAGCGGCAGCCGTGGCTTTCCTGAATGCCTGATAAGCAACCTGCAAGCCACCGTGGTCGGCAATATTCTCGCCCAACGTCATGCGGCCGTTGCCATGCACGCCCGGAGCAACCTCGATGCTGTCGAACACGTTCACCATAACCTGGGCACGTTCGTCGAAACGTTTGGAGTCTTCCTCGGTCCACCAGTCTTTCAGGTTGCCGTCCTTGTCGTACTGGCGGCCCTGGTCGTCGAATCCGTGCGTCATCTCATGACCGATTACCACACCGATAGCGCCGTAGTTGAACGCATCGTCCGCATTCATGTCGAAGAACGGATATTGCAGGATACCGGCAGGGAAGCAGATTTCGTTCGTAGTCGGATTGTAGTAAGCATTCACGGTCTGCGGAGTCATCAGCCACTCTTCCTTATCTACCGGCTTGCCGGCTTTCGCCACCATTTCGGCATGTTGCCACTCGTTGGCGCGCTCCATATTCGCCCAGTAAGAGTCGTTTTTGATTTCCAGGGTCGAGTAATCCTTCCAGGTATCGGGATAACCTATTTTCACATGGAAAGCAGCCAGTTTCTCCAGCGCCTTCACCTTTGTGGAGTCGCCCATCCAGGCAAGGTTCTTGATACGCTCGCCCAGGCTCTCCTGCAAATTCTTCACCAGAGTCACCATGCGCTCCTTGGCGGCGGCAGGGAAATATTTCTCCACATACATCTGCCCTACAGCCTCGCCCAGCGCAGAACTTACCGTGCCTACCGCACGCTTCCAGCGGGGTTGCATCTCTTGCGTACCGCTCATGGTGCGCTGGTAGAAGTCGAAGTTCTGTTCCGCCATCGCGTCATTCAGCATGCCGGCGGCAGCGTCAATCAGCTTCCATTGCAGGTAAAGCGCCTGTTGCCCTACGGGCAGGGTGTCCAGGATGTCGGCGGCGGCTTTCAAGGAAGCGGGCTGACCCACGATAATCTCCTTCACATCTTTCAGGTCCATGGCAGAGAGATAAGCGTCCCAGTCGAAAGTAGGATAATTCTTATTCAGCTCTTCCATGCTCATCTTATTGTAGTTGGCACGCGGGTTGCGCAGCTCCGTACGCGAGCGGTAAGCCTTTGCCAGGCGCGTCTCCACATCCATCACCACTTCCATGCCTTTCTTGGCGGCAGCTTCGTCGAAGCCCGCCAGCCCGAACATCTTCTGCACATGCGTGCGGAACGCTTCGCGGATTTTGGCGGTAGCCTCATCGTCCTCCAGATAATATTCGCGCTCGCCCATGCTCAAACCTGCCTGATAGGTCTGTGCGGCGTTCATGCTGCTGTTCATCTCGTCGGCACCTACATACAGGATATTGTAAGCCACGATGCCCTTCTTCTGCATCTCGCCCAGCAACGCATACAACTCTTTTTTGTCCTTCAATGCGCCCAAACGGTCGAGTTCCGCCCGGATAGGAGCGATACCGTCGTTGTTCAGCTTCACGCTATCCATTACAATCTTGTACAAATCGCCCACTTTCTGCGCCACGCTGCCGGCTTCGTGCTGCGTGGCAGCCAGTTCCTCGATAAGTCCCTGTATCTGCTTGCGGTTGTTTTCAGCAAGAACGGTAAAGGAACCATACTGCGAGTACTCGGCAGGAATGGGATTGTTCTTCATCCAGCCTCCGCAAGCGTACTGGTAGAAATCCGTTCCGGGCAAAGCCGTTGTGTCAAGGTCGGCAAGCCGGACGCCCGCCGTAAGTCCGGGCTGCTGCTTGCCTGTGCTGCAGGCACCTGCCATCAGGCAGAATGCCGCAATGGGTAAAAAATAAGATACTTTCATGCTTATATTAAAATAAATGTTACTGTCCTCTTGCTTCCTCCAGTTCCATCGAAGCCGCGTCCCACTCTTCCATTACACGGTCGAGCTGTTCCTTCAGCTTCCGGTGCTGTTCGTAGAGCGCCATGTCCGAAGCTCCCTCCGGCGTTGTCATCTTGGCTTCAAGGATAGAGATAGCCGACTCCGTCTGCTCTATCTCCGCCTCGCAGTCCGCCACGCGGCGTTCCATCTTCTTGAGCCGCTTGTTGAGCTCCTTCTGCTCCTCGTAAGAGAGTTTTGCGGCAGAAGGCTGCGCCGTCGTTCCGGCATTGCCGCCGGCAACCGCCTTTCCCGCAACGGGAGAGGGCGACAATGAAGGAGACTTCTGCAAGTCGTTCAGGTTCTCTATCTGCTTCTTCTGCAAGAAATCGTAGATGCCTCCAAGGTGCTCCCTCACCAATCCGCCGCCAAATTCATATACCTTAGTCGCAAGACCGTCCAGAAAATCACGGTCGTGGCTCACAATTATCACCGTACCGTCAAAATCGCGGATTGCCTCTTTCAGCACATCCTTCGAGCGCATGTCAAGATGGTTGGTCGGTTCGTCAAGGATAAGGAAGTTCACCGGTTCCAGCAGCAATTTAATCATGGCAAGGCGGGTACGCTCTCCGCCGCTGAGCACTTTCACTTTCTTGTCCGAAGCCTCTCCGCCGAACATGAACGCTCCCAGGATATCGCGTATCTTCAGCCGGATGTCGCCCACCGCCACACGGTCGATGGTGTCGAACACCGTCCGGTCCTCGTCCAGCAGTTGCGCCTGGTTCTGCGCAAAGTAGCCAATCTGCACGTTGTGTCCCAGCGTAAGCTTGCCGGCATAGTCCGTAATCTCGTCCATGATGCACTTGACGAGCGTGGACTTGCCTTCACCGTTCTTGCCCACAAACGCCACCTTGTCGCCACGGTTGATGGTGAGGTTTACGTCGTGGAAGACGACATGGTTGCCGTATGCCTTCGCCACATCCTCGCAGATGACCGGATAGTTGCCGCTGCGGCTGCTGCAGACGAACTTCAACCGCAGCGAGGAGTTGTCTTCCTCGTCCACTTCGATGCGTTCTATCTTCTCCAGCTGCTTGATGCGGCTCTGCACCTGCACGGCTTTGGTGGCTTTGTAGCGGAAGCGTTCGATGAACTCTTCCGTGTCCTGTATCTGCTTCTGCTGGTTTTCGTAGGCACGCAGTTGCTGTTCGCGGCGTTCCGCGCGGAGTTGCACAAACTCATCGTACTTCACCTTATAGTCGTAGATGCGCCCGCAGGTTATCTCGATGGTGCGCGTGGTGACGTTGTTCAGGAAGGCGCGGTCGTGGCTGACCAGCACCACAGCATTGGCGCGGGTGGCGAGGAAATTCTCCAGCCACTGGATGCTCTCGATGTCGAGGTGGTTCGTGGGCTCGTCGAGCAGCAGCACGTCGGGACGGCGGAGCAGCAGTTTGGCAAGCTCGATACGCATGCGCCAGCCACCGGAGAACTCGCTCGTGGGGCGGTCGAAATCGGCACGGCAGAAACCCAACCCCTGAAGCGTGCGTTCTATTTCGGCACGGTAGTTGGTACCGCCCATCATCAGGAAGCGTTCGTTCTCGTGGGTGAAGCGGTCTATCAGTTTCTGATACTCCTCGCTGTCGTAATCGGTGCGTTCGGCAAGCTGCCGGTTCATGCGCTCGATGTCCGCCTGCATCTCGAAGATGTGCTCAAAGGCAAGTTCCGCCTCCTGCATCACGGTGCGCTCGTCACTGAGTATCATCACCTGCGGCAGGTAGCCGATGGTGCACTCGCGGGGAACGGCGACAACGCCGGAAGCGGGTTGCTGGATGCCTGCCAATATCTTGAGCATGGTGGACTTGCCCGCGCCGTTCTTGCCGACAAGGGCTATGCGGTCTTTCTTGTTGATGACATAGGAAACGTCTTCGAACAGGGGGGTGGCATTGAACTCCACCTTCAGTCCTTCTACAGCTATCATAGTGTCAATGGATTAATCGTTTAAGGCTGCAAAGGTAGCGATATTATTTTTATTTACGCGCAATCGCACACCCAAAGCTTTTGCGGCGGCAACGGCTCTTTCACTTTCTGACAATCTGTATTTTCCGGTGCCGCAGAATCGCTTGTTTCCGCCCCGATGTGCTGCCGGCGGAAAAAAACGGAACGGAAAGCAGTTATCTTTCACACATACAGCGCAATAGCAAAATCCTTACAAACTAACCGGCGCGGAAAAGCGCCGGAAATGCCGCGTACGGGCATCCCGTTTGCCGGATATCGGTGTTTGCGGCGAGCGGCATTAATGCCGCTCGTGATGGACATTAGTGTCTATCGCGACAGACATTAATGTCCATCACGTCAGACATTAACATCCCTCGGCCGAAACACTGGTGTCCAACGGAAGAAAAAACGGATTTCTGCATAAACGGTGCATTTTTATCGAAAAAAGAAGCATATCCATCCGCGGTTTATGCAGGACGCTTCTATTTCGGAAGCAAGGCGCAGGGGCGGAAGTAAGCAAAAAGGCGGTTCCGTTGCCTTTTTGTCACGAAAACGCGCCTAAATGGAAAGTCCGTGATAATAGCCGGGCACGGATTGCACGGAACCCACAGGTCTTTCTTTTATCAATCCGTGTATTCCATGCAATCCGTGCCTGAAAGGGAGAGGTGTGCGGAAACGCTCTTATCAAAAAAATCGTCCCTGCCACGGACATCTGTGGCAGGGACGATTTATATATTCGGGGTATTTTGACACACCCTCAAGGAGAAGAGGGAATGTGCTTTACAGGAGAGCCGCCGTGCGGCAGTCCGTTTTTTAGAACAATTTGGCGGGATACTCGCCTGCGTCTACCAGCGCCTTAATCTTGTCGACTACGCTCTGGCGGTCTTCGGGATAGGTCACGCCGAACCATTTGCTGTTCGTGTCGAGCACCTCGACCGTCGCCGTGCCGTCGTTAATCAGCTTGTCTACCATCAAAGGGATAAAGAACTCGCTCTTCAGGTTCTCCATGTTCTTCGGGTCGCTGAGGAAAGTCTTGAAGAACTCCCGGCTGTATGCGAAGTAATCGGGGGTAAAGCCCCAGAAGTTCATGCTGACGGGGGTAGTGTCGGGAGTGGCTGTCCACTCGCCGTTGTCATCGATGTATTTCACTTCGCCGTCCATACGTTGGATTTTGGTGCGCTCCACAACGGAAGTCAGCAGGTGGTTGTTGTCCGTGCCGCAAAGACCGCGAGACACGGTGCCGCTCTCGCTCAACGTATTTCCGATGCGGAAACCTACCATGGAATATACGTTCTCGGAGCCTTCGGGAAGTTCGGACAGGAACTTGCCCATCACCCGGAAAGAGTCGCAGCCATAGAAGTCGTCGCAGTTGATAACGGCAAACGGCTCTTTTATCACATCGGCACCCATCATCACGGCATGGTTGGTGCCCCACGGTTTGGTACGCTCTGCCGGGCAGGTAAAGCCTTCGGGAAGCGCATCCAGTCCCTGAAACACCAGTTCGCACGGGATGTGTCCTTCGTATTTGGAGATGATTTTGTCGCGGAAATCTTGTTCAAAGTCTTTGCGGATGACGAAAACGAGCTTGCCGAAACCTGCCTTGATAGCATCGTAGATAGAGTAATCCATAATAGTTTCGCCGTTGGGACCCAGTCCGTCCAACTGCTTCAAGCCACCGTAACGGCTGCCCATACCGGCCGCCAGTAAGAATAAAGTTGGTTTCATATTAGTTTTTATTTAAAAAGGTTAGTGTATCATGGTTGATAACAGACGCAAAAATAGGAAAAATTAGCACAGGAAAGGGAAGATATCAATTCAATATTTGCCATTATCGTACAAAATCATTGTTTCAAGAACCGTCTCCGCACTCACGGCAACTTCCCCAAGGCAATCCCTAAAACGGATAGCCGATGGCAAAATGCAGGGCAAGGCTGTCCTTGAACTTGGGTATGTTGTAGTAGCCCGGCTTACCGGTATCATACGGGTTGTGCAGCCCTATTCCGCAATCCAGGCGGAACACCAGGAAGTCCATATCGTAGCGCAAACCCGCTCCCGTGCCCAAAGCCACCTGTCCGGCAAAATTCTTCAGCGTGAACTCACCGCCGGGACGGGAGTCGTCCTTACGCATCAGCCACACGTTGCCGGCATCCAGGAACACCGCTCCGTGCAAATCGCTGATGATGCGGAAACGGTACTCGATGTTGGCTTCCATGCGTATGTCGCCCACATGGTTGATGAAGGAGTATTTGCTCTCCTTGTCCGGGATATATCCGCCCGGACCGATGTTGCGGGCAGAGAAAGCACGCACGCTGTTTGCCCCGCCGATATAGAACTGCTCGGTATAAGGAGCCGACAACGCATTTCCGTACGACCATATCACTCCACCGGCAATGCGGGTGGCGATTGTCTGGTTCTTGTCTATCTTGTAATGGTAGCGGAACTCACTGTTCACTTTCAGGAACTGGGCAAAAGGCACGCCCAGCAGTTTCTTGTCCTTCTCGCCAAACGATTTTCCGAAAGCGCTATAAATACACGAGGTCAGGTTGCCTGCCGAGCTCACCGTTGTCTGCCACCAGATGGGATTACGCACACGTGCCAAAGAGGCGTTATCGTAGGTGTACATATATTCCATGACAGGGATAAACTGGTCGCGCAGGCTGACATAGAGCGCCGGATTCTCCGCCTGCAGTTCCTTAAAGGCTTCCGTAGGGTTGCGAAGCACATTAAACGTCAATTTGAACGGCGTGAAACTGTGCTTGCTGGTACGCTGCGGCTGAAAGTCGTACGTGGCGTTTCCGCCAAACGCCAGGAGCTTATAGTACTTGGCGCGGTTCAGCTGGTTGATGTACAACTTGAACGTGGTGGTTGCCGGAAAGTCATACTCCCTGTCGCCGAAACGGGGAAAGACCACACGCGGGAACATAAGCGAAGTGGAGAGCCCCATTTCGTAGCTGTTCATCAACGAAGAGCGGTTCTTGCCCGTCTGCCACTCATACGAACCGTCCAGCTTGACGTTCCAGGACTCACCGCCGCCAAACACATTGTTTTTTGTCACGGTAAACGAAGCTCCCGGTCCGGTCTGGTTGTTGCTTTTCATCTTTATGTTGAAATCCAGTTCGGCATCGTAAGGCTTGTCGAGTGACGCGTGGATATTCACGTCCAGCGTGTCGCATACGAATGTCGTATCGCGCGGCGTGTACTGCATCTCAAGGTAACGGAAGATGCCCACATTGTTCAAACGCTCCTGCACACGGGTCTGGCGATACAGACTGTAAAGGTTCTGCATGGATTGCCTGCGGGAGATACCCGTACTGTCCTGCACCTGACGTTTCTGGCGGTATGCCTGGTAGTTCAGCCATCTGTAAATCATGTTGGGGCGTACCCGCAGTTTATCGTGATAGTAGATGCGCATTCCCTTGTAGTCCGTACTGTCATTGGGGGCTTGCCCCTGCTTGCCATACAGGTAAAACGACCGCTTGCCCACGAAAAAAGGTTTCTCGGCAACCGAAGGCATGCCGGAAGCCGGCACCATGCGCATGGCTACGTGGCCACCGGGCACCAAAGTCGTATCCGCCTGATAAGTCAGATAGTCGGGACGGAAATAGTAGCACCCCACATTACGCAGCAAAGTACTGATACGGGTGCGCTCTCCATCGAGGTCGGTCACATTGAACTGCTCTCCCGGACTGATGAGCGAGCGGCGGCGGCTCATGTTCATGATACGCATAGTGCGTTCGCTGAAACCGTGATAATAGACCGTATCTATGAAATAGGGATTGCGCATATCTACCGTATATTGCAGCTTCGCCTTCAGCGAATCTTTCGGGTCGGTGAAGGTCTTATAGCTGACCGTGCCGTTGAAGTAACCGTAGTCGCGCAACAAATTGGCAGCGGCCTTCTGCCGGATATCGGGATTGACGGACGACATCAGCACCGGATTTGCCGCAAAGCGGTTGAATATCCACTTGCCAAGGCCTTTCTCGTATTTCACAAACCCGTTGTAAATCCATAATCCCATCGGGAACGGTATGCGGATAGTGGAACTGCCCAGCAAAGAGTTGTTCGGAGCAGTGGCGAGCGCCGCTTCAACCTCTTCCATGGCAGTCTCTCCTACCGGAGTGGTACTGCGGTTCTCGACAATCATCGGTTTCTGTCCCGTATACAAGATTTCACCTTCCGGCAAATGCTTGGTTGTGGAACATCCTGCCAGAAACAGCACACCTGCCATATACAATATCAGTCGTTTCATATCATTCTACAGTTTGTTTCTTCTTTTTCTTGAAGATGAAGAGTTCGCCCAGACGGTCCATCTTACGGCGAAGCACAAGTCCGACTCCGGTTTCCGTTATTTCCCCATCAAGCACACTCTCATAATTCTTGGCATGGAACACACGGACATAGCGCGTGCCGGACGTATCCAGCCTATATTCCAGTGAGATATTATCAATAAACGATTCCGCATTGTTCGTGGCGTTGGCACCGGTAGTCACCTTGCCGCCGATGACAATCTGTACGCGGTCGTTGAAAAGGCGTTGCGAATAGCGGAAGCTATAATCCGTCTGCTTGTCGCCCGTTTCGGCAGCGGTACGGTCTTCCATGCCCATCGTGAAACTTGCATTGATGCTTTGAAAAGCCGAACCCGCCAACGAATTGATTTGGCTTTGGATAACGCTGTTCAAGGCGCTGCCCATCGTCAGTCCGCCGCCTTTTACACCGCTATTCATGTAAACGCCGGTTGCCAGCATGGCAATCGCCTGTTTGCTGCGCTCCTCGGCACCCATCGCCTGCAACTCGTTCTCGATGGTAGCATCATCCGGTGCAGTAATGTCGAAAATCAGTTCGGGAGCATCAAGGCGGTTCTTTATGGCTATGGACACATCGAAGTTCACCACACGCGAACCGCCGTTATCACCGTCTGCCACCGAAGCACGCATACGCTCCGTCGCTTTCAGGCTCAATGTCGGGTTCATGGGGTCGCCACGCCAGTCCACATAGCTTCCGTTGTTAATCTGGAACTCTTTCAGCGGAATGATAGGAAGCGAGTACTTCATGATTCCGCCCGAAAGCGTATAGCGTCCGGTAAGGCTGATATCACCTTGCGGGGTATATTGCATGTTCAGGTCGCCGCCGCCTTCCAGTTCGATAAACTTGCTGCGGTCGGGACTCAGGTCGGCACGCAGGCGTACGGCATTGTCGATATGTACGGACATAACCATGTCCATGCCGCCTAAAGACATGGCGGGAGCCTCATCGGCATTCACCGAAGTCGTGTCGGCAAAGGAAGTGAAAGTAACCAGCCCGTCAAGGCGGTCTTCCACCGTAAGCGGCGAGTCGGTCAGCACGTAGGTGACATCCGTGTTTCCCAACAAATTCATGTTGCCACGCATGGTCAAGGCGTTCAAAGGTCCCCGTACCGTGGCGTTCAGGTCGACAAACACCTTGCCGTATATAAGGCTTTCGCGGGTGCGCGGCGCATCCAGCAGTGTATAGTTCTCCGCCAACAGCTTCAGCTCCGCCGTAGGGCGTTCCATGTTGCGGAAGTCCACCTTGCCGTTGATGGTGAACGGATTCTTGCTGGTGGTATAGATGGCGAACTTATCAAAAATCAGCTGGTTGTCCTTTACCTGCACAGGACGGTCGTCAAACCAGTAACGGGCTCCTGCCTGACGGGCATATACCGATACGCTGTCCAGCATAATCTTTCCGTTTATCTTGGGTTTATCCAACGGTCCGTAGATATACATTCCGCCATCAAGGTCACCGGTAAACGAGACCATTTGGTCCGGCACAAAGGCATTGGCTATCTTCATCGGGAAATGTTCGAAGAAGGTATTCACTTCCAACGTATCCCTGCCGTTCTTTTGCATCAGTATGCCGTCGGCTGTCAGCACTTCCTGATTGTCATAACTGAGGTATGTATTCAGATAATGCGTGGTTCCCCTGTCTCCCGGCAGCCATGTGGCTCCCATACCGATGTCTCCTACCGGCTGACGCTCGTAGGTCAGCGCATCGATATTGGCTTCGGCGGATACCTGCAAGGAAGTAGGCGTCTGGATATACTGCGCCTCGGCAGAGAACAGACCGGTCAACCGGGGCATATAAGGAAGCACTTCACTCAACTCACCCAACTGGAGACGGCTCAACTCCACATTCATATTCTGCAACGAAATGCTGTCGTTCTTGTCCGATTGCATGCGGAAACACAAACCATCGTCGCTATCCATATCGATATTGGCATAGACGCGCATATTCTTATGCAGATATATCCAATTGCTGTTATCCACAAAATGGAACTTGCGGTATGCGATAACCGGTTCGGCAGGCGTCAGGTTCAGCAACACTCCATTGCCCTTGCCCCGCCCTTCCGTCAACGGACGGGCATTGACACCGAACAGCACTCCTGTCTGTCCCTTGCCGTCCACATAGTTCACGGTCAGTTCGGCATCTTCACTCCTGATTTCACCCGTGAGCGTGCTGCGGAATACGAACTGCGGGTTCTTCGGCCCGTTAATCACGCCACTTTGCAACATCATCCGGGAAGTATCCTGTTTCACGGTAAAGAAAATGGTATCAAGCTGCAACGAGTCCACACGCAATCCGTGAATCGCCGTCCGCCCATTAATGCCCCGTGTCGGCGTGCTGCCGAAACGAAGGATAAAGTCGTTGAAAGTGACGTTCTTTGTTTTCAGGAAATAACTGACCGGATTCGCCTGCCCTGCCGTCAACTGCATGCCTGCCGAAGGAAGCACTTGGCGCAGAGCGGCATGGTCCAGCCGCCTTTCGTCAAGCTGTTTCGTAAGGATGGAGGCAAACTCGCCCGACTGTTCCAACAGTTCCTTCAAAGTGCTGCGGGCACGGAACTGCAAATCCATATCGCCGGCATCCAACCGCAACTTAATGGAATCATGACGCGCTTCCGCTCCCAGATTGAACGCAAACGAACGTTCCAAAGGCTTGGGCGCAATGCCCAGTTTATGCAAGTCCACATCCTCTACATTCATGTCCAGCTTGCCGTCCATGTATTTACGGTCAAGACGCAAATCCGCCTCGGACTGCATCTTCAACAGTTCGTTATCACTCGTCAGCCGCACGGAAGCCAGTGCAGACTTCAACCCCGCATTCAAATCCACACCCGATATGTTCCAGCGGGCATATTGCAATTCGTCCAACTTGGCCTCCACGCGTGCCACCGTCTTGGGGGAAACAATATCCACTCCCTGTCCCCAGGCGGCGACATGGGCGGTAAGCATGTAGATGGAATCCTTAGGCAGGAAATGATGAAGTTGCAAGGCATCTACGGCAAGGTCCGCATGATAGGCTTCGGTAGACAAGTTGTAGGCGGCATCCAGGTTCAGGCTGCCTTTGTCTTCCTGCACTTTGAGCAATGCAGTGCATTGCGGACCGTCAAGCCCGAGACGTGCCATGAGATTCATGCTATCGGGCACAACGACGGAACCGTCGGGCATCACACCGCTCAGCCCCGTCAGGAAATTGAGGTCTTGCGTCTGCATCTCAAAGTCAAGTTCTCCGCTGCGCTTCAAGCTGTCTGTAAGGTTCCACAACTCACCGCCGCCACTCAATGAGAAGGCGCCGGGCAGTTCGGCGGTGAAACGGGAAATCTGCATCTGTTTCAGGTTTCCTTCCGTACCGGCACGGATTACCAGCGGACGGAAAGGATAAGCCTCCTTGAAGGTTTCGGGCAACCCGCCGGCAAAGAGCATCACGTCCTGCTTGCCGATATTGGCATTGAAACGGGCTGTCAGGCGCCCAGTAGTGGGTATGTCGACCAGTTTCCAATAGGTTTGCGCCGTCAGGTCCATTTCGCTGTGCGGGGTCTTGAGTTGCAGATAAGGTATGCGGATAAGGGTTGAGTCGGCAGACAGGCGTCCCGTCAGGGAAGTTACGGAAAGCCCGGAACGGTCGTACATGGAGAGTTCGCGGATAACTGCGTTCATTTCGCGACCGCAGGTCATCACCGAGTCTATGCCGATGCGGATATCACGCAATGCAATGTGCGAGGCATCGAAACCCTCGACCGGAACAGCGGTACCCGAATCGTAATTCACGGCAGTGCCCGTAAGGGCAAACTTCCGCCAACCGTAAAACTGACGCCTGAGGTCGGCATTGGCGTCTTCTATGCTTGCATCACCAACGCGGGCTGCAAGCGTCATGGAGTCGAGCGGCATCCGCAAGTCTACGGAAACGTTTTTCAGCCTCAAATTGTGTAAAGCTATCTGCCAGTTCAAGGCGGTCGTGGCGGTATCTTTCGGAGTTTCGGTGGTGTCGGTAAGGACTACTTGCACATGGGTATCGTTCAGTTCCACATTATTCAGCACGGCATTCTCCTGCTTCAGGTCGATGCCGTGGCTCTCCAGGAAAAACCTTCCGAGATTTCCCTTCACATGCATGCCTTCGAGTAAATTGGAAGAGTTCACCGCCACCTGTCGCAGGGTGATATCGTCCACCTCTACCCTGCCCTGTAACAAAGGCCATGCCTGCACGCGTACATTCAGGCTTCCGAGGTTCAGCAAGGTGTCGGGATGCTGCACGTCAACGGCATCGTTCTCCGACTGCACCACCTGCACGCCACGCACAAGCAGGTTCAAGGGAAAACGAAGGTCAATTCGCTCTACGGAGATGTCCATACCCGTAGCGTCCGACGCTATCGCCGTAGCCTGTTTCCTTATAAAACTCTGAACAGGCGGCACGTAAAGCAATACCATCAATATTACAAATAGGATAATAGGGGTAAGCAGCACCCAAAGTGCTACCTTGAACCATTTTCTTCTCATTGGAACGTCAGTCTGTCAACAATTAAGTAGATGTTTACAATCGGTTTATATCATCAGTACTTGTCCATTCTTTGCTACGCTCTGAATGACAGATAGTACAAGACAATCAATCATTGGTGCTTAAAGTCGTACAAAGTAAACAATTAATTTTGAGATAAGGTTCCCAAAGCAAGGAAAATACTGTACAATACCGGTATTTACGGCTATTTGCATCCCCCTCTTGCACCAACCTGCCTATGCCTGCAAACGAACAATGTCCTCAATCAGAGCAAGCACACGAAGCACCCGCTGCCCTTGTTCCGTCGTAAAGGGAGTGCCGCGCAAACCTTCCAGTATCTTGAGTTCCGCCACCAGTTCCGTAGCGCCAATCAGCGTAAAGAGAGGAATCATCTTATGCGAGACGGCAGCAGCCGCGTCCATATCTGCCGCGTCCACTGCCTGCCGCAAACGTCCGGCATTAAGACGGGTTTCGGTGACGAAGCTCTCAAGAATGGACTTTGCCGCCTCCGGGTCATCGCCGGAGAAAGCAGTGAGTGCCGAGAAGTCGTAAGAAGCGTTCGGGAATGGGATTTTAACCGCCGCTCCAACCGCAGCCTGTCGGGTAACGGCTGCCCCCTGTTGCCCAACCGTTTCTCCCTCTTGCGGAGCGGACACCTGCCCGATACCTGCCACACTCAGTTCCCGAAGCAATTCCGCTACCGTAAAGGGCTTGTACAAACAACCGGCAAAACCATGTTCCTTGAATGCTTCCGGCTTCATGTCACTGCGCGCGGTAACAGCTATCACAGGAATGGACTGCGCCTGAGGGAGGTTCGATGCACGTAACAGTTTCAACAGGTCGAATCCGTTGATGGCAGGCATCTGTACATCAGTAAGCAATACCTCGAAAGTATCGGAGCGCAAGGCGTCCAGCAACTCGTCCGTTTGCATACACGATACCGAAGCGATGCCGTTCTGCCGGAGCATGGATGCGGTAAGCGTAAGCTGAATGCGGTCGTCATCAATAAGCAACACGCGCAACGAGGATTGTACAGGAACGGATACCGGCTCAGCGTCCGCCGCTTCCGCTTGCTTGCCGGCATGCTCCGGCATCCGGATGGGGAACAACGGAACGCGTAGAGTAAACGTACTTCCCTTGCCCGGCACGCTGTCCACATCAATCGTCCCTTCGAGCAACTGCACAAGCATGCGCACGATGGACAACCCCAAGCCAAAGCCCTCCTTGCCCTGCGCACCGGGCAAGCGGGTGAACTCCCGGAAAATCCGCTCCCTGTCGGCAGGTTCCATGCCCTTGCCCGTATCGGCGATGGCAACAACCAGCCGGCTGTGCTCGTAATGCGCCGTCATCGTGACGCTTCCTTCGTCCGTAAACTTCACGGCATTGGAAAGCAGGTTGTTTATAATCTGGCGAAGCCGCAACGGATCGCTGATATAGGTACTCTCCAGTTGGGGCGCGATGTCGCAACGCAAATCCAGCCCTTTGGCAGAAGCCAGCGGTTCGAAGCAGACATGAATCTCCTCCAGCAAGCGGGCAGGATGAAAAGTGACCCGGTTGATTTCCGCCTTATGAAGGTCGAGCCGATGGAAATCAAGCAAATCGACCACCAACTTCAGCAGATGTTCCGATGAGGTTTTCATATTGTCCAGATAGAAACGCTGCCGTTCGTCCACCGTCAGTCGGGAGAGCAGGTCGGCATAGCCCATAATGGAACCGAGCGGCGCCTTGAAGTCGTGCGTGATGGCAAGCATCATCTTCTCGCGCGTGGCAAGCAGCTCTTCGGCACGGCGGCGAGCCTCTTCCAATTCGCGACGGTAGCGGTTGCTACGCGTAATGTCGCGTCCTATGATAAACAGGAAAAAGGCGGAAAGCAGCACCGCACCGGCTGCAATGCCGCTGATAATCCTGGCGGAATGGCGGCGCACGGACTGCCGGTAGTCCGCTTCCTCACGGGCACGCTGCAAGGTCTCCTGCTCATAGTCTTTCAGCAGACTGTCGATGCGGGCGGTCAGCATCTTGTCCATGCGCTGCAGCGTACGCCTGCGGCGGTGCATAACCGCCAAGTCTTCTTTCTTCTGCTGCGCCACGGCACGAAGCATTTCCTGAAGGGAATCCACCGGATTATAGATATCGATTACCGTATCCGTGGCATATTCAAGGGTGGTCTTTACCTGAATGGCACTGTCCTTCTTCGGCGGCACGAACACCTCGCCCAAACGGCGGAAGAATCCTTTCTTCCTGGGCTTGGTAACCACGGTGTCGCGATGCGTAATGATACGGTGCCGCACATGCCGGTCGGCAGCGACCGAATCTTGCCGCGCGGCGATGAGGTTCTCTACCTCGCGGGTAGAAACCATGCTGTCGTTCGTCTCGCTCAGCACACGCAACATGTAAACATTGTTCGCATCCTTCTTCCGGAGAAGGGCAATGAGACTGTCCGTCCACTGCACGTCCTGATTGTCGGAAAGCATGAGGTTTCCCATTTCCCGATGTACGAAAAACAGGGAAAAGAACAACACCCCCAACAGCAAGGTGTATCCGACGGTTATCTTTACTTTCGATACACTATTCATGGTTTAGAAGAAGTGATGCGGAAACGTAGCCACAGCATCAGCCCGGCGCTGGTCAGCCCGAACGGGAAAGCCATCCATACGCCAACCAAGCCCCAGCCCAGCACGAAACCGCAAAAGTATCCTACAGGCAAAGATATAACAAAATAAGAGATAAACGCAATAATCATCATCGGCTTTACATCCGACATGCCACGCAGCGCATTGGCAAAGTTGATTTGCAAACCGTCGCCAAACTGATAGATAAGGAAAGGGAAAAACAGCGAAGCAACCAGCGCCGACGCCTCTGCGCTATCCGTAAACCAGCCGCCCACCTGTCCGCGCATCATAAAGACAATGCTCATGAGCACCACTTCCATAACCATTATCAGGTGAAAACCCGCATAGGTGGCACGACGCACATTCTCCCTATCACCCTGCCCCTTGAAATTGCTGACACGCACCGCTACTGCCGCACCCATGCCGTAGTACATCATGAAAGTGAACTGGGAAATCGTCAGCATAATCTGATGGGATGCCAGCGCAATAGTGCCCAGCCAGCCCACCATGATGGCACTAAGGCTGAAAGAGGCGGTCTCCATTCCCATCTGCAAGCCGACAGGCCATCCCAGCGCATTAAGCTGCCTGAACAATGAAGGTGACCATCCTTTACGAGAGAAACCGAACCGGTAGCGGATGAAACGGCGGCTGCGCAATACAATCAGCGCAAAGACCACGACCATCGTAATGCGCGAGAACAACGTGCTGACACCTGCTCCCAACAAGCCCAACTCCGGAAAACCCAACTTCCCGTTGATAAGGACGTAATTGCCCGCAATGTTCAACGCATTCCCGCACAGCAATATCCACATGGCGGTCTTGGTGTCTGTAATACCGTCCGTGAACTGTTTGAAACCGTTGAACAGCATCACGAACACCAACGAAGCGAGCAATGCCAAATAATAAGGTTTTATCAAGGGCATCAGTTCCTCGGGCTGCCCCAAACGTTCCACGTTGAAGTAGACCACCGTCATGATGAAAGTAAGGAGCAACGCCACCAGCACATTCGCCGCCAGGCTGCATCGCAACGCCTGTCCTGCCTCGGCAAAACGGCGGTTGCCATAAAGGCTACCCACAATAGGCGTCAGCCCGTAACTGAAACCGGTACTGAATATGATACAAAGTGTAAACACATTATTGACGAACGAGGCAGCACCCAGCTCTTCGGTACTGTGGTGCCCAATCATCAGGGTGTCTGCGAAACCAAGAACAATCACGCCCACCTGCCCGATGACAATGGGAAGGCCTAAAGATACCAGCGCCTTATAATGCTGTCCGTAGCGGGCTATTAAATTTTTCATCTTATAATCCGAATTTGTTTCAAAAAGGGGAAAGACTTTCGTCTTACCGGAAAATACAGTTTGTTCCAAAGGGGAGGAACAACCCGTTACATAGGAGAGAAACTGTTTGTCACACTATATTGAACAATATGTTCCGCCGTATTGAACGGTTTGTTACATTGCAAAGAAGCAGTCCGTTCCATCGGAGAAAGCTCTTCCTTTCCTTCAATGAAACGGGAAACATCCCTCCTTGCCTTGAGAATTAACGGTTACTCTTATAATATAATACGACGGCATTGCTTTCGCGAAAAGTCTGTTGTGCCACAGAGTGCAGCTGTTCCGTGCTGACGGAGCGGTAACGCTCCACTTCGCAATCAATGTCTTCCGCCTTACCGGTCAACTCGAACCAAGCGAGGTTGGTGGCTACGTTCAGGTAATTGATATTACCGAATATCTGGGTCGATTCGAACTTATTCTTGACCTTTTCCAACTCTTGTCCGCCTACCGGAGAACGCTGCAACTCTTCCAACTCCTTACGCACGGCAGCTTCCGCCTGTTCCAACGATACGCCTGCCGCAGGTTTGCCTCCGATTTGCAGCAATCCGGCATCGCGCGTGCCACTGATGTACGCATCTATGCTGGAAAATATGTTCTGCTCCTGCACCAGACGGCGGTTCAACCGACTGGAGCGACCGTTACTGAGGATATCGGACAGGATATCGAACGCATAATAGTCGGCACACTCACGGTCGCACATGTGATAGCTCATGAACAGGGCATCCAACGGTACATTTCTTTCCACCGCCAGCCTGCGTTCCTGCGTTTGCAGCGGCTCTTGCGGCAACCGCCTTGGCGGAACGTCTCTTCGCGGAATGGGAGCAAACCACTTTTCGGCAAGCCTGACGGTTTCATCCCACGAAATGTTTCCCGTCACTGCCAGCACGGCATTGTTCGGAGCATAGAAACGGTAAAAGAAAGCTTTCACCTCGTCCAGCGTGGCGTGCTCGATATGCGAAAGTTCCTTGCCGATTGTGGGCCAGCGGTACGGATGCACCTGGAACGCCAACGAACGGAGCAGATGCCCCACATCGCCGTAAGGCTGGTTCAGGCAGCGTTGTTTGAACTCCTCCATCACTACGCCGCGCTGCACCTCAAGGCTCTGCTCGCTGAAAGCCAGTTCAAGCATGCGGTCGGATTCCAACCAAAAAGCGGTCTCTACGTTCGGTTTCGGAACGGTAAGGTAGTAATTGGTGATATCGTTATTGGTCCAGGCATTGTTTTCGCCCCCTGCCAGCTGCAAAGGTGTGTCGTAGTCGGGGATATGCACCGAACCGCCGAACATCAGATGCTCGAACAAATGGGCAAAACCCGTATGCTCGGGATGTTCGTCGCGCGCACCGACATCGTAAACGATATTGAGCGCCACCATTTGCGTACTGGTATCCTCGTGATGCACCAGCCGCAGACCGTTGGGAAAACAATGCTTGTTTATTTTCATGCGGTTTCCAATAAGAAGTTAGAGGAGTTCCTGAAAAGAACTCCAATCAGTCTATCACCGTCACTTTCTTAATCTTCATATCCTCCTCCGGACGGTCGTTGCGGTCGGTTTTCACTTGTTGTATCTTGTCTACAATCTCCATTCCTTCCACCACCTCGCCGAATACGGTGTACTCGCCATCCAGATGCGGAGTGCCGCCAACGGTAGTGTATGCCTTTACCTGCTCCGGCGTGAAGCGGAACTCCGGTTCATTCTCCACCTGCGCCTCAGCCTGTGCGATAAGCGTATCTTGCAAGTTCATCAGACCTTCCTGGTCGCCATCCTTGCGCATCTTATAAATCTCCTTCATGTGCTTCTGCGCCAACGCGTTGAAAGCGTTGTTCAGACGTGCCTGGTTCATCTGGTGCTCCATGCCGAGCAATGTAGAGTCATTATATACTTTTCCGGTAACGATGTAGAACTGACAGCCGGATGATTCCTTCTTCGGATTTACATTATCTCCCTGACGGGCTGCGGACAACGCACCTTTCTTGTGGAAGTATTTCGGATAGACAAACTCGGCAGGAACGGTATACCCCACATCGCCCGCGCCCAGCATCTTGCCTTTCGGCGCATTCTTCGATTCGGGATCGCCTGCCTGTATCATGAAATCCTTGATGACACGGTGAAACAGCGTACCTTCGTAAGTGCCTTCCTCTGCCAGCTTGATAAAGTTGTCACGATGCTTCGGCGTCTCGTTATAGAGCTTCACGATAATATCACCCGCAGTTGTTTCAATCTTCAACTTCGTTTCTTTTTCCATATTTCCGTCTTTCTTTTGTCCCGGCTTGCAAGCCGCCAGCCCGCAAACCAGTATGGTTAATAATACAATAAGATTTCTTTTCATTTCTCTTTTTGTTAAATTTAAGCTTGCAAATATACTAAAATCGAACAAAACGGCTTACCTTTGCGTAATAAAAGAGATAAAAAGCAGAAGGGATGAAATCCATATTAATCGTTGAAGATGACATCACTTACGGTATGATGTTGAAGACGTGGCTCGGCAAGAAAGGTTTCCGGGTCAGTTCGGCAAGCAGCATACTCCGCGCCCGGAAACATATCGAAACCGAAAACGTAGACTTGATATTGTCCGACCTGCGCCTGCCCGACCACGACGGCATAGACCTGCTGAAATGGCTGGGCGAACACTCACTGCACATACCTCTTATCATTATGACGGGATATGCCGACATACAATCTGCCGTGCAGGCAATAAAGCTTGGCGCGTGCGACTACATCGCAAAACCCGTAAACCCCGATGAACTATTGAAGAAAATGGAGGAGGCATTGAAGCCTTCGCCCGCCGGTCCCGGACAGGCGGCACACCCCGGAAAGGACGCCCTTCTTCCCCGGGAAAATGCAGGGCCCGTCTCCACCGATTACCTGGAAGGCGAAAGCGATGCAGCCAAACAGTTATATAATTATGTAAACCTGGTTGCCCCCACCAACATGTCCGTCCTCATCAACGGAGCCAGCGGCACGGGAAAGGAATACGTGGCACAGCGCATCCACAAGCTGAGCCGCCGCTCAAAACAACCGTTCATAGCCATCGACTGCGGGGCAATCCCCAAGGAACTGGCGGCTTCCGAGTTCTTCGGCCATGTAAAAGGTTCATTTACCGGTGCGCTGACCGACAAGACGGGCGCGTTTGTTGCAGCCAACGGCGGCACAATCTTTCTGGACGAAATAGGGAACCTAAGCTATGAGGTGCAAATACAACTGCTCCGCGCCCTGCAGGAGCGGAAGATACGCCCCATCGGTTCCAACAAAGAGATACAGGTGGATGTGCGGCTGGTTGCCGCCACCAACGAGAACCTGGAGCAGGCTATCGAAAAAGGCACATTCCGCGAAGACCTCTATCATCGCATCAATGAATTTACGCTGCGCATGCCGCAACTGAAAGACCGCCGCGAGGATATCCTTCTCTTTGCAAACTTCTTTTTGGACCAAGCCAACCGCGAGCTGGACAAACATCTCATCGGCTTTGACGAGAAAGCATCCAAAGCCCTGTTGGAATATCAATGGCCGGGCAATCTGCGTCAGATGAAAAACATCGTCCGCCGTGCCACCTTGTTGGCGCAAGGCAAGTTCATCACACCGGACGAACTCAGCGAACTGCAAAAACAGGCGACGATGCCCACAGGCATGCCGCTCCGTAATGAAGAGACGGAAAAGCAACACATCATGGAAGCCCTGAAGCATACAGGCTGCAACAAAAGCCGCGCCGCGCAACTGCTCGGGATAGACCGAAAGACGCTTTACAACAAGCTTAAACTATACGGAATAGAACTGTAATTGTGGAAAAACTCCACAGTCCGCTCCACACTTTCCACATAATTCCACATGTCTCCGCCATGTGTCTCCCTGCCGGAAAAAGAATGAGCAAACTAATTATCAACGGCTTATATCTTCCGCCGCTAATTTTGGCACGCCATTTGACATATATTTCCTGTGGGCTTGAAATCCACAACATGAAAGCGTGATTAACCCGGACCAAGACTAAACCCAATATTAACCTATTAAAAGTAAATGAAAAACAAAAAAGATTAGTATTAGTAGCAGCCCTGTTTATGTTTGTTTGTGACGGATGATTCTTGACCCGAGCACAGATGCAAAAGGTCAAGAACATCCCAATCACAACTTCAAGCCGCCGAAGAATAGTAAGCGCACTGACAACAAAAAAGCCGTTTCCTCCTTGTCTATTCCGGGAAACGGCTTTTTTGCGTTTAAAACTGGAGGTACTCCTTACCAATGTCTTTCCGGGTAAAGGTCGTTCCACCATGCCGGGCTGTCCTGCAACCAACGCGCAAACCAAGCCATAATGGAGTTGTGCCACAACTCGCGCTTGGGATAATCACTGATGAAGTGGTTCTCGCCATCCACCGTGATAAATTCTACCGGCTTGCCCAATATCTTCAACGCATTGTACAACTGGATGCTTTCGCCGATGGGCACATTCGTATCGACCGTGCCGTGCAGCAACAGCAGCGGAGTCTTGATTTTATCCGCATTGAACAGCGAACCGTGCTTTGTAAACAGGTCGGGATTATTCCACGGATAGCTTTCGGCAGCGGCAACGGAGTTATAAGAATATCCCCAGAAGCCCTCGCCCCAATAGCTTGTCACATTACTGATGCCCGCATGCGAAACGGCAGCGGCAAACAAATCGGTCTTTGTCTGCAAATACATCGTCATAAAACCGCCATAGGATGCTCCGATGCAACCGATGCGCTTGTCGTTGACAAACGGATGCGCAGCGCAGAACTTCTTCGTTCCCTCAATGATTTCATCGGCAGTACGTTCTCCCCACGCATTGACGTGGCGTGCCGAAAACTCCTGACCGTAGCCGATGGCGCCGCTGGGCTGGATGACATACACCACATAGTCGCGCGATGCGAACAACTGCGCGCAATAGGGTGAAGTGATGCCGCGCGTAGTAGGCGTAGTGCCGCCATAGTAATAGACAATCAGCGGATATTTCTTATCCGGGTCGAAGGCGGGCGGCAAGCATATCATGCCTTTAATCTCCGTACCGTCCTGCGCCGTAAAGTTCCACTCTTTCATCGTACCCAACTCTATTTTATCCAAAACAGGTTTCATCGGATTGGCAAGCAAGACGGATGTCTTCTTCTTTACATCGTATGTATAGGCAACTCCCGTACTCGTATTCCCTCCGCCTACGTAAGCGGCAACCACAGGATTGTATTCCGCCAGGTCGAAAGAAGCAATCACATCTTCCCGGAGCGGCAGCATCTCAAAGCGGCCCGTTTTCGGGGTGTAACGGTAGATATGCTTGCAATCCTCGTCCGTAGTATTGAAATAGATGCAACCATCCGTACGGTTCCACTGCAGGAAGTCGACGGAAGGATTGAAATCGCGCGTGATAGGATTGACCTGCCCGGTAGCCTTGTCCATAATGAATGCCTGGGTATCAAAGTCATTGGCAATAGGGTGCCCGCCGCAATTCTTCCCCACTCCGCCGAAAGCCGAAGGACTGCCCACGACCAGCAGCTGTCTGCCGTCGGGAGAGTATGCGGCACTGTTCACGTAAGCATCCCATGCCACCAGCGTATCCACCTGCAACGTAGCCAAATCTACCTCGAAGAGGGAAGTGAGCGAGAAAGGACACCGCGTAATGTCCGACTTGGAAGTGGAGCACAGCAACTTAGCGCCGTCCGAAGATATATCGTTCAGATAGACGGCATGGCTCCCATAGGTCAGACGTTCGGAAAGCCCGGTAACAGGGTCGTACTTGACAAGATAGTTGCGCGAACGCGCACCGGGAATGCGGTCGTCGGGATGCAGCAAGCGCTTCAAAGGACCGCCGGCTTCCTCTCCCTTGTCACTGGACGAATAGACAAGATAGTCCTCGGCAGGCGACCACGTAAAGTATCCTTCGGGAACGTCTTTCAGCAATATCTCCTCGCGCATCGTAGCCGGATCGAACACCGCCAAATCATTCCGCTCTTTGCCGGTTACAGTGTAATAAAGCTTGCTGCTGCGAGGCATCCAACGCATTTTCCCGTTCGCATCGGACAGTATCACCTTGCCCGTCTTCAGTTCGGTCAACTCGTAACGGGTCCTCGAACGCTTCAACGAATAGTTGTCCGCATAGCAGGCAAGCAGGTACTTGCCGTCCGGAGAGAGGCTTACCGAACGCACCCGGCTTCCGAAAGCCGTATTGTGCAAAGCCAGACGTCTTTTCATATCGGGCGCCACCCGATAGCCGACACCGGCAAACTCCTTGTCTTTCTCGAACTCGCACTTCAAGGCGGGAACCGCCTTATCGGCAGCCGTCGACAATAGCTTGACGACTATCTCATAGTCTTTCTCCGGCTCCAAACGTAAGTTGAGCACCGAGGGAGCCACCTGCGACAAACTGTCCTCCGCAGTCGTCTTCGACTGTTTGGAAACACCGTTCACGAACACTTCGAAGCGTGCAGGCGAGTAGATTTTCAGTTTTCCCTTCATGAAGCGTTCGGCACGCAAGCCGGTTGCAAACAGATAGAGCAGGTTGTCCTTGTCCGCTTTCGCCACCCGCACATATCCTGCCGTATCTGCCGACACACGTTCATAAGGACGTCCGTCGAAAGCAAGGCTGATATCGGTTTTCAGCAGTTCGTCGACCGTGAATTTCTTTCCTGTAAAGTTGACACTGTCGCCCTGGACAGGCATACGCACCACGACGGCAGGGCGCACGTTGTACTCGCCCACCCTATCTTGCGCCCGGACTGCAAGGGCGGCAAGCAGAGACAGCCCGGAAAGAAGTAAAATCTTTTTCATCGAATTTGTTATTAACAGATTATCAAATCATTTCAAAGCCATTCCATAAATTGCCCGCAGGGACGGGAGCCTCCACCTCTATCTGCTCCTTAGACACCGGATGCACAAAGCGCACGAAACGTGCATGCAGGCAAATGCTTCCGTCAGGATTGGAACGGGGCGAACCGTACTTCAAATCTCCCTTGATGGGGCACCCCATTTTTGCCAGCTGGCAGCGTATCTGGTGATGCCGCCCCGTTTTCAAATCTATCTCAAGCAGGTAATAGTTCTGCGACCTGGCTATGAGCCGGTAATGCAAAATCGCCCTCTTGCTGTTCGGCACCTCCCTGTCGTAGGCATAACTCTTGTTCTGTTTCTCATTACGCACCAAATAGTTCACCAGTTCACCCTCCGGTTCGCGAGGCTGGTTTTTCACCACTGCCCAATAGGTTTTCTTCACATCGCCGTTCTTGAACATCTCGTTCAGACGGCTGAGCGCCTTACTGGTTTTGGCAAAAACAACAAGACCGCTTACGGGGCGGTCCAGGCGGTGGGTGACACCGATAAAGACATTGCCGGGCTTTTGGTATTTCTCCTTGAGATACTGCTTTACGGTTTCCGAAAGCGGCGTATCGCCCGTTTTGTCTCCCTGAACTATCTCGGAAGCGGTCTTGTTGACTATAATGATATGATTGTCTTCGTATACGACAGTCATTTTAATTTTAAATTATGAATGATGAATTTTGAATAATGAATGATGAATTATCAACATGGACGGAAGCCCAAACCTAACATTCAAAATTCATAATTCAAAATTCAAAATTCCCATTTACATATTCATACCACCATCTACCTGGATTACCTGTCCCGATACGTACGAAGACATGTCGGAAGCGAGGAAGGTAGCAATGTTGGCAACGTCCTCGGGCGTACCGCCACGACGCAAAGGAATCTTCTTGCACCATTCTGCCTTAACTTCTTCGGACAAGGCATCCGTCATGGCTGTCATGATGAAGCCCGGAGCGATGGCATTGGCACGGATGCCGCGAGAACCCAGTTCCTGTGCGATAGATTTTGCCAACGCAATCATACCGGCTTTGGAAGCGGAATAGTTTGCCTGGCCTGCATTGCCGTGAACACCTACCACAGACGCCATGTTGATAATGCTGCCCGATTTCTGGCGCATCATAATCGGAGTACAAGCGTGAATGAAGTTGAAAGCGGATTTCAGGTTCACGTTGATAACCATGTCCCATTGCTGCTCGGTCATACGCATCATCAGACCATCGCGTGTGATGCCTGCATTGTTCACCAAGATATCAATGCGGCCGAAATCTGCATGGATAGCTTCCACTACCTTGGCAGTATCCTCAAAGCTGGCAGCATTAGAAGCATACGCTTTGGCCTTTACGCCCAACGCTTCTATTTCCTTTGCCGTAGCTTCGGCATTTTCGTCAATCACCAAGTCGGTGAATGCTATATTAGCTCCTTCTTGAGCGAACTTTAAAGCAATAGCCTTGCCGATGCCACGAGCGGCTCCGGTCACAATAGCTGTTTTTCCGTTTAATAATCCCATACTATTTAAATTATTGATTAAATGTTTCTTTTATATTCTACGCAACGCGCCAAACACAAGATTGGCAACATATCTGCCGCGGGTCTCATCATCCAGTTTTGCACCGATATGCCCGCGGATATAGGGCACTTCAATGCCCTTCACGCAATAATGCACCAGTTCGGCAGTCATATCGATATCATCAATCAGGAATACACCTTTCTCCACCCCTTCGCACAACACCTCCTTGAACAAGAGTATCTCTTTGGCATCGAAACGCTTACGCACTTTTTCTACCCGCCAAATGTCGCGAAAAAAGTTGGCACGGAGCGTACCGTTACGGAATACAGCCTCTTTCACCGCATCCAAACGCGTGTATATCAGTTCAATCAGCTTCTCGTCCGGCGATATCTCCTTCTCCGCCACACGTTTCATCATATCCGAAAGCATATCCAATTCCGACTCGACAACAGCCATATAAATATCTTCCTTGCTCTTAAAATAGGTATAGAGCGTTCTCCGACCTTTCTTAGAAGCGAGGGCAATATCGTTCATCGTGGTATTCTCAACCCCCATTTTAGCAAACAACTGGCGGGCTACATCCACTAATTTAGCTCTTGTCTTCGATACGGCCATAGGCTAATTGCACATTGCTTAATAATTTGTGCAAAAATAAGACATTTTCGTATATATCACAAACAAAAGCACATTTTATTAACAATCAAGGCATGGCTGTTTCATTTAAGGGAGTTAGAGGAGTTATCACTTCGCATCGCTTCGTCAGGAGCCAAAGGAGTTGGAGCCGATACGCTTGTGTATGACGTTCTTATAGAAGTATCGGATTTAACTACCAAGCCGACTTCGCGGCTGATAACTCCTTTTGGCTCCTCCAACTCCTGTAAATGAAAGAGCCGTGCCTTGATTGCACGGCTCTTTCATTCGGCCTTTTTGTCTTTTTGTCATTCCGCCCGTATCTTCTGACAATTTGTATTTCCCGTTGCCGCAGAATCGGCTGTTTCCGTCCTTGCGTGCTGCCGGCGGAAAAAAACGGAACGGAAAACGCTTATCTTGCCGACAGTCAGCGGAATAGCGAAATGTTTACAAACCAACCAGCGGGAAAGAGCGCCGGAAATGCCGCGTGCGGGCATCCCGTTTCACGGATATTGACACTTGTGGCGAGGGATATCAATGCCGCTCGCGATGGACATTAGTGTCTGTCATGAGCGGCATTAATGTCTCTCGCGAGCGGCATTAATGTCTGTCGGCTGAAACACCTGTATCCAACACCGGAAACACTTGCATCCAACGGCGGAAATGTCCGGATACTGCATAAACAGCGTATATCCATCGAAAAACAGAGCATATCTATCCGCACTTTATGCACGATGCTCCTGTTTCGGAAGAAAGCGGCAGGGAGGGGAGTAAGGGAAAAAGGCGGTTTTGTCGCCTTTTTGTCATGAAACGAACGGATGGGGCTTCACTTTGCGCCCGCGCAAACAAGGCAATCAATTATCTTTCCATCAGCCTTCTCCCCGCCTATATCCCTATTCTTCTCCTCTTGTTTACCCCAATGTAACAACCAATAGCCCATCCCGCATATAGTGAATAAAGAGAAGGCAACAGACCGGAAAAAGGCCCGAAAGAAACAGTATGAAGAAATTCTTTAAAGAATGATGAGACAGGTTTCGAAAAGTTTTATGGTACATCAAGCTATTTATCAACCCATTACGTATACAGACACATCTATCATGAAAAAATAAACCGGCTTTTATTTGCATATTCAAATAAAAGCCGTACCTTTGCATCCGTAAACATCGCGGAGTGGAGCAGTTGGTAGCTCGTTGGGCTCATAACCCAAAGGTCGTCTGTTCGAGTCAGGCCTCCGCAACTAAAGAAAAGACTGCTTGATTAGCAGTCTTTTTTCTTTTTAATGATTATCCGCATAACCCTTACAAGCACCATACGAAAAAAAGGGGCACTCCGAAAACCGGGGTAACGTAAAAGAATGAGAGGAGCTAAGAATCACTCTCCGCCCCCCTCGAAACGACAAACAACTAAAATCATCGCTATTTAATACCATCCAATGCCTTTCGTGCCGTGGCATTGCCAGGGTCAATAGCCAGAATCTTATTCCAATACTCTTTTGAAGCCGCGTAATCGCTCTTCAGCAGATAGTAGTATCCCAAGTAGCTATAGCACTCAATCAGGACAGGGTTATACCTCGGTTCGTTCTTTGCCAACAACATTTCCATCACCTTCTCATAATAAGGTTTCGCCAGCCCCTCGGTAGTCTCCGGATCCATGGCAGAATTGGCACGTGCACGCCACATATCACCCAAATAGCTTTCGGGAGCTTGCCGGGAGACCAACGCAAACAGGGAGTCCGCCATCTGCAATGCCGCCGCACGATCGGCATACCGGACAGCGAGCGTATCCGAGGATACGCCCTCGCCGTAATAGAGACGGCCAAGCCGGAACAGGTTCTCGGGAGTCTTTTTATCCGGGTTCAAAGCATCATAATACTTCCGATAGGCGGCAATCGCCTGTGCATAGTCATTCTTCAATTCGCAAGTTTCGGCTATTTCACGCCAGATATCAATCTGACTGCTATCCTTCTCAAGCGCCTTGCCATATTCTTCGATGGCAGGACCGTACTTTTTCAAAGCACTCAGCAAAGCACCGTGATAACGGTAATCCAAATACGAATAGTCAGCATTGTCCGAAGCATTGAACAAAGCATCGGCGGCTTGCTCCGCTTCAGCATAACGTTTCAAGTCGGTATAGTTATACATAGCCAGGCGGTTGAATGCCGCATGGCGTCCGTTCTTCTGCAAGCCTTTCCGAACCACCTCCAACGATTTTTCGAAATCATGATTCAGGAACAGCGCAAAAGCATACTTCAGCAAATCATCCTCCGTGGCAACAGGGGTATCTATGAACCTGGCGTAGGTTTCGGTTGCCTCATCGAAACGGTTGGTGGCATAATACACCTCAGCAAGTCCCCTATCCGCCTCCGGGCAGTCGGGAATAACCGACTTTAATTGTTGCAGTTTATCGATGGCCTGTGAAGGGCTCGCCGATTTATAGGCTTGGGCGTATTTCAGATAAGCCTCCCTGCAATGAGGATTGAAATAGATGGCCTGTTCATAGAGTTGGCAGGCACGTCCCACATCTTTCCCAGCAAGGGCAATGTCCCCTTCCAGTACGGACACATCGGCATCCTTGTTGTCCGTCTCCCGGGCTATTTCCAGGTAATGTTCCGCCTCTGCCGGCTCACCGGCATCCAGATAAGCGCGCGCCACGGCGACAATGAGCGGCACGTTTTTCTTGTTTTTCCCTTTCAACAGTTCTCCGGCTGTCTCGGAAGCCTGTCCGGGGTTCGTCTTTATCAGGCTTTTTACTTTATCCACACCCGCCTGCCACTCGGGCACGGGCGTTTGTGCGGCAAGCGTAACCGACAGCAGCAACGCTCCCATACAGAATAATAATTTACGTTTCATATCACCATTCATTTTAGAGCCTGTTTGAATTTTCTTCAGAAAGTTTTTCTTCGGCTTCTTCCCAAATCCCTTTCCGGTCTGTTTTCCTCTTTCTATTCGTCACATAGCCCGCTATGCTCCTCATAAAAACCGGACAACATCCCCGCAAAGAGCTGTCAAAAGAATGCCGGACAAAATTTAAACAGGCTTTTGGTTATTCATCTTTTACATCTACCACACGCACCGGTTGGGTGGCGGGCAGCAATCCCGACTTCAATATAATCCGCTGTCCCCGGTCGGAAGCGAGGAAAGAGGCAAAGCCCCACGGGAGTGCGCTCCGCGGATCGTTCAACAGAACATAAATGCTACGCACCAACGGATAGTTTCCGTAGAACAAATATGCCTGATAAGGTTTATAACTGTTTGCCGGCGTAGCTTTACCGGCAGCACTGACAGACATCACCCGTACCTCTTTACTGAAAGAGAGCCGCGTAGTATCGTTGCGGTCGCTCAGCCAGTTCACTCCGATAATGCCCATTGCATCCGGCGTACGGGATACGTAATCAATGACCTCCCTGTTCGTTTTCAACGCCTTCACCCGCTTTGAGAGCGGTGCTCCCTTAACAATGGAATCGACTGCAAAACGTACGGTACCGGAATTCTTGTTGTCGAATACCAAACGGATATCTCCCAAACGAGATGCCGGGTAGAGTTCTTTCCATCGCCCGGTCTCGCCGGTAAGAATGCCACGGAGCTGTTTTACACTAATCAAGGTGTCCGGATTGTTCCGGTTGGTGATTAATGCCAGTCCGTCGGTCGCTATCTTTATCTCTTGCGGGAAGAATTTGCGGCTGTTGAAAGACTTCTTCTCCTCCGGAGTCAGCCTGCGGCTGGTGATTGCCAACCGCAAACTGTCCTTGAGCAAGAGATTGACCGCTTCCACTTCCGTCACATAGCGGGGTACGATTCCCGCCAAAGGGAACAAACCTTCGAACACGTCTATCTCTTCCTGTACAATCGGGCGGAAACTCTCATCGGCGGCAATGGCTATGACACCGGAAGTATAGGTGTCCGTCAATCCGTCCTTAGGTTTCTGCCGGCAGGCGGAGAGCAAGACCGACATCATTATCAGAACCGAAAATTGAAGTTGTCTCAGCATTTTCATGACACACACGATTTATTGTAACCTGAAGGTAATGGGAACGGTGTATTTCACCGATACCGCCTTGCCGTTTTGCTTGCCGGGTATCCATTTGGGCATAGACATAATCACGCGTATGGCTTCCTTATCGCAAGAAGGATCCAGCGTCTTTACCACTTTGGCGTCCCTTACACTGCCGTCGCTGCCAACTACAAACTGGCAAATCACCCGTCCCTGCACACCGTTTTCCTGTGCAATCGTGGGGTATCGCAAATGACCGGCGATGTATTTCATCAGCTCAGCGGCTCCGCCGGGAAATGTCGGCATCTGCTCTACCATATCAAACACTTTCTCCTCAGCCGGAGCTTGCACCACCACCTGTTTCAGGTCGGCGATATCCTTACCATTGATTTCGTCATTGCCTTTCACATCGGCTATAGAGATGGCAACTTTCGTCTCCGTCAGCTCGGTCTGACTCTTGATTTCATCCTCATCCCTCACCTCTTCATCCTTCTTGATGACCGGAGCAGTGAACTTGATGGAACTTTTCAATGCCGGAGGAGGCGGAGCAACCGGCTCCACACGTTTCATCTCTTCCTGTTTCACCTCCGGCTCTTCCAGTTGCGACAGGGTAGTCACCTCGGTCATTATCTCCTTCTGTTTTGGAGCAGCCATTTTTATCAACGTGGGGATACTGAACCCTATCAGGGCTATCACTATCACCAATATCACAGCTATGTTGTGACGGCGTGGAGAGTTCTCACGCATCTTATAGGCACCATACGCTTTATTCTTACCGTTGAATATAAGGTCACACCATTCCAAAGAACTTAAATCTACTTTAGCCATATTCTTCCATTTTTTAGGTGTCGTTATTCGGCAATATCCTGCGACAGTTCCCCCTTGCTTTCATAGTTCTTTATCAGGAACCGGTCGGCATCGGCGATGTCTGCTATCACATATTTACCTATATTACATATCTGCATTTCATCGAGGGCATCAATCAGATTTTTATACGAGGCCGTATCGGTAGCCTTGATAATAACCGTCGGTGTATCCTTTCCGCTCTTTATGCCGGAAAGCTGTTTGCGGAAATCATCTTCTGATATCTTAAGGTCCAGTTTCTGCTGTTTCAGTCTGTTCACCTTATCTACAGCAGTCCTATTACGTCGCAAGAGCATGGCACGCAGACCATCAGCCTGATAAGAAGTCTCCTTCAACGAGGTATAGTCTTTATAGTCGGGCTCTCCTTCGTAATAATACAATTTATCCTCATCGCCCAGCAACAGCGTGATTGCCTGCGATGCTTTCACTTTGCTCTGCTGTTCTTCGGTGATGCTTTTGTCATTGCTCGGCATGCTTATCTCCATTGTCTGAGGTTTGCTCAATGAAGTACACAGCATGAAAAAGGTAATCAGCAGCATGTTCATATCTACCATTGGGGTGAAATCCACCCGAACGGTCATCTTTTTTTGCTTGCTTTTTCCACCTTTCTTGTTACCGCTTTCTTGTATTTCAGCCATAATATTCTTTTTTTAGTTGACGAGATATCCGGTTGACAAGTTGACGAAGCATGTAAATTGACGCTCCTACGGAAAGGTTGCTTCTCCTGTCTTCTTGTCTACCTGCTTCCTCGTTATTCACTCTTCAGAGGTAGTCTTCAAGGAAGTAATCAGGTTATACCGGTTCTCTCTCAAATCCTGAAGTGAATTCATAACATTCTTGATTACAGAATAAGGGGTATTGGCATCCGCTTTGATGGCAATACGCAAATCGGAATTCGCAGCGCGGGCATTGCGTACCCACGCTTTGAACTGATTGTCGATACTGTCTGTGGGGATTCCCTCATTCTTTAACACAGCGTCTTGCCGGTCTTGCGGCAAATCAAGAAACTTCTTCATGCTCTTCATCGGCACTCCGAAGGTGGATGCCAGCATAAAGTTCTTCGTTTCCTCGGGAGTAAAGGCTACTCCGTATTCTTGCCCCATAGCTTCCAGCACATTGCGCAAATCGGACTGTTTGTCCATACTCATAAATACTTTTCCATTCGGATCAATCAGTATCTGAAGTACGTTCGTTTCCGGTATCTTAATCTCGGAAACAGATGCCGGAGTGGTGACCTGTACCGGCTCTTTCTTCACAAACGTAGAAGTCAGCATGAAGAAAGTAAGCAGCAAAACGGTTACGTCACTCATGGCAGTCATGTCGATAAACGTACTTTTCTTTTTCATTTTCGCTCTACCCATAATTGTCAAATTAAAAATTGAGAAACAATAATCAGGAAGTGACCGTTGAGGAGTAAGAGAAGAAAGATATTGCCGGTCAAGCAACTTTCCTTAATCCTCAAGTCCCAATTTCCAATCTACTTATGTGTAGCGGCAAAGGTCTGCACAATAGAGAAACCTACTTCGTCAAGGCTATAAGTCAGCTTATCAATCTTATTGGTATAATAATTATAAGAGATTACAGCCAAGGCGCCGGTCAAAATACCGAAAGCCGTATTAATCAAAGCCTCCGAAATACCTTGCGACAATGCCATAGAGTCCGCACTGCCTCCGGCAGCCAAAGCGGCAAACGAACGAATCATACCGATAACCGTTCCCAACAATCCCATCAATGTACCCAAAGTAGTAATGGTACCAATAATCGGCAAATTCTGTTCCATCATAGGCAGCTCCAATGCGGTGGCTTCTTCCAGTTCTTTCTGGATGGCAAGCAATTTTTGGTCTTTCGTCAATTCGCCATCATTCTCCATTTCAGCATATTTCTTTAGAGTAGCGTTCACCACATTGGCCACAGAACCACGTTGTGCATCACATATTGCTTGCGCTTTCTTCATATCACCTACGGCCAAAGCAGCTTTGATATTGGCAACAAACTTCACCAAAGAACCTTTACCGAAAGCAGCGCGAATAGCGATATAACGTTCAATGCTCAATGCAATAACAGTAAGCAAGAGGGTCTGAATCACCGGAACAATAAATCCGCCTTTATAAATAGTGCCCAGGAAGTTTCCAGGCAATGGATGGTTGTTCGGATCATTGTTCATAAAATTGGAAGGATTTCCAAGAACGAAGTTGAAAATAAGCACGGCAATGATAAAACAAATTACAATTACCCAACCGGCGGACTTAATGCCTTTAAAAGAGGCTGTTTTTTCTTGAGTTGTTTTCATGATTAAAAGTTTAATTGTTAGTATTAAAATTGACTTTAAGCATAAAGCGTAGAGGAATAACTTCCCTCTTACGGACCAATAGGGCGTAATTCATCCTTGCAACCTCATTCATCACAAAGCACATACAGGTCACCTACTCTCACTGCCTTTCAAAGGGAAAAAGAAGGGAAGGGGGAAATTAAAAATAAGGAAATAAGGAAATAAGGAAATAAAGAAATCAGTAATTAAATCAAGATCCGCCGAAGCGTATAGATGTAGTAATCGCTACCCGTCACTGTATAGTGTAGGGGTTTAGCTGAGAAATATCGTTTAAACCGATTATGCAAATTTGCATGATTGGATAGTAACAGGTATATATTTCTGAGAAATACATTATCTCCTATTACTCTGCGTATACGTTGTTGAATGGAAAAACAAACCTCAGAAACAGGCTCAACGCTCACCCCAATACCCGTCATCCATGAATATTGGATAACTTCGGAACTTAAGCTTTCCTGCTTGTTTTTTTCAGATGAAACCAACGAGCATGAAGACATAGCAGTAGAAACCTTATAAGATTTGGAGAAATTTACATTGCCGATAGCAAAGGATACAGTTTCTCCACTAATAATACAGGTAAGTATCAATAGTATGCCAATCCAGTATGTCTTTACAATCGTTTTCATGTCGTTTAATAAATATACATAATAAACACATACTGATTGTATTTAGTTTTTCCTCATGACCATTTTCTTGGACTTCCGCGTGAAAACCCTGCAAAAAGTTCCTTCATTGCCTTGTCATGCTCCTGCCAGGCGCCCCCGGACGGGCGGGGAAAAAGCCTAATAAAAAATAGAAATGGCGGAAGAAAGATCTATTCGT
>NZ_CAJTSC010000010.1 GCF_910578895.1 uncultured Bacteroides sp.
AAGCATAGCGGGCTATGTGACGAATAAAAAGAGGAAAACAGACCGGAAAGAAACTTGGGAAGAAGCTGGAGAAAAACTTTTTTGAAGAAAATTTAAACAGGCTATAAATCGTAGCGTTTCCTTTTTTGAATCAGATAGAGGGGGATTTTGTTCGGATGGGCAAAAAAAGTGTGCCAATACTAAAATCGGTTATGGTTTTAGTATTGACACATGCTTCTTATTGTTAGTCCGGACTCTCCGCTTAGAGCGCAGCCAACTCTATCACTTTTTCCACTGCCGCATTCAGCCCGTCGGGGTTCTTACCGCCCGCTGTGGCAAAGTGGGGCTGACCGCCGCCGCCGCCTTGTATCAGGTTGGCAGCTTCTTTCACGAGGTTGCCGGCTTTCAGACCATCGGCTACCAGATTGTCGCTCAGCATCACTGTCAGCATCGGTTTCCCTTCGAATACAGTTCCTGCAACGAAGAAGAGGTTCTCTGTGATTTCCCCGCGCAGTTGGAAAGCGATATTCTTAACCGCTTCGGCAGGTATCATGGCTGCACACAGTTTGATGACTTTCACGCCGTTCACATCCTGAACGCTCTGCAAAAGTTTCTCTTTCAACCGTGCTTCCTTCTCTTTCATGAAGTCTTCCACTTGTTTCTTCAAACCGGCGTTTTCTTCGATATACTTACGGATGGCACCGAGCAAATCGGGAGCGTTGTTGAAGAGCGCCTTCAAATCGCGCATTGTATCTTGGAACGCATCGAGCATTGCTTCTACGCGTGCTCCGGTATAGGCTTCGATACGGCGGACACCGGCAGCAACGGAACTTTCGGATACAATCTTTATCATTCCGATGTTTCCGGTAGCGGCTACATGCGTACCACCACAGAACTCAATGGACGAACCGAACTGGATAACACGTACGTGGTCGCCGTACTTTTCGCCGAACAAGGCGATGGCACCCAGTTCCTTGGCTTCTTCGATAGGAATGTTACGGTATTCCTGCAGAGGAATATTGGCACGTATCTTAGCGTTTACGATGTGTTCTACCTGGCGGATTTGCTCGTCCGTCACTTTCTGGAAGTGAGAGAAGTCGAAACGTAAGGAATCCGGACCGACCAAAGAACCTTTCTGTTCCACATGGTCGCCCAATACTTCGCGCAAGGCTGCATCCAGCAAGTGAGTGGCGGAGTGGTTGGCGGCACAAGCGGCACGTTTATCTGTGTCTACACAAGCCATGAGTGGAGCTTCCGGATGTGCGGGAAGCTTTTTGGTGATATGGATAGGAAGGTTGTTTTCTTTCTTTGTATCAACAACTTCAATCGTTTCAAATTCATTCACCAGTACACCGGTGTCACCTACTTGGCCGCCGCTTTCGGCATAGAACGGGGTTTTGTCCAGTACAATCTGATACAATGTCTGGTTCTTCTGCTTTATCTGGCGATAGCGCAGGATGGAGGTTTCGTATTCTGTGTAGTCGTAACCTACAAATTCGGTAGTACCTTCTTGCAGCACAACCCAGTCTCCGGTTTCAACGGCGGCAGCGTTGCGTGCACGTTGTTTCTGTTGTTGCATTTCGGCATCAAACTCCTTGATGTCGGCTGTCATGCCGTTTTCGCGGAGGATAAGTTCCGTGAGGTCGAGCGGGAAGCCGAAGGTATCGTAAAGCGTAAAGGCATCTTTGCCGCTGATTTCGGTCTTGCCGGCTGCTTTGGCATCTGCCATTGTCTTGTCCAATAAGCGTATACCTGTTTCCAGCGTACGAAGGAAAGAATCTTCTTCTTCTTTGATTACTTTGGCTATCAGCTCTTTCTGTGCGTTCAGTTCGGGATATGCACCGCCCATGTTTTCAATCAGTACGGGCAACAACTTGTACATGAATGCCTGCTTCTGTCCGAGGAACGTGTAACCGTAGCGCACTGCACGGCGGAGGATACGGCGGATTACGTAACCGGCTTTGGCATTGCTCGGCAGCTGGCCGTCGGTGATGGAAAAGGCAATCGTGCGGATGTGGTCGGCAATGACGCGCATGGCGATATCCTGTTGCTCGTTTTGTCCGTACGTAGCCCCTGTCATGTCGCCGATGGCTTTCAGTATCGGTTGGAATACATCGGTGTCATAGTTGGAAGTCTTGCCTTGCAGTGTGCGTACCAGACGCTCAAATCCCATGCCTGTATCAATTACTTTGGCAGGAAGCCCTTCAAGGCTGCCGTCTGCCTTGCGGTTGAATTGCATGAATACGAGGTTCCAGATTTCAATCACCTGCGGGTGGTCTTTGTTCACCAACTGCGAACCGGGCACTTTGGCTTTTTCTTCTTCCGAACGCGAATCCACGTGTATTTCGGAGCACGGTCCACACGGTCCCGTATCACCCATTTCCCAGAAGTTGTCGTGTTTGTTTCCGTTCAGGATATGGTCTTTCGGCAGGAACTGTTCCCAGTAGGAAGCGGCTTCGTTGTCACGTTCCAAACCCTCTTCGGAGCTGCCTTCGAATACGGTTGCATAGAGGTCTTTCGGGTCCAGTTTCAGTACATCTACCAGATATTCCCATGCCCAGGAGATGGCTTCTTTCTTGAAGTAGTCGCCAAACGACCAGTTGCCCAACATCTCGAACATCGTGTGGTGATAGGTGTCGTGGCCCACTTCTTCCAGGTCATTGTGCTTTCCGCTGACGCGAAGGCATTTCTGCGAGTCTGCCACTCTTTTATATTTTGCTGGGTGATTACCCAAAATGATATCTTTAAACTGGTTCATACCCGCGTTGGTAAACATCAGCGTGGGGTCGTCCTTAATCACCATAGGAGCCGAAGGCACAATCTGGTGACCTTTACTTTCGAAGAAACTCTTGAATGAATCTCTGATTTCGTTTGCAGTCAACATATATTTCTATTTTTGATTTCAGATTTCAAATCCCGGATTCATGATTTCAGGTTTATGATTGCTTGGGGAATAAAGTTCTCTGTACGACAGATGTATTGTCCGTCATTCTCCGTTCTTATAAATCATAAATCTGACATCATAACTCCTGTAAATCTTATAATTCTTGAAAAAACTGTGCAAAGATAGCTTGTTTTTCGTATTTTTGCCGCATTGATAATGAAATATTTACTTCCGATGCGCAAAGTTTACTACATTTATAATCAGCGGACACAGACTTATGACCGAATTTATCCTACCATGCGGCAACGGGCGTTGGGCATATTGCGCCGCTTGTTTTTTGGCATGGGGCTGGGGGCAGGCAGCTTTATCATATTGTTGCTGGTTTTCGGTTCGCCGTCCGAAAAAGAGTTGCGGAAAGAAAACAGCCGGCTCCAAGCGCAGTATAACGTCCTTTCGCGCAGGATGGATGAGGCTTTGGGAGTATTGCAGGATGTGCAGCAGCGCGATGACAACCTGTATCGCGTAATTTTCCAGGCAGACCCCGTTCCGTCCGCCATTCGCAAGGCGGGCTATGGCGGCACCAACCGTTACGAACACCTGATGGATATGGCAAATTCCGATTTGGTGGTGAACACCACGCAAAAGATGGACATGCTTACGAAGCAGCTTTATATCCAGTCCCGCTCGTTCGATGATGTGGTGGAGATGTGTAAGAGTCATGATGAAATGTTACGTTGTATACCTGCCATCCAACCGATTTCCAATAAAGACTTACGCCAGACCGCTTCCGGCTACGGAACACGTATAGACCCTATTTACGGAACTCCCAAGTTTCATGCCGGCATGGACTTCTCGGCGCATCCCGGAACGGATGTGTATGCCACCGGCGACGGCACAGTGGTTAAAATGGGGTGGGAAACAGGCTATGGCAATATCATTATTGTCGATCACGGCTTCGGCTATCAGACGTGGTATGCCCACTTACGCGATTTCCGTACGAAGCCGGGCAAGAAGGTGGTGCGTGGCGAAGTGATTGGCGGCGTAGGGAGTACGGGAAAAAGTACAGGTCCGCACTTGCATTATGAAGTACACGTAAAGGGGCAGGTAGTGAATCCCGTCAATTATTACTTTATGGACCTCAGTGCCGAGGACTACGACCGCATGATACAGTTGGCGGCTAATCATGGGAAGGTGCTGGATTGATATACAATAACAGCACCTGTTATCTTCCCTTCCACTATTATTTGTATTTCAAAAGAGTATTCTATGCTGAACACCGATAAAGAACTGAAACTGTATTACTCCATTAGCGAGGTTGCCGGGATGTTTGACGTCAACGAATCGCTGCTTCGCTTTTGGGAGAAGGAATTTCCGCAACTTAACCCCAAGAAAGGGGGGAGGGGGATACGCCAATACCGTAAGGAAGACATTGAGACGGTGAAGTTGATTTATCACCTCGTCAAGGAGCGCGGAATGACACTGCCCGGCGCACGCCAGCGCATGAAAGACAATAAGGAAAATACGCTCCGGAATTTTGAAATCGTAGAGCGGCTGAAAAGTATCCGTGAAGAACTTGTCGGCATGAAAGAGGCGCTCGACGCTTTTACGTACAAGGATGTAGAGGCGTTGAAAGAGAACCTTGTCAAAGAGAGGTCCTGACGGAATCACTCCTCGACTCTCGTCACCCGCTTGATGTTCTGTATCTGTTTTAAATTGTTGCAGATGCAGCGTACATCGTCCACATCGTGTACGTAGAGCTGTATCTTCCCTTCAAAAATACCATCGGTTGTTTCAATTGTCAACTTACGGATATTCACGTTCAGCTGGCGGGAAATGACCTGTGTCACTTCGTTCAGCAGTCCCATGCAGTCGATACCTTTCAGGTAGATTGTCACAAGGAACGACAACTCCTTGTGGGTGTCCCATTCCGTTGCGATGATGCGGTTGCCGTAGCTGCTCTTGAGACGTGCGGCTACCGGACATTGGCGCTTGTGGATGATTATCCGGTTCTGCTCGTCTATATATCCCAGCACGTCATCGCCGGGGATGGGGTGGCAGCAATCCGCCATGATGTAGTTCTTCTGGATAGCCTCTTCCGTAAGTTTCAATATCTGTTTGGTATTGATTTTCTCTTGCGGGGCTTTCTCTTCGGGCTGTTGTTCTTTGTTGTCTTTGTTGCCGAAGGAGAAGGTAAGGAATTTCTTCCAGTTCGTAGCCTGTTTCTCTTTGAAGGCATTTCTGTCTGCATCGCCCAATACAAGTTTCTTGCTACCCACGGCAACGAACAACTCGTCGCGGGTGTGGAAGTTGTGCAGGCGGGTAAGCTTGTCCAGCGCTCCGTCATCCATGCGGATGTCTTCATTCTTGAAGAAGTCGGCAAGGATTATTTCACCTTCTTTTTGGTTCGCCTTTGCTTCCTTGCGCAAGATGGACGCAATCTTGGCGCGGGCGCGGGCGGTGGTGGCGTATGTTCCCCATTCCGGTTGCACGCGCTGCGACTTGGATGTCAGGATTTCCACCTGGTCGCCGCTCTGCAGCTTATGGCTGAGAGGGACGAGTTTGTGATTGACCTTGGCGCCGATGCAGTGGCTGCCGATGTCTGTGTGCAGTGAAAAGGCGAAGTCCAGTGCCGTAGCGTTTTGCGGCATGGTTTTGATTTCGCCTTTCGGGGTAAACACAAAGATTTCCGAAGCAAACAGGTTCAGTTTGATAGTATCCAGAAAATCAATGGCATCCGGCTGGGGGTCGTCGAGTATTTCCTTGATGGTACGCAGCCATTTGTCCAGCTCGCCTTCATCTTCGCTGCCGCCGCCTTCTTTGTATTTCCAATGGGCGGCAAATCCTTGTTCGGCAACGTCGTTCATGCGCTCGCTGCGGATTTGGACTTCAATCCATTGCCCGTTGTTGCCCATGAGGGTGACGTGCAGTGCCTGATAACCGTTGGCTTTCGGATGGCTCACCCAGTCGCGCAGGCGGTCGGGATGCGGTTTGTATATCTTGGATACGGATACGTATATGTCGAAGCAGTCGTTCAGCTCTTCCTCCATATTGCGGGGCTCGAAGATGATACGTACGGCCAGCAGGTCGTAGATTTCCTCGAACGGCACATGCTTGGTCTGCATCTTGTTCCAGATGGAATAGATGGATTTGATGCGGGCGAGAATGCGGTATTTCAATCCCATCTTATCCAGTTGGGCGCGTATCGGAGCGGTGAACTCTTTGAAAAGCCTGTCGCGTTCTGTTGCCGTTGCCGCAAGTTTTCCCTCTATTTCACGGTATTCTTCCGGATGCTCGTACCGGAAACTCAGGTTTTCCAGTTCCGTCTTTATCTTGTACAGCCCTAAGCGGTTGGCAAGCGGTGCATAGATATACAGTGTCTCGCCGGCTATCTTGTACTGCTTGTTGGGCAGCATGGAGCCAAGTGTGCGCATATTGTGCAGCCGGTCCGCTATCTTTATGAGGATAACGCGGATGTCGTCGGACATGGTAAGCAGCAGTTTCTTGAAATTCTCCGCCTGTGCCGAGGCGCGGTCGCCGAAGATGCCGCCCGAGATTTTAGTCAGCCCGTCGACGATTTGGGCGATTTTAGGACCGAAGATGTTTTCAATATCCTCGACAGTGTAGTCGGTATCTTCCACCACGTCGTGCAACAGGGCGGAACAGATGGAAGTGGAGCCTAAGCCGATTTCATTGCACACAATCTTCGCAACGGCGATAGGGTGCATGATGTATGGTTCGCCCGAACGGCGTTTGATGCCTTTATGTGCCTGATTGGCAAAATTGAAGGCTTTGGTGATTATTTCGACACGCTTGCGGTGCTTGGTTGCCAAATAGTCGTTCAACAGTTCCTGGAATGCCTGTTCGATCATTTCTTCTTCGGCTTTTTCTTTCTCCTTCTGGCTTACATTGTCTTCCATATGCACTGTTCTCCTTTTTTCTTCACTTTTTGCAAAAATAAGCAATTTTCAACACCGTACAAGTATTTGTGTTCTTATTTGTAAATCTTCAGGCTCTTTCCCGCATTGATTTTTGTATTTCTCATCCCGTTCCAACTTTGTATCTGGCTGACGGTGACGCCATATTTGCGGGCGATGATCGATAAGGTCTCGCCGTTGCGTATTTTATGGTAGGTGACGTTGCCTTGCGGAGCGCTTTTCCCTTTGCCGGTGCGCGCCACGCTGCGGGTATCCGCCACAGATACGGTTTTGCGGTTTTTAAACAGCTCTGCACTGCGATGGGCATAAATCGTGTCCTGGTTGTCGATAAAAGCGCTGATGTGTTTTATCGGCAGACGGAGAGTCTGGGGTTTGCTGTCTCCCGGAATGATACTCTTCTTGTATTGGGGGTTCAGGCTCTTGATTTCGTCCATGCCGATGCCGCAAACATCTGCGATTTGCTCGAAGTGCAGGTTGCGGTTCACCTGTATGGTGTCCGTGGCATCCGGGATGTTGGTCTCCATCGGGCAGATGTTGTGCTTGCAGTAATAGGTCATTACGTAGTTGGCGGCTATAAAGGCAGGAACGTATCCCCGCGTCTCTTTGGGCAGATAGTTGTATATTTCCCAATAGTCCGTTTTGCCGCCTGCGCGGCGGATTGCCTTGTTGACTGTTCCGGGACCGCAATTGTAGGCGGCAATCACCAGGTTCCAGTCCTGGTAGATGGCATACATGTCTTTCAGGTAACGTGCGGCGGCCCAGGTCGCTTTGATGGGATCGCGGCGCTCGTCCACAAGGCTGTTGCTCTCCAACCCGTATATCTTGCCTGTCTTCAGCATGAACTGCCATAATCCGGATGCCCCTGCGCGCGACACTGCCGAAGGATTGAGCGCCGACTCGATAATGGGCAGGTACTTCAACTCCAGCGGCAGCCCGTATGTGTCGAGGGCTTCTTCAAATATGGGCATGTAGAAGTTGCAGGCGCTCAGCATGAAAGCCACCTGGTTGCGAAGACGTCCGGCATACATGTCGATGAATTTGCGCACAATTTCGTTGTAGGGCATCTCCATGACGGCGGGTATGCGTGAAAGCCGGTCGATATACACCGAGTCGCTGAATTCCGGATTGACGGTAGAGGTGCTGCAATCCTTGCCTAAGTCTATATAGTTCCTGGCTTTCCAGTCGTTGAGCAGGCTGTCTACAGGGTAGGTCATGCTCTTGGGCAGGTCGATGACTTCTCGGCGTTCTGTCCCGTTATTGCGGATGATGACATCTACGCTCTCCTGGGCATGCGCTTGCGGAGCTGCAAGCAATATGCCGGACAACAGTGAGGTACCTATGATTATCTTTTTCATATACGTAAGTTTTTTTGTCATGGGTAAAATCGGTTTAATCGGTTCTTAAAATCGGAAACTGCATTGCACCCCTACCGAACGGCGTGACGAGTTGCTTGTCCGGCTGTCGATAACGGTCGGCTCCACTCTCATGCTGAGGTCGGGGGTGATGTCGAAATTAGACAACTCGGCATCCACATACGCGTCGACAACAGACAGCAGATATACCCCGATGAAAGCAAAGATGCTCAAATCCCTGTACCTGCGATAGGTGTCTTTCCGCTTGCGTAGCAGTTCTTTCAGTTGGGTCTCGGAAATCGTGTATCCGGGCGGTAGCAGGTCGGTGATGCTGCTGGATTGCATATTGCCGTTCATGGCGTCCTTGTATGCGGTGGAGTAGTCCTTATACATCTTGCCGTTCCAGGTCAAGGCGTATGCGCATCCGGCAAAGCCGCCGTAGAATATGGGCAGTTTCCAATACTTCCGGTTGTAGATTTGCCCGCCGCCGGGAATGACGAGCGCCAGCCAGGTTGCCTTCGTGGGGTTAGGAATCCATACATTGGGGGAAATCTCTCTTTTGAGGGTGTCTGCCGGCACTTCCGCCCCGTCCAAGTCAGGCGCGGAGGTCATTTCCAATAACTTTCTCTTGTTCTCCGCCGCAATGCTGTCCGCAATGGCGGCACTGTCTGCCGCGGCAACGGCTTGCGGCAATATAAGCGCTTCCGTAGCCTTCCGTCCCGTGCTGTCGGGCTGTGTACGGACAGCCTGGCGTATGGCGCCGAGTGAGTCCGCCTGCAGCCTGTGTGTTCTTTTGGTGGCGGCACGCGGGCGGTTCTGCCCATACATAGCAATCCCTGCCGCCTGCATAAAGCAAAACAGCAGGGCGATACTGATTGGATATATTCTTCTGTTCTTTGCCATTTATTTTTTCAGCGTATCAAGGATACCGATGATACGTTCCAACTCTTCTTCGTTACTGAACGGTATACTGATTTTTCCTTTTCCTTTTTCGGAACACGTCAACTGCACTTTGGTGTTGAAGAAACCGGAAAGCTGTTGCTTCAGCATATTGAACTCCTCGGGCAGTTTGGCGCGTTTGGGGGCAATCTTGCGACCGCCGCTTTTCACGGTTTCCCCTTCGCTCAGGGATTTCACGATTTCCTCCACTTTGCGTACGGAATATCCCTGCTCCAGTATCTCCTCGAAAACCTTCACTTGCAGTTTGGGGTCGCCCAGCGTAACCAATGCGCGGGCATGCCCCATGTCTATCTGCTTGTTTTGCAACCCCATCTGGATGGGGGCGGGCAGCTTGAGCAGGCGCAGGTAGTTGGCAATGGTGGTACGTTTCTTCCCGATGCGTTCGCTGAGACGTTCCTGAGTCAGTCCGTATTGTTCCAGCAGGTGCTGGTAGGCAAGGGCTATTTCCACGGAATTCAGGTCTTCGCGTTGTATGTTTTCGATGAGAGCCATTTCCATCACATTCTCGTCATCGGCAGTGCGGATGTAGGCGGGGATGCTTGTCAGTCCCGCCATCTGCGAGGCGCGGAAGCGGCGTTCGCCGGCAATAATCTGGTATTCGTCGTCGGACAGCTTACGCAGGGTGACAGGCTGGATGATACCAATCTCTGCAATAGAATCGGCAAGCTCCTGCAGCGCTGTCCGGTCGAACTCGCGGCGGGGCTGATTGGGGTTGACGGCAATCTTCGACAATTCTATTTCATTGATAGAGGAAGAGCCTTCGGTCTGCACCTCGTCCATAGAGAGCAGGGCGTCCAGCCCACGTCCTAATGCATTTCTTTTCTGTACCATCTGTTTGTTGACTATTTTACGGTTTACTATGTTGTAGGTTTATGATTTTGCCATGCGGGGCAATCCTTATCCTCTCTTTTCGTTGCGCCCGATTACCTCTTTGGCAAGCGCGATGTGGTTCTTGGCACCGGTGGAGTCGGCATCATACAGGATGGTGGGAAGCCCGTAGCTGGGTGCCTCGCTCAGTTTCACGTTGCGCTGGATAACGGTGCTGAACACCAGTTCCTGGAAGTGGCGTTTCACCTCGTCGTATATCTGGTTCGCCTGCCGCAGGCGCGAATCATACATCGTCAGCAGGAAACCCTCGATTTCGAGTGCGGGGTTCAGCTTGGACTTGATGATTTTGATGGTGTTCAGCAGTTTGCTGATACCCTCCAGCGCGAAATATTCCGCCTGTACGGGGATGATGACCGAGTCGGCCGCCGTCAGCGCGTTGATTGTAATCAGTCCCAATGACGGCGAGCAGTCTATCAAGATATAGTCAAACTCCTCCTTGAGCGGAGCAAGCACTTCTTTCAGTATTTTTTCCCTGTTTTTCAGGTTGAGCATCTCTATCTCGGCGCCTACCAGGTTGATATGGGAAGAGATTACTTTCAGCGTGTCAATCTCGGTGTCATGAATGGCATCGCGTACGTCAGTGCGGTCTATAATACATTCATAGATAGTACAATCCGCCTGCTTGATGTCCACGCCCAGCCCCGACGAGGCATTTGCCTGCGGGTCTGCGTCTACAACGAGCACTCTCTTTTCGAGTGTGGCAAGAGAAGCCGCGAGGTTTATGGTTGTTGTCGTTTTTCCTACACCACCTTTTTGATTGGCCAAAGCAATTATTTTTCCCATAATTTCAGTGTTTATTGGCAGCGAAATAAGTGATAATTCCGAATAGCACCTACTAAAAAAGAGAAAGATTGCAAAAACGGTTGAAAAGTCGCCTGTTTTGTTAATAACTCCCGGGCGTTTATTCCGGCTTTTGCCATGAAGATACGCCAAGGTATCCTTTCTCCGTATCGGCTGGCAAATATACGTATTTATCTTGAAATGAAGCGGTTTTTTTATGTCACCTTGCGTAAGATTAAGATTTATAAAGTGATTGTGGCGGATTTGTAAAACGGTTGTGTTCCCGTCACAACAGCGCCGATACGAACTTCCATATGAAGTATCCGCACAGGCTGCATTTCAGCACCGTGCCGAACAGGAAACCCAGCAGCGAGCCCAATCCGGACTTCAGTGCCCGGCGGGTCTCTCCGCCGCCCATGAGTTCGCCGATGAATGCGCCGAGGAAAGGACCGAGGATGATGCCCCACGGCATGAAGAACAGCCCGATGACGGTTCCTACGAAGCATCCGCGCGTTCCCCAGCGGGTGCCGCCGATGTACTTGCTGCCCAGCATGGGGACGAAATAGTCGAGCACTTGCACGATGACGACAACCAGCAGCCACAGCAACAATTCGGTGCCGGAATATTGCACCTTGTCGGTAAGATGCAGCAGCAATAAGCCTGCATAGGCTACGGGCGGTCCGGGCATCACGGGCAGGAAACAGCCTATCAGTCCGGCTATCAGGCAAAGGATGCCCATTATAATAAGAATGAAGTCTGGCATATCTTTGGGGAATATGGTTTCAAAACGATTTTCTTCGTGGCGTTTCACTTCCGGTGAAAGCCCTATCCGGGTGCAATATAATGCTTTTTCTGCAAATGGCAAAACCCAGTGTCCTGAAGCGGGGGTACAGCTTTTTCATTTGCAGGAGTTAAAGGGGGGATTAGGAGTTATCTCCCTTCGGGAGAGGAGTTAAAAGCCGGCAGTTGCCCCAGGGAACACGACCGGAGAGACCGCGCAAACAGACAGGTGCAAACAGACAGGCGGAAGCGGACTAACGGAAACGGATCAACGGAAACGGAGCGATGAAGAACAAACGGATAAGAACAGCCCGGCGAAATATTCCCGCCGGATGCTTATTATCAGCGATATACGAGTGCCAACCGTTTTCTGCATGGTGGAACTCTATTCCCAGTTAACTGGAAACGCATTCCCACCGAATTGGAACTACGTTCCCAATTAACTGGGAACATCTGGGGAAAAAGAAGCTGGCAGTTACGGGGTTTTCATTTACGGGATTTATCAGGAGTCAGAGGAAGAAGGGGGTAACTCCTCCGGCTCCTGTAAATGAAAGAGCCGTGACCTCTGCCAAATATTATCCATGCCCCGCACTGATATATGGTTCTCTTTTGCTAAATTTGTAGCAAATTTAAGAAGCATGGAATATCAGAGACCTTTAATATTGATTTCCAACGACGACGGTGTCGTTGCGAAAGGAATCGGCGAGTTAATCAAGTTTCTCCGTCCGCTGGGCGAGATAGTGGTCATGGCGCCCGATGCGCCACGCTCGGGCAGTGCATGCGCGCTGACCGTGACAGAGCCTATCCGCTATCAGCTGGTGCGCAAGGATGTGGGGCTGACGGTCTACAAATGTTCGGGCACGCCTGCCGACTGCATCAAACTGGCTTTTCATACGGTGCTCGACCGCAAGCCCGACCTCGTGGTGGGCGGCATCAATCATGGCGACAACTCTTCTGTCAATGTGCACTATTCCGGCACGATGGGTGTCGTCATCGAGGGTTGCCTGAAGGGTGTCCCCGCTATCGGCTTTTCGTTGTGCAGCCACGAGCCGGATGCGGACTTCGAACCGGCAGGCGGCTATATCCGCGAGATAGCCCGCCGGGTGTTGGAGAAAGGGTTGCCGCCACTCACTTGCCTGAATGTCAACTTCCCCGATACGAAAGAGCTGAAAGGGGTGAAAATCTGCGAACAGGCAAAAGGGCAGTGGGTCAACGAGTGGGAGAACTTTGCCCACAGAGGTGGTGCGCATTATTACTGGCTGACCGGAGAGTTTGAAGCATCGGAGGAAGGGAATGAAAAGAGCGACCGCCGGGCGCTTGACGATGGCTATGTGGCAATTACCCCGACCACGGTAGATGTCACCGCGTATGGCCTGATAGATGAATTAAAGACTTGGTTCCCAATTCCTAATTCCTAATTCTCAATTCCCAATTCCCAATAAATATGAAGTATTATCTGATTGTCGGCGAGGCATCCGGCGACCTGCACGCATCGCACCTGATGAGCGCCTTGAAGGCGGAAGACCCGCAAGCGGAGTTCCGCTTCTTCGGCGGCGACCTGATGGCGGCTGTAGGCGGGACGTTGGTGAAGCATTATAAAGAACTGGCATACATGGGTTTTGTGCCTGTGTTGTTGCATCTGCGCACTATTTTTGCTAATATGAAGCGGTGCAAGGAAGACATTGCAGGCTGGAAACCCGATGTGCTTATCCTGGTGGACTATCCGGGATTCAATCTGAATATAGCCCGGTTTGTCCATGCCCGTACGCAAATCCCGGTGTATTATTATATCTCTCCCAAGATATGGGCGTGGAAGGAGTATCGCATCAAGAATATCAAGCGGGATGTGGACGAGTTGTTTTCCATCCTTCCGTTTGAAGTGGAGTTCTTTGAGGGCAAGCACCGTTATCCCATACATTATGTGGGTAATCCTACGATGGACGAGGTTAGCGCATTTCAGGCTGCCTGTTCGGAAACGTGGGATGAGTTCCGGCAGGCTAACGGGCTTTCCGCAAAGCCTGTCATCGCCCTGTTGGCGGGCAGCCGCAAGCAGGAAATCAAGGACAATTTGCCGGACATGATTCGGGCGGCTGCTGCATTCCCCGATTACCAGCTGGTGCTCGCGGGGGCGCCGGGCATTGCTCCGGAGTATTACGAGGGGTATCTGGGCGGTTCGGATGTGAAGATAATCTTCAACCGTACTTTCTCCTTGCTCAGGCATGCGGATGCGGCGCTGGTTACTTCGGGCACTGCAACGCTGGAGACGGCACTCTTCCGGGTGCCGCAGGCGGTGTGCTATCATACGCCGATAGGAAAGGTCATCGCTTTCCTGAAGCGGCATGTGCTGAAGGTGAAGTACATCTCGTTGGTCAACCTGATTGCCGATCGCGAAGTCGTGAAGGAGCTGGTTGCCGACACCATGACGGTGGAGCGGATACGGGCGGAGCTTCAACGCATCCTGCATGATGAGGCATACCGCCGGCAGATGCTCGACGGCTACGAATACATGGCATCCCGCCTGGGCGAGCCGGGAGCGCCTGCGTGTGCGGCACGCAAGATGGTAGCTTTGCTTAAAGAGCGTTTTAAAAAGTAGGATGATATTTAATTTCTTGTTAAAAGCGATAAGGCCGGTGCAGTAAATGCCCGGCTTTTGTATTTTCTATACAGAAACAAACGAAAGAACTTTAAGTATGAAAAAGCTACATTGGTTATTTATGGCGGTATGTTTGGCAGTGGTGCCTTTGCTGCAATCTTGTGATGATAAAGACGGGTATTCGGTGGGTGATTTCACTCCGCCGCTGTGGGCTACGGTGCGCGTCACCGGAAACGCCTTTTATCTGGACTGTGATGTTTGGGGGACGCTTTGGCCTGTGAATACGGATTTGGGGTGGTACGAACCGGTCGACGGGCAGCGTGTGATTACTGTGTTCAATCCTTTGTCCGATGGCTTTCAGGGTTACGACCATGCCGTGAAACTGCTGCGCCTGCAAGAGGTGCTGACCAAAGAGGTGGAGACACTGACCCCCGAGACCGAGGAGGAGTTTGGCGACGACCCTGTTTCGATTTTTAAAGGGGACATCGGCATCAGCGGCGGATATATGAATGTCATTTTCCTGCAGGACCTGCCTGCCAAGACGAAGCATCGCATCAGCCTTGTGCGCCCGCAGGATGATGCGGAACTGTACGGGGAAGACGGTTACATACATCTGGAACTCCGTTACAATGCCTATGATGATTTGACGGGGCGGCACAGCTTCGGCGCGGTGTCCTACAATCTGAACAGCCTTGACGTGACGGACGAAACGAAAGGCATCAAGCTGAAGATTAATTCGGAAGTGAACGGTGAGGTGGAATTGACGTTCGACCTTGTGGTGTCCGATGATAGTGACAAGAATATGCAGGAACTTGACCTGTCGAAGATGCAGTTGAAGTAAAGGGTCGCTATGCCGTATGCATAAAAGAGGCTGTATCAAGATGGAATAGCCCCGTCGGAATATCCCGGTTTATGAGAAAGAGGAACATTTACGGAATGCCCCTCTTTATACGCGACTGACGCGGACAACACGGATTGGATGAAGAAAAATCTGCGTTGTCCGCGTCATTCGCGTTTAAACAATGTTCTGATATATGGGTTTGTTCAATGTTTCCTTGTCAAATCATCGTCACGGCATACAGATAGACCACTGCTGCGGGAATTGCCATTAGCGCACTGTCGAAACGGTCCAGCATCCCGCCATGTCCCGGAAGGATATTGCCGGAGTCTTTAATGCCCAGTTGGCGCTTCATCAGCGATTCGGTCAGGTCGCCCCAAGTGCCGAAGATGACTACGACGACTGCCAGTCCCGCCCATTGCCACGTCGTTATGAACGGGAAGAAACGGGCGAATGCAAAGGACGATGCAATGGAGAATACCGCTCCGCCTATGCTGCCTTCCCAGGATTTCTTGGGGGAAATCCGCTCGAACAGGCGGTGCTTGCCTATCAAAGAGCCTACGCAATAGGCACCCGTATCGCTCAGCCAGATAAATACGAAGATGGAAAGCGGCAGGATGGGGTTGTAGGACACACTGCTTGTCTCCGGCGAGTTCTGGAAGGCAAGCACATTCAGCAGCGCGAAAGGCAGTGCCACGTACAACTGGCTCAGCATGGTGTATGCCCAGTTGCCGATGGGGTTTGCCTTTTTCAGATACAGCTCCGTAATCATCAGATAGAGTAACAGCCCCAAGTAGGGGAGAAACACGCGCGCATCGATGGCGGATGTGCAAAAGCCCATGAGTGCAAGGAACAGGTAGGCTCCGCCCAAAGCGGTAATGGTTTTGTTGATGCCGACCTCGCCGCCCTTGTTTACCAGGTGGGCGAATTCATGCACGCTCAATGCGCCGATGATGGTGAACAGGATGCCGAATGAGAGGGGGCTGTAAAGAATACAGCCCACCAGTACGGCTACAAATAGTGCACCTGTGATAGCACGTTGTATGAAATTATTCTTCAAGGTCTTTTCGTTTTAATGATTGGATTCGGTTGTATCGGAAGCTTCCGCGTTATTGGTCGATACAGTGTCTTTGGCAACTTCCGTGTTATGCTCCCCTTCTTCTTTCACCTCTTTTTCCGCCTCCTGTGCCTTGACGGCTTCTTTTTCTTCGGCCTCTTTCAGCTCATTGGAGATTTTGCCGGCGCTGATGATTTCTTCGGAACGGGAAGCCCACGGGCGTTTGCCGAAAATCTCTTCCACATCTTCCGCAAAAATCACTTCCTTGTCTATCAGCAGTTGTGCCAGTTTGTTGTGGTTGTCCTTGTTGTCGGAGAGTATCTGCTTGGCACGTTCGTACTGCTCGTTTATCATGCGCTTCACTTCCTCGTCAATCAGTTCGGCGGTTTTCTCGCTGTACGGACGGTTGAAGGAGTATTCGTCGTTGTTGTAATAGCAGAGGTTCGGCAGTTTGTCGCTCATGCCCAAGTAGGCAATCATGCCGTATGCCTGCTTGGTGACACGTTCAAGGTCATTCATCGCGCCGGTCGAGATTTTTCCGATAAACAAATCCTCTGCGGCGCGTCCGCCCAAGGTGGCGCACATTTCGTCCAGCATCTGCTCTTTGGTGGTAATCTGGCGCTCTTCGGGCAGATACCAGGCGGCACCCAGCGCACGTCCGCGCGGAACGATTGTTACCTTAATCAGCGGGTTGGCATGCTCCAGCAGCCATGAGATACTGGCATGTCCCGCTTCGTGTATGGCGATGGAGCGGCGCTCCTCTTCCGTCGTGATTTTGGTTTTCTTCTCCAGACCGCCTACGATACGGTCCACCGCATCCAGGAAGTCTTGTTTTTCTACGAACTTCTTCCCGTGGCGGGCGGCAATCAGGGCGGCTTCGTTGCAGACATTGGCGATGTCGGCTCCGGAGAAGCCCGGGGTCTGGCGTGCCAATAATTCCACGTCTACCGTATTGTCTATCTTGATGGGGCGCAGGTGCACGCCGAAGACTTCTTTGCGTTCGTTCAGGTCCGGCAAGTCCACGTGTATCTGGCGGTCGAAGCGTCCGGCGCGCAGCAATGCTTTATCCAGAACGTCTACACGGTTGGTTGCGGCAAGGATAATGACACCGCTGTTGGAGCCGAAACCGTCCATTTCGGTCAGTAGCTGGTTCAGGGTGTTTTCGCGTTCGTCGTTGCCACCCATAGCGGCGGCTTTGGCACGTGCGCGTCCCACTGCGTCGATTTCGTCGATGAATACAATGCAAGGCGCTTTCTCTTTCGCCTGGCGGAACAGGTCGCGGACGCGGGAAGCGCCTACGCCGACAAACATTTCCACAAAGTCGGAACCTGCCAGCGAGAAGAAGGGTACGTTGGCTTCTCCCGCCACCGCCTTTGCCAGCAACGTCTTACCGGTTCCCGGAGGACCTACGAGCAATGCTCCCTTGGGTATCTTGCCGCCCAGGTCTGTATATTTTTGCGGCTCTTTCAGGAACTCTACGATTTCCTCTACCTCCTGTTTGGCTCCTGCAAGCCCTGCCACATCCTTGAAGGTTATTTTCACCGGAGAGTTCTTTTCGAACAGCTGTGCCTTGGATTTGCCTACGTTGAAGATGCCGCTGCCGCCACCCATGCCGCCGCCACCGCTCCAGCGGCGGGACAGGAATATCCAAAAGCCTATAAGGAATGCGAACGGCAATATCTGCCAGAGGATTGCGCCGAAGTAGTTGCGCTTCTTTTCGTAGTTGATGGAGCCGTCAAAGCGTGTCTCGTCCTTCTCTTTCTGCAGGAAGTCGCCCAGGCTCTCGCGCGAGGGGGCTTCCGTTGTAATCAAGGGGTTCTTGCCTACGCGGCCGGAGTCCGCTTTGAATACATCGGGCACGTATTGCGGCTTGACGTATGCCTCTACGGAGTTGTCGTCATAACCGGTCACCTTGCTTATGTAGCCGTTGCGCACATACTCCTGAAATTCATCGTAAGGGATGCTTTTGTTGGCGGCGCCGTCTTCGTTGGCGAGGTACAGTCCCAACAGCATCATGGCTATAATCATATACAACCAGTTCAGGTTGAACTTGGGCATATTGGTTTTAGCAGGTTTTTTATTGGTATTATTGTCCATAAGTCTAAATTAATCGAGGTCGGGGATTTGAGTTAGTTTGGCGTCTGCCCATAGGTGCTCCAGGTTATAGAACTCACGGGCCTCCGGCAGGAAAACGTGAACCAGTACGTCAGAGTAGTCCATGGCTACCCATTCGGCGCTACGCAAACCGTCTACGGCAACGGGCTTGCAGTTCGCTCCTTTGCGGGTGAAGTCTTTTACGGAGTCCACAATGGCGTTTACTTGGCTTGGAGAGTTTCCCTGGCAGATAACGAAATAGTTACATATTGTATCGTCTATTTGGGTAAGGTCTGCTATGACGATTTTTTTCCCTTTTTTATCTTGAATACCTTCTGTTATTTGTTGGATTAGTTTCTTTGCTTCGTTCATTACACATTATTATTAAACAGGTGACAAATATACGTTGATTTATCATATCAAACACGCAAAAGGGGAAAAGTCTTTGGTTTTTTGTTTTTTTTTAGGTATATAATTCTTTCTGTAGAGGTGTCTTATCAGATTTTTAGGAAAAAAATAGCCGAAATTGTTTTGAATTATGGAAAACTTTGTATCTTTGCAGCGCAAAACAGAAATGCAATGCTCTATTGGGCTATGGTGTAATGGTAACACTACAGATTCTGGTCCTGTCATTCCTGGTTCGAATCCAGGTAGCCCAACTAAGAACAGCCGATTTAAGTCAAAAACCTTCTAAAACCGCGAGTTTTGGGAGGTTTTTTGTTGCTTTCCGGCCATGTCCGAAAATTTCGGTGCAGGCATTCCGTGGTCAAAGCGGTGGTAATTGTCATGATTGCTTCAGTTGCACTTATTGTCATTGTCGGCGTAGTCTATTTCCATTGCGAGAATAAGAAAACACATCAGGCATGAGTCTGGCATTGAAGCGAGCACCTTGCGGGAACATTACGCTTGGCGGAAAGAAAAAAATAAAAAAAGAACCCGAAGCAGCGGTGCGGTGACCGGGCTTCGGGTTCTTTTTTACTCTTTCTTGTCAATCGTTATTCCTGGCTTTTGATGTTCTCGTCCACCACCTTTATCTTTTCTTTCACGAGTTCGATATCAGCTTTCAGCTTTTCCACTTTGCGGTTGATTTCCGTCAGCAGGCTGTTGCCTTTTTTGGAAGCCGCTGTCAGGAAGCCGAGGTTGTTTTCGTATGTCTGCAACTCGTTCTTCATATTGTCGTAGGCGCGTGCCAGCTTTTCACGTTCCCGGTAAAGCGCTTGCGGGCTACCTTCCTGGATGGAGCTGATAGACGATTTGAAGTTGCTCAATTTCTTGTTGGAAGCGCTGATGTTGAAGCGTTCAAACAGTTTGTCTATCCGGCTGTGGTATTGTTTGTATACCTTGTCTTTCTCTTTGAACGGCACATGCCCTATGCCGTTCCACTCTTTCATGAGTTCGCGAACCGACTGGGTGGCTTCCTCCACTTCCATCGCTTCGTCAATCGCAGCCAGCTTTTCGATGATGGCTTTCTTCTTTTCCAGGTTCTCCTGTTCGACTGAGCGTTGTGAAGAGGTCGCCTTGTTCTTCTGTTCGAAGAAGTAGTCGCATGCCGAAATGAATCGTTTCCATACGGCGTCCGAATGTTTCTTGGCAACCGGACCCACCGTTTTCCACTCTTTCTGGAGTTTGCTCAGCGCTTCTGCTGTTGCCTTCCAGTCGGTGCTGTCTTTCAGCGCTTCCGCTTTCTCGCACAAGGCGCGTTTCTTTTCCAGGTTTTCGTTCATGCCCTCTTTCAGCGCCTTGAAGAACTCGCCTTTCTTCTGGAAGAAATCATCGCAGGCTTTGCGGAAGCGTTCGAATATTTTCACGTTCATCTTTTGCGGGGCAAAGCCGATGGTTTTCCATTTGTTTTGCAGGGCGATGATTTCCTGTGTCTTGTTCTCCCAGGCGGTGAAGTTGGCGAGTTCGCCGTAGTCGATGGCTTCGATGATTTCGCAAATCACCGTTTTCTGGTCGAGATTGTGTTGCTCGCTCTCTTTCAGTGCTTCGAAGTGTTGCTGGTGGCGGCGGTTCACGGCAGTGGAGGCTGTCTTGAAGCGCGTCCATATCTCTTCGCGCAGCTCTTTGGCAACCGGACCCGTATCGCGGAACTCCTGGTGCAGCTTCTGCAATTGGTGGAAGGCGGAAACCACATCCGGTTCGGTTGCCAGTTTTTCGGCGGCTTCGCACAGGTGGTTCTTTATCTCAAGGTTCTTCTTGAAGTCATATTCGCGGAACTCGCTGTTCAGCTTCAGGAGGTCGTAGAATTTTTCAACGTACAACTGGTAGTTCTTCCACAGCTCGTTGACCTTGGCTTGCGGCACAAATGTCACCTCGTTCCATTGCTGCTGCAATTTCTTGAACTCCGTATAGTTCTTGTTGGCATCTTCCGGCGACTCTACCAGTTCTTTCAGCTCCTCGATGATGGAGAGCTTGATTTGCAGGTTGAGTTCCTTCTGCTTCTCTTGCTCTGCATTGAGTGCGCTTCTTTTCTCTTTGATGACGGACATGGTATTTTTGAATTCATCTTCCAAAGCATCGGCTTGTGGAACAAACTCTTCAATAGTTCCTCCATTTTCAACAAATTGCTTCCTTGCGGCTTCTTGTTCCGAGTTGTGTAGCTTGTAGAAAGCCTGTTTCAAACCGTCTATCTCCGATTTTGCCACATTCTCCACGTCTGCCATAATCTCTTTGAGTTTATGCAGGATTTCCTCTTTGGTAAGCTTTTGGACCGGTTCCGCCGGCTTTTCAGTCAAGTTTCCCTCAGCAGGAGTCTCTGTTGCTGCCGGTTCGGAAACCTCTGCTGTTCTCTTGTCTTCTTCTAATTCCACCGGTTTGTCGGGGAGATTAGTGTCATGAGTGTCCGTCATTTGTATTTACTTTTTATAAACGGGATACCCCGTTCGGGTTACATTAGGCTACAAATTAATGAAATAAAATGATTACTTCATACTTTTTTTGTCTCTTTTTTGTTTTCGGCATGCTCTTTCCTTCTCCTTTCGTGAAAGGCTAAGCCAGCAGCACCGTAATCCCCATATACATCATCATGCCGATAATGTCGTTGGTGATGGATATGAACGGGCCTGTGGCGATGGCGGGGTCCACTTTCAGCTTTTCGAGGGTCATGGGAACCAGCGTGCCGAATATGGAGGCGAACATGACGACGGCAAACAGGCTGATGGATACCGAATAAGTGACCGTTGCCGTGCCGCCGAACCGCACGAAGTTGTATATGTATACCAGCAGGGATATGATAGTGGCATTGATTGCCGCCACTACGGCTTCTTTGGCAACCTGCTTGAACGTGTCTTTGGCGTCCAGCGAGCTGTTGGCAAGTCCCTGCACGATGATTGCCGATGATTGGGTTCCTACGTTTCCGCCCGTACCGCCGATCAGCGGGATGTACAGCGCCATTTCGGGATGGGCGGCGAAGGTCGCGTCAAAATTGCCCAGTATCATGGAGTTGCCGATGCCGCCCAGCATGCCGATAAGCAGCCAGGGCAGGCGTGCTGACGTCTGGCGCATGACGTTATCGTCCGTTTCCACGTCTTGCGACAGACCGGATGCCAGCTGGTAATCGCGTTCCGACTGCTCGCGCACCTCGTCCATGACGTCGTCTACCGTAATCTGCCCTACCAGGCGCCCTATGCTGTCTACGACGGGAACCGCCACCAAGTCATATTTCTCGATAATCTGCACCACCTCGTCCGTGGGCGTGTCCACATGGACCGAAATGGGATCCTTCCTCATCACGTGCTTCACTTTGGAGACGGAAGGCGAGGTAATCATCTTCTTCAGCGGGAACACGCCCTGCAGGCGCTCGTCGTCGTCGATGACGTACACGTAATAGATTTCGTCCAGCTGCTCCGCCTGCAGGCGCATTTCCTTCAGGCATTCCGGCATACTCCAGTTCTCGTTGACGGTCACCATTTCCGTGCCCATCAAGCCGCCGGCGGTGTCTTCGTCATACTTCAACAGGTCCACGATGTCTCCCGCCTGCTCTATGTCCTCGATGTGCGAGAGCACTTCCTCCTTTTTCTCCTCGTCGAGGTCGCGCATCAGGTCCACGGCGTCGTCCGTGTCCATGTAGTCCACAAACCGTTTGGCGATGGTTTCCGAGGGCAGGAGCTCCAGAAATTCCTTCCGGACATCCTCGTCCATTTCCACCAGCACGTCGGCGGCTGTCTCGTTGTCGAGGAGACGGTACACGAAGCGCGCCTCTTCCGGCGCCAGGTCATTGCACAACTCGGCGATATCCGCCGGATGCAGGTCGATAAGAAGCGCCTTGACGTTTTCCGCATCTTTTTGGTCTATAAAGCTTTTGACTCTATCTATGTATTCTTCGTCCATTTCCATGACTCATCGTATGTTGGTTTGTTTGCTCCTTCCCTTCCTTGTCCGTCCGTTTCCCGGTCTCTCTGTGCCTTCGTTCACTCCTCCTTCTTTGCCATCCCCTTCAACGCCGCTTCCACCCGGTTGGTCAGCGCTATGAACTGCTGCACGGACAGTTGTTCGGGTCGTTTGTCGAAGAGGGCGTCTTCCGTCAGCGGGCACTCTTTGCCCAATATCGGCTTTATGGAGTTGCGCAGGGTCTTCCGGCGCTGGTTGAAGGTGGTTTTCACCACCTGCCTGAACAGTTTTTCATCGCATCCCAGCTGCTGCGTGTCGTTGCGAGTCATGCGGATGACGGCGCTTTTCACCTTGGGGGGCGGGTTGAATACATGCTCGCTCACGGTGAAGAGGTATTCCACGCGATACCACGCCTGTATCAGCACACTCAGGATGCCGTACGTCTTGCTGCCCGGACCGGCGGCGATGCGCTCGGCAACTTCCTTCTGAATCATGCCCGTGCAGCAGGGGATAAGCTCCTTGTTGTCCAGCATCTTGAAGAATATCTGGCTGGATATGTTGTACGGGTAGTTGCCCGTCAGCACGAAAGGCTGCCCGCCGAAAAGGCGCTGCAGGTTCATCTTCAGGAAATCGTCCTCTATGATGTTCTCCTCCAATTGCGGGTAGGCTTCCCGCAGGTATGCCACCGATTCGTAGTCCACCTCCACGACTTTTACCGTGCGCTCTTTGGGCAGGAGGAACTGCGTCAGCACACCCATGCCCGGTCCCACTTCCAGTACCGGAAGCCCGGGGCAGGCGTCTACGGTGTCGGCAATGTCCTGCGCCACTTTCAGGTCCTTCAGGAAGTGCTGGCCGAGAAACTTTTTAGGTTTAACTAATCTCATGTATCAACTAAATCGTTACTTTTGCGGTTCAAAGGTAATCCTTTTCGGCGAATTATTGAAAGTACAAACCGCAAATTACGATGTATGCCGGACGAATTTTAAGGGAAAACGATGGATAAGATACTGAAAAAGACATTGAAAATCGTATTGCCCATCCTTCTGGGTGGTTTTATCTTGTATTGGGTATACCGTGATTTCGACTTTGGGCGTGCCGCGCAAGTGCTTCTGCACGGCACCGACTGGGGGTGGATGCTGGCATCGCTGTTCGTTGGCGTGATGAGCCATGTGTTTCGCGGATGGCGCTGGCGGCAGACGCTGGAGCCGTTGGGGGCTTATCCGAAGCGGAGCGACTGCGTGGACGCCATCTTCATCTCGTACGCCGCCAACCTGGTGCTGCCCCGCGTGGGCGAGGTGTCGCGTTGCGGCGTGCTGGCAAAGTACGATGACGTCTCGTTCTCCAAATCCCTGGGCACGGTGGTCACCGAGCGGCTGCTCGACACCTTTTGCATCCTCTTGCTTGCGGGGCTGGCTTTCGGGTGGCAGATGCCCGTGTTTCTCCGTTTTTTTCAGGAGACCGGAACGAAAATACCTTCGCTGGCGCACCTGCTGGGCTCTCCCTGGTTCTATGTCTCCCTGTTCTGCGTCGTCGGCATATCGGTGCTGGCGTACTACCTGATGCGGATGCTCTCTTTCTTCGAGAAGGTGAAAGGCGTCGTGCTGAATATATGCGAGGGGGTGATGTCGCTTCGCGATGTGAGGAACATCCCTTTGTTCGTCCTTTATACCTTACTTATATGGGCATGCTATTTCTATCATTTCTACCTCACTTTCCACTGCTTCTCCTTTGCGGAACACCTCGATGCCCGGGCTGCGCTGGTGATGTTTGTAGGCGGCACGTTTGCCGTGATAGTTCCCACGCCCAACGGGGCGGGACCGTGGCATTTTGCCGTTATCACCATGATGATGCTTTATGGCGTGAACGCCACGGACGCGGGTGTCTTCGCGCTGATTGTGCACGGCATCCAGACGCTGCTGGTCGTGATGCTCGGCATTTATGGCGGGCTGCACGTCTCGCTGGCAAACCGCACGTCTCGTTGATGGACCGCATCCTCTCGTCGGAGAACCGCATCTTCTCGTCGGAGAACCGCATGAAATGAGTTGGCTGCCGCCCTTCCTCGCTGCGGAAGCGGCGCGTTGCTGCCGCCTGTCCCGACATTTTGACAATCTGTATTTTCCAACGCCTTAGAATCGTTTGTTTCCGTCCCAAGGTGCGGTTGGCGGGAAAAAACGAAACGGGAAACGGTTATCTTGCACACATACAGCCCGATAGCGAAATGCTTACAAACCAACCGGTCGGGAAAAGCGGCGGAAAACGCCGCCATCGGGCTTCTCTGCCGGTAGGCATTGACACCTGTCGCGATAGGCAATAGTGTTTCTCGTGATAGACGGTAGCGTCCCTCGCGATAGACAGTAGTGTTCCTCGCGATAAACAGTAGTGTCTGACGCGATAGACATTGGCATCTGTCGGCAGAAACGCCTGCATCCGACTGCCGTAACGCCTGCATCCCGCCACCGCAACACCCCGGACCTGCATAAACAGTGCATATCCATCGGAAAAAGGAGCATATTCATGCACGCCCTATGCAATGCTTTTCTATTTCGGAAGAGAGCGGGAAGGACACAAGACAGGAAAAAGGCGGATTTCCTGTCTTTTTGATACCACGGCTTTGGGGTTACGGCTCTTTTATTTACGGAGGTTACGGTTCTTTCATTTACCGGGGGTACGCTTCTTTTATTTACAGGGTCGTGGCTCTTTCATTTGCAGGAGTGGAAGGGGTGTCGGGAGTTATAGGGGCTAAAAGGAGTTATCAGCCGCCCGGTCGGCTTGGTAGTCAAAGCCGATACTTCTATAACAATGCCATACACAAGCGTATCGGCTCTAATTCCTCTAATTCCTTTAACTCCTCTAACTCCCTTGACTCCTTTAATTTCTTTAACTCCTCTAACTCCTTTAACTTCTCCTGGCGAAGCGACACGAAAGGATACTCCTCTAACTCCTTTTTTCCCCCTCTAACTCCCCCGAATGCAAAAGCCGTGTGCCTGTAAACGAAAAAAGCCGTGGACTTTTATGCGTTATTCGGAATAAATGATTATTTTTGTGTGAAAGTGAACCATGTATGAGAAACACGATTAAATCCTCGATAGCCGCCGCTGCATTGCTGGCGTTGTCGGTTTGCGCAGATGCACAGTCTTTCCGCCAGGTGTTGAAGTCCCCTGCCGGCACAATCAGGTCGGAATGGGCAACAGGTGCCGACGGCAACCGGGTGCTGAACTACTACAACGAAGATTATTGCGACTATTACCTGCACAGGATAAGCGACGACGCTTATCGGCTGAAACCCGGCAAGACAGCCATTGTCAAGAAGGGGGCGGAGTACATCAATGCTTTCAACGGGCCCGCTACGTATAGTTATTACCGCGGATACTTCCCGAGAGACTTCAACATCCATACGCCCTACGCGCTTCCGGTGAAGAACGGCACGCGCACCGCGTGGAGGGCAGACAGGCGCGAGTCCGTCAGGACCTTGCAGTTCCGCATGGAGCCGGGCGATACCGTCTACGCCACCCGTGGCGGAACGGCGTGCAGCACGGTGCATCCCAACCTGTTGCTGGTGTGCCATGCCGACCAGACTTTTGCCGCCTACCTCACCCTGAAGGAGAACTTCGTCTTGCCCGGCGAGGCGGTGCGCACGGGGCAGCCCGTGGGGATAGCTGGTTCGGTAGGTGTGGCCATCTCCTTCTTCTTCCTCGACAAGAACAAGTTCAACGGGCACGAAGCGGTAGGGTATGCCTATTCGCACTTTACGCCGGTGTTCCGTACCACGGAAGGCGACGTGAAGCCGGTGGAGAGGAAAATGTACGGCGCCCTTGTCGACGACGGGCTTATCATGCTGGACATGAACAAGCGCGAACAGAAGAAATACCTGAAAAACAAGCAATGACATGAGACTTTCATTATTCGTCTGCTGGATGTATGCCTTCTGCTGCGCGGCAGTGGCGCAGGGTTTGCAGATACGCTATGCCGGCGACCCTCTGCCGGAAAAAGATAAGGCATGGATAGAGCGTTTCCTTGCCTGCGAGATAGAGTTTTATGCACGCTTTGGGCTGCGCGACACCACCGGTTTGCAACTGACCGTGTTCGAGAAGCGGCAGGATGCCTGGAACTATCTGGACAGCCTGAAAATCCCGTTGTCATCCTTAAACACTTCCGGGATGTACATTCCGCGCAGGAGGGAGGTGGTCATCCTGGGGCGTGAGAAACAGCAGGAGCAGGTTTTGAAGTTCATCGTCCACGAGTTGGCGCACCACCTGAGCCGCCGGACCGTGAAGTGGATGCCGGGATGGCTGAGCGAAGGCTTGTCCGAGTATTTCGAGCATTGCCGGCTGGGGAAGAAAGGGCTTAAGCATACGTTCGGCGACTATGAACTGGGGCGGATACGGACCATGTATATGCTGGGCGAGGTGGACCTGAAACCGTTCGTGGACAATGCCGACGGCGATTTCCGCCGGAAGCTGCATACCGATGAGTCGTATGCCTATATCCTGTCGCATGCGTTGGTCGCCTTCGGGCTTGAAGTAGCCGAAAAGGAGTTCATGGAAAACCTGATAGCTATGCTGAACAAGCGGGGACCGGCTGTGCGCTGTTCGCAACTGATAGACGAGGCATACCCCGGAGGTTTCGTGCGGTTTGAGCGGGACTTTGCCGAATTTTACAATTCCCGTTAGGACGATATTGAAAAATAACACGTATATTTGCGAAAACAACTTTTATAATTATGAGTACAATCTTACAGTTGGCTCCACAGAATGTGTGGAAGCATTTCTATTCGCTGACTCAGATACCCCGTCCGTCAGGACACATGGAGAGAATAACTGAGTTCCTGATAAACTTCGGTAAGGAGTTGGGGCTGGAATCGTTTGCCGATGAGGCGGGCAATGTCATCATCCGTAAGCCTGCCACTCCGGGCATGGAAAACCGTAAAGGGGTTATCCTGCAGGTACACATGGACATGGTGCCGCAGAAGAACAACGATACCGTGCACGATTTTGCCACAGACCCTATCCGGACATACATCGACGGCGACTGGGTGAAGGCGGAGGGCACTACGCTGGGCGCGGACAACGGCTTGGGCGTGGCGGCCATCATGGCTGTGCTTGAGGCGAAAGACCTGAAACACGGTCCGCTGGAAGCGTTGATTACCAAAGACGAGGAAACGGGCATGTACGGTGCGTTCGGGTTGAAGCCGGGCACGCTGGACGGTGAAATCCTGCTGAACCTCGACTCGGAAGATGAGGGGGAACTCTATATCGGCTGTGCCGGCGGCATCGACATCACGGCAACGCTGGAATATAAGGAAGAGGCGCCTGCCGCCGACTTCGTGGCACGCCGGATTACGTTGAAGGGCTTGCGTGGTGGACACTCCGGACTGGAAATCAATCAGGGACGCGGCAATGCCAATAAGTTGCTTGCGCGCGTGGTGCACGATTTGCTGATGGAGTTCGACTGCCAGTTGGCAAGCTTCGAAGGCGGCAATATGCGCAATGCCATCCCGCGCGAGGCGCATGCCGTGCTGGTGTTCAATCCCGAAGATATCGAAGGATTGGAAGAGTATATCAAGGAGTATGAAGCACAAATCAACGAGGAATATGCTTCGATTGAAGAAGGAATTACCTTGCAGGCGGAAACAGTGGATTTGCCCGCAGCCGTTGTTCCCGAGGAGATTCAGGACAATATGATCAGTGTACTGATGGCTTGCCAGAACGGTGTGATGCGTATGATTCCTACCGTTCCCGACACGGTGGAGACCTCTTCCAACCTTGCCATTGTGACGATTGGAAGCGGCAAGGCGGATGTCCGCATATTGGCACGCAGCTCTTGCGACACGATGAAGGATTTCCTGGCAGACAGCCTGACGGCATGTTTCTCCATGGCGGGTATGAAGGTCGAGTTGAGTGGTGGCTACTCCGGCTGGCAGCCTAATGTGGATTCTCCCATCCTGCATGCCATGACGTTGTCTTATAAGCAGCAATTCGGCGTGGAGCCGGCCGTGAAGGTAATCCATGCGGGGCTGGAGTGCGGAATTATCGGTGCCAACTGCCCGGGGCTTGATATGATTTCTTTCGGTCCTACTTTGCGCTCGCCGCATTCGCCCGATGAACGTGCGTACATTCCGTCCGTGACGAAGTTCTACGACTTCCTGGTTGCGACGCTGGAGCAGACTCCGGAAAAATAATCTCTTCTATATATAAAAGTAATCTTTTCCATATATAAAGGTAATTTCCTCTATATATAAAAGCAATCTCTTCTATATATAATAATGTGAAAGCAGGGTGCCGGTGCGCCCTGCTTTTTTTGTTGCTGCCGCTCTTCCCGCTTCGGGCGGCAGGGATTGCCGGGTGCTGCCCCGCTTTGCCCTCTCTTGCCCCTGTGGTCTGGCAGAAAATTGATGTAGGTCAAGAAATATGCTGTAAAACATGTTTTTTAGGGCAAAAATGCTTCCGTTCTTGAACAAAGGCTCTATTTTTGTGTTGTAAAACATATAAATGATTAGGATAACAGGTTATTTTTAAGGATAACAAGATTGATTTAGGAGGATAACAAAATGAAAAAGTTGAGAAAATTGTTCAGACATTTCGGCGAGGCCGATAAGAACATCTGGGGTTATGTAATGCTTTGAGCATGCAGCCCCATTGCAAGAGCCTGTTTAAATCTTCTTCAAGATTAAAGCAGGCACTAAGAGAGAGAGATTGTTTTTTTAAGTATCAGTTTAATTTTTAAGGTTATGAAAAGAAAGATTATGAATTCATTCAGACGTATTCTCGCAGAGGTAGGTCGTAATGAGATGTTGATGATGGGATATACCATCAAGAAGTAAGAAAGAGAAGTTTTCAGGGTATTAGTTCAGAGTCAGTTTGAATTTTCTTCAGAAAGTATTTTTCAGCTTCTTTTGAGCCTCTTTCCGGTCTGTTTTTCCTCTTTTTATTCGTTGCATAGCCCGCTATGCTCCTCATGAAAATAGAAAAACATCCTCGGAAAGAATTCTCGAAACAATGCCGGACAAAATTTAAACAGGCTCTTAATTGTTTAAGATTATGGGAAAAAAGATTGTAACTTCCTTTAAAAGCATTCTTGCCAAAGCCGGTGAGAATTGGATTGAGGCAATGAAGTATTATAACTACCCGAGATAAGGGTGGCAATTGGTAAAAGACGGAAGGGTACATCGCATTCGGGCGGTGTACCCTTTTTGCTTGTCCGGCGGCACTTTGTCCGGCGTCACGGCTTTTTCATTTGCAGGAGTTGGAGGAGTTAAAAGGAGGCATCGCTCTCCGAGCTGAGGAGCCAAAGCCGATACTTCTGTAACAATGCCATACACAAGCGTATCGGCTCCAACTCCTTTAACGAACTCCTGACGAAGCGATGCGAAGGGATAACTCCTCTAACTCCCCTAAATGTAAAAGCCGTAATCGGCATATAATTCTCTTTGATTTCGCTAACTGCCGCTAACTCCCGATAGCTCCCGTAGATGAAGCCGTGATGTTTTTTCTATATTTTTCTGAAAATCCGATACAATGTAGCTGTTAATTTGTTATTTTTGTTTTTAGCCCCCGATGGCTTGGGGGTACAGATGCTTTCCCATAAAAACAAAAACCAATAATAATAAGAATGGCTATGAAGAAATTCCAAAGATTTTGCACTTTGTTTCTGCCGATGCTCGTGATGTGCTTTTCTACCTTGTACGCCCAGTCCTACAACAGCCTGTGGCGGCAGGTGGAGCAAGCCGAAAAGAAAGGTTTGCCGCAGACCGTAGTGAAGCTGGCGGAAGAAATCTGCCGTAAGGCAGAGCGGGAGAAGAACGCCCCGCAGTTGCTCAAGGCATACTTCTGCCGGGACGCCTATCAGGAAAAGTTGACGCCGGACAGCCTCTACACCCACCTGCCGAACCTGGAGCGTTGGGCAAAAGAGGAGCAGGACACGGTGAGCAGGGCTATCCTGCACTCCCTGCTTGCCCGCAAGTATGCGGATTATATGCGTTACAATTGGAAAACACTCTCGCAAGCTCCGGCTTTGGACATGGACGAGGCTCCTGCCGATATCCGTGAGTGGAGCTACAACCTTTTCGCTGCCAAGATAGACGGGCACTGCCTTGCTTCGTTGCGCGACGCCCGCCGTTTGCTCGAAGTCTCTTCCCGGGAGTACGCGCCTTTTGTGGTGCAAAAGGACGGAAGCCGTTTCTACGGGCACGATATGTATCACCTGCTGGCACGCCGGGCGATAAATACCTATCTTCCGCTGCATGACGGCAGGATAGATTCGTTGCGCCGTGTACGCATCGACGGCATCTATAGGAACATGATTGACGCTTACCGGCACCGTGCCGGAGCGGAAGACGCCGTGGTGCTGGCAACGCTCGATTATTGGAATTGGAAGAAAGACGAAGGCGTAAGCAGGGAACCGGACGCTACTTATATGGAGCGGAAAGCGCAGTTCGACAAGGAATATCTCGAGGCGTTGGACGGTCTGATACGTGAGTACGGCGCACGCGAAATCTGTGCGGAAGTCTACATCTGCAAGGCAAACCGGCTTCACGACATGGGGGAAACCCGTGCGGACGAGGTTTTGCAGGTGTGCGATGAGGGAGTGAGACGCTATCCTGCCTGTAAGCGCGCCAATGAATTGCGCAACATACGGGAAAGGCTCCTGCTTCCTTACCTGGGTGTTGATGTCGGGGAGAGTGTTTATCCCGGCGATTCGCTGAGGCTGAGCATGAGCTATCGCAACCTGAAAGGCTATACGCTGAACCTGTATCGCACGGATTTGCCCGAGGTGCCCTGGATGGATGCCGAAATAGACAAGGCTTTCTACCGGAAGCATGCCCGTAAATTGTCCTCAACCCATTTCGACCTTGACTATCCGGCTGATAAAGACGGAAAGCCCGCAAACGTAGGGAGCATTGTGCGGCATAAGGTTATGAAAATAAGCGGTGTTGATAGCACAGGTGTCTATATCTTGCAAGTTGTGCCGGATGCTGCGGAAGCCCATACGGCAGAGCAGTTTCTTGTTTCCACCCGCTTCAAGGTGCTGACGCTGTCGTTGCCGGATGACAATATGGAACTGGTCGTGGTAGACGGCCGTAGCGGACACCCCGTTCCCGATGCGGAGGTCTGTTTCTACTCCACTTACAGAGAAAATGAACGTAGTTTGGTGCAAAACGTCGTTACTGATGCCGATGGCAAAGCCGTTGTGAAGTTGAATAAGTTTATCAGCAGTTATGCGGTACGCAAGGGGACGGATATCGCCATGACGCCCCAACGGGTTTATTGGGATAACTATTACGAACGCGGCGATTCGCGTCCGAAAGAGCGTGTCACCCTGTTGACAGACCGCTCCGTGTATCGTCCCGGTCAGACCGTCTACGTCAAAGGCATTTCTTACTTGCAGAAAGCCGACAAGGCGCACGTCCTGGCAAGAAAGGAGTACCGGGTCCGCCTGCTGGATGTGAACAGGAAAGAGCTGCTGCGGAAAACAGTCACTGCCAACGAATTCGGCTCTTTCACCACGGAACTGCCGCTGCCCGCCGCCTGCCTGAAAGGCAGCTATACGGTGGAGGTGGAAGACAAGGCTTCCGTCTCCGTGCGGGTGGAGGAGTATAAGCGCCCCACTTTCGAGATTATCTTTAATCCCGTGAAACAGGCTTACTCCCTGGGAGATACGGTGGTGGTCACCGGAAAAGTCAAGGCATACAACGGCATGGCGGTTCAGGATGTGCCGTTGGCATACACCGTTATCCGCTATCCCTATAATATATATGTGGACGGAGACCTCGTGCCGTTCTCTTCGGACACGGTAAGGCTGGATGCGGAAGGCAACTTCTCCATTCCTGTTTTCCTGAAGCCGGGCAATGTTTCGGATGATATACGCTGGGACCGGCTCGCTTATCATGTGGAAGCGACGGTGACCGATGAGGCAGGCGAAACGCAAACCGAACGGTATAAACTGTATGCCGGCCGTCGGGCATGCTTCTTTAGTGTGACCGGCATGGACGGGCCTTTGTGCAAGGAAAATGCCATCACGGCGGAACTGATAGTGACGAACGGCAACGATGAGACGTTGCCCGTAAAGGGAACATGCCGCCTGTACTCCGTCATCGATGCCAAAACGAAAAGGATGTCGGACAGCCCCGTTTATGAGGGCACCTTCATGTCGGGCGAGACGAAAGACTTCGCTGTATGGAAGCAGTTGCCGTCGGGAGAGTACCGCCTTGTCCTGTCAGCATCGGGCGATGACGGCAGGAAAACCGGCGACGACGGCAAGAAAACCGGTAGTGGTAAAGATACGATAGACATTGTGTTGTTCTCCTTGGCAGACCCGCGTCCGGTTGTGTTCTCGGAGACTTTCCTTTATAAAAAGAACGTGGAGTTCGATGCCGGTCATCCGGCAGAGTTCTATTTCGGTACCTCCGTGAAAGATGCCTACGTCCTGGTGGACGTCTTCGGAAGCAAAGGCAGGCTGGAGAGCGGCGCGATATTGTTGAGCGACTCGATTGTCCGTATGGAATATCCTTATCGGGAGGAGTATGGAGAGGGCGTTTCCGTACAGTTCACCTTTGTAAAGAACGGCGAGCGGTCCGGCTGTCGGGTGGAGCTGCGGAAACGCTTGCCCCGGCGGACGCTGGATATGAAGTGGGAAGTCTTTCGCGACCGCCTGCGTCCGGGGCAGGAGGAAGAGTGGAAGCTGGTGGTCAAGACCCCGCAAGGCCATCCTGCCGCAGCCGAGGTGCTGGCAATGATGTACGATGCTTCATTGGACAGGATTTGTAAGCACAACCAGTCGTTGGGTGTGTATTACTACCCGTATATTCCGCATTACAACTGGCATCTTGGCTACAACGCCACACGGCATTGTGCCCCTCACTTCCCCATGAAGTCGTGGGAAGTGCCCGTTTGGCGGTTCGATCATCTTTGGTCTTCTTACTATAATGGAGTGGACGAAGCCCTGTATGGCAGGCCCAGAGCCACTCTGACCGGGTCTGTAAATGGAATGATGGTAAAGAGGTCGGCGGCTGCCAAAGGGGGTCAGATAGAATATGTCTCGATGGCGGATGAAGAAGAGCCGGAAGAACATAGCCTGTACGAGACGATAATACCCCCGCCCTCGGAGCAGATATTGCCGCCTATGGCGGAACTGCGTACCGACTTTTCCGAAACGGCTTTCTTCTACCCGCAGTTGCGCACCAACGCGCAGGGAGAGGTGGCTTTCTCCTTCACCATGCCGCAAAGCCTGACGCGCTGGAATTTCCGCGGCTATTCCCACACCAAGGAGATGATGACGGGGATGCTCCATGCCACTGCCGTCACCGCCAAGGAGTTTATGCTCACTCCGAACATGCCGCGCTTTGTGCGGGTAGGCGATAAGACGCAGATTGCCGCCGGCATCGCCAACCTGTCGGACAAAGCCGTGAAAGGCACAGCCGTGTTCACCCTCTTCGACCCGATGACGGAGAAGGTTATCTCCGTGCAACGCCGTAAATTCTCGGTGGAAGCCGGAAAGAGGGCGACGGTCGTTTTCCCGTTCGATGTAACGGACCGTTGCGACCTGCTTGGCGTCCGCATGGTGGCGGACGGCGGCGCATTCAGCGACGGCGAGCAGCACCTGTTGCCTGTGCTGGGCAACAAAGAGTACATCACCGAGGCGATTGCCATGCCCGTGCGTGGCGAGGAGGCCCGCACTTTCTCCTTGGAAAGGCTGTTCAACGGCAACAGCCGCACGGCAACCGACCGCCGCCTGACAGTGGAGTTCACAGGCAATCCGGCATGGTATGCCGTGCAAGCCCTGCCCGCCCTGAGCCAATCCGTTGCGGATAATGCAATTTCACGCGCTGCCGCCTTCTATGCCAACAGCCTGGCAGGCCATATCGCCGATAGCCGGCCGCGCATCAAGGCGGTGTTCGACAACTGGCGTTCGTCGGGCGGCACCAAAGAGACTTTCCTCAGCCAACTGGAGAAGAACCAGGATGTGAAGAATATCCTCTTGGACAACTCCCCCTGGCTGCTCGAAGCTACCACCGAGGCGGAACGGCACCAGCGCATCGCCACCTTGTTCGATGTAAATCAATTGAATTACCGTAATATGGAATCCCTGCTCAAACTGAAAGAGTTGCAGGGCGAAGACGGTGCTTGGAGCTGGTTCGGTGGCATGTCCGGCAGCCGTTACGTCACAAGCTATGTCACAAGGCTGCTTGTCCGCCTGTCCCTGCTCACGGGCAAGGCGTTGCCGGAAGAGGCGGAGGCGATGAAAGGCAAGGCATTCGGCTATCTCAACAAGCAAGCATTCGAAGAATACCGTCTCCTTCGCAAGGCGGAGAAGAACGGAGCCAAGGTTGCCGGCGTGTCGGGTGCCGCTATGGACTATCTGTATTTGGTGACCCTCGCTTCGGAAAAGCTTTCCGGTGAGTATGCAAAGGCATTCGATTATTTTCTTGGCAAGTTGGGGCATAACCCTGCGAACGGCACGATGGTTGGCAAGGCGCAGACCGCCGCTATCTTGCAGAGAGTGGGGCGCAAGGCGGCAGCGGACCAATTGATGGCCTCTGTCAAAGAACATCTGGTGCAGACGGACGAGATGGGAGCGCATTTCGCTTTCCATGACGGTCCGTACAACTGGGGCATGCTTCCGGTGCCCGCCCACGTGGCCGTGATGGAAGCCCTGCGCGAGGCGGGCGGCAACGATGCTTTGGTGGAAGAGATGAAACTCTGGCTGCTGAAACAGAAGCAGGCTACAAGCTGGAACTCTCCGGTTGCCACCGCCGATGCTGTTTACGCCCTGCTGTGCCAAGGCGACAACCTGCTGGAGAGCCAAGGAGATGTCCGCATCACGCTAGGCAGCAAGGTGTTGGAGACCGGTTCTCCGGCACAGGCCGCCATGCCGGGATTGGGCTATGTCAGGGAAACCTTTGCACAAGGCGCTCCCGAACTGAAAGCAACGTCCGTCACCGTAGAGAAGCGGGATGCGGGCATCGCGTGGGGAGCCGTCTATGCGCAATACCTGTCGCCCCTGTCCGATGTGAAGCAGCAGGGCGGCGGGCTGAATATCGAGAAGAGACTCTTCGTAGAGCGTATCTCCGCCAACGGGCAGAAGTCCCTGCAACCCTTGACGGATGCCGGTCCGCTCTCCGTAGGCGATAAGGTCATTGCCCGGCTGACTCTCCGTCTGGACCGCGCCATGGACTTTATCCAGCTGAAAGACCAACGCGGGGCATGCTTCGAACCGATAGGATCGCTTTCCGGCTATCGCTGGAGCAACGGGTTCGGGTTCTACGTGGAAGTGGAAGATACCGGCGCCAACTTCTTCTTCGACCACCTGGGCAAAGGTGTCTATGTATTGGAACACAGCTACCGCGTGGCTCGCGGCGGCACGTACGAAACCGGGCTTGCCACCGTGCAGTGCGCTTATGCACCCGAATATGCTTCGCATACTGCGGGCGGAACGGTTGTAATCCGGTAGGCGGCTTGCATTGCAAGGTTGTCTCATTTAAGGGAGTTGAAGGAGTTATCGGGAATTAAAGGAGTTATATGCCGGTAGTATCGCCATACATCGACAGGGCTATCGGCTTCTGACTCCTCAGCCCGAAGGGTGCTCCTGTAAATGAAAAAGTTGTGTGTGGGACATATAGATGCGTCGCGAGAGACATATAGATGTATCGTGTGGGATATATAGATCCGTCAGGTGGGATATATATGTCCCACACGATACATCTATACATCCCTCGCGACGCCCTTTATTTTTAAACGGTTATCCGTATAACTCCCCGATTGGCATGGCATTGCCGCAGCTTGCATGAAAAAGCCGCGGCAGTGCCATGCTTACAGTTAATAGATTGGCATTGATTTCCTATGTGCATGGCAGTAGGCTAATCGGAGAGTTATGCGGATGATTTTCTCTTTTTATTCGTCACATAGCCCGCACTATGCTCTTCATAAAACAGAAAAACATTCCCAAAGAGAACTCTCAAGATAATACTGAACAAAATTTAAACAGACCCTAAAAAACGGAAAGAAAACCTGTGTATCTCGCTTAAAAACTTTACATTTGCCACAACTAATTTAGAAACAATATAAATGAGACGCAGTTTTATCACTCTATATGCGCTTGCAGCTACGGCGTTGACAGCCGTGGCGCAACCGCGTTTTACCTCCAATACGGAAATGTACGATTTCGGGCAGATTGAATGGAAGCAACCGGCAACGGTGCAATACTCCATTACAAACACCGGAGACCGGCCTTTGGTGCTTACCGGGGTGGAACCGGATTGCGCCTGTTCCGTGGCGCGGTGGACAAAGACACCCATCGCCCCGGGAGCCAAGGGGGTGATTGATGTCACCTTCGATGCCCGTATGCTGGGGCATTTCAATAAATCCGTAGCCGTCTACAGTAATGCCAGCCCCCATCTTGCCTATTTGAAGTTCAATGGCGAAGTGGTGCGCGAGATAAAGGACTTCACCAAAATCCACCCGTACCTCATCGGGCAGATACGCATCGACAAGAACAGTCTCGACTTTCCCGATGTGCAAGCCGGCGAGAAGCCCGTGATGCGCATAGGAGTCGTGAATTTGTCGGACCGTTCGTACGAACCGGTGCTGATGCATCTGCCGCCCTACCTGCAGGCGGAAGCGGAACCCGCTGTCCTGCAAAAAGGCGAGAAGGGTGTCGTCACCGTCACGTTGGACTCCGAACGGTTGACAGGCTTCGGGCTGACGCAGGCCTCTGTCTACCTGTCGCGCTTTGCCGGAGACAAGGTGGGGGATGAAAACGAGATACCCGTTTCCGCCATTCTGCTGCCGGACTTCTCGGGCATGACCGAAGCGGAAAAGGCGAATGCGCCCGCTCTCAGCCTTTCTGCCAAGAACATTGATATGAGCGCCGTGCTGGCAAAGAAGCCGAAGGCTCGCCAGGATATCATTATAACGAATACCGGCCGCTCTCCTTTGCAAATCAGCAAACTCCAGGTGTTCCACCCCGCTGTGGGTGCCAGCCTGAAGAAGGGCATGCTGCAACCGGGCGAGAGCACCCGCCTGCGCGTGACGGTGGTGAAGCACAACATCGGGAAGAAACGCCGCCATCTGCGTCTGCTGATGATTACGAACGACCCTATGCAGCCGAAAGTGGAAATCAATATCAAAGCTGAATGAATGGGGATTTGGATTTCAGATTTATGATTTCAGATTTTAGAACTTTGAAATCATAAATCTGAACTTTGAATTCTGAAATCTAAAATCTGAAATCATGGAACATCCTGAAAATAGCGCGGAATACAAAGGACTGGTTGTCAATGCAGGCATTGAACAGCCTTCGTCCGTCAATCCTTATCTGAAGCGGAAGCCGAAAAAGCGCCAGCTCTCCGTTGCGGAGTACGTAGAGGGCATTGTAAAAGGCGATGTCACGGTCTTAAGCCGTGCGGTGACGTTGGTGGAAAGCCTGAAGCCCGAACATCAGGCGGTGGCACAGGAGGTGATAGAAAAGTGCCTGCCATACTCCGGCAACTCTGTCCGCATAGGCATCAGCGGTGTGCCCGGAGCCGGCAAGAGTACGTCTATCGACGTATTCGGGCTGCACGTATTGGAGAAGCACGGCGGCAAACTGGCGGTGCTTGCCATCGACCCCAGCAGCGAGCGTAGCAAAGGCAGCATCCTGGGCGACAAGACCCGTATGGAGAAACTCTCCGTCCATCCCAAATCCTTTATCCGCCCCAGCCCTTCGGCGGGTTCGTTGGGCGGCGTGGCACGCAAGACGCGTGAAACAATCGTGCTTTGCGAGGCAGCCGGCTTCGACAAGATATTCGTAGAGACGGTGGGCGTGGGGCAGAGCGAGACGGCGGTGCATTCCATGGTAGATTTCTTCCTGCTTATCCAGCTTGCCGGTACGGGCGACGAGCTGCAAGGCATCAAGCGCGGCATCATGGAGATGGCGGACGGCATTGTCATCAACAAGGCGGACGGCGACAACCTGGAGCGTGCCCGGCTGGCTGCCACCCAGTTCCGCAACGCGCTGCATCTTTTCCCCGCCCCGGAGAGCGGCTGGACGCCGCAGGTGCTGACCTATTCCGGCTTCTACAACCTCGGCGTGCAGGAGGTGTGGGACATGGTGTACAAGTACGTCGACTTCGTGAAAGACAACGGCTACTTTGAGTATCGCCGCAACGAGCAGAGCAAGTACTGGATGTACGAGACCATCAATGAGCAGCTTCGCGACAGCTTCTACCAGAACCCCGAGATTGAAGCGATGCTTGCCGGCAAGGAAAGGCAAGTCCTGGAAGGCAACCTCACTTCCTTTGTCGCTGCCAAGAGCTTGCTGGACACTTATTTTGCGGGACTGAAAAAATAGTGCCCTCTTGCTCACGGCTTTTGCATTTAAAGGAGTTATTACTTCGTTAGGAGTTAAAGAAGTTAGAGAAGTTAAAGCCGATACTCTTGTGTATGAGAGGCGCTTGACCGTTCCCCGACCGAACCGGAACAGTTCCGCCGGGCGATGCATTTTCTCTTCCGTTTGTCAAGAAAAAGCTACACTTCCTTTCCCTCTCTCTCGAAGTCCTTGCGCGATTTGCTTTGCGTGACGATGTACACGCCGAGAAACACCAGTGCGATGGCAATCCCTTTCTCAAGATTGAACGTAGCCATGCCGATGACGACCGTAACGACGGACGCCACGATTGGCTGCATATAGTTGTACATGCTCACCACCGTGGGGCGCAACAGCCGTTGTGCCGTCATGATGCAGATATATGCCAGGAAACTGCCGCCCACCACCACGTAGCCTATCTGCCACAGTGCCGGGGCGGAGACCTCTTCCCAACGGATTGCCGCCACATCGTGGTAGGAGAAAGGAATGTAGCACATGGAGGCATAGACAAACATCCATTTGTTCAGCGTGATGGGCGAGTACTTCTGCGACAACCCTTTGAACACGGTGAGGTAGATGGAGAAACTGACCTGCGCGATGAGACACAGCAGGTCGCCTACGATACTGCCGTTGCTGCCCTTGCCGGTGCCTTGGCTGCTCATAATCAGTATCAACGCGCCCATTGCCCCCACGAAGATGCCCAGTACCTTCTTGTTGGTGACGGGCTCTTTCAGGTAGACAGCCGCTACAATCATGGTGACGATGGGCAGGGTTGTGGTGACGATAGAAGCGTCGATGGGGGAAGTCATGGACAGCCCGAAGATAAAGATTCCCTGGTTGAACACCAGCGCAAAAAGTGCGGCAAAGAATATCTTCAGCATATCCCGGTGGTCTACCTGCTCGCGTTTGCAGCACAGCGAGAGCAGCCAGAAACAGCCCGCCGCACCCACCATGCGGAAAGTGGTGACGGACAAGGGAGAAAATTCCGCCAATGCGGATTTGCCGATAGGAGCCATCAGCCCCCACAGGATGTTGGCGGTCAGGGCAAACAGATGCCCTTGCAGGTTCTTGTTCATAGTGCGAAAATACAGGTATTGATGGTTAGACAATATATCGAATAAGGTTTCAGGGCGCTGATTTCCGGTCGTCCTGTTTCCTGTTCGGTATAAACTCCATTGATTGTCGTGAAAAACGCCGCAAAGGTAACTAAATTCCCAATCTCTTTCTTTATATTTGTGACACGAATATATAGAGACACACTATGGAAGTACAAGCCAATTACATCAAACGCATCGAGATATACGGATTGTGGCATCGGTACGACATCGCCTGGGAGCTGCGCTCCGATGTCAACATACTTTCCGGCATCAACGGAGTAGGGAAGACCACCATCCTGAACCGCTCGGTGGGCTATCTGGAACAGACCACTGGCGAGGTGAAGAGTGACGAGAAGAACGGCGTACGCATCTTTTTCGATAATCCCGAAGCTACTTTCATCCCTTACGATGTAATCCGCAGCTACGACCGTCCCCTCGTCATGGGCGACTTCACCGCCCGCATGGCAGATCCCAACGTCAAGTCCGAACTGGACTGGCAACTCTATCTGCTTCAGCGCCGCTACCTCGACTACCAGGTGAACATCGGCAACAAGATGATTGAGCTGCTGAGCGGCGACGAGGAGCAGCGCAGCCTTGCCCCGATGCTGTCCGTGCCGAAACGGAAGTTTCAGGACATGGTTGACGAACTGTTCGGCTATACCCGCAAGAAGATAGACCGCAAGAGCAACGACATCGCCTTCTTCCAGGACGGCGAACGTCTCTTGCCCCATAAACTCTCGTCCGGCGAGAAACAGATGCTCGTAATCCTGCTGACGGTCCTTGTGCGCGATGGCGACCGCTGCGTGCTCTTCATGGACGAGCCGGAAGCTTCCCTGCACATCGAATGGCAGCAGAAGCTTATCGGCATGATACGCCAGCTCAACCCGAACGTGCAGCTCATCCTCACCACCCATTCGCCCGCCGTAATCATGGAAGGCTGGCTCGATGCGGTGACCGAAGTGGAAGATATCTCAACCGCCATCCCCTGCCCCCCAAAAAAAGAATAATTCAAAATTCACAATTCAAAATTCCTTTTCCCCTTCTCTTCTCCCGTGGCAACAACCCTACGACATAACCTGACTTCCGCCTACCTGGACGCCGCCCGTAAATTCTCCTCGCAGAAAAGGCGCAGGCGCATTGTGGCGTATGTGGAAAGCTATGACGATATCGCCTTCTGGCGTACTCTCCTGGCCGAGTTTGAAAATGAGGAGCGCTATTTCCAGGTGATGCTTCCCTCCGCCACCTCGTTGGCGAAGGGCAAGAAGATGGTGCTGATGAACACGCTCAATACCGCAGAGCTGGGGCGTAGCCTGATAGCCTGTGTGGACAGTGATTACGACTTCCTGTTGCAGGGCGCCACCGATGTGTCGCGGAAGATAAACCGCAACCCTTACATTTTCCAGACCTACGGATACGCCATCGAGAACTTCCATTGCTTTGCCGAAAGCCTTCATGAGGTGTGCGTGCAGGCAACGCTGAACGACCGCTCCGTCCTCGACTTCCCCGCTTTCCTGAAGCGCTATTCGCAAATCGCCTATCCGCTGTTCCTGTGGAACGTGTGGTTCTACCGCCTGCACGACACGCACACATTCCCCATGTACGATTTCCACTCCTGCGTCCGTTTGCGTGAGGTGAACCTGCGGCATCCCGACGGTGCTTTGGACGCCATGCAGCGTGCGGTGTCCGCCAAGCTGTCCGAACTGGAAACCCGCTTTCCGCAGCACATCGAGCATGTGGACCGGCTGGGAGAGGAGTTGCGGAAGTTGGGGCTGATGCCCGACAACACTTATCTGTATATGCAGGGGCATCACATCATGGATTGCGTGGTGCTGAAGTTGCTGATACCCGTCTGCACGTTGCTTCGCCGCGAGCGCGAGCAGGAGATTAAACGCCTGGCAGGGCACGACGAGCAGTTGCGCAACGAGCTGACGGGTTATGAGAACAGCCAGATTGACGTAGGCGTCATGCTGAGGAAAAACAGCGGCTACAAGAACCTCTATCTTTATCAATGGCTGAGGGAGGATATACGGGAGTTTCTTGAGAGGGAGAGGCTCTGACGCTCTTTGCCTGAAAGGAAAACGCGGCACTCTCCTCTACACTTTATGGAACAGTGTCATGCCTTACACTCCGCTGAAAGCACTGAATCCGCCGTCGATAGGCAGCAGTGCGCCTGTAACGAAGCTGGCGGCATCGCTGCACAGGAACTGTACGGCTCCGTTCAGCTCGTTGATGTCGCCGAAGCGCTTCATCGGGGTCTTTGCCAATACCTTCTTGCTGCGGTCGGTCAGTGAGCCGTCCGGGTTGATGAGCACGGCGCGGTTCTGGTCGCCGATGAAGAAGCCCGGGGCAATGGCGTTGACACGGATGCCGTCGCCGTATTTCAGCGCCAGTTCGCTTGCCAGCCACTGCGTGAAGTTGGCAACGGCGGTCTTGGCTGCCGAGTAGCCCGGAACGCGGGTGATGGCACTGTAAGCCGCCATCGACGATACGTTGACGATACATCCCTTGCCCTGCTTTGCCATCACTTTGCTGAATACCAAAGAGGGATAGACGGTGCCGTTCATGTTCAGGTTGGTCACCTTTTCCCAGCAGGCGATGTCCATGTCGTAGAAGTGCTGGTCGGGAGCCAGCGTGGCGCCCGGCATGTTTCCGCCGGCAATGTTCAGCAGGATGTCGATGCGTCCCCACTTTGCCACGATGTCGTCGGCAAGCTGCTCAAGGCTGGCGATGTCCAGCACGTTGCCCACGATGCCGATAACGTCTTCACCATATTCCTTCAGTTCTTCCACACGCTTGTCCAGCTGTTCCTGGCGGATGTCTACCGCCACCACTTTGGCGCCTTGCTGCATGAAACTCTTGGCAATGCTGCCGCCCAGCACACCACCTGCTCCGGTGATGACCGCTACTTTACCTGCAATACTGAATTGTTCGTTCATAGTTTTCTTTCTCCTTTCTTGCTTATTTATTAGAGTTTATATACGGTTCCCCAATTCATCCTGTACCACCGCCATCATGCCTTCCACCTGTGCCAGTGCCAGCATGCGTCCGTGGAACGAATAGCCGGGATTATATCCCTTGTCCTCGTCGCCCAGCATCATCCGTCCGTGGTCCACGCGCATCGGCAGGGCGGGGTTCTCCTTCTCGAAGATGCGGATAAGGTCGATGAGGTGCCCGCGTCCCGTCAGGTGCGAACTCTCTATGAAGTTTCCGCCCGGCATGGCTGCGGTGCTGCGCAGGTGCACGAAGTGGGTGCGCGAGGCGAACCGGCGGGCAAGCTCGCGGGTGTCGTTATGCTCTCCCGCGCTGAGCGAGCCGGCGCAGAAGGTCAGCCCGTTGTGCGGATTGTCCACGGCATGAAGGAACCATGCGATGTCCTCTTCGTTGGTGACGATGCGCGGCAGTCCCAATACCTGGAAAGGCGGGTCGTCGGGGTGCACGCATAGGTTCACGCCATACTCCTCGCACACCGGCATCACGGCGGCAAGGAAATGGCGCATGTTTTCGCGCAGCGCGTCGCGGTCGATGCCCTTGTACAGTGCCAGCAGGCGCTTGAAGATGCTTACCGGGTTCTTGTCCCCCTCCTTGATGTTGCCGTTCACGAAGCCCTGCGTCTTTACGATAATCGTGTCGATGAGGTTCTCTTTCTCGGCTTCGGTGATGGTCTTGTCCAGCTCCGCCACCTTGGCAAGCTCTTCTGCCGAATAGTCCTGTTCCGCTCCCTCGCGTTGCAGGATGCGCAGGTCGAAATAGGCGAAGCGTATCCGGTCGAAGTAGAGCGACGAGGTGCCGTCCGCCCAAGGGTGTTGCAGGTCGGTGCGTATCCAGTCGATGACGGGCATGAAGTTGTAGCACACGGTCTTTATGCCGCACTTGCCCAGGTTGGCAAGGCTCACCTTGTAGTTCTCTATCAGTTGTTCCCGTTCCGGTCCGGCATACTTGATTGCCTCGCACACGGGCAGGCTCTCCACGACCGACCATCGCAAGCCGTGCGACTCGATGTAACGCTTCAGGTCGCCGATAGCCTCTTCGGTCCATACTTCGCCGTTGGGCACATCGTGCAGGGCGGTGACTATGCCTTCCACGCCGATTTGCCGGAGCATATCGAGCGTTATCTTGTCTTTCTTGCCAAACCATCTCCAGGTCTTTTCCATACTTCTTTCGTATTAATGATTTAAAATGATTGTTTACCGCAAAGATAGCCACTAAAACGCTTCGCATGTGAACGGATATTTGCAGGATGTTTGCGGATATTTGCATATATCGGGCAGTTCTGCCGGTCATGCACGGCTTTTTCATTTGCGGGAGTAGCCGGTCTGAAGTGTCATGCCACAGTGCCGGCGGAAAGGGCGGCGGGAGTTTCTTTTGTTCCCAACAAGCTGGGAATTTGTTCCACACTTGTTGGAACTGCCTTCCCAAAGGGTTGGGAAATCGTTCCCGGCTTGCCGGGAACACTTGGAGTCCTTTACATAGTCCGCTATGCTTCTCATGAAAACTGAAAAACATCCTTGCTAAGAAACTCTCACGGCTTTTTCATTTACAGGAATTAAGAGGAGTCATCACTTCGCATCGCTTCATTAGGAGTTAAGGGAGTTAGAGGAGTTAGAGCCGATACTCTTGTGTATTACATCGTTGCAGAGGTATCGGTTTTAACTTCTAACCCGGTTTGGCGGCTGATAACTCCCTTTAACTCCTCTAACTCCTGTAAATGAAAAAGCCGTGAAGAACCCTCAAAATAATGCCGGATAAAATTTAAACAGGCTCTTATTATTCGTATCTTTGGGCGGCGGGCAGGCAGATGTGCGCCGCACCCGCATCAGGCAGCGTTATGAGACAGTTAATAAACGAACAACTTCAGATTTCGGAGTCCAACCCGATAAAGGCGCGTCGCTACGACTACGACCGCTTCTCCTATCCCTGGCACTTCCACAGCCAGTACGAGATAATCTATGTGGAGAAAAGCGGCGGGCTTTGCTTCGTGGGCGACTGCATCGAGCGCTTCTCCGAGGGGGATGTGGTGCTGCTTGGTCCCAACCTGCCCCATTACATGCGGAGCGACGATGCTTATCAGGGCGGCAATCCCCTGTTGCGGGTGCAGGGCACCATCATCCAGTTCGAGGAGAACTTCATGCAATACTCTTTCGACCGCTATCCGCAGTTCCGCCAGATACGGCTGCTGCTGGAGGAAGCCAAGCGGGGGGTACTCTTCCGTGCCGCTGCCGAAGCCGGCGACACGGTGCGCCGCCTGCTGTCCGCCTTTCCCGGACTGAAGGGCTTCTGCCAGCTGACCGGATTGCTGGAACTGCTGCAGGCGATGGCGGTGTCTGCCCCGAAGAAACTACTGGCAAGCCCCTGCTACTACGAAAAGTTTCCCACGGCGGGCAACAAGCGGATTGATAAGATTATCTCTTTCATCAACAGCAATTACACCCGTCCCCTCAGGCTTGACGAGATGGCGGAAATGGCGAATATGAACAGCAGCGCCTTCTGCCGTTTCTTCAAGGAAGCTACGGAGAAGACCTTCCTGCAATATGTGGCGGACATGCGCATAGGCTACGCGTGCAAGCTGCTCGCCATCGGCGACATGGAGGTGGCGCAGATAGCCGTGGAGTGCGGGTTCGATGCCATTTCGCACTTCAACCGCACCTTCAAGCAACTGACGGGGATGACGCCTACGCAGTACAGGAGCCAGATCATGAAATAGCTTACATCCCGAACGCAACCTTCCCGATTGCCTGGTACACCCCGCCGGCTATGCTCAGCAGCACGATGCCCAGCGTGCAGACGGCAAGTCCGGCACGTGTGTAATTGTCGCTGCGGAAAGCGGGGATAGGTTCATCGCTCTTGTTGATGTACATTGCCTTTACCACCTTCAGGTAGTAGTAGAGCGACAGCACCGTGTTGACCAGCGCGATGAACACCAGCAGGTGGAAACCACTTTGGAATGCCGCCGCAAAGATGAAGAACTTCGAGAAGAAGCCCGCGAACGGCGGGATGCCTGCCAGCGAGAACAAGGAGAGCGTCAACAGGAAAGCCACTTTGGGATTGGTGGCATACAGTCCGTTGTAGTCTTCCAGCGTGAACTTGTGGGCGCGCAACGCCACTATCGTGATGACGGTGAAGACGGCAAGGTTGGCAAACAGGTAAATCAGCACATAATACACCAGCGATGTCATGCCCAGCGACGTCCCGCTGATGACACCCAGCATGATGTATCCCGCCTGCGAAATGCTGGAGAACGCCATCAGCCGTTTCAGGTTCTCCTGGCGCAGCGCAAAGAGGTTGGCAAGCGTGATGGAGGCGATGATGACCCAGTAGAGCGTTTCCTGCCATTGTGCCGCCATCGGTGCGAACACCTTGTAGAGGATGGTCATCAGCACGAACGCCGCAGCGCCTTTGGATATGACGCTCAGATAGGCGGTTACCGTGCTCGGGGCGCCTTCGTAAACGTCTGCCGTCCACAGGTGGAAGGGCACCAGCGAGATTTTAAATCCCATGCCCGAGAAGAAGAATACGAACGCCATGACCTGCAACGGGTTGCCGTCCAGATGTGCCGGGATGTCGGCAAAGTAGAGCGTGCCTGCCGTGCCGTATATCAGCGAAATGCCGTAGAGCAGCAGCCCGCTGGAGAAGAGTGCGGTAAGGATGTACTTGGCACCCGCTTCGGCAGAGTGGTGGCGGTACTTATCGAACGCCACCAGCGCCGCCATCGGGATGCTGGCTGTCTCCAGCCCGATGAAGAACATCAGGAAGTGACCGGCGGAAATCATCAGATACATGCCTAAGAGCGTGGAGAGCGTCAGCACGTAGAACTCGCCCTGCTTGATTGCCGTATCGGGAAGACGCATCCACTCGTGCGCCATCAGGAAGACGATGAGCGTGCCCACGCTGAGAATGGACTTGACGATGCTCTGTATCGGCTGGTTGTGGTACATGCCGCCGAAAGCGTCGGCTGCCTCGCCGGGGACAATGGTGATGAACGTATGGATGATGAGCAGGGCGATGGGCAGCATGGTGTTCAGCACCGGCTTGCCGTCATTCTTATGCGCGTCCGGACTCATGAAGAGGTCGGCTACGAACAGGATAACGATAACGGCTATCAGCGACAGCTCTTCTTTCATTAGGAGAAATTGGGAGTAATCCATGGGTGTGAATTATGAATTGTGAATTTTGAATTATGGGTTATTGGAAGAGGGTGGTTATGGGGAGGACGCTCTCTCCGATCATGTTGCTTATCCACAGCGGGGCGATGCCCAGGCATGCCACGCAGGCGATAAGGATGATGACGGCGGTGCGCTCGTCCCAGGTGGCGTCGGTCAGCGCCAGGTGGTGCTTGTCGGTGCATGTGCCGTAGAGGATTTTGCCCACAAGGCGGAGAATGTAGACTGCGGTAATCACGATGCTTGTGCAGGCAATGACGGTCCATGCGCGGTGGAAGGTGTCGGGATGCTGGAAAGCGCCGTTGAAGATGGTCATTTCGGCAACGAAACCGCTGAGCCCCGGCAGCCCGAGGTTGGCAAGTCCGGCAATGACGTAAGACACCGCCAGGAAAGGCATGACCTTCATCAGCCCGCTAAGCTCGCGCACGTCCCGCGTGTGTGTCCGTCCGTAAATCATGCCGATAAGGGCGAAGAACAGGGCGGTCATCAGCCCGTGCGACAGCATCTGCAACACCGCGCCCGTGCAGGCGGTGCGGTTCATCATCAGGATGGCAAAAAGCACCAGTCCGCAGTGCGACACGGAGGAGTAGGCGTTGATGTATTTCAAGTCGGTCTGCACGCAGGCGGAGAGCGCGCCGTACACTACGGAAATGCCCGTCAGCACGAGGAATATCCAGCCAAGCTCCTGTGCGGCTTCGGGCATCAGGTACATGGCGATGCGGAAACATCCGTATCCGCCCAGTTTCATCAGTACGCCGGCATGCAGCATGGATACGGCAGTCGGTGCGGATGCGTGGCCGTCGGGGCTCCAGGTGTGGAAGGGGAACAGCGCGCCCAGCACGCCGAAGCCGAGGAAGGTGAGCGGGAACCAGATGCGTTGCTGCTCGACGGGGATGCTGTGCAGCCGGGCTATCTCCAACAGGTTCATGGTGGTGGCGCCGCTGCCGAAGTAGATGCCCAGGATGCCGATGAGCAGGAAAGCGGAGCCGCCCATCAGCATCAGCGTCAGCTTCATGGCGGCGTACTCCTTGCGTCCCGAACCCCATACGCCAATCAGCAGGTACATCGGGATGAGCGCCACCTCGTAGAACATGAACATGGTGAACAGGTCGGTGGAGATAAAGAAACCGAATACGCCCATCGACAGCAGGGTGAACCACAGGAAATACTCTTTGGTGAGCGGTTGCAGGCGCCAGGAGGCGAACGTTCCCGTAAAGACGATGATGGCGGAGAGCAGCAGCATGGCTACCGAAATGCCGTCTACGCCTACGGAGTAGTGGATGTTGAGCGCCGGATACCAGGCGGTGTCCGCACGGAACAGCATTTCGTCCGCGGCTCCGCCCTGGCGGGCTTGCAGGTAGGCGACGGTCAGCCCCACGGCGGCAACGAGCAATGCCGATGCGCCGGTCACCATCACCGCACGTATCTGCGCGATGTTGCGGCTGAGCCAAAGCCCCAATAGCATCAGCAGGGGAATGAATACAAATATGGATAAGAAGTTCATGATGATTTCAGATTTATGATTTCAGATTTCAGAATTATCAATTGTCAACTACTAATTGTGAATTACTAACTGTCAGCTACTAACTGTCATTTATCAACTGTCAGCTGTTGACTGTCATTTACCAACTATCGACTATTAACTATCAACTGTTAAGTAGCAGCAGTATCAGCACCAGCGTACCCAGCAGGAATACGAACGTGTATTGCTGGATGCGTCCGCTTTGCAGCCCGCGTATCTCGTCGCTGGCGGCGTTGGCACCCCAGGCAAGGAAATCGAAGAAGCCGTCCACCACATGACGGTCCCACCACGCGATGGGGCGGCTGATGCAACCGAAGATGATGCGGTGGGTGATGAACTGGTAGGCTTCATCGAGGTAGAACCGGTGATAGGCGGCAGTCCACAAACCGTTGAAACGGCGGGCAAGCGCATCGGCAACCGGTTGTTTCTCGCCCTTATACATGTAAGTGGCACACGCTATGGAGACCACGGCAACGGCAATGCTTGTACCGGCAACGCCCCAATCGAGGTGGATGGCGTATGCCTCGCCGTTGGAACTGACGAAGTGTCCGAAGGGAATAAATCCGGCAACCACCGTCACTGCGGCAAGGAACATCAGGGGGAGGGTCATTGCCAACGGGCTTTCGTGGGGCGTGTGGCTGTGGCGGCTCTCACCGTCCGCCAGCTTCGCTTCGCTTCCCCAGAAGATGCCGTAATACAACCGGAACATGTAGAAAGCGGTCATTGCGGCAATCACTGTCATAATCCAGCCCATCGCGGGGCTGAACCGGAAGCATGCCGTCAGTATCTCGTCTTTGGAGAAGAAGCCCGAGAACGGGGGGATGCCGGCAATGGCAAGGCAGGCTATCAGGAAAGTGATGTGCGTGACCGGCATGTACTTGCGCAGCCCGCCCATGGCGGACATTTCGTTGCTGTGTACCGCATGGATGATGCTGCCCGCACCGAGAAACAGCAGCGCCTTGAACATGGCGTGCGTAAACAGGTGGAACATGCCTGCCATATAGCCCAATCCGCCTTCGTGCGGGTCGGTGGAAGTGCATACGCCGAGCGCCACCATCATAAAGCCTATCTGCGAAATGGTGGAGAAGGCAAGCACGCGCTTGATGTCGCTCTGCACGCACGCCACAGCGGCGGCATAGAGTGCGGTGAACGCGCCTACGTATGCCACGAGGTGCAGCACTTGGGGGGCATAGCCGATGAACAGCGGAAACATGCGCGCCACCAGATATACGCCTGCCACCACCATTGTGGCGGCATGAATCAGTGCGCTGACCGGCGTAGGACCTTCCATGGCATCGGGCAGCCAGATGTGCAGCGGGAACATGGCGCTCTTGCCCGCACCGCCGATGAACATCAGTCCCAACGCCAACGGAATCATGGCGGCACCGCCTTTCAGCAGCGCCATTTCATCGGGCTGGAAGGTATACGTTCCGGCGTAGTAGCCATAGACCAGGATACCTATCAGGAAGCCCAGGTCGGCAAAGCGGGTCACGATAAACGCTTTCTTGCTGGCGGCGATTGCCGCGGGTTTCGTGTAGTAGAAACCAATCAGCAGGTAGGAAGAGACGCCCACCAACTCCCAGAACAGGTACATCTGGAAGATGTTGGTTGCCACCACCAGCCCGAGCATGGACATCGTGAAGAGCGAGAGGAAAGCATAATAGCGTTGGAAGCCGCGCTCACCTTTCATGTAGCCGAAGGAGTAGAGGTGCACCATGAATGAAACGGTGCTGATGACAATGAGCATCATCACCGATATGGGGTCGAGCAAGATGCCCAAATCGATGCTGAGCGACGGCGTGAAAGGTAACCATGTGCAGTTGTAGGGCATCAGCACGGCATACGTGCCGTCTGCCTGCCGGGGTGCGGTGAAATATTGTATGGCGGTGAGGTAGGAGAGCATCGCCACTACACCCAGCGCAGCCGTACCGATAAGTCCGGCGGTGCGGTGCGACATCCATTTGCCGCCCAGTCCCAGCACAAGGAACGAGAGCAAAGGAAGAAGAAGGATTAGAATCGTATATTCCATATTATTACCATTTGAGTTCGTCCAGCTTGTTTACCTGGATGGAACGTATGTTACGATAGATGTTGATCATGATGGCGATTGCCACCGCTGTTTCGGCTGCCGAGATAGCAATGGAGAACAGGGAGAAGAAATAACCTTCCAGTCCGCCGGGAAACAGAAAACGGTTGAATACCGCGAAGTTGATGTCCGTGGCGTTCAGTATCAACTCGATTGAAATCAATATCGCCAACGTGTTGCGGCGGGTAAAGAACCCGTAGATGCCGGCGAAAAACATGATAGCAGAGACTATCAGGTAGTATTCCATGTGAATCATGTGGAGAAGAAGTTTTAAATTTCAGATTTCAGATTTTAGATTTCAAACTTTAGAACCTTATAATTTTAGATTTCTGGAGTTCAGATTTCAGATTTCAACTTTCAACTTTCGACTTTTGACTTTCGACTTTCGACTTTCGACTTTATGATGCCGTACATATATTCTATTATTCAATATGTACTCTATGTGGCTGTTATATACAGCCGGTTCACACAGCGTAGCCAAATCAGAAATCTAAAATCTGAACTCTGAAATCCTGAAACTCTTCATCGTTTACGTGCTATTAACAGTCCGCCTACGATGCATGCCAGCAACAGGATGCTGACGGCTTCGAAAGGCAGCAGGTATCCGTATTTGTCGCCGCTCAGCATGTGGTGCCCGATGGTCTTGATGTTGACTTCGAGGGGCTCTACATCGGTGGTGGCGATGAATTTATGTTTCAGGGTTATGAACAGTACGATGACGGCCCCTGCTATGGTGGTGCCCAGTCCGGCAAGGAACTTGCTGCGTTTCAGTTTTCCTGCCATGTCGCCTTCGCCGCTGGTGAGCAGGATGGAGAACACGTAGAGCACGACGATGCCCCCTGCATACACCATAATCTGCACGGAACCGAGGAAAGTGTATCCCAGCAGGAAGTAGATGCCTGCCGTGCCGAACAGTACGAACAGCAGGTAGGTGGCGGAGCGTACCATGCGCTGGGTGGTTACCGTCAGTATGGAGAAGACGGTGATGAAAGCCGCAAGGAAGTAAAATACTATTGTTTCAAGATTAAATTCCATGTTGTTGATTGCTGTTGGTTATAAGTGATTGGTTACTTGACCGCTTCGGGCTGCGGAGCGGCGGGTTTCTTCTTCTCTTCTACACGGCTGCCCGGACGGTTCAGGGTCAACACCAGTTTGCTGCGGTCGAACACGGCATGCTCGAAGTTACGGTCGAAGGTGATGGCTCCGTGCGGACAGGCGTTGACGCAAAGCTGGCAGAACATGCACGAGCCGAGGTCGTATTCGTACGTGGCAAGTATTTTCTTTTTCTTGCCGTCTTCCGTTTCTATCGTCCGGCTTGTCACCTTGATGGTGTCGTTGGGGCAAGCCGTCTGGCACAGACCGCAGGCAATGCAGTGATGCTCGTTCTGCCCGTTGTGGGGCATTGCCAGCGTGCCCCGGAAGCGTTCGGAGAGTATCAGCGTCTTCCGGTTTTCGGGATACTGTTCGGTGGTTTTCTTCCGGCAGAAAACGGCCATCGTGGTTTTCATGCCCGTCAGCAGGGATGCGATGCCGTGTACAAGGCTGCCTATGTAAGAGTTGTTGTCTTTCATTGCTTTTGTCTTTATTGAGTTTATCCGTAGGAAAGTCCTGTTCCGGTGCTGTGCCGGATTTAGAAATGCAGTTCCAATACTACGGTCAATACCATTAAAATCAGGTTCACCATGCTGATGGGGACCAGGTATTTCCATTCGAGGTTCAGAATCTGGTCGATGCGCAGGCGGGGGAATGTCCACTTTATCCACATCAGCAGGAATACCACGAAGAATGCCTTGCCGAAGAACCACACAAAACCCGGAATGTAGTCCATTGCCGCGTTGAAGCCGTCCAGCCCGGCAATGTGCAGCGGCATCCAGCCACCCAGGAAGATGGTGGAGGCTATGCCTGCCACGATGAACAGGTTCAGGAACTCCGCCAGGTAGAAGAAACCGAAACCCATGCCGGAGTATTCCGTATGGTAACCCGCTGTCAGCTCGCTTTCCGCCTCGGGCAGGTCGAACGGGCCGCGGTTGGTCTCCGCATTGCCTGCAATCAGGTAGATGATGAAAGCTATCGCGGCGGGGATGTGTCCTTTGAAGATGAACCATCCGTCGGCTTGCGCGGCTACGATTTCGGAGAACTGCATCGTGCCCATCAGCACCACCATTGTCAGGATGCTCAGTCCGCAGGATAGTTCGTAGCTGATGATTTGCGCGCCGCTCCGCATGGCTCCGATAAGCGAGAACTTGTTGTTGGAGCTCCAGCCGGCAAGCAGGATGCCTACCACGCCGATGCTCGAAGCGGCAAGCAGGAAGAAGACGCCCACATTGAAGTCCAGCACTTCCAGCCCCTTGCTGACGGGCAGGCAGGCAAATGTGAGGAACGAGGCGATAATGACCATGAAGGGCGCCAGGTTATAGAGAAGCCTGTCGGAGAATTTCAGGTCGATGATTTCCTTGGTCAGCATCTTAATGACGTCGCAGGGCACTTGGAGCAATCCCCATTTTCCTACGCGCATCGGGCCGAGGCGGCATTGGAAGAAAGCGCATATCTTGCGCTCCATGTAGATAAGGATGATGGCAAGCACCGCATACATCAGGATGATGCATACGCCTATCGCCACACATTCGAGAAACACCGCCAACCCTTCCGGCATGAGAGAGGTCAGCAGCCGGTGAATCCAATTGGTTACTATACTAAAGTCAAACATAATCTTGTTTTTAATGTGTTAATGCACATTCATCTGCACATAATTGGTCATTATCTGTCGATATCCGGCACTACGTAGTCCAAGGTTCCGCCGATGGCGATAAGGTCGGCAATCTTTGCGCCGCGGCATATCGTGTCTACGGTAGACACCAGCGGAAGCCCCGTGCTGCGGAAGTGCAGGCGGTAGGGCGTTTTGTCGCCACGGCTTTCAAGGAACACGCCGAACTCGCCGCGGCTGCCTTCTACGGCGGCGTAGTAGCTGCCTTCGGGCACGCGGATAATCGGTTTCGTCTTCTCTTGGTATGCGCCTTCGGGGATGTTGTCTATCAGCTGCTCGATGATTTTCAGGCTTTCCATGATTTCATCCATACGGATGAGGTAGCGTGCCCAGGAGTCGCCCTCGTTGCGTACAATCTCTTTGAAGTCCGTCTTGCCATATACGCCGTAAGGCATGCGCTTGCGCACATCGCACGCCCAGCCGCTGGCACGGCCTGTGCCGCCGGTGGCGCCGAAAGCTATGGCGTCTTCGCGTGACAGGATGCCTACGCCCTTCAGGCGTTGCTGCGCGATGATGTTTCCCGTAAACACATCGTGATATTCGTGCAGGATGCCGCGCAGGTAGGGAATGAATGCTTTTACTTTCTTCTGGAAGTCGGGAGCGATGTCGGCTTGCACGCCGCCAATCGTGTTGTAGTTCATGATGAGCCGTCCGCCGCAAGTCCCTTCAAAGATATCCAGGATTTTCTCGCGGTCGCGGAAGCCGTAGAAGAATGCGGTCAGCGCGCCGAGGTCCATTGCCAGGCAGGAGTAGAAAAGCAGGTGGGAGTCTATGCGTTGCAGCTCGTCCATGATGGTGCGGATGTACTGCACGCGCTCGCTCACCTCTATGCCCATGGCCTTTTCGATGCACATGCACAGGGCATGGCGGTTCTGGTGGGCGCCCAGATAGTCCAGCCGGTCGGTCAGCGCCAGCGTCTGCGGGTATGTCAGGCTTTCGCACATCTTCTCGATGCCCCGGTGGATATATCCGCAATTGGCATCGATTTTCTCGATGGTCTCGCCTTCCAGCGATACGCGGAAGCGCATTACGCCGTGGGTTGCGGGGTGTTGCGGTCCGATGTTCACCACATATTCATCGTCGCCGAAGAGTTGCGACTCTTTGTTCCTTACCGTTCCGTCCGGGTTGAGTTTCAACTCGGTAGTGGTGTCGATGGTCTCCTCATTGTCCATGCGCAGCGGGTTCTGTGCTTCCGGGTCGTCGTCTTTGCGCAGCGGGTGGCCCACCCAGTCGTTGCGCAGGTAGAGGCGTCGCATGTCGGGATGCCCGATGAAAACCACGCCGTAGAAGTCGAATACTTCACGCTCCAGGAAGTCGGCGGCTTTCCAGATATCGCACACGGAGGGGATTTCGGGGTGTTCGCGGTCGAGGGTGGCGGTACGTACCGCAATCCGCCTGCCGGTGACCGTAGACTCCAGCTGATAGACCGCGCCAAGCCCGCGGGGAGTATCGGGAGTGTCTTTGTCGGCGTCAGGTTCGCCCCAGTCCATGCCGGTAAGGCATTCCAGGAAGTCCATCTGTTCTTCTTGCCGCAGGCGCAGCATTTCGTCGTGCAAGGCTGCGGGTTCTATATATCTTATTTCCATAATTTATAGCGTTTGATGGGGGTGGCGGGTGCCGGTCACTCGTCACCGTTTTTCTCTTCTTTTCGGTTTACTCCACCAAAGTATTTCTCTATTTTTACTTTGCGTTGCAACTGCATCATTCCGTAGTAGAATGCTTCGGGGCGGGGAGGACATCCCGGGATGTATACGTCTACCGGCAAAATCTTGTCCACTCCGTTGACAACGTGATAGGATTTCTTGAACGGACCGCCGCTGACGGCGCAACCGCCTACGGCTACCACATACTTGGGGTCCGCCATCTGGTCGTACAGGCGCTTCAGCACCGGTGCCATCTTGTTGGTGATTGTTCCGCACACCATAATCATGTCTGCCTGGCGCGGACTGGCGCGGGCTACTTCGAACCCGAAGCGCGCCATGTCATAACGCGCCGCGCCGAGGGCCATGAATTCGATACCGCAACAGCTTGTTGCAAACGTAAGCGGCCACAGCGAGTTGCTGCGTCCCCAGTTGACGAAATCGTCCAGAACGCCGAGAGCCACATTGGCGCCTTCGGCGTTAAGCTCCCGGACCAGTTTCTCCAACGTCTCGTTGTCTGTAAACTCCTCATAAGGGATGGATTTTATGTTGGGTTTCTTCGTTACTTCCATTCCAAAGCTCCTTTCCTCCAGGCGTATGCAAGGCCCAGAATCAATATGACAAGGAAAAACAAAATGCTGAAAAGCCCGGCTGCCCCGAACTCGCGTGTGATGACTGCCCACGGAAACAGGAATACCGTCTCCACCTCGAACATCAGAAACAGGATGGCAAACAGATAGTAGCCTACCCGGAACTGCATCCATGATTTGCCGCGCGTGGGGATGCCACATTCGTACGGCTCCATCTTCTGTGTGTTGTACGAACGGGGAGCTATCGCATTGGACAATGCGATGACGATGCCCACGAACGCAATTGCCGTCAACAGGACGACTACTAACAACGTAAAGTTCATAAATCCGATAAGATTTTAGATAAGTATATATTTACAATCAGTTTATAAGATAATTAATCATCAGTACTTATATAAATATAGGCGCACTGCAACAAATGCGGTGATAAAGTGGCAGGATGTGTCGCTTTCGGGGTGCAAAGATATAACAACTCTCTCTCAAGCTGCTATCTCCACATGACAAAAAAAGGTAGTTTTTACACTTTTTATACTTAAGAGCCTGTCCCGAGTTATGCGGACAATCATTCGCGATTTTCTTCGGAAAGGCTCTTGTCCGCCTCACGTTTTTTTCATTTAAACACTGCACTCCCCGTGTCGGCTTCCGGTTCCGGGCACGAAAGGCGATAGCTTCCTCTGACTCCTCCTGATTCAAACTTCCGGCTTATGGCTCTAACCGCGACCGGTCGCGCGTCAGTTCCGCTTCCAGAACTCAGGGGTGAACAGGAGCAGGACGGTGAACAGCTCCAGGCGTCCCAGCAGCATGAGGAATGCCAACAGCCACTTTGCTGCATCGGGCAGGGCGTTCCATGAGTATGCCGGTCCCGTCTCACCCAGTCCGGGACCCATATTGCTGATGCTGGATATGACACAGCCCACAGACTCTTTGGTTCCTATCCCCATTTCCATCATTATCAATATGCTGACGATGCTGATAATGGCGTATAAGAAAAAGAATGCCAGCACGGTGGAGACGATGGAAGGGGATATCACCTGTTTGTTTACGCGCACCGGCAATACGGCGTTGGGGTGGAGGATATGTTTGAACTCGTTGCGCGATACTTTGGCAAGGATAACCATCCGGATACATTTTATTCCGCCGGTGGTGCTGCCCGCGCATGCCCCCATCAGCATCACCACGGTCAGCAATCCCCAAAGCATGGGCGTCCACAGCATGTAGTCGTCTGTGGCAAAACCGGTGGAGGTGTGCAGGGATATGACCTGGAACAACGCTTTACGGAAAGCCTCTTCCACACCCACCGCACTGGTATGATAGAGGATAACGGTGATGATGGCGGTAAAGCCGGCTACCGACCAGAAATACCATTTCAACTCGGCATTGTCGATAATCTTTTTGAATTTCCGGTTGACGAAGAACAGTAGCAGCGTAAAGTTGATGCCGGAAATGAACATGAACAGCGAGATAACGTATTCTATGTAAGGGGAATTGTAGTGCGCTATGCTCGCCTGTTTGGTAGAGAACCCTCCGGTTCCCGTAGTGGCAAAGGCATGGCATATACTATCGAACCAGTTCATGCCGCCCAGCATCAGCAGGGCTACAAGGATAAGCGTAAGTCCGGTATAGATGCTCCATATCCATTTGGCTGTGATGCCGATGCGCGGGTGCACCTTGTCGTGTGTGGGACCGCTTGCCTCGGCGGCAAACACCTGCAGCCCGCTCACCCCGAAGATGGGCAGCACCGCGATGGTAAACAGGATAATCCCCAGTCCGCCTATCCATTGCGTCATGTTGCGCCAAAACAGCAGTCCGGGAGGCAATGTCTCTATGTTGTCCAGTATGGTGGCTCCTGTGCTGGTAAAGCCGGATATGGTTTCGAAGAAAGCATTCGTGATGTCGGGGATGTGCCCGCTAAGATAGAAAGGCAGCATGCCGAAAATAGAGAAAATCACCCACACAAGGCTGACCAGCACATAGCCGTCGCGGCGGGTCAGCTGCTTGTCGCTGCCTTTTCCGGCGATAACCATAAGCATGCCCGCTCCCGCCGTGATGCCTGCCGATTTCCAGAAGTCCAGCAGCGCATCGTCGTTATAATAGAGCGATATTGCCGAGCATGCCAGCAACATGACTGTTTCCAGCAGCAGCAGGATGCCGATAATCCGTATGATTGTCTTAAACTTGATCACAGTTGTTTGAATTATGAATTTTGAATTATGAATTTTGAATTGCCTTTCGGATTATTATCTTTCAGATTATTGCTTTTCAGATCATTATCTTTCGAATTATTGCCTTTCATATTTATTCCCCTTCGAACAGCGCAGCCCATTCAAAATTCAAAATTCATAATTCAAAATTAATTAAAGTACTTCTCTATTTTCTTAATCATCATGCCCAAGCAGAACACCACCACATGGTCGCCGGGCAATATTTGCGTGTTACCCATAACCACCACACCTTCGCCGTTGCGTATCAGTCCGCCGATTGTGGTTCCTTTGGGTAGTCCGAGGTCTTTCACCTGGTGTTTGGTTATCTTTGAGCCGGGCTTCACGGTAAACTCCGCCACGTCGGCGTTGGCAAAGGTCAGGCATTTCACGTTGCTCACGTCGGCATCCAGCATCATCTGGTAGATATGGCTGGCGGCAATCATCTTTTTGTTGATTACTGTTCCGATGTCAAGGCTTTCCGCCATGCCTATGTAGTCTATGTTCTCTACTTCCGCCACGGTCTTGCTTACCCCCATGCGCTTTGCCGCCAGGCAGGCGAGGATGTTTGTCTCCGAGTTTCCGGTCAGTGCCACGAAAGCCTCGGTGTTCTTCAGCCCTTCCTCGATAAGCAGGTCCATGTCGCGCCCGTCTCCGTTGATAATCATTGTTTTATCATCCAACAGCTCGGTCAGGCGGTTACACCGGTTCAGGTCGTTGTCCACAATCTTCACCTGCATGTAGTCGGGGACGTATTGTGCCGTGCGCACGGCGATGCGGCTTCCGCCCATAATCATTACATTGCGCACATCGGCATAATCTTCCTTGCCCGCTATCTTGCGGATATACGGGACGAACTTGCGGGTAGTGGTGAAATAGACAATGTCGTGCAGCTTTATCACATCATCGCCGCGCGGTATCAGGGTTTCGCTTGCGCGTTTGATGGCTACCACGTGGTAGGGCAGTTCCGGTCCGCCCAGCTGGTGCAGGGGGATGTTCAGGATTTCCGCTTTCTCGCGCATCTTGGCACCTATCAAAATCAGCGCGCCGCCGCAGAACTCCCACCATTGGCGCACCCAGCTCATGCGGATGGAAGACACAATCTCCTTTGCCGCAAGCATTTCCGGATAGATGAGCGAGTCCACTCCCAACTTCTGGAAGAACTCCTTGTTTTTGGGCAACAGGTATTCGTAATTGTCGATGCGCCCTACGGTCTTTACCGCACCGAGATTGGTGGCGAGCATGCATGCAGTGATGTTCCGGCTTTCGTCGGGCGTCACGGCGATGAAGAGGTCGGCTTCTCCTGCTCCCACTTCCTTCAGTCCCTTGATGGAAGTGGGCGATGCGGTGACGGTCATCAGGTCGAAGTTGTTCCCGAGCGTGCTCAGCCGTTCTTCGTTGTCGTCCATTAATATGATGTCCTGTTTCTCGCGGGACAATAGCTTTGCCAAGTGTGTGCCTACTGCGCCGGCACCTGCAATGATTATCTTCACGGTTGTTTTTTTAATTTTAAATTTTGAATTCTGAATTTTGAATTGCCCTGCGGAACAAGCGCAGCTAATTCAAAATTCAAAATTCATAATTCCAAATTGATTGATAAATACCTTCTTCATCCATCCCGCACAGCCGATACAGTTCCTGCACCGTGCCGTGCTCTATAAATGCGTCGGGCACGCCGATGCGCGCCACGTGCGGAGTGTAATTGTTGTCCGCCATGAATTCCAGCACGGCGCTTCCCATGCCGCCTTCCCGTACGCCGTCCTCTATGGTGACGATACGCCTGAAGTTGCGTCCCGCCTCGTGCAGCAACTCCTCATCCAGCGGTTTGAGGAAGCGCAGGTCGTAGTGGGCTATGGAGAGTCCTTTCTCCGTTTCCATCCGCTTGATGGCACGTGCGGCAATGTTCCCTATCGGGCCGAGGGTGATGACGGCAAGGTCTTTGCCGTCTTTCAGTTTGCGTCCTTTGCCTACGGGAATCTCTTCCAGCGGACATTTCCAATCCGCCAGCACGCCCCGTCCGCGCGGATAGCGGATGACGAACGGGCCTTTGTCCGGCAACTGTGCCGTATACATCAGGCGGCGCAGTTCATGTTCGTCCATAGGCGAGGATATGGTCATGTTCGGGATGGGACGGAAGTAGGCAAGGTCGTACACGCCGTGATGCGTAGGCCCGTCTTCGCCCACCAGTCCGGCGCGGTCCAGGCAGAGCACTACCGGCAGCCTCAGCAGGGCGATGTCGTGTATCACGTTGTCGTAAGCCCGCTGCATGAAAGACGAATAAATGTTGCAGAACGGTTGCAACCCCTCTTTTGCCATGCCGCCGGAGAATGTGGCTGCATGCCCTTCGGCAATGCCTACGTCGAACGCCCGGTCGGGCATGGACTTCATCAATATGTTCATGGAGCATCCTGTGGGCATGGCGGGAGTCACCCCCACTATCTTCGGATTCTTCTCGGCAAGCTCCACCAACGTCTCGCCGAATACGGTCTGGTAGAGGGGCGGCAGGTTGCCGGTGTCGGCAGTGATGCGCTCTCCGGTTTCGGGGTCGAACCTGCCCGGTGCATGCCAGGTGCCCGGGTCTTTCTCGGCAGGTGCAAAGCCTTTGCCCTTTACGGTATGCAGGTGGAGTATTTTAGGTCCTTGCAAATCTTTTATGTCCCGCAGGATGCGTGCAAGGTTCTTTACGTCGTGTCCGTTTATAGGACCGAAGTACCGTATGTTCATCCCCTCGAAGATATTCTGCTGCTGGGCGGCGATTGACTTCAGGCTGTTCGCAAAGCGAATCAGCGCCTTGCGCCTGTCTTCATTCAGCACGCCCATCCTGAACAGCATCTTCGATGCCTTGAAGCGCAGTTGGTTGTAGCGGTTGGAGGTTGTCAGGTTGAACAGGTACTGCTTCATGCCGCCTACGCTGCGGTCTATCGCCATGTCGTTGTCATTGAGGATAATCAACAGGTTGTTGGCGGTGGACGAAACATTGTTCAGCCCCTCGAAGGCAAGGCCGCCGCTCATGCTTCCGTCGCCGATGACCGCCACTACACGGCGCTCTGTCTCCCCTTTCCTGGCTGCGGCAACGGCCATGCCCAGGGCTGCCGATATGGAATTGGAAGCATGTCCGCAGGCAAAGGTATCGTAATCGCTCTCCGCCGGAGTGGGGAAGGGGCGTATGCCTTTGAACTTCCGGTTGGTGCAGAACGTCTCGCGGCGTCCGGTCAGCATCTTATGCCCGTATGCCTGATGTCCCACGTCCCATACGATGCGGTCGTAGGGCGTATTGTAGACATAGTGCAGCGCAACGGTCAGTTCCACCGTGCCCAAACTGGCAGCGAAATGTCCCGGGTTGCGCGAAAGTTCCTGGATGATGTCTTGCCTTAATTCTTCGCAAACCTCCGGGAGTTGCTCCACACTCAGTCTGCGCAGGTCTTCCGGATAGGAAATGGAATCAAGCAAGTTATATGTTGTTGCTTCTGTTTTCATCACTGTGCTGAAGATTACAAGATGCAAAAATAACAAAAGAAAACGGATTGCGATAAAAAGACCTGTAAATTCCTTGTACTTTTTACTGTAAATTCATGTGGCATTATATTAAAATCTTCTCGTACTTTTTTGTAGTCGTGTCCTCATGTAGCCTATTCCTCTTCTAACTTTACCAGTTGCCATATATAAAATTTCCTGCCCATATACAGTGATATAAGCAGGAAATCATTTTAACTGTAATTATCTTGATTCGGGAGTGTTTTATCAAAATTGCAGTTGTTTCATAAATTACCTTATCTGATTAGGGGTCAACAACGAAACTTATAACTCTACCATCATTTTTCCTGATTTCTATATAAACTGTGCGTCCTCCCCAAATTATGCCTTCTTTTGTGGTTATAGGGTCAGGAAAAGAACTCATGATATACCAAACACTATCAACCTGGTTAATTCTGAAAGGCTTTTGGTTATTCATTTCCTTTTCCCCTAAGAATTCTTTTATCATAGGTTCCACTACTTTGTATGCTATTTCCGCAGTGGGAACTTCATCACCGGACCAATGTTTTGGAATATAAGTCGAAAGAGAATCAAAAACTTCAGGATAATACCTTGTGAGTGTAGTGTCCACAACGTAGTCGGAAGGGGTATTACTCCCTTTTCTTGAACAGCTTACCATCAGTAAGAGTAGCAATGCGACAAATAAAAGTTTCTTCATACGTTCAAAATAGATTTTTAATAACATTATACAATTCCTCTAAAATATTCTTCTGGTCATCTATTGTTTGTTGCAACTTAATGTTATCCTGCGGTTCTATCCTATTCTTACGTGAGGGGGCGTTAGGATCACTTGGCAATCCCGTAGAAATAACATCTATTTTATCTGTTTTAGGATTATGCTCTAACAAACTTCCATTGGGAGTGGCTAAAAAACCTGTCATTTCTTTTTGCCTATTATTGGATAAATCCGAATGAGAAAAAATGTTATCCTTCACATATTTTATTTTTCCATCTTTATCTAAAAAAGTCCCGTCGTAATTCCCATGAGAGTGAATTGTTGCCACAATCTTTTCACCGTTAGAGGGTCCGCTTACTGTGGTCTGATGTCCATCCGAAATGTTTGCTTCCGAATATGAATATCCTTCCAGCGTACCTTTTTTTCTGACTTCATAAATGGAAGATCCCATTTCCCTTTTCCGGATGATGGATGCTCCGTTATAATACATGCCCCAATCTTTAGCCGCTTCCTTGGGAGTCTTGAACAAATCACCGGGACCGAAATCCATCCCGCTTTTATCAATAAAGAGTATCGGATTGTTTCCGCAATACGTATACGGGCTTATCTGATAATATTTCTCCGCCATCGGGTCAACCGTCGTAAATCTTCCCAACGCCGCATCATAATGCCGTGCTCCGTAGTCGTACCAGTTCAGCCCGTTTTTCGTATCAAGTTCCTTGCCGTTGTATTTGTAAGGCTGCACACTGTTACTTGAAGATGCGAAGATACCACCGAACGGATAGTAGTGATTTGTCTCTTCCACCGTACCGTTTTGGTCTACCACCACCCGGTTATTTCCCTGATGGTCCTTCACGTAATAGTGGTAAACATTGTCCGAAAGCGTCACATAACCCACTTCCGTCAGCAGCAGTTTGGCAATACCGTTTTCATAGACCACATTCCCGCAATAGTCCGTTGTGGTGACTGCACCGCCTATTGTATGCACCGTACGGAGTTTCGTTCCGTCCGCGGCATACACGTAACTGATGGTGTTCCCGTCACCAAACGTGACCTTGCTTGACAAATTTAAACAATTATATTGAATATCAGCAATATTCCTGTTTAAATCTTTGGTTAGATTTCCGTTCGCATCGTAGGCGTATTCATTTGCTTGCTTCGCGCCGTCTCTGAACTCGAAGCCGCCGTTGTAAACGGAATCGGTCACAGCATCATCCACACGGCTCAACCGGTTGCCGTTCAGCGTGAAAGTCAGGTCGTCAATCATGCCGTATCCCGATGCAGAAGTCTGTCCGTAACGTTGCAACCCCTTGATATTACCGTTTTTGTCATAACCCGTCACCCTCTCAGTAAAGAAATTCGGATTACCGTTTATGGAACTCCCTTCTCCATACTCGGCTTCCGTCAAACGGTCCAGCCCGTCATAAGCGAACTTGTATCCTCTTATCATACCGTCTTCCGTACCCACCTGCCACGTCATACTGCTTATATTCCGTTGTAACAGGGAGTCCCATAGCCGTCCGTATAGTATAGGCTCTGCGCAAACTTTCCGGCATCCACGCCCGTCAGCAGGGAGCGGGTATTGTAGCTGTACGTCGTGTTGCAAGCCGAGCCGTGGAAGATGCCGGTACGTATTCTTCCCAATTCATCGTAGCTGTTTTTCAATAACACCACTTCGGGAAGCGCATTCAGTTGGTGGCGTACCTCGGTCACCCGCTCCGCATGGTCGTAGGCATAGCTGTACACTTCCGTCTGTGCAGTCCCGCCCGCGGTGGTCTGCGTGTGCTTGTGTTTTAGCGTCTGCCCGCTGAAGGAGTAAACGAAGCAGTCCGTGTCAATGCCGCCCAACAAGTTGCAGGCGCGTTGCTGCACCAGCCGCCCCTCGGCATCGTAATACAAGGCGGAGGAAAGGGATACTGTGGGAATTGTTTTCGATACAGTTTTCGATGCAACTCCCGATGCTACTTCTGATGCCGCTCCCGCGACAATTCCCGCTCCGAAATCCCTTGTCCCCGTCAATCGCCCTTTCCCTGCGGAACTCCCGTCAAACCGTGCGTCATACCCCTCTTCCGGGGCATACGCCAGCCCCAAGGGCACGCCGTCCAGTCTTAAAAACAGGTAATTGTCGTAGTAGTTCACTTTCAGCAGCTGCGCGCCCTCTTCCGTGATGTCCATTCCGCTGACGTCATACCCGCTGCCGAGGAAACCGCCCGTCCCGCAGAACACGGCGTTCGCTGTAGAAGACTGCACGGACGTCTCGTCGACCATCCCGATACCTTCCACCGTCACCCTTCCCTGCGCGTCATAGAACGTAAACACCCACTTGCCTTGCGCGCGGAGCATCCCGTCCTGCTGCAGCACGGGACGGTCCGCCTCGTCATGGCATACATATACCTATACCCCGGCAGTTTGTATTCCGTACACAGGTTCCTGCCATTGTAGGTGTACAGGAAGGCATATTTCTCCAATTCGTCTCCCGATGGTGAGACGGATACCTCGGGCGGAAGCACGCAGCAAAGGTTGCCCCGTGCATCGTACACATACCGCGTGTCATGCACCACCGTCCCGTCCTCGTAATCGCCCGCATAAACGGGAGTGTTCCCCGCAATGCCTGTATGCAGTTGCGTATGTATGCGTTGTCCGAGGACGTTCCCAATTGCTCCACGATGTCTGTCCCCAACGCGGCGCAGACATCCGCATAAGCGGCGCCTTTTATTTCCGCCACGGGATACCGGTTGCCATACCTCCACAGGTAGGTTGTCACGGGCAGGTCGTTGGCGTCCCGCTGCACGATGTTCCCGGCAGCGTCATAAACTAACGCATACTTCTCGTAATACCCTTGTGGAATGCGGAAACCGTCCATGTCCGAACTTCCCGAATAGCCGCCGGACTCCAGCCTGTACACGGCTTTCACCAGTGCCGGGTTTTCCGTATCGAATATGTTTATGCTGCCCGACACCTTTGTGTTGCCGTCTTCCGTCACGCGTTCGGTCTCCACCTGTATCGGCACTCCTACCATGTGCCGTTTTTCCATGGCATCCACGAAGTCGCCGGAGCATTGGGCGGCATAGTGGGTCACGGTCTTTTCCGTCTCTCCTTCGGGATAGGTCACCGTGACTGTGGTGGGCTGCAATAGCGCGTCGTATTCGTATCCGGTCACTGTAACCAGCTTTTTCCCGCCGGCATACACGGTGTCGGTTACCTCCACGGGCAGCACGTCGCCGGTGGCGGCTCCCTGGTCGTAGGTCGCCACCAACTGGGGTATGTCCATGTTGCGCAGGGTGTACGGGTCGCTTATCTCGCTGTAGGTATAGCGGTCGTACTCGTCGCCACTGTCATAAACACCCATGATGATCCCTTTCTTATAACAGAGAAACGTGTTTATCACGTGCTCGTTCTTGCGGAATGTCTGATACCGGTATCTTTTGGCGCTTACAGGCACGAAATTCCCGTTTTCGTATCTGTACACGTTCTCCTGTTCCATTTGTCCGTTCCGCCACTCTTCGGTAAACTCCAACAGGTTGGTATCCTCTATTTTGCGGCGCATGGAGAAACCAAAGGCGTTGGGGTCGGTATAAATGAACTCCTTTTTCCCGTTCAGCCCGTCCGTGTCGTAGTCATATTCCGTCACTTTGGTGTAATAGACGGGAGAGCCGTTGCCGTAGAACAGGCTTTCAAGCGGGTAGGCAAGATAGGTGGTACGCGTTTCGGAACTGCGTGCCTCGGCACTGTCGTCCGACAACGAGTCGTCGTCTCCGAAAAAGGGGTTGACAAGATAGTTCACCGTCTGCTTGTAGCAGAAAACCTCGTCGATGTCCGGAGTGTTATAGTAGTACAGCCCGTTGGGGATGCCGCCGACCCAGCGGGTGTCGCCGTAGACGAACTTCTTGCGCGTCAGCAGGGTGCCGTCGCTGTCGTGGTTGCTGATGTCCGTTACGCGCAGCCCGCCGCACAGGAAGGGGGCGTAGTTCATTCCCCGCTGCTCGCCGACATTGTTCTCGAAGCTGAACCGGGTATATCCGCCCGTGGGGTAGGTTATCTTCTCGAGCTGTCCCATAAGGGCGTATTCGGGGTCTATCCAGTCGTTCATTTCGTTCAGGTACTCGTGCGTGCCTCCTATCCAGGTCCAGAAATCCTCCGTGTAAGCGGAAGGGGCATCTGCATAATAGTGTTTTGCCTGTACCATCATGGCAGGAACCGTTATTCCGCAGGATAGGTCCATGCGGCAGGTTTGCCTGTTTACCCCGCCCCATGCGTCAAATCCTTTCAGGAAGTTTGAGAAGGCATATTTTGCCGTGTAGGCAAAGTGGTAAGTTTCCGCTGTGTGGTCGCTGCCGTCTTCTATCGTGATGGCATCCAGGTAGTTGGTGCGGCTCGTGTTCGCCACCGAGGTCCGTTTGCCGGTTTTCGACTGGTCCAGTCGTATACGGCGGACGATTGTCCCGTCCTGTCGTTTTACGCGGATTTCCGTCATGCAGCTTTCATTGTCATACAAGAAATCAATCCGATTGCCGTTTAGTGTTATCCCCGAAATGCCCATCCGGGTTTGTACCAACAGTTTTGCCTGTTCGCGTGAAGTCTCGTAGAAGTCAAAACGTATGCCATCCTCCGCTTCGGGGTCCTCGGTGTAGAGTTCCAATCCGGAGCCTTGCCCGAAAGAGTGGTACACCGTGCGGGGCACGTTCAGTTTGTCGAAACGGAAGAGGTTACGTACCCGTTCAAGGGTCTGCTGCGATTTCGGGATAGCTTCGTCGATGTCTTCCGGAAAATAAGTGCTACGTCCGGAGATACCCCCGTGGGCGCCTGCAAGGTCTTCATAGAACTCCATATATTCCCCCGACAGATACGTCCCCCGCTCCTCCAGGCTTTGGTAGTCGATATGCAGGGTCTCGCCGCCCGAGGGGGAGACAATGCGGCTGCACTTCCAGGCGGATTGTGTTTCTGCGCCGCTGGACAGGTAGGGATACAGGCGTTGCCGTTCGGAGAAGGTGTACTCATACCGTGTCCCGTCCGTATCGGTGATGCGGAAATTCACATCGTTCCGGTTGCCGGTAGGGAAGCACTCTATCTTTATGCCGTTGTAGGGCACCGGGACGAAGTACTTGCCCTTGTCGTTCTTCACCAGGTAGAAGCAGCCCGATTTCTCCGGAAGCCTGTAATAGAATTTGTCGGGCTGCGTGTCCATCGTCCCGTTGGCTATGGAGAGCAGGTTGATGGGGTCGTCCAGCAGGCTGCCGTCGTAGGCGTGGCTGTTATAGTGATAACAGAACGGGTTGTAATACAAACCTTTGTACAGTCTGTAGCCTTCTGCGTTCAGGAAGTCGTCCCCGCCTTTGATTTCGCGTGTAATCTGCAGGTCGCACCCCAGCGTCCATCCCATGCCCGTGCAGGGAGCCTGCTCGCGTGCCTTGAAGCCGCCGGCATGGTAGTTCAGCACAATGGGTACGGACAGTTCGCGCCCCTTGAACTCGTAGAGGGGGATGCTGATGGACGGCACGCCGCTGTTGTATCCCACGGGATAGTTGATTGCCTTTACCAGCGTCGCCGCTTCGGGCGAGACCGTGTTTGCCACCGGAAAACCCGGCTGTTCCTGTTGCGCGTATGCCGTTCCCGCGCAAAGAAGCGGCAGGAGCAGTATGCATCTTATTCTTTTTATGGTTTGTGATAGGTTTCTTGTCTTCATCGTGTTTCTTGTTTTTGTTTCGGTTCGGATAAAAAAAGACCTTCCGGCAGGAAGGGGCGGCAGAGCCCGTTGTGTCCTGCCGGAAGGTGGTTGCGCTCTTCTGCTACAATACGCTTGTGCCATGTGTTCCCAGCGCCCCGGCCAAAGCCGACACCGCCGCGATGATCACTTTCAGGATGATATCCCAAACGGATTTCTTGATTGCCATAGTTCTTACACCTCCTTTCGAATAGTTTAGTGCCTGCCCGGAATTCCCTTCCTGGAGCAATGCCGTGCGAAACGCCGGGACAGGCTGTCAGTCAGTTGTTTTTGTCTTGTGCCCGGTTCACTCCTTGTGTCCGGTCCGCTTCTTGTGTTTGTGCGTGCTTTATGTCTGCACGTGTCTTGTGTCTGTTTCAGTCTTTGTGTCTGTGTGTGCTTTGCCGTGTCCTGTGCGTGGTGCTGCGGTCATCCCGCGCCAATCATCAGCCCAGCGGATCCGTCTCCTCCTCGCCGCCGTTTCCGCCCGGTCCGTTTCCGCCCTCTCCGGGCGCATTCTCCTCTTTCTGGTAAGGCACGCATTTCACCCCGGTAATCAGCGCGCGGGTAGCCACCGTGCGGTCCTGGTTGCGGGTGGATGCGGGCGTGAAGCGCACCAGCAATGTGGATTGCGCGGCGCTCACTTCCTTGGCTGTGGCGGCGCCTTTGCCGCGCGAGCGCATGATGAGGCTGAAAGTGCCCAAGCCGTCCACTGTCACCGACTCCGAGGCTTGCAGGTGCTTGGTCATTACGGTGACCATGTTGTCTATCGTGTTCTTCACGTCGCCGGTGGAGAGGGAAGAGTATTCGGCGATTTCTTTCGCCATCTGTGCGCTGTCTATCGTGGCGATGTGTACGGCACGGGGATGAAAAAGCTTCATTCCGTCCTTGTTCTCTTTGGTAGATTGAATAGTTTTGTAAAGTACTGCCATAATTGTAAGTTTTTTTAGATGTTGATAATTCTGTGTTCTGTGTCTTAAGCTTAACCACATTGCAAAGATAATACTCATTTTGAAAACAAACGGATTCTTTTCGCGAAACCGTTCCACGAAATGAAAATCTTTTGCGGGCTTCCTCTCGCGGATTGCCTGTCACAGGTCCGGGTTGCCTGTCAGATGCCCGGTTTGCACAGGCTCAGCAGGTAGCGTCCCGGCTGGCGTATCTTGCCGCGGCTTTCGCGCAAGGCGTAGAAACCCTTCCAGAGCGGATGGCCGATGACCCCGAAATTGCTCTTGACGATAATGGCATACTGCTCCTGAGGGGTGATGCGCAGCTGTCGCAGGTTGAATATCAGCCCGTCCAGGTTGCGCTTCATGCCGTCCTGAGGGGGAACCAGCGACTCTATCTTTCGAAGATAAATCTCCTCTGCGGACATTTTGTCCGCATCTTCAGTTCCCACGTTTCCGGGGGAACTATGGAGGAGGGGATTTTCTTTTCTCTGCTTTGCTATGCTTTCCTTTGCTATGCTTTGTGTACCCGGCGGCTCTTTTTGGCTGTTTTCATATTGAAATGTATCCGCTATGCCGTTTTCCGTTGCATCTTGATGCCGGGCAGCGGGCTCGTGTCGGTGGTCGGCGGGTTCGTGCAGGCAGGCGGCAGGCTCGTGTCGGTGGTCGGCAAGTTCGTGCAGATTGTCGGCAGGCTCGTGACGGCAGGCGGCGGACTCGCGGGGATGTGCGGCACCGTCGGCGGGTGCGTGCGTTTCGGTTGCCGGGGTGGTCTCGGCGGCGGTGGCAGCCGCTTCCGCGGGCAGCAGGGCGTAGCGCGGGTCTATCGTGCTGGAGTTGCGGCGTTTGGTGATGAAGAGAAACTGGCGCTGGATGTCCGCCGAGGTCAGCACCTGGCATTCGCTGAAGAGGCGGGCATCGAAAAGCCCGTACTCCACGGCAAGGCGGACGATACGCTCCACGTCTGCGGGTTCCTGCTGGTAGAGGGTGTCGGCAAGGTCGTCATAGAACAGCGCGTCCGCCGTCACATAATATCCCTCGCCGGAATAGATGCTGCAAAGCGTCTGGAGCAATACGGCGAGCGAGGCGTCTCCCTCGCGTTTCAGGATGCGGCGCACCAGGCGGTTGTGCATGAAGTCGGTGTTGATGGGGAAATAGTCGAGTCCCCGTTTTTTGATTCTGGACATGTCGTTGATGTGTTTAAGGGCCTGTTTGAATTTTCTTCAAAAAGTTTTTTCTTCAGCTTCTTCCCAAGTTTCTTCCCGGTCTGTTTTCCTCTTTTTATCCGTCACATAGCCCGCTATGCTCCTCGTAAAAACAGAATGACATCCTCGAAAAGAACGCTCAAAAAACTATACCTATATCAAATAGGTAAAAAATGTTTTGAGCGAAGCTAATGCCGGACAAAATTTAAACAGGTTCTGAAAGGGTTGGATGAAAAAAAAGAAGTCACTCCAAGCAGTCGCTTTCGCGCTGTTTGCGCCGTTTGCGTTCCACGCTTTCGCGTACCGTCTGCAAGGCTTTGAGGATGAGGTGCAGGCGCACGTCCCGTTGCCGGATGTCGGTTATCACCGGATACCGGCGCGGGCAGGCTTCCCGTTCCTCACGGCCGTTTCCGGCTTTGCGCCTGATGCGGTTGGCGGCTTTGCGGCACTCCTTGCAGTAGCTGTCGGGGCGCTGCTGCCTGTCTCTTGTGTAGAAGGCGTCGGCAGGCAGCTCTTTGCGGCAGCGCAGGCATTTTCTGACAGGTTGCAGCGGGGGATGACAGACACCGGAGTCTGTCCTGCCGGACACTGGTGTCTGTCGCGTCGGGCACTGGTGTCTGTCGGGTTGGATACTGGTGTTGATGGCGACAGACGCCAGTGTTGAATTTTGTCTTTGCATGTTTTTCATAATTCCGTTCTCTTTAATTTGCGTTTATAAAACAAATGATTATTTTTGTCCCGGCAAAGATAGATTTGTTTTCATAAATAAAACAAACGGTTCGGGAAATAAATTTTCTTATTCCTTTTAATCGTTTGTAAATGAAAGATTGACGTGTTTTGAAAACTTTACATGTAAAACATAAAGACTGTTGATTATGGAAAATGACAAGGATAGGCTGTTCTGCGTGGCGGATATCGTGAAACGCGCCAAGCGGGTGCTGAACTTCAAGACCGATTCGGATCTGGCGGGCTACCTGGGCGTATCCCGCTCCACGCTGAGCAACTGGATTGTGCGCAACAGCATCGACTTCCCGTTGTTGCTGGGCAAGCTGAGCGAGGTGGACTACAACTGGCTGCTCACCGGCAAGGGAAGCCCCAAGCCGCAGCAGAAGCGGTGCGACAGCGAGTGGGTGAGGGGAGAGGTAGAGATACTTCACAATCCTAAAACACCCGACGCGGTGGACGACCGCAGCGTGGCGCTCTACGACATTGCCGCCGCCGCCAACCTGAAGACGCTGCTGGCGGACAAGCGGCAGTATGTGGTGGGGCGGATACAGATACCGAGCATACCCGTGTGCGACGGCGCGCTCTACATCAGCGGCGACTCGATGTATCCCATCCTGAAATCGGGCGACATCGTGGGCTTCAAGGAGATAAACAGCTTCAGCAACGTCATCTACGGCGAAATGTACCTGGTGTCGTTCGTCATCGACGGCGACGAGTATCTGTCGGTGAAGTACGTCAACCGCTCCGACAGGGAAGGGTGTCTGAAGTTGGTGAGCTACAACCCGCACCACGAGCCGATGGACGTGCCGCTGGAGGCCATCAACGCCATGGCAATCGTGAAGTTCTCCATCCGCAAGAACATGATGATGTAAGCAAGGGGGGGAGCGATGATGATGGATTTGTATACTTCCGTCGAGCTGCCCGGCGGCCTGCCCCGCCTGCGGCACGACCACCGCCTGCTGCTGCTCGGCTCGTGCTTTGCCGCCCATATCGGCGCCAGGCTGGCGGACGCCAAGTTCCGCTGCGACGTCAACCCCTACGGGGCGCTCTACAACCCGCTGTCCGTCTCCGCCGCCCTGCGCGAAATCGTACTCGGCAAGGTGTATGGCGGGGAAGACCTCTTCCGTCACGGCGGCTGCTGGCACAGCCCCATGCACCACGGCGACTTCTCGGCGCCGTCGGCGGAGGAGGCGCTGGAGAAGATAAACGGACGCATCGCCCGCGCGCACGAGGGGATTTTCCGTGCGGACCGCCTGCTGCTGACCTTCGGCACCGCGTGGGTGTACGAGCAGCGGCAGACGGGGCGCATCGTGGGCAATTGCCACAAGCTGCCCGACGGGGAGTTCGTGCGCCGCCGGCTGACGGTGGACGAGATTGTGGCGGACTACACCTCGCTGCTGTCCGGGCTGCTGGCGCGCAACGGGGGGCTGCAGGTGGTGTTCACCGTCAGCCCCATCCGCCACGTGCGGGACGGGCTGCACGCCAACCAGCTCAGCAAGGCGGTGCTGCTGCTTGCCGTGGACCGCCTGTGCCAGGCTTTCCCCCGCCATGTGTCCTACTTCCCCGCCTACGAACTGCTGCTGGACGAGCTGCGCGACTACCGTTTCTATGCCGAAGACATGGTGCACCCCTCCGGCGTGGCGGTGCGCTACGTGTGGGAGCGTTTCGCCGCCGCCTGCTTCGAGGAGGAGACGATGCGGATTGTAGAGCAGTGCGAGGACATCCGCAAGGCTTTGGCTCATAAGCCCTTCCGTCCGGAGTCGGAAGAGTATAAGCGTTTTTTAGGACAAATTGTGTTAAAAATAGACCGACTTAACGGAAAATACCCGTACTTAGATTTCGAAAAGGAGAAAGAATTATGTCATATACGATTGAAGAGATAGCCCGCATCATCGGCGCGCGCCGCATAGGCGACGTGCCGGCGGCAATCGGATGGCTGCTGACGGACAGCCGTTCGCTGAGTTTTCCGGAAGAGACCCTGTTTTTCGCGCTCGCCACCAAGCGGAACGACGGCGCACGCTACATCGGCGAGCTGCATGCGCGCGGCGTGCGCAATTTCGTGGTGGGCGAGGAGAGCCTTAAGGCGGTGGACACGGACGCCCTGCAACCGGCGTGCAACCTGCTGGTGGTGCCCAACCCGCTGAAGGCGTTGCAGAAACTGGCGGAACAGCACCGCGCCGCGTTCCAGGTGCCGGTCATCGGCATCACGGGCAGCAACGGGAAGACCATTGTGAAGGAGTGGCTGCACCAGCTGCTCGGCGCGGACCGCGTCGTCACCCGCTCGCCCCGCAGCTACAATTCGCAGATAGGCGTGCCCCTGTCCGTGTGGCAGATGAACGAGCGCACGGAGCTTGCCATCCTGGAGGCGGGCATTTCCGAACCGGGAGAGATGCGCGCCCTGCAGAACATCATCAGGCCCACCATCGGCATACTGACCAACATAGGCGGGGCGCATCAGGAGAATTTCTTCTCCCTGCAGGAGAAGTGCATGGAGAAGCTGGCGCTCTTCAAGGATTGCGACGTGGTGATTTACAACGGCGACGACGAGTTCATCACCAACTGCGTGGGCAGGTCGATGCTTGCCGCCCGCGAGATAGCGTGGAGCAGGACGGACATGGAGCGCCCGCTATATATAAGCAAGGTGGAGAAGCGTGACGACTCCACCGTGATTTCCTACCGCTACCTGGACATGGACAATACGTTCACGCTGCCCTTCATCGACGACGCTTCCATCGAGAACTCGCTGAACTGCCTGGCGGCGTGTCTTTATCTGATGCTGCCCGCCGAACGGATTACGGAGCGCATGGCGGCGCTGGAGCCGGTGGCGATGCGCCTGGAGGTGAAGGAGGGCAAGAACGGGTGCCTGCTGATAAACGACAGTTACAACTCGGACCTCGGCGCGCTGGACCTTGCGCTCGACTTCCTCTACCGCCGCTCGCAGAGCAAGGGGCTGAAGCGGACGCTTATCCTCTCGGACATACTGGAGACGGGGCAGAACACGCCGACGCTCTACCGCCAGGTGGCGCAGCTGGTGCACAGCCGGGGCATAGAGCGCATTATCGGCGTGGGTGGCGAGATATCCTCGTGCGCCGCGCGGTTCGACATCGAGAAGGCTTTCTATCCCAACACGGCGGCGCTTGCCGAGGCGATAGGCAAGGGCGCGCTCCGGCTGCAGGACGAGATAATCCTGATCAAGGGCGCGCGCAAGTTCGGCTTCGACGCGCTGGCGGAGGTGCTGGAGAAGAAGGTGCACGAGACGATATTGGAGGTGAACCTCGGGGCGATGGTTGCCAACCTGAACCGTTACCGCGCCATGCTGCGGCCCGAGACCCGGATGGTGTGCATGGTGAAGGCGTCGGCATACGGTGCGGGGTCGTACGAGATTGCCAAGACGTTGCAGGAGCATCGGGTGGACTACCTCGCCGTTGCCGTTGCCGACGAGGGTTCGGAACTGCGCAAGGCGGGTATCACGGCAAGCATCATCATCATGAATCCGGAGATGACGGCGTTCAAGACGATGTTCGACTATAAGCTGGAGCCGGAGGTATACAGCTTCCACCTGCTGGACGCGCTGATAAAGGAAGCGGAGAAGGAGGGCGTCACCCACTTCCCCATCCACGTGAAGCTGGACACCGGCATGCACCGCCTAGGCTTTGCGCCGGCAGACGTGCCCCGGCTCATAGAGCGGCTGAAGGGGCAGAATGCGGTTATCCCGCGCTCGGTGTTCTCGCACCTGGTGGGGAGCGACGGCAGGGAGTTCGACGCCTTTACGCGCAGGCAGATAGAGACTTTCGAAGAGGCGTCCGCGCAGTTGCAGCAGGCGTTTCCGCATAAGATATTGCGCCACATCTGCAACTCGGCGGGCATAGAGCGCTTCCCGGGCGCGCAGTTCGACATGGTGCGGCTGGGCATCGGGCTGTATGGCGTCAGTCCGGTGGACAACTCCATCATGCACAACGTCAGCACGCTGAAGACCACCATCCTGCAGATACGCGATGTGCCCCAGGAGGATACGGTGGGCTATAGCCGCAAGGGGCATCTGACGCGCCCCTCGCGCATTGCCGCCATCCCCATCGGCTATGCCGACGGGCTGAACCGCCGCCTGGGCAACGGACGCGCCTACTGCCTGGTGAACGGGCAGCGTGCGCCCTACGTGGGCAACATCTGCATGGACGTCTGCATGATCGATGTCACCGACATCGGCTGCAAGGAGGGCGACAGCGTGGAGATTTTCGGCGACCACCTGCCGGTGACCGTCCTCTCCGACGTGCTCGAGACAATCCCGTACGAGGTGCTGACGGGTGTGTCGACGAGGGTGAAGAGGGTGTATTATTGGGAGTGAGGGAATTTTGAATTATGAGTTATGAGTTCGGGAGTGAAGGAATTTTGAATTTTGAGTTCGGGAGTTCAGCTTTCGGCGGCGGTTTTTGCATTTCAAGGAGTTAAAAGGAGTTATCCCTTCGCATCGCTTCGTCAGGAGTTAAAGGAGTTAGAGCCGATACTCTTCTTGTGTATGACATTGTTACAGAAGTATCGGCTTTAACTGCTAAGTCGACCGGGCGGCTGATAACTCCTTTTAATTCCTTTAAATGCAAAAACCGTGGCTTTCATAATTCAAAATTCATAATTCAAAATTCATAATTCCAAATTCTTCTTATC
>NZ_CAJTSC010000011.1:0-28122 GCF_910578895.1 uncultured Bacteroides sp.
CGGTTCGCTGGACTATATACCCAAGCAACTTGTGGAAGACAAACTCGTGCCTCTGCTACGGAACATATTGAAGGAACGGCACACCGGACGAAGCCGTATGCCCCTGTTCTCTCGTGACGGCTCGGCTTTCCAAGCCATCATGAAGCGGATAAGGCTGGTAGCCCCCACCGACATGAGTGTGCTGATATTCGGGGAGAACGGCACGGGCAAGGAGCATATCGCCCACCTGCTGCACGACAAGGGCAAGCGGGCAGGAAAGCCGTTTGTGGCTGTGGACTGCGGTTCGCTCACCAAAGAACTTGCGCCGTCGGCTTTCTTCGGACACGTCAGAGGGGCGTTCACGGGTGCGGACAGTGCCAAGAAAGGTTATTTCCATGAGGCGGAAGGCGGCACGCTGTTTTTGGACGAGGTGGGCAACCTCGCACCGGAAACCCAGCAGATGCTTCTGCGTGCCATACAGGAACGACGGTTCCGTCCCGTTGGCGACAAGTCTGACCGGAGTTTCAATGTCCGCATCATCGCCGCCACCAACGAGGATCTGGAGAAGGCGGTCCATGAAAAGCGTTTCCGGCAGGATTTATTATACCGTCTGCATGACTTCGAGATAACCGTCCCGCCGTTGCGCGATTGTCAGGAGGACGTCATGCCGCTGGCTGAGTTCTTCCGTGAAATTGCGAACCGGGAACTGGAGTGTGATGTCATCGGCTTTGACGGAGAAGCCCGCAAGACATTGCTGACCCATGCGTGGCCGGGCAATGTCCGCGAGCTTCGTCAGAAAATCATGGGAGCGGTGTTGCAGGCGCAGACGGGTCTTGTCACGAAAGAGCATCTGGAACTTACCGTGACAAGGGCGACCTCACCTGTCAGCTTCGCCCTGCGCAACGATGCGGAAGACAAGGAGCGTGTCTTACGCGCGTTGAAGCAGGCGAACGGGAACCGCAAGGTTGCCGCCGAACTGCTCGGGATAGGACGTACGACGCTGTACAACAAACTGGAAGAATATGGATTGAAGTATAAATTTCAGCAACCATAGCCGGTAATTCACTGAATTTGGCTATCCCAAAAGTGTGTTTTTTCAAAAAATAGTATTATCTTTGCATTTAGAAAAAGTGTTCTTTTGATTTAATGCAAAACGAGGTGAAATACAGAACTTCGCTTGTTTCTAAATCGTTACCCATCAAGAAACGAATCTTTGCAAAATATTCAATTTCAGCGATAAAGACAATTCGTAATGTCTTCCGCAATGGTAGGTGATGTGCTTCGTTATTCCGGCTTCCGCAACCCATTTCTTTATCGGACGGTTAATCCATGACGGGTCTGGCAGTCCGCCAAAAACTAATTGTTCGCCGTCCTTCCTTTCACCACATAATTGAAATGCTTGTTCGGATATAGGCATATACTCAACGCCTTTGGTCTTTTGCTGAGTAAAGTTCAAACGGTAACCACCATTGAATACCTCTATCTCTGACCACTTCAACTTTTGAATGTCACAATGACGAAGCCCGGTAAGTGCAGAAAAGAGGGCGGCACGCTTCAACAACGGGTCGCATGGAGTTTGAGCCAAGCGGTTCAGTTCTTTAATGGTCAAGTATTCCCTACGGCTTTCTTGACCTTGAATACCCTTGATCTTTGCCCCAATATCAACCGTTAAATAGCCGTCAATGAAAGCCTGCTTCAATGCAGCCTTGAATATGGAGAAATAAGTGGATGCCGTATTTTGCGAGATGACACCTTTCTTGCCTCCTCCCTGTGGGGCGTTCAATAGGAACATACGGAATGATTCTATCAGCTTCAAGTCAATCTGTGAGAAAAGGATGGTATCTCCTTTCGCAAAGATTTTCAACAATTCATGTACACGCTTCCAGTTGATGATAATAGAATCGGAGCTATAGGCGTGGCGTAACCGTTGCACATGGTCGAAGTAGTCTATGAAGTTGCAACGTGAACGCTCTAGCTGCTCTGCCTGTTCTGCATCCGTTTCAGAATAAAGCGAAGCGTTATCGTATTCCTTTTGGCGCAGGCTCCTCACCTTGTCGGCATAGATACACGATTCTTGGTCTAATTGAGATTTGCATTGAATGATGCCGTTCAAGTCACGCTTTAGCTTATAAGTGGTCTTGCCGTCTTTGTCGGTTCGGGCATTCCGCGACTTATCCCATATGGGAGTGGTTATAGTACGGTTCAGATATTCACGCACTCTTTGAGGAGTGGGTTTGTCTGCTTGGAAAACCGGATAAGCTTCAACATACAGGTACCATTCCTCGCGGTATTCCGATTTGCGGAGTTTTACTGAAACTCGTGTATTGGCCAACGCTTTCTTCATTGCTTCATCCCTTTATATAGGTTATCAATTTCTTTCTTGGGCACATAAACGAAGTTACCTATCTGCCGGGTAGGGATAGAGTATTTACGGATATGTAGATAGACCGTACTGTCTTCTAAATGAAACTTCTTGGATATTTCGCCGATAGTATAACAGTCTTTAGGCTCCAAGCTATATAGTTTTGCAACGGGTTTGGGTTTTGTCAGAGCTTTCTTTCGTAGCGGATAGAGTTTCAGCAGTTCTTCTTTGCTGACACGGATTTGGTTAGTTCCAAGATTTATGTGCGAAATAGTCCCTTTATGTATCAGACGATACAGCGTATCTTTGCTGATGCCGAACATGGCATAAGCTTCCGACACCTTGATGTAATCTTGGTGCTTCGGGATGCTCTTTACAATTTCATCCAATCGCTGATTCCGCTTCTCTTCGTCTTTCCTGCGCTTATAGGCAATGTTGGAACAGCGTTTGGAGCAATACCACGATTCTATGGTCTTGGCGATGAACTCCTGACCACACACCTGGCATTTGCGCTTTATCTCGAACTTTGCTGCTGGCATAATGCTGATTTTTACTTGTTTGTATTCAATCCGTTTATATTTTGTCGCAGATTTCCGACTTTCTTATCGCGGCACAAATATGGTACAAATATACAATAAAAATCCGAGAAACAAGCAAATCCATCAGAAAGTGTTAAAAATAAAGTAGGGTGTAACTCATTGAGCTACACCCTACTTCTCTATCGTTAGTTATCGTTGTTTACCGATACTTACTTCACTTCCTCAAAATCAGCATCCTGCACATTGTCACCATGTTTGCTGTTATCCTGAGCACCGCCTTGTTGACCTGCATTCATATCAGGACCGGCTTGCGCACCGCTCTGAGCATACATCTCTGCACTTGCAGCCTGGAAAGCTGTATTCAGTTCAGCCATTGCAGAATCAACGGCAGCTAAATCCTGTGCTTTGTGTGCATCCTTCAGTTTCTGTAAAGCAGCTTCAATCGGAGCCTTCTTGTCGGCAGAAAGTTTGTCACCCAGTTCTTTCAATTGGTTTTCAGTAGTGAAAATCATTGAGTCTGCTTGATTCAGCTTATCAATCTTCTCACGCTCTTTCTTGTCTGCTTCGGCATTAGCTTCGGCTTCAGCTTTCATCTTCTCAATTTCCTCCTTACTCAAACCGCTGGAAGCTTCGATACGGATGGCTTGCTCCTTACCGGTAGCCTTATCTTTGGCAGATACCTTCAAAATACCATTGGCATCGATATCGAATGTCACTTCAATCTGAGGAACACCGCGACGAGCCGGAGCGATACCTGTTAAGTTAAACTGACCAATTGACTTATTCTGAGCAGCCATCGGACGCTCACCCTGCAGTACGTGGATGGTAACTTCCGTTTGGTTATCGGCAGCAGTGGAGAAAGTCTCGCTCTTTTTGCACGGAATAGTAGTGTTGGCATCAATCAACTTGGTCATTACACCACCCAAGGTTTCAATACCCATAGATAACGGAGTAACATCCAACAACACAACCCCCTTGATTTCATCTGTCAAAACAGCACCTTGAACTGCGGCACCTACAGCTACTACTTCATCCGGATTAACGCCCTTGGAAGGAACTTTGCCAAAGAAGTCTTCTACCAACTTCTGTACAGCCGGGATACGTGAAGAACCACCCACAAGAATTACCTCATCCACATCTGCATTGTTCAGACCTGCATCGCTCATTGCTTTCTTGCACGGTTCCAGACAAGCCTGAATCAGGTTATGTGCCAGGGCTTCGAACTTGGCACGAGTCAGTGTCTTCACCAAGTGTTTGGGCACACCGCCTACCGGCATGATGTATGGCAAATTGATTTCAGTACTTGTAGAAGAAGACAACTCAATCTTGGCCTTTTCAGCAGCTTCCTTCAAGCGTTGCATAGCCATCGGGTCTTGAGTGAGGTCGGCACCTTCATCGTTCTTGAACTCCTGAACCAACCAGTCAATGATTACCTGGTCGAAGTCATCACCACCCAAGTGAGTATCACCATTGGTTGACAACACTTCAAATACACCGCCACCGAATTCAAGAATAGAAATATCAAACGTACCACCACCAAGGTCAAATACGGCAACTTTCATATCCTTGTTTGCCTTATCAATACCGTACGCCAATGCAGCAGCTGTCGGTTCGTTCACAATACGCTTCACTTCGAGACCTGCAATCTGACCGGCTTCTTTGGTAGCTTGACGCTGAGAGTCAGAGAAGTATGCAGGAACGGTGATTACAGCTTCCGTCACTTCCTGTCCCAAATAGTCTTCGGCGGTTTTCTTCATCTTCTGAAGGATCATTGCCGAAATTTCCTGTGGAGTATAGAGACGTCCGTCAATGTCCACACGCGGAGTGTTGTTGTCGCCCTTTACCACCTTATAAGGCATACGACCGATTTCTTTCTGCACTTGTTCCCAGTTTTCACCCATGAAACGTTTGATGGAGAAAACCGTACGAGTGGGGTTCGTGATAGCCTGACGCTTGGCAGGATCACCAATTTTACGTTCACCACCATCTACAAACGCCACTACTGAAGGAGTAGTGCGCTTACCTTCACTATTTGCAATTACTACAGGTTCGTTACCTTCAAATACGGAAACGCAAGAGTTTGTAGTTCCTAAGTCAATACCAATAATTTTTCCCATGATTGTTATTTTTTTATTTGTTATCATTCTATGTTTTCATGTCCGCCACCCGGCAGACAGCAATAAGAAGACAAACGTTGTGCCAAATTGTTCTGAACTGTCGCAGATTTATACTTTGTCAGTTCATCTGCCAGTTTGGCAGAATTTAAGACTGTTTTCCTGCCGAAAATTACCATTTGCCAATTCCTATCTTAAAATCTTACTTCTGTCCACCAACTGAAAAAGAGCAAACTGAACATGAACAATATCAATCGGCTTTCCTCCATGCATTCAAAGCCTATTTGGATTTTCTGAAAAAATATTATCCCCACCCAGTCTGCCACGCCCCTCTCTATTATTGACACCTGTTTAAAAATAATAAGGATGCCAAAATAAAAATTAGAATACAAATTACGCAAGCAATGTTCTTTACTTCCAAAAGCCAGAACCTGTCCGACTTTATTACGCAATTTGTATTCTAATCTTTATTCCAACACCCTTCTATAGAGAATAAGGCGTACCCGTTATTTCTTTGCCAATACCATCACCAGATTATTATCCGCATCATAAAAGCCCATATCACCATTTGCCAACTTGCCAAAAGAGCGAGCTGCATTCAATGATTTCATTACCCGGCCTTCTACTTCCAAATCAGGACATGCCATCATGGTGCTGATAACTCGTGAAAAAGAGATAGCCACAGGATTGGCATCATCCACCTCAAACGAACCGTTAATGATATTACATCCGGCATTACCATGCAGGCGTTTCTGCGCAACATCGAACACAATATTAGGCTGCTTTTCCATTCCTGACGGAATAGCCTCCCCACCCGCTTCACTAATCATCCATTCGCCATTCAAATCGGACAGTTTGGAAGAAGCCTCTTTTTTCTGCAACACAATGAGCGGACGATTGGAAGAACCGCACAGAGCCATATTCCCCTTGCCCAGTTGTTTATATTTCTTTACTTGTCCCAAAGCCGCCAAAACATTGCTCTCTACCGTCATGTCGGGACACATCATACGCGTACTTCCTAATGCACCAAGATTTATCTGCCCGGGAGTGGCATTCACATCAAACGACCCCATCAGGCGGTTACAGCCGCTATTACCATACACTTTTCCATTCTTGGTGTCAAAACCGATAAAAGGAAACTCCTGATCCGGAGCAGGCACAACCGCGCTACCATTTATTTCAATAATATTCCACTCACCGCTCAACGAAGAGAGAGTTGCGGCGTTTTTAGTAGAAGCACAAGATGACAACCCCATCAAGGTAGCCGCCATACAAAGGGAAACAAATACTTTTTTCATTGCTTTTTTTGTTTAAGTTAATTTTTCGCGAACAAAGATATGTAAAATAACTAAAAAACAAATCCTTTGTTTAGAAATAGCAGTACTTTCTCTAAAGTATTTAGCAGGATTTTAATGTTTATCTGAGAATTAACCTTATATTTGCTCTTCGAAAAATGATAATCATATTTTAAACTCTTGTAAGTAAAAGAAATGGGTAAAGTTCTTATTATCGGTGCAGGCGGTGTAGGTACCGTTGTTGCGCACAAAGTGGCTCAAAATCCGGATGTGTTTACAGAAATCATGATTGCCAGCCGCACTAAATCCAAATGTGACGCTGTCGTAAAAGCAATCGATAACCCCAATATCAAAACCGCCCAGGTAGATGCAGACAATGTGGACGAGTTGGTGGCACTTTTCGATAGTTTCAAACCCGAAATCGTCATAAACGTAGCTCTCCCCTATCAGGATCTTACCATCATGGAAGCCTGTCTGAAAAGCGGAGTTAACTATTTGGATACAGCCAATTATGAGCCGAAAGATGTTGCTCACTTTGAATACAGCTGGCAATGGGCATACAAAAAACGTTTCGAAGATGCCGGACTGACGGCAATTCTCGGTTGCGGTTTCGACCCGGGTGTCAGCGGCATATATACCGCCTATGCCGCCAAACACCACTTCGATGAAATTCAATACCTGGATATAGTAGACTGTAACGCAGGAAATCACCACAAAGCATTCGCTACCAACTTTAATCCGGAGATTAACATTCGTGAAATCACCCAAAACGGACGTTATTATGAAAATGGCGAATGGGTGACTACCAAACCGTTGGAAATCCATAAAGACCTCACTTATCCGAATATCGGTCCACGTGACTCCTATCTTCTTTATCACGAAGAACTGGAGTCTTTGGTAAAGAACTTCCCTTCCATTAAGCGCGCACGCTTCTGGATGACGTTCGGGCAAGAGTATCTGACCCACCTACGTGTCATCCAAAACATCGGTATGGCGCGTATTGACGAAGTGGAATACAACGGTATGAAGATTGTTCCGCTGCAATTCCTGAAAACTGTACTCCCCAACCCGCAGGATTTGGGCGAGAATTACGAAGGCGAAACTTCCATCGGTTGCCGTATCCGCGGTTTGAAAGACGGAAAAGAACGCACTTATTACGTATATAATAACTGCAGCCATCAGGAAGCATACAAGGAGACAGGTATGCAAGGAGTAAGCTACACCACCGGTGTACCCGCCATGATTGGCGCCATGATGTTCCTCAAAGGCTTGTGGAGAAAGCCGGGCGTATGGAACGTAGAGGAGTTCGATCCCGATCCCTTCATGGAACAGCTTAACAAGCAAGGATTGCCTTGGCATGAAGTAATTGACGGAGATTTGGAAGTCTAAATAATTTTGAATTATGAATTTTGAATTTGCAGTGACACCATATTCATGTGTTGCAAGTACTGTAACAATTCAAAATTTATAATTCAAAATTCAAAATTGAATATACATTATGAATATCGGAGATAAAGCACCCGAAATATTGGGTATTAATGAAAAAGGTGAAGAAATTCGCCTGAGCGAATATAAAGGAAAGAAAATAGTACTCTATTTTTATCCTAAAGACTCTACCTCGGGGTGTACAGCACAAGCCTGCAACCTGCGTGATAACTATGCCGACCTGCGTAATGCCGGTTACGAAGTCATCGGAGTCAGTGTAGACAGTGAGAAGTCTCACCAAAAATTCATCGAAAAGAACAATCTGCCTTTCACCTTGATTGCAGACACAGACAAGAAACTGGTAGAGCAATTCGGAGTATGGGGAGAAAAAAGCATGTACGGACGTAAATACATGGGGACATTCCGCACCACCTTCATCATCAATGAAGAGGGAGTGATTGAGCGTATCATTGCGCCCAAGGAAGTGAAAACCAAAGATCACGCCGCACAAATCCTATAATAGTGATTGATAATTAATCACTAAACACTAATCATTAATCACTAAAATAATGGCAAAGAAAGACGAACTTAATTTTGAGAATGGGAATAACATGGCAGCAAGCGAAAAATTAAAAGCGCTGCAAGCCGCCATGGATAAGATAGAAAAAAGCTTCGGCAAGGGTTCTATCATGAAAATGGGCGATGAGAGCGTTGAGCAAGTAGAGGTAATTCCTACCGGTTCTATCGGGTTGAACGTGGCACTGGGTGTAGGCGGTTATCCTCGCGGACGTATCATCGAAATCTACGGTCCGGAATCTTCCGGTAAGACCACTTTGGCTATCCACGCCATTGCCGAAGCGCAAAAAGCAGGCGGTATTGCAGCATTTATTGATGCCGAACATGCTTTCGACCGTTTCTATGCAGCCAAACTTGGCGTAGATGTGGACAACCTTCTGATTTCACAACCGGATAACGGTGAACAAGCATTGGAAATCGCAGAACAACTGATTCGTTCTTCTGCCATTGACATCATCGTAGTAGACTCCGTAGCCGCCCTGACACCGAAAGCCGAAATCGAAGGCGATATGGGTGACAATAAAGTAGGTTTGCAGGCACGCCTTATGTCGCAGGCGTTACGTAAGCTGACATCTTCCGTAAGCAAGACGCGTACCACCTGTATCTTCATCAACCAGCTCCGTGAAAAAATCGGTGTAATGTTTGGTAATCCCGAAACCACCACCGGTGGTAACGCATTGAAGTTCTATGCTTCCGTACGCCTTGACATCCGCGGTAGCCAGACAATCAAGAACGGAGAAGAAATTATCGGCAAACAAACTAAGGTAAAAGTTGTAAAGAACAAAGTAGCTCCCCCCTTCCGTCGCGCCGAGTTCGACATCATGTTTGGCGAAGGTATCTCACGTGCAGGAGAAATCATCGATTTGGGTGCGGACTTGGGAATCATCAAGAAAAGCGGTTCCTGGTTCAGCTATAACGATACTAAAATAGCACAAGGACGTGACGCCGCCAAACAAGTCATTCTGGATAATCCGGAACTGGCGGAAGAACTGGAAAAACTTATTTTTGCAGAACTGAAAAAAGACAAATGATTTTCCAGGCTGACAATTCATCAGTCCCGAAATCATCAACTACTCCGGCACGAATTGTACGGCATCCTACGGATAAGAGATAAAACCCGTAGCTTCCTGTACCATTCGTGCCTTTTTCATATCGTCATATAAGCTGTATTATGTTCTGGTACGGCTTTCTTTATAAGTACAATTTCATTTTTGTACAATAATGTACTCTGTCTGTACTATTATAGAAGAACATTTCTGTTTATATTTTATAATTTTGCCGCCGGAGATTTAAAAATTTTTGATAATATGAAAAAATACCATTCCGCAGGTCTCAAAAGAGCGAGTTCTCTTTTACTATTTTTGTTGCTTTCGCTGACTGTGCTGCAAGCACAAATCAAAATCACAGGTACGGTTACCGATGAAACCAAAGAAACAGTTATCGGAGCCAACATCACCGTCAAAGGAACCACCATCGGAACTATCAGCGACATCAATGGTAAATACTCAATTGAAGTCCCCAATCAAAAAGCAATTCTTATATTTTCATTTATCGGTTATACCACGCGTGAAATTCCGGTAGGAAAGAACAAAGTGATTGATGTCGTAATGAAAGAAGACGGCGTAATGCTGAACGAAGTGGTAGCGATCGGTTATGGTAACGTCAAGAAAGGCGACCTTGCCGGTTCCGTTGCCAAAGTAGACATGGAGGAACTCAATAAAACCCCTGTCGCCTCATTCGACCAGGCATTAGGCGGACGCGTTGCCGGCGTGCAAGTGGTAAGCGGCGACGGACGTCCCGGAGCAGCCGCAAACATTGTTATCCGTGGCAGCAATACGGTTTCCGATAATTCAGATGGTTCTCCGCTGTATGTTATTGACGGCTTTGCAACCGACGACCCCAATGCTGCCGCCTATAATCCCAGTGATATTGAGTCTATGGACATCCTGAAAGATGCCTCCGCAACAGCCATTTACGGTGCGCGCGGTGCCAACGGTGTAATCATTATCACCACCAAGCGCGGCAAGGAGAGTGCTCCCCGGGTGACATACGACGGTTACTTTACCTGGCAGGAACAGCCCCAGTTTCTCGACATTATGAACGGTAAACAGTTCATAAAACTACAGACCGAAATGCTGACTGAAAAAGAGCTGAACGATACCTATTTCGGTTATAGCGAAGCATTGGGACGTAAGCGTACATTGGCAGATTACGACCATATACCTTATTATAACTGGCAAGACGAAGTCTATCGGGGCGCTCCCATGACAAGCCACAACGTGTCTCTTTCAGGCGGTAGCAAAAACACCCGCTATAGTTCGAGCATTTCCTATTATAACCAGCAGGGTGTTATCATCAACTCCTCCTACGAGAGTCTGAAGGCACGCCTTACGCTCGACCAGAACATTACCAAAGACATCAAGTTCGGAGCCACGATGAATTTTGCCAATAACCTATCCAAAGGCTCGGCACCCTCACAGTCCGGTGGCGGTACGTCTCAATACTACCTCTACCAAGTGCTTGCTTACCGTCCGGTCACTTACAACGAGAAAGACGACCTAATCAACAACATGGTAGATGAAAGCGGAAACTATCCGTACAATCCCATGAAGACCGTACAGAACTCATACGACCAAACCCGTACACGCCAGTTGAACCTGAACACCTATCTGACTTGGGATATTATCAAAAACCTGACATTCAAAGCCACTTTCAACTATACGTGGCGGCAGGACGTGCGCCGGACATTCTACAATTCGTCCACCTATCAGGGAGACCCTAAATACTCCGCAAGCGGTGTAAACGGTAATTTCTCCGACAAAGACCGCAACAGCTGGTCCAACGAATACACCCTGAGCTACAAACGCCGCTTCGGCGAACATAACCTGACCGGGCTTCTCGGTGCTTCCCTCTCCAGCGACCGCAGCACGGTAGTGGGAGCCGGTTCGGGACTTATCACATGGGAGAGCCTCGGTTTCTGGGGATTGGACAGCGGTACGCCCCGCTCCATTACCGCCACCAGTGTCGAAAGCAAACTGATGTCTTACTTCGCACGTTTCAACTACGATTGGCGGTCACGCTATATACTGATTGCCACCGTCCGTGCCGACGGTTCGTCACGTTTCCCTTACAACAAATGGGGATATTTTCCTTCGGCATCGTTTGCCTGGCGTCTTTCCGACGAACCTTTCATGAACTTGGAAGATACGTTCGTATCCAACCTGAAATTGCGTGTGGGCTGGGGAGCTACCGGCAACAACAATACCTACAACGACTACGCCTCTTCCGTGCTCTATGCCACCAATCAGAACTACGCATTCAACAACATGCTGACTTCCGCCATCTACAACAGCCAGATAGGCAATAGAGACTTAAAATGGGAAACCACCTATCAGACTAATATCGGTCTGGATTTCGGCTTCTTCAACAACCGCATCAACGGTGAAATCGATATCTACAATAAAGATACGAAAGACTTGTTGCTCTATGCCGAAGTGCCCGGTTCGCTCGGATTTTCTTCCGTACAGCAGAATATAGGAAGCATCAACAACCGTGGTCTTGAATTTTCCATCAATACCGTAAACTTTGTTGGTGGCAAAGGCAAGTTCAAATGGACCACAAACTTCAACATTTCATTCAACAAGAGTAAGGTCACAGGTCTTTCCGACGGACAGGAAAGCCGCTACAGCAGTGTGATAACCACCAACAACTATATTTGCAAGGTAGGACATCCGCTGTCCGAAATGTACGGTTATGTGTACGACGGTGTATACCAATATGAAGACTTTAATGAAGTAGCCCCCGGACAGTTCGTATTAAAACCCGAAATTCCTAATAACACCGAAGTCCGCAGTAATATCAGACCCGGTAGCGTCAAGTTGAAAGACTTGAACGGTGACGGCAAGGTGACCGCCGAAGACCAAACCATCATCGGCCACAGCCTGCCCATCCATACCGGCGGTTTTACCAACAACTTCGAATGGAAAGGTTTCGACCTGAGCGTGTTCTTCCAATGGTCTTACGGCAACGATGTCATCAATTATAACCGTACCCGGCTGGAATCGCTCAACAGCAAGCACACTAACCAACTTGCCTCGGCAGCCAACCACTGGACACCGCGCACAGTCAATCCGGACGGTACTGTCACGGAAGGTAACTACACCAACTACCTCTGCGCCCCCAACCGCAGCCTGACCAACATCAACACCGACCGCGAAATAGAGGATGCTTCCTTCCTGCGGTTGAAAAACGTGCAACTGGGCTACAGTTTCCCCACCAAGATGCTGAAGAACCTGAAGATACGTTCGCTCCGCGTATATGTATCCGCACAGAACGTCTGGACGTGGACCCAATATACAGGTTACGACCCTGAAGTGTCCACCCGCAACTCAGCCATGACACGCGGTTTCGACTACTCCTCCTATCCGCGTACCCGTTCCTATACGTTCGGCGTGAAGTTAGGTTTGTAATATATGATATTCTGAAGTAACTAAAAAGATATAAACACCATGAAAAAGTTGATATATATACTGTTAAGTGCCGGTCTCTGCACCTCATGCAATTTCTTGGACACTGAAATCTACGACAATCCCGATGCGGAAACCATCTATCAGGATGCAACTTCCTGCATGTCCGGATTAGCCGGGGTATACGATGTCTTGGGCTATGCAGGAACATACGGGCAATATCTGTGGGGAGACCTCGATGCAGGTACGGACATTCTTGTCTACAACCGTAGTTATGGCAAAGACAACCTGCAGCCCAATCTTTATACGCACAACAATACGGACGATTATATCAAAGAGTGCTGGCTCGCCCTTTACAGCGGCATCAACCGCGCCAATGATTTTATCGACCTCATCAACCGGCGTACGGACGAACAATGTGGAAGTGCCAGGAACAAGAAAATGTTCATTGCCGAAGCCCGCGCTCTACGCGCACTCTACTACATGAACCTGGTGGCTTATTGGGGTGAAGTGCCCTTGCGCCTGACCCCTACCCGCGACCTCACCACGCAGCTTCTGGAGAAATCTTCGCAAGAAACCATTTATGCGCAAATCATCCGCGACCTGAAAGCGGCAGAAAACGGCTGTCTTCCTGCCGATGAACTGAATGCTCCGGGGCGCATTTCACGTACCACCGTACAGGCATTGCTGGCACGCGCCTATATCTGGCAGTCCGGCTATCCCGTTTATGCCGACACCTGGGAAGAAGCCCGTACATACGCCAAGAAGGTAATAGACAGCAACCTGCACCGGCTTTATGGAGAGAACGATGCCAACCGTCAAGGCTATCGCGACCTTTTCATCAACATGTGTTCCAACCGTTACGACCTCGAAGCCCGTGAAAGCATGTTCGAAGTGGAATTTTACGGTAACAGCATGGACCGCAGCAACGAGTGCGGCAAAGTAGGCCTGTATATCGGTATATCACAGGGGGTAACCACCGACCCGGATGTCCCCTACGCATACGCTTGGTACGATGCCACCAAGATACTGTACCGTCTCTACGAAAACGGCGGGCTGAACAATGTAGGAAAAGAACAGGGTGACCAACGCCGCTGGTGGAACTTTGCCGACTACAGCTACAAGACCAATGACAAAACCGGTAAAGTGGAAAAGAATTACCTGACCGATGCCAACCTCAGAAGTGCCAACGCCTACGGGCGTACCGGCAATCCGGGCAAATGGCGCGCCGAATACGATCCCGTGCGTCCTTGGGCACGCAACAATTCGTCCATCAACTTCCCCATCATGCGTTTCTCCGATGTACTGCTGATGTTTGCCGAAGCCGATAACGAACTGAACGGTCCCACACAAGCAGGCATAGACGCCATCAACCGCGTCCGTAAACGTGCCAACGCCACAGAGATAAACCTGTCGCAGGCAGGCATCACCGACAATTCCGCCAACCTGCGCCAATTCATTTTCGAGGAAGAGACCCGCGAACTCTGTTTCGAAGTGCCCCGCCACATGGAACTGCGCCGCCGTGGCGAAGCTTTCTACTTCGACCGTATCCGCCTGCTTGCCGACCAGAGCGCTCCCGAAGGCCAGCCAAGCGCCACCGTAGGTTACGAGCGCAGCGATGTCCGTTCCGTCCCTGCCTACAACATTTCCGAGCGCAACCTCTATCTGCCCATACCGCAGTGCGAGCTTAGCACCAACACCATCTGTAAGCAGAACGAACGTTGGTAACCCGATTAAAAGAGTACATAACAAAAACGATAAACAACAGCTCATAACGATATGAAAACAACCAATAACCCCACTTCCGGCAAACGCCTTGCACAGTTGCTTGCGTTATGCCTGCTGGCGACTTTCTCCTCGTGCGACCGCGACGAAGCCGAAAGTGTAACGTTCGGCGTAAACGTACAATCCCCCGATGCGGTGTATGTCGGACAGCCTGTCACTTTCGAGTTCGACGGAAACCCCGACTATATATCCTTCTACTCCGGCGAGAAGAACAACCGGTATGCCAACCGCGAGCGTACTACGCTGCCCGAAGTGGACAGCCTCGGACTCTCGTATGCTGCCAAGATGCAGTATGCAGAGAACTACGACTATGTAAACGACCGCATCCTGCGCATCATGATTTCCGATACTTACGACGGTTCGGGCAACATCAATCCCGAAGAGTGGTTCGACCTCACCGACCCGGATCTTGCTGCCGACAAGGAACATCTTTTGGAAAGTGTCATCCTGAAAAGCGGCACCACTGTCGACCTGCCTTATGCGGCAGTCAACCTGAGCCAGTATAAGGACAAGGATTTCTACCTCGCTTTCCGCTATCTGGCAGAACCGCATACCGGAGTAAAGAGCAAAGGAGATTTGCGACCGGACAACGGAAAACCCTATAGCTACGACAATCGTCCCCGCATCGACATCACCGAGCTTAAACTCGTGAAGCGCGAACCGGACAAAAACCTGATTGAAGTAGAAGACATGATGACCGAATTTGCATTCGGAACGAACTTCGTAAATTCCAAAGTGCAGAACAACTTCACCATCACCAACTACCGCCTGATGTTCCAACCGCAAGAGTATGTCGCCTCCGGCGAAACTGTCACTGCCGATGAGTCTCAGGACTACGACATGGATGTATGGATGGTGAGCCAAAAACTGTCGTCGCACAGCGTAGAACCCGACCGAGGCACTCCCATCAAGGGAACCAACGCCCGTCTCGCCACCTACCAGCACACGTATAGCGAACCGGGCACCTACACCGCAACCTTCATCGCCACCAATGCCAACAAATGGGACTCGAAGCAAACGATATACGAAGTGACCGTTGAGGTGAAACCCGCACAATAAACCGGACAATTATTAACCATTAAAAAAATAAGTACCATTATGAAAAAGATTATTTTAAGCGTTTTCGGCATGCTGGTCATGGCAGCCGGAGTACAAGCACAAGAATTGATAAAGGACAATGAGTTTGACAACGCCGACCTCACTACGGAATACGGCAGCAAGGACAACGTCACATTCGGCGCATGGTGCTCCGTAAACAACGAAACGGCAGCATCTTTCCGCATCATCAACGACAAACAGCGCGGCAAGGTACTGGAGTTTTCCGTAGACCCCAAACTGACCACCTGGTATAAGTCTTTCGTGGCACAGCGTTATGAGGGAAGCGTAGAACCGGGCATGTACAAATTGGGCTTTTGGGCAAAGTCCGAAGATATGGGACAGGTGAAAGTATTCATCCGCCTGCGCGATGCCGCCGGCAAGGATCTGCAACGCTTCGTTCTGTGCACGCAAAGCCAGCCCAAGAAGGCGGACCGCAAATTCTACGGCGGCTTCGGCAAAGCCAACCCTTCGGGCAAATGGACTTACTACACGCTCGACTTCAATTTCGGCAAGATAAGCAACAGCATCTACCAGTTCACCATGAACGAGACGGAAGATGCCACCCCTGCCGACCTGACTAATTTCTCTATCTGCTTCCAGAACAGCTCCACCGAACCGTCGAGCATCCTGATAGACGGCGTTTCGCTGAAAAAAGTAGAAGAATAACCCGCAACCCACTAAAGAAACGGTATCCGTTATGATAAAAGACAAACTCACATTTCTCTTCCTCGCAGGGGCGCTGTTCGCCGCTTGCAGCGATGACGAGGCACCTGCCGCAAATCCTAAGGTATACCCGCTCGTCATCGAAGCAAAGGTATACGCCACCTACGACCCCCGGCAGGAAGGAACCACCTGGACCAAGCCCGAGGATAAAATCGGCGTTTACGTGCTGAAAAGCGGAAGCAGCGAAGTGGTAAGCCCGCACGCCAACCTCAGCTACAGCCCCACGCCGACTTCGTACGACGACTACTTCCAGCCCGACCAAGTGGATGCCATCCCCTACTTCCCGCCGACGGGCAGCGACGTATGGGACGTAGCCGTCTACTATCCGCGCCATGAAGCGTTCGACACCGAAGGCATGGTTCCTCTGAAACTGGACAAGCAGGGAGAACTGAAAGCCTCTTCCCTGCTCTACGCACGCGCCAAGTCGCTCAGCCGGGAAAACACGGTGGCTTCCATGCGCCTTGCTCCCGCCCTGAGCCGCCTGGTATTCTACTTCCGCGCAGGCGAAGGCATAACAGCCGAACAGTTGAACGATGTAACGGTAGACCTTGAGGGGCTGCCCACCGTTGGGCACTTCAATGTAACCGACGGACGCTTCAGTGCCGACACGGAGAGCATCGCTTCTTTCCGCATGCGCACCGCATCATCTACAGACGCCACCGTGGCACGCACCAGCGAGGCATTCGTCATGCCCCTCGGCAGCACCCGGGGATACGTCGCCACCATCAATGCCAAGCAGCTGCCCGATGCGCTGAAGAAAAAAACATACGCCATCAGCAGCAGTATCGGCAGCCTGGAACGCGGCATGCAATACGTGTTCGATGTTACAGTCAGCGCCGGTGGCGGATACGACATCGAAAGCTCTTCCTCTCCCATCGCAGGCTGGGAAGAAGGAGATAAAATCAGCGGCGAAGGAGAAGAAGTATAAATCCATTTCCAATACATAGAATATAAATGTTGGAAATTAAAACATATCATTGCCCCCTCCGTCATTCAGAACGCAGCGAAGAATGACAGACAGGACAAGATAATCAGTCATTAATACATAAACAATTTAATAATATGAAAACTTTAAAGCATTTAGCACCCTGCCTTGTAGCGGCATTCATCGCCACAGGTTGCAGCCAAGAAAATAACGAACCGCAAACAGACATAAAGAAAGGCACTCCCGCCGAGTTCATAATGACGATAAGCGGCGGAGCCAGCATGCGTACCGTAACCACGCACGACGAAAACAACCGTACCATTGCCTGGAGAACGGGCGATGAAGTGGGCATTTTTGCCGTAAGCGACGACGGGACACAAGACAATTGCAAATATACCTACGACGGAACCGAATGGAAAGCCGTGAACATAACTGACGCCATTGCGCTGGAAGACGGAAAGGAGTACACCTTCTATGCGTATTACCCCTATACCGAAGGCGTAACAGCCACTGTTGCAGGCATGAACGTATCGGCAGACCAGTCGTTTACCGAAAGCGCAACCAACAGTAACTACGACTTGAGCGACGTGCTTATCTCAAAGACAGAGAAAAGCGCTTATAGCGGTACCCCCATCAACCTGAACTACAGCCACGCATACGCCATGGTAGAGGTGCTCGTAGCCGGAGACAAGATAGGCGACACGGCTCCTCAAAGAATAGTATTGAAAGATGTAGTGACCGATGCCAACATAAACCTTGTTTCGCAAACAATCACGACTACTGCCCAAAAGCAAGATGTGGTGATGGCTTATGTGGAAAGTACGGAAAATACCGGTACTTATTTGTATCGCGCCATTGTTCCCGAACAAACCATAGCACAAGGCAGCACCCTGTTGGAAGTCTACGGGGTAAACGGCGGCAAGAATTACAGGTTTAAAACTCCCAATAAAGATGTGACCTATCCGCAAGGCAAGTATTTCAGAATGGAAGTGACTATCGGTGAAAACAATACAGGTATCAAGTTCCCCGCAGGAAGCATCGACCCGTGGACGCCGAGTGAAGGTACAGACTTGGAAGGCGAGGAATTGAAAGTTAAATTAGTTACTATTCCTATATCATCTTTAATTGATATCCAAAACGATGTAACAACTGATAATATTGATGTTACTAAACTTAATATAGTAAGCGAAACGCTATATAATACAAATAAGAATTATTGGTATGCCGTAAATAACTATAACGGTGAAACATTAAAAGAAGTAAGCCTTAATTCCCAAGAGAATGCTATCTCATATCAAATGGATGCCGTAGCGCCAGCATACAGTTGGTTTAAAACCGGTATAGGTTACCATTGTGACCTCAAGGGAATTGTAAACTTCAAACCTGGATATTATAAACTCACATTAGAATTAAAATCAGACAATGCCACAGAAGCTGCCCCTGTTACCTTACGTACCATCCTTAGAGCTACTACAGATAAAGAATATACTGGTCTCAATAATAACAAAGATGTATTCTTTGCCGATAATAATAATAAAACTTATACAGATTTTACTTTTAAAAAAGCTGAGTGGACCTCTCATACAATCTATATAAACTTCAAAAAAATAGGCACATATACTGGTACAACAACGATAAGTGATGTACTTGAAGATGATACGAAAATTTATCAAGAATTTGAAATTAAGTTCAGATTTAATAAAGACAAAGGTGGTAATATACTTATCAGAAATGTACAAATGGAACAAATTGACGATAGTGACTTACCACAATAATTAGCCTATAATTCAACCTTAATCAAATCTCTACCCAAGAGCCTTATTGCTCTTCATCAAAATCCCTTACCGTCCCCCAACGGCAAGGGATTTTTAGTTTTACTTCCGCACCTTTCGGGTACTCATTCCCCCATCACTGTACGAAGATATTAAGCGATACAGCACACTACTGTACGGGTGATACAATGCTGCTGTATATGTGATATATCATCACTGTATGCAAAATACATCGTTTCCCCCTCTCCCACTCTTACGTGAACAATAATCTCCCTTTTTCTGTATTTTTTTGCACCTCACATTCCCTTAAAATGACGAATTTAGCAACCAAAATTTAAAAAACTGATAGTATGAAAAATGTTCTTGGCTTATTATTGCTTCTGTCGCTGGCAGGACAGCCGTGCGCGCTGGCTGCAGAAGCAATTGGCAACAGCGGTCCGTGTGCCGCCATCGTCCATCCGTCCGGCAATACTTCCGATACCTCTGTCGAAGATTTGCAGAAACTACGTAAGAAATATCCCCTGAAACCGGCAAAAGCCACCAAAGCCGAAGTGCAGCGCGCAGTCGATTTCCTAAAAGGATTCGACACCGCCAAAATGGAGACGGTGAAGATTGAAGACACCCGCCGGCTCGCCGCCGCCCTGCGTGCACTGGCATACGCCGCACAGGAGAACCTGCCCGAAGGGTCCGAGTTCTCACCCTATCTGGACCGCATACTGAAAGACGGAGTCATAGAGCGCATCCCGGCATTCCCGTACAACTCGTACACGGACGTGCGCATTGTCCCCGTCGACTTCCTTTCCGCCCTGCCTATGTGTACGCCCGAACAGCGGGGGCAACTGATTGAAGCGGTAAAGGGCCTGATGGAATTTTACAAACTCAACCAGAAAGATGCCATCCTGAAACGTACCGTCAACTCCGACTACCTGTACAACGTGCTGCCCCACCTCTTCGTATGCGCACTCCACAACCCGGACGATGCACAGGCGGCGGAAGACCTGCGTTCGTTCTCGCGCTACCTCTCGGCATGCACGCAATACGTGCCCGGCGAAAAAGACATCCTGAAGCCCGACGGCACCGGCTTCCACCACAAGACGCACTACAACGGCTACATGTACTCCTACCGCACCTGGGTGGAATACATGGGACGGCTGAAGGGTACCTCCTTCCGCATCACCCGCGATGCCTACCGGCGCATGAGCAAGGCCATCGTCAGCGTCTATCTGATGGCTACCTCTTCCGCATCCGATGCAGGACACTTCTATGCCAACAGCCTTGCCGGGCGCCATCCGCTCTACGGGCTGGATGTGAACTTCTCCAAAGCCCTTTTCCGTGAACTGGTGGAAGTGGGCGGAGACATCGACGGTAAGGAGTTCGACCCGGAACTCGCCGCCTACTACAACGCTTTCTTCAAAACCGGCCATTACAAAGGCGTCGCTCCCCGAAACACGGACGGCTTCTACCAATTCAACTACAGTCCGGCAGGTGTATACCGCCAGGCAAACTGGGTAGCCACCATGCGCTGCCCCACCACCCGTTTCTGGGGCGGCGAAATCTACAACAAGACCAACCGCTTCGGACGTTACCAGTCGCACGGCACACTGGAAGTGATGTATGAGGGTTCTTTGGAAGCATCCGGCTATCCCTACAAGGACAAGAAGAGCGCCGAGAAAGGCGGCTGGGACTGGAACGTGATGCCCGGTGCCACCACCGTGCACTACACCGACTGGAAGTCGATGCTGCCCAACGGCAACAATGCCGACCGCTTCGACCAGTGGGCACACACCACCAACTTTGCCGGCGCGCTGGCATGGGGCGACTGCGGACTGTTTGCCGCCGCCTTCGACCAGGACGACAAATGGGGCGGGCAACGTTTCACGCCCACCCGCCTCTCTTTCTGCAAGTCCGTCTTTGCCATCGGCGGCATGCTGTTCAGCATGGGCAGCGGCATTAGCGCACAGGGCGAGTATCCCGACGAATGGCTGACAGCCACCAACCTGTTCCAAAGCATCACGAGCGGCAAAGCCTCAACGGTAATCAACGGCAAAACGCTTGCCGAGGGCGACTCGCTGAGCATTCCTTCCGACAAAGACTCGTGGATAGTAAACCCGTGCTCCACCGGATACTTTATTCCTGCCGGAAACGACCCGCTCATCGTCCGCTACGGCAAGCAGACCACCCCTTCCTCTTTCGGACTTACCGAACAGGGCATGGGGACGATGACTGCTGCCAAAGCCTACCTGCTGCACGGTGCCAAGCCCGCGCGGAAGAAGTACCAGTTCCTCGTGGTACCCGCCACCACAACCGAACGCATGCGTGCCGATGCGAAGCGTTTTACAGGCAAAGGCGGCATCTTCGAGGTAAGGCAGCAGCAAGACTCGCTGCACATCGTGAAGCATACGCCTTCGCACACCACCGCATACGCCTTGTTTGCCCCTGCCACCGGACTGAAGGAAGGCGCACTGCTCGCCGCGGACAGCGAACTGCTGCTGCTCGAACGCATCAGCGGCAAGCAACTTTCCGTGGCAGTCTGCAATCCCGACCTGCGTCCGCAGCCCGACAAATACTACGGTTGGATATCCACCCCCACCAATGCCACGCTGACTTTCCGCGGAACGTGGGCCTTGGACGCCACAAGCAATGCAGAGAACGTATCCGTCACCCATTCCGACGGACAAACCCGTGTAACGGTAACGCTGGAAGAAGGTTTCCCCCGTTACCTGAACTTTATCGAGAAGAAATAAAAAAATCAGTATAACACATCAGTATAAGGCACGGCTCTTTCATTCAAGGGAATTAAAGGGAATTGGAAGGAGTTATCTTACTCCCTTAAATGAAAGAGCTGTGAGTATAAGGTAATTAATCATTAATACTTAAAAGAATTATGAATATCAAACATCTTTTGCTTCCCGCCGTTTGCAGCCTGTTGCCGCTACTGCTGCAATCGTGCGACGACGATGCCGACAGGCAGGCACAGGCGGAGTACATGAAGGAGCAGGTAGCCGCCCTCGAAAGCACGGTCGGCGGGCTGAATGCCTCTATCCTCTGCTACCAAAGCCTACTGTCCGGCGAAATACCCGTAGGGGTCACTCCCACGGAGAAGGGCTATAAAGTGGAACTCTCCGGCGGCAGTGCCTACCACATCGGCACCGGCGAAGCGGTAGACGCTCTCTTCCCCCTCGTGGCAATCTCCGAAAAGGGCAACTGGTCTTACAGTTTCGACGGGAGCACGTATCTCGAATTTACCGACCCGTCCGGCAAGACACTGAACGCCTATTCGCCGGAAGACATAGAAGCCGCATACCGTTCTCCCCAGCTGCTGATTGACAACGAAGGCTTCTGGAAGATGACTTGCGACGGCGGCACCACATACGCCTATCTGCCCGACGCCGCACGCAACCGTATCGCCGCATTCGGCGGCAAGGGCGCGGGGACAAGCTCGCTGTTCAGCGACATCGTTTACAACGAAGCCGCCGGCAAACTGTCCCTTACGCCGGGAGCAGGCAAAGGGACGAAAGAGTTCCCCGTCATCAGCAACTTCTACCTGAAAGTAAAAGGCAGCGAAGCGGAAGGCGGGCTGACATTCTTCCTGGACGAAGAACGCACGTATGAAGTGGAGACAAGCGACGTGGTGCGCACACGGATAAAGGCTCCCTCCGGCTGGACGGTGACGCTGGAAGAGGGCGAACTGCTGATTAAGGCTCCGGCAACGGCATCCGCCACCAAAACGGAGGAAATCAACATCATCATCACTTCTTCCAAGCAATATCAGCGCACCGTGACGCTGGCTGCCACGGTGCTCAACTCCACTTTCGATGCCGCCTATTGCGATGCGTGGAAGGAGTTTGCATCCGGCTCGGAGAACAATGTGCTGCCCGACTTCTCGTATGCGGGATACATGCACGGAGAGGTGGCGCCACCGGAAACGGAAGAACTGATGGCGCAGGGATACCAACTTATCAATGTATGCGATTTCGGAGCCGTGCCCAATGACGGAAAATCGGACCGCCAGGCTTTTATCGACGCCATCGCATCGATAAAGGGAGTCCAGAAAATGCCGGAAAGCAAAAATGCCGGAGTGAACGGCGGTGCCGACTCGTACACCTTGCGTCTTCTGCACAACAGCCCCGCCAATGCCATCATCTACTTCCCCGAAGGCGAATACATCCTGCAAGATGAAAGCGAGGTAAACCACACCATAGACCTGACTATGGGCAATATCGTGATTAAAGGAGCGGGCAAGGAGAAAACCGTTATCCGCATGGATGCCCAAAACCGGAAAACCGACAACAAAGAGGAGTACTCCGTTCCCACCATGCTCCAGATAAAGCACTATTCAACACTTGCCGACCTTGCCGACGTGACGGGCGATGCTCCCAAAGGTTCGTTCGAGGTTGCCGTAAGCAGCACGAAAGACATCAAGGCGGGCGATTGGGTATGCCTTTACGTAGAGAACAAGGACCCCGGGTTCGTAGCGGAAGAGATTGCGCCCCACCCTCTCAGCGACTTAAATGACAATGTCAGTATCAAGACCGAAGGTGCCAGAGTGATAGACTATCATCAGGTGACGGCGGTAAGCAACGGCAAACTGGTCTTCGCCGAACCTATCATGCGCAAGGTGGAAGCCAAATACAACTGGAAAATCAGGAAATATCCCCACTATGAGAACGTAGGCGTGGAAGACCTGACTTTCCGGGGTAAGGCTGAAGAGGGCTTCAAACATCATGTAACCACTCCGGAAGGGCATACATTCGACGGTGCTTACAAACTGATAGACTTCTCCCGCCTGACCAACTCGTGGATGCGCCGGGTAGGCTTTGTAAGCGTAAACGAGGCGGCATCCATTGTGAGCAGTGCCAACTTCTCGGCATACGACATCGAAATCAGCGGCAACCGCGGACACTCCGCCGTGCGCTCCAACTCCTCCTCACGCGTATTTATAGGAAAGGTGTACGACCATAGCAGTGGCTACCGCATTCCTAAGGCCGGACAGTTGGCGGAATGGATGGACAATGCCGGACAATACCACGGATGCGGAGTCTCCAAACCCAGCATGGGTGCGGTAATCTGGAACGTGCAGTGGGGAGACGACGCCTGCTACGAGGCACACGCATCGCAACCACGCGCCACGCTGATAGACCGTTGCACCGGCGCTTTCATCCCCAGCCGCCAGGGAGGGGCCGATACGGAGGTGCCCAACCATTTGGGCGACCTGATTATCTGGAACATGAATGCCACCCGTACAGGCTATGACGATAATTGGAACAACCAATTTGTGTGGTGGGACAACAGTAGCCGCTATACCAAAACCGTGCCGCCCGTCATTGTCGGTTTCCACGGCGCGTCCATCAACTTTGCCGAAACATTCATCAGCGATGTGCCGCAAAACAAACGCATCGAAAGCCAGGGTAACCGCGTGGAGCCTTACTCGCTCTATGAGGCGCAACTCCGCCACCGCCTGGGTTACGTTCCGGCGTGGCTGACGGCGCTGAAGTAATCGGGAAAGGGGGGCGAAACACCCTCTTATCTACAAAATCGAGGTAAAACAGAAACACCTCAAACACGCAAATCACCCCTGCCATAGACATCTATGACAGGGGTGATTGGGTTAATAAGAGAGTTTCGACTTTACCCTCTATTACATTCGCTTGAAAATCAACAAATCAGAACCAATAAATATAGACCAACGTACTGAAACTGATAACCGCCCAAAGCAGGATGCCTTGTACAAGCGGTTTGATGCCGACTGCCTTCAACACATCGCGAGACAGGGATGCGCCGATAAAGAACAGGGTTATCGTCAACGTCTTGCGGGCAATGCCGTTGATTCCCTCGCCGATTAAAGCGCCCGTTTCGGAAAGACCCAACACGTAGGTATTGACAATCATCGCCAGGACGAAGAACAAGATAAACCAGGGAATGCTGATTTTCTGCCCTTTGCTCTTGAAGATAAATGAGGTGGCGATTGCCAACGGAATAATCCAAAGGGCACGGGTCAGCTTGATAGTGGTGGCAACCTGCAACGCTTCTTCACCGTAAGCGGCACCTGCACCAACCACCGAACTGGTGTCGTGGATGGCAATGGCAGCCCATGTGCCGAACTCGTGCTGGCTCATATCCAACGCATGGCCTATCGCGGGGAAGATGAACAGTGCGATTGCATTCAGAATAAAGATAGTGCCCAAAGCCACAGACATTTCGCTGTCGTTCGCCTTCAATACCGGACCTACCGCCGCAATGGCGCTGCCGCCGCAAATAGCCGTACCGGAACTGATCAGATAGGAAGTGTCACGGTCCACTTTCAGCATCTTACGGCCGATGACCCAACCGATGAGCAATGTGCCCACCACGGAGATAATGGTAAACTCCATCCCCTCCTTGCCGGAAGCCAACGAAGCCTGCAAGTTCATGCCGAAACCCAAACCTACCACGGAATACTGCAACAGGTATTTGGATACCTTTTTATTGAACTTCGGATGCGCCTGCCCGCACAACAAGGCAAACGCCAAGCCGAGAAACAGAGCTACGGGCGGAGTGACCCATGCGGAATAAGCATGCATTCCCGGAATGTAATCGAGAAACAGGAAGAGAGAAAGGATAGCAAGAAGCGAAACGTAAATAATTTTGTTGTTGTTCTGCAAGAAAGACATGTTGCCTTTCGCCAATGCTTGATTTGAAGCCATACTTTTTGTTTTTTTATATTAAGTGGATATTGAAAATCTGTTTATATCATCGACCATTTGCCGGAGTGTCGACACACCCTTTTTCCACTGCAAAGGTAGGCTTCTTTTCCCAATCGTACCAATCGTTTCTACTTATACGCTATAACTTATCGTTATTGTGCATGGCAAACTGCATGAACACCTGCGCCAGTCCGCCTTCCTGCCCCTGGGGTTGGGCGAAACTGAAGTCGCGCAACATGGGCATTCCTTTTATTTCGACGACACGCAAGCGCCCCGAATACAATTCACGCGCAATGGAACGAACGGAAACAATTCCCAGGCAATCGGTATGCTCCAGAAAAAGCTTGATGCTCTCCGTACTTCCCAAATACATCAAGACCTGCAAGGAGGATAACTTTATATTATGCTGCAACAGGGCACGTTCAAAAACATCCAATGTGCCCGAGCCTCTCTCGCGAAGCACCAAAGGCAGATGCAACAGCTCTTCGGGAGTTATCTCCTCTCCCACCTCAAGTTTGCTGCCCGTGCGGACCACCGCCACCAGTTCATCTTCCAGAAAAGTAGTATACTTGATATTAGGCAACCGGAACACTCCTTCGACAAAGCCCAAATCAATGCGATGTTCCTGCAAAGCGGCTTCTATCTCCCGCGAATTGCCGTTCAGCAACGATAGGTCGACCTGCGGAAACTTGCCGATAAAAGTGGCAAGCAGAGGCGGCAGCACATACTGCGCGATGGTGGTGCTGGCGCCCAGCTTCAAGCCGCCCGTATATTCATTGTGCAGCAAGTGCATTTCGTATTCCAGCCGTTTGTAATCTTCCAAAATCCGCTCGCAATGTTCCAGAAGCAACCTGCCCGACTCCGTTAACGAAATCCGGCTGCCCTGACGGTCGAACAGACGCGTCCGGTAAGCGGCTTCCAACTCTTGTATATGTTTGGTGATGGCGGGCTGGCTGACAAACAATTCTTGCGAAGCTTTCGTAAAACTCAGGTTCTTCGCAACAGACCGGAACACTTTTAAACGGAAATCACTCACGATGCAATGATGGATTAGGATGATGAACCAAGATGATTAACTACGTTGCAAATCCTCACTTCGGATGCCCAATGCCGACATCAACGGATAGCCCAGCTGCTCCCAACGATACGCCGCCGGAGCGGCAGGCGCGGTCATCCGGAAACAGACAATGTCTTTCGCATCCTCTTTGTGTCCGGCACTTTCCGCCACCGTTTCCCTCACTACTTCTTCCACCTCTTTGCCATACTCTTCGGCAAAAGGAACGATTATGAGTTTCTTCACTTCGGCGGCATTCAGCACTATCTGCAACAGGTCCATGTAGAGGTCGCCACGAGAGACAAATCCCTCGGAGGGTACGGACATAAAACTAAACTCACCCAAATCCGCCTTGAAAGCCACCCCGTCCAGTTCGGTTTTCAAGTCGGACGGCAGGCAGTGCTCCAACTTGCCACACTGCTCGTCGTACACTAAAAGCACCTGCACATCATTGCCGCTTCCCTGCACACCGGCATCCATTGCCAGATACATGGTAAGAAGCGCCAGGTCCACCGTCTGCAAAGGGTGTCCCAACAGCGGTTCGAAATGCTTCTTCAAATCGTTTATGACAAAATTCAGGCAGGCAACATCTACCATCATTACCGTTTCGGTAAGTTTTATTTGGGCATTTTCCATAATCACTTGTTTATTGAGGGAGTAAAGGTATAAAAAGTTTTGCAAATAAAAAGAAGGTTTAAGAGCCTGCTTAAATTTTGTTCAGCCTTAGAGCCTGCTTTTTCACACGGTTCTTTCATTTACAGGAAAGGGGGCACCGGAAGCAAAAGAGAATCGGACGCCTACCGTATCGCCATATACCAACAGCCCATCGGTCCGACCCCTCTACCGGATGGCAAAATGAAGCGTCATCCGCCCGCTTCACGACAAAAAGGCAGCAAACCGTCCTTTACGCTTACTCCCCTCCCCGCCGCTTTCTGCCGAAACAGGAACATGTTGCATAAAGTGCGGATAGATATGCTCTGATTTTCGATAGATATGCACCGTTTATGCAGAAACCGAATGTTTCAGCCGTCGGACACAGGTGTTTCGAGCGACAGATACAAGTGTTTCAGCCGAGCGGCATTAACATCGCTCGTGATAGACATTAATGTCTATCGCGACAGGCATTAATGTCCCTCGCGAGCGATGTCAATGCCGCTCGCAAAAGACGTCGATATCCGGAAGACGGGATGCCCGCACACGGCATTTCCGGCGTTCTTTCCCTCTGGTTTATTTGTAAACATTTCGCTATTACGCTGACTGTGGGCAAGATGGGCGTTTTCCGTTTCGTTTTTTTCCGCCGGCAGCACACAAGGACGGAAAAAGCCG